>NZ_BAAGQU010000005.1:0-881226 GCF_054783315.1 Terrabacter koreensis | reverse complement strand
GCCACGAACCAGTGGCCTCGATTTCGAACATCCGATCGGCCCCAGATTCGAGCGTTGCCGACAAGCTCCAGCCTTCTTGAGGGATGCGCCATCTCGAGTTGGTAGACGGGCGATAGTGTGCCCGAGCACCACCACATAGCCACTTGATGCACTGACGAGGATCCATGTTCGAGACTTGGCGCGACGAGTGGCGTAAGACGCCCGAGCCTCCCTTGTGGCGAGCGACCGTGTTCGCGGTTTGCGTCGTCCTCTTCCTAACGTGGCCGCTACTTCGCGGCGAGCCCGTCAACGCTGTCCCGGTGGTAGTTGCCAGCCTCGCGGCCCTCGCGCTAGTCCACGACCTCGGACGACTGGGATGGTCAAAGCTGCGCCGTCGCTGAGCGAACTGACGAGGTTCCGTGCCGCGGGACTGCCCCCGTCCTGAGGCTTGCAGTCTGATGGGCCCCAGGACGGGTACCTCAGAGGTCCCGGACGGTTCGAAGCAGCCAGAAACACCCGGCACACAGGTTGTCGGCGAACGGAACGGGTGGATGTCGCGTGTCCGAGGACGTCGGACGTCCGCGCGCGTGACTCCGTAGCGTGAGGCGCGCCGCAGGGAAGAGGCGGTTCTATGCGCCGCCAGCCGGCGTGCTCCAGACCTTTCATTCGTCATGTGTGGAGAACGACGGGCAAGAGGTTGAGGAATGCCTGACGCAGAGGCGACCGCACAGTCCCTGCACCATGAAGGGCGGACCAGCGGCTCTGGTCGTGCTCAAGACGTATAGCCGAGCCGAGCCGAACGTTGGCCCTGCACGTGGGATCGGCTGTCTGTACGGTGTCATCACCCGTCAGCGGACTGGCCGCGTCCTCCGGCCTTGCCGTTCCCCAAGATCCGAGCAACGCCAAGGAGCCCCAGCGATGAAGCTGCTTCTCACCTCGGGCGGCGTCACGAACCCCAGCATTCGCGATGCGCTCGCGGGCATGTTGGGCAAGCCCATCTCGGAAGCTGCCGCATTGTGCATCCCGACTGCGCAATGGGGGCATCCCAGTTGCGGTCCGCAATCGGTGCGCAGCTTCGTCAGTGGCGGGCGCCCAGGTGACGCCATGACGGCACTGGGGTGGAAGTCCGTGGGCGTGCTAGAGCTCACCGCCTTACCCACCATTGACCCGGAGCGATGGGTCCCATGGATCCGTGGGGCCGACGTGCTGCTCGTCGACGGCGGCGAGGCCACCTACCTCTGTCACTGGTTGCGGCAATCAGGCATGGCGGACCACCTTCCCTCTCTGACCGATACGACCTGGGTCGGCGTGAGCGCCGGCAGCATGGTCATGGCACCCCGAATCGGTTCCGACTTCGTCAAATGGCCGGCCGCCGTGGACGATCGGACTTTGGGGCTCGTGGACTTCGCGATCTTCCCTCACTTGAACGCGTTCCCGACGAACACCCTTGCGGACGCGGAGCGCTGGGCTGCTGACATCGACGGACCGGCGTATGTCATCGACGAGCAGACCGCCATCCGGGTCGTCGGCGACTCTGTCGAGGTTGTTTCTGAGGGCGAGTGGCACGGGTTCGGTCTGTAACTCAACGCGTGCCCCGTGTTCGAGGGCATCACCCGCAGATCAGCTGATCATCGAGCATCCCGAGGCCGCTGTTCGCAACGGCGCAAGACCCGGGCGTCTTGGCCGCAACCGTCCCTTGGCTAGTCAACGACGAAGGCGTGGATAGCTCGGGACACCGCTGGACGGTCGGGTCCCAGCCAGTAGAAGTGGCATGGCGCGTCGGTGTCGATCAGCTGGGCCCTCGGCACCGTGCGCACGAAGTCCTCTGCGTGTGCGAAAGACACGCCACCGTCATGTCGCGACGCCGTCACGAGGGTTGGGCAGGGAACCGAGCGCAGAACCGTCTGGCGGTAGTCCGCCCTGTCTGCTGCGCCTTGGCGCAAGTCCGTGACAAAGCCCGATCCCGAGCCCATGCCCGCGAAGGTCGCCCGAGCCGATGCGCGGTCCGCAGGCGTCCACTTCTCCCACCACGAGTCGACCGGGAGCTTCGACAGCGTGGACATCATCAGGCGCAGGCCCCTGTCCGAGGACGTCAGGGAGCGGATGGCCCGCCAGGTCAGGCCTTGAGTCAACGGAGAGAAGCTCAGGGGACCGGCTGCCGCCTCGAGCCTGGTGTCGGGATAGGGCAACGTCGACGGAGCGCAGCTGTGCAGAACCAGACGAGGCGCCAGGTGCGCGAGCGCGACAGCGACGTGCACTGCCTGGAGGCCGCCGAAGCTGATTCCCACGGTTGCGGTGGCTGCGCCGATCCCAAGCCCGTCGCAGACCTCCGCCACGGCCGGGACGAACTCGGCCGCCGTGAGCGGACCTACGCGCGTGCGGCCGTACCCGGGGCGGGAGAAGGTCAACACCCGGAACCCCATGTCGGTGTAGAGGTCTGCACCGAGCGGCGTGGCCGCAGAGCAGTGTCCCCCAGGAAAGACGAGGACGACGCCCCCGCCGGCGGGACCGGCCCAGGACACTTCCACAGGACCGAGTGACGTCGAGACCTCCTGCGTCTTCACTCCACGAGCATCGCACCGCCTGGACTGCAGCGCAGGCAGCCACTCGACCGCACGACGCGGGTGGTGGACGTGGACCCTCCACCTCGAGTCCCTGACCTCGATTCGGTCCCGAGGAGAGCGCCGGGCCACCGACGAACGCTCCGCGGGCCCAACGCGTACGCGAGGGGCTCAGACGCGCAGGACGATGAGTGCGATGTCGTCACGCAGCGACGACATCGGTGGCAGCTCCGACAGCAGCCGGTCGGCGATCGAGTCGACGTCCAGCTCCCGCAACCTGACCAGCGCGTCCGAGAGTCGGGCGATCCCGACGTCGAGGGCCTCGCCGCGTCGCTCGACGAGGCCGTCGGTGTAGAGCACGAGGGTGTCGCCGGCGCGCAGCATCGCCGTGCCGAGAGGCCGGCTCACCACCTTCTGGGTCACGGCCAACGGCGGGCCGAGCGCCTGGTTCATCGTGTGGATCGTGCCGTCGACCCGAAGGATGAGCGGCGGCAGGTGGCCCGCGCTGCTGTAGATGGCGAGGTCAAGCGCCGGGTCGACGACGACCTTCACAGCTGTCGACGCCGTCGCGTCGGGGCTGTGCCGCGCCACCCGGTCCAGGGCCGTCATGGCGGCGGCGGGGCCGACGTCCGCGACGGTGAGCGCACTCAGGGCACTGCGCAGCTGACCCATGACGGCAGCGGCGCGCAGTCCGTGGCCGACGACGTCACCCACGGCGACGGCGAGGCGCCCCTGGCCGAGGTCGGCGACGTCGTACCAGTCGCCGCCGACCCGCAGCGCATCCGACGCCGGCTGGTAGCGCACCGCGATCTGGACGGCCTCGCGCACGCTGAGCGGCACCTCGGCGGGGAGCATGACCTCCTGGACCGCGATGCCGAGCTGTCGCTGGGTCTCGAGCGCGAGGTCGAACAGCTGGCTCTGCTCGGCCACGGCCGTCGCGGCCACGACGGCGGCTCGCGCCTGCCGTCCAGCGGGCTCGAGTGGCTCGCTCAACGCGGTGGCGAGGTGCGGCACGAGGGCCGTCACGTCGTGCACGTTGTAGAGCACGTGCCGGGGCGCACCCCACGAGTTCGGCACTGGCACAGCGGTTCCGATCCAGTAGTGCCGCCCCGCGGCGTCCACCTCCGCCTCCACCCGGGCCTCCACCTTGGCCTCCACCTTGGCCTCGAGCTGGGCAGTCGTTCGGCCGGCGTCGACGTCGTAGCGCTGCAGGCCGACCACGACGGAGCGGCCGGTGTCCAGGGCGGTCCGCACGGCTCGCCGAACCGTCTCGACGACCGGCTCCGAACCGGGGATCGTGTCGGGCCCGGCCGGCCGGCTCGGCAGCAGGTCGGCGATGCTCATGCCGACGAGCTCGCTCCGACGCCGGCTCGCGGCCTTGAGGTACGCGTCGTTGCAGGCCTGGATGATCAGGTCCGCGTCGAGCACGACACAGGGACTCGGCACCGCGTGGAACAGCGCCCCGAAGTCGAGCGCCTCGGCCTCAGCGTCGGCATCCGGGGCAGGCACCAGCCGTGGCTGGAACTCCGGACGTTGGTGCGGCGACGACACGAGGCAACGCTAGGCGCGGTCCGGCACGCGTGCGGACCACTTCGGAAAACTCGTGCGCCCACTTTCGCACGACCTTCCCCGCCACAGTGGGCGCGACACCCCTGCGCGACACCCTGCGCGACGCCCTGCGCGACAGCCCCGCGCGACACCCCGCCTGACACGTGCGCGACACCCGGGCGGCCCTGCCCCCTGCGTCAGACCGGGCCGCCCGAGCGGGTCAGGAGGGGTGACGCCCACCGCGCGAGCAGCCACCACGGGACGAGCCCGACCGCAGCGAGAACCAGGAAGGGAACCACCAGCGACGTCGACACCACGTCTGAGGCCGGGTCGGCGGTCGCCCCGAACCACTGGTCGACCGCGATGCTGAGGCTCTCGATGACCCACATGCCGAGCAGCGCCGTCACGACGACACCGCCGCGAGCCTCGCGCCGCCACAGCCAGAGCGCAGAGACCGCGGCGAGGGGCAGCCACACGCCGAGGTCCTGGACGAAGATGGCGTTGGTCTGCACACCGGTCCCCTCCAGCATCGGCGTGGGGTACTCCCCCATCGACGGCACGACCCGCGCCAGCCACGCCAGCGCGTTGAGCGCCGCGACCACCCAGACGTATGCCGCGACGCCGCGCACCGGCGCACGCTCGGTGACGCCCTCCCCGGCCACTCGCAGCTCGCGCGCGACGACCAGGTGCCCGACCGCCCAGAGCGCCGAGCCGAGGAGCGCGACGTAGACGAGGAAGGCGGCGTTGAACGGGGTGAGGAAGAGGAAGAGCACGGCGTTGTAGAGCACGTAGAGCAGCGCTCCGAGGGCTGCCAGCAGGGCCGCCCCAGACCCTCGTCCGGCTTTCCACCACGACCCGAGCAGCACCGGCAGGGCCACGACGAGCAGCACCAGCGCCGTGCCGCGCGCCGACCCCTGCATCGCCTCGGGCCCGTGGAGCAGGCCCGGGTCTGCCAGCGTCCAGCCCCCGGCAGCGGCCCCCACCGCTGCCGTGACCACGGACAGCCTCCGCGCCGTCACCAGCGACTCACCGGCCATGGTCCCTCCTCTACTACACACGGTAGGAGCCAAGGGTGGGGCACGACGGCGAACACCGTCGGACGTGACCCATCGCACCTGCCCCGCCCCGGTCGGCGAGGAAGCAGACCCCACCGGACCCGGACAGTGTGTGCGAAACCCTCGTCATCCGAGCCGCTGATCCCTAGGCTCGCAGCCATGGGGACGCGCGGGCGCGTGGGAGGCGTCCGACCATGACGGTGCGCGTGGGGACGGTTGGGTCCTCGCGGCCCGTCGGCATGCTCGCCGAGCGGGTGGGCATTCGGCGCGCGGCACTCCTCGCCGCCATCGGAGTCACCTACTACTACGGCGGCAAGCTCGGGCTCGAGCTGTCACTGGTCGGCGACGACGTCACACCGCTGTGGCCCCCAACCGGCATCGCCGTGGCGGCCCTGCTCGTCTTCGGCCGGTCGTACTGGCCCGCCGTCGCGGTGGCCGCCCTCGCGATCAACCTCCCCATCAGCGCCACCTTCCTGGCCGCCCTCGCGACGGCGGTCGGCAACACGCTCGCACCGGTCGTCGCCGTGACGCTCCTGCACAAGGTCGGCTTCCGGCGCGAGCTCGACCGCCAGCACGACGCGCTCGCGTTCGTCTTCGTCGGAGCGCTCGCCAGCATGCTCGTCAGTGCCACCATCGGCTCCCTCGTCCTGGTCGCCTCCGGCTCGATCCAGGCGGGTCAGCTGCCCACCGCGTTCGCCGTCTGGTGGACCGGCGACGCCATGGGCGTGCTGGCCTTCACGCCGTTCCTGCTGTGCCTGCCGCTCTTCTGGGAGCAGCGACGCTGGCCCCTGCGTCAGTGGCTCGAGGGCGCCGTGATCCTCGTCGCCGTCGCGCTGACCCTCACGTGGATCGTCCTGCAGATGCGTGTCCTCTTCATCGCCCTGCCGTTCCTCGGCTGGGCGGCGTGGCGTCTGCAGCTGCGCGGCGCGGCACCCGCCGCCCTCATCGCGACGCTCGCCGCCACGTGGGCGGCCACGAAGCAGATCGGCCCCTTCGAGGGCACGACGCGCCTTGAACAGATGGTCACGCTGCAGGCCTTCAACGCCACGGTCGCCCTCACCTCGTTCTTCCTGGCCGCCCTCGTCAGCGAACGCGCCCAGGCCGCGAGCGACCTCGCCCTCGCGGCCGCCGAGCTGGAGCAGCGTGTCGAGAAGCGCACCGCGCAGCTCTCGGCCGCCAACGTGCGCCTCGTCCAGGAGATCCACGAGCGCTCCGAGGCCCAGGAGCTGCTGAGCCACGAGGAGGCCAGGGCGCAGCGCGAGCACCAGATCGCCGAGACCCTGCAGCGCAGCCTCCTGCCCGACCGGCTCCCCGACGTGCCCGGGGTGGGCCTGGCCGCCCGCTACGTCCCCGCCACGGCGGACGTGCAGGTCGGCGGCGACTGGTACGACGTGGTCCAGCTGCCCAAGGGGCTCCTCGCCCTGGCCATCGGCGATGTGGCCGGCCACGGCCTGCAGGCCGCCGCGACGATGGTGCAGGTGCGGATGGCGCTGCGCGCGTACGCCCTGCAGGACCCCTCGCCGCCGGCCGTGATGCACGGCGTCCACCAGCTCGTCGCCCAGCTGCCCGTCCCCGAGATGGTCACGCTCATCTACCTCGTCTACGACCCCTCCACCCGCGAGCTGCGCTGGACCAACGCCGGCCATCCGCCGGCCCTGGTCGTCACCGACGGGAGCGCCACCTACCTCACGGGCGCTCTCGCCCCACCCGTCGGCGTCACCCTCGACGGGTCCTTCGCCGAGAGCACGCACGTGCTCCAGCCGGGCTCGACGCTGCTGCTCTACACCGACGGCCTCGTCGAGCGACGGGGAGTCTCGCTCTCCGCCGGGCTCGACCGCCTCAGCCGAGAAGCGACAGCCGCACCGGACGCGACAGCCGCACCGGACGCGACGGACGCGACGGACAGCGCCCCCGCCGACGCGCTCGAGCGGCTGTGCGACCGGCTCCTCGCGACCTTCCTCGACGACGACCACATCCCCGACGACGTGGCCCTGCTCGCGATGCGCCCAGCCGTCTCCGTCGAGGGTGAGCTCACCCTCAGCCTGCCCGCAGAGGCGCGCAACCTCGTCAAGCTGCGGGGCGCCCTGCGGCGGTGGCTGCACGAGTCCGGCGTCCCCGAGAACGAGGCCAACGAGGTGCTCGTCGCCTGCGGCGAGGCCTGCGCCAACGTCGTCCAGCACGCCTACAGCGGCGCGGACGCCGCGGGACCCCTCGAGCTCTCCGCGCGCCTCGTCGGCGACGACCTCGAGCTCCGGGTGCGCGACCACGGCCAGTGGCGCCCGGCCGCCGACCGCGGCGGCGGGTGGGGACTGCAGCTCATGCACTCCCTCATGGACGACGTCGATGTCGGGCACACCCCGTCGGGCACCGAGGTGCGGCTCACCCGGCGCGTACGCCTGGGGAGCCTCGCGTGAGCGAGCTCGCCCGGGTGCTCACGCAGCGTGACGGGGCAACCCAGCTCGTGCGCATCTCGGGCGAGGTCGACCTGTCCAACGCACGCGACGTCATCGAAGCCGTCGCCCACGGTGTGCCGGACGACGTCACCCTCATCGTCCTCGACCTCACCGACACGACGTACATCGACAGTGCTGCCATCGCCACGCTCTTCCGCCTCTCCGAGCGTCTGCGCGACCGCCGCCAGGACCTGCGCCTCGTCGTGCCGCAGGCCTCCCCCATCCGCGCCGTCGTCGAGCTGACGCGCCTCAGCCAGGTGATCCCCGTCGACGAGGTCGCCCCAGCGGGTGCGCCGGGGACCCCCCGCTCTCCCCGGCCGTATGCCGCCGTCCCCTCCTCCGACGCCGCCGCGCCGTCAGGGGCGGGCGAGGTCGACGGGGCGCGAGGTTTTGAGGACGCCGAGGTGGACGCCGAGGTGAACGCCGAGGAAGACGCCGACGATGAGGACGACGCCCCGCGTCAACGCAACGCGTAGGTGCCCGAACCGGGCAGCACCGAGCCCGACGGGCCCACGAACGACACCGACAGCAGCCCTGCCCCGGCCGAGCCGGCCGCCTTCGTGACCTCGACGACGACCCGGCCCGCGTGCATCCGGTCGACGACCTCGGTGGACGGGGTCGCCACGTGCTCGACCGCCTGGGCGCCGCGCACGTCCACCACCGAGGTGAGCAGCCAGCCCTGGCTCACCGCCAGCGTCGCGACGAACGTCCCCTGGTCCGCGGGCACGAAGACCAGGGTGGTGACGGTGCCCTCTGGCGGCACGACCGGCCCGGGAGGCGGCGCCGTCGTTGTCGCTGCGGGTGGGGTGGTCGACGCCGTCGCAGGCGCGGTGGCCGACGCTCCAGGAGCTGAGGCAACCGGTGCCGGGGCCACGGGTGGCGCGGCAAAGGGCGGCGAGGTGACCCCTGAGGGACGCGTACGCAGCCCGACTGTCGCCCCGCCGACGCCGGACGCCCCACGGCGCTGGGCGAAAGCTGCGCGGAGGCCGGCCGGCCCGTCGGGCCGCGAACCACCTGCGGGAAGGGAGACCGTCCCACGGCGACCAGAGGCCGACTCCGCCACGGCCACACCGATGACCGGCCGGGGCCCGGACGCCCCGGCGGCCGCGCGGTCCGAGTCGGGCGACGCGTCCACCGAGAGGGTCGCGACGGACGGCGGCCGCGGCGAGGGCGCCTCCGCCGTGAGTCCGCCGCCGGGGGCCCACGCGAGCCGGAGCATCACGGCAGCCAGGACGAGTGCCCCGGCAGCGGTGAGCAACGCGGCCGGTCGGCCCGGCATGGAGAGCACCCGCGCCGCCGGAGCCGTCGACGGCGCCGAGTCGACGGTGGCGGCCGAGGCCGGAGGAGCCCCGTCCTCGACCACGGCCGTGGTGAAGGCGCCGGGCAGCAGCGCCGGTGCAACGCGCGACCTGATCGCACCGTCCACGTCGTCCAGGAGCGCCACTGCGGTGCGACACCGCTCGCACACCTCGAGGTGCTGCTCCGCCTCCGGCGTACCCGGCCCGGACGGCAGGTGACGCAGGTGACCAGCGAGGGCGCGACGGGCGGCAGCGCACTCGGGGCCTTCCGCCCTCGCGACGAGCTCGGAGAGCAACCCGAGCCGCAACCGGTCGCGGGCACGCTCGGCCGGCGCGGCGACGCCCCGGCGCGACGGCCGGCGCGGCGGAGCGGGCCGGCCGAGGCCCTCGTCGTGCACCACGAGCTGCCAGAGCACCAAACGGTGCTCGCTCGGCAGCGACCGCCAGGCGGCGAGCACCGCCTCGTCCGCCTCGTCGTGCTCGTCGCCCACGCGCTCCACGCTCTCCCGTCCCGAGCCCGGACTCACCGAGCCGTCGTCACGGCCACGCACCTGTGGGCATCCTCCACCCCGACCACCTGCGCTGTCGCCGGTCAGGGCGCGACATGCCAGCAGGTGGACGAATCGCGTTGCGCTATGGGCGATCCGCGGCTTTTGACCGCGGCTCAGACGCTCTGGGTCGCCACTCCACGGAGGAGGGCGAGGTAGTCGTCGACGGGACGCGCACCCGACACGGCGGCATACGCGTTGGCGACGACGAAGGGCGTCGCCGTCACGCCCATCGAGCGTGCCTGCTCCTCGTCGGCCCGCACCTGGTCGGCGTACGCGTCGGACGCGAGGACGGCCGAGACGCGCCGCTCGTCGAGGCCGCACTCGGCCGACAGCCGCTGGAGCACCTCGTGGTCGTCGATCGGCAGGCCCTCGCTGAAGTGCGCGGACTGGAAGCGCTCGACGGCGGCGGACCGCAGGGCCGGGCCGCCCATCTCGCCGGCCAGCGCGCACAGCCGGTGCGCGTCGAAGCTGTTGGCCCGCACGGCGCGGTCCCAGTCGAAGTAGAGGTCGTCGGCCTCGGCGACCTCGCTGGCCCGGGCGTTCATGAGCCGCCCTGCCTCCGCGTCGCCACCGTGCCGCAGCGCCACGTGCTCGCTCACGGGAACACCGCCGCCCCGCGGGACGTCCGGGTCGAGCTCGAAGGAGCGCAGCCGCACGGTGACGTCGTGCGGTCGCTCGAAGGCCGCGACGGCCGCCTCGACCCGTCGCTTGGCCACCCACGACCAAGGGCAGACCAGGTCGCTCCAGAGGTCGAGCTCGATGAGGGTCGTGGACTCGGCAGCAGACTGGTCGGTCATCGACTCAGTCAACCACGGAGCCGCTGACGGGCCCGGAACGCGTTGTGCCCCCGCCGGAGTCGGCGAGGGCACAACGGCACGAGAGGTCGTGCGAGGCTCAGAAGCGGCCGTAGCCCGAGGGCCGCGTCCAGATCGAGTGGTTGCCGATCACGGTGCCGGGGCGCTGGGCGTCGATCATGCGGCCCGGGCTGACGTAGATGCCCACGTGGTACGCCGGCGAGCCGAAGAAGACGAGGTCGCCCGGCTGGGGGTCGCTGACGCGGGTCGCGGCGGCCTGCTGTGCGGAGGCCGTGCGCGGGATCGAGATGCCGGCCTGGCGGTAGACGTAGGAGGTCAGGCCCGAGCAGTCGAAGCCCGAGGGCGACGAGCCGCCGTAGACGTAGGGGACGCCGAAGAAGGACTGCGCGATGCCGACGATGCCGGAGGCGCTGGGGATCTTCGCGTCGTTGAGCGCGACGCGGGCGGTGGAGCGCGAGGCGCGCTCGGCCGCGGCGGCACGACGCTCGGCGGCGGCCTTGTCGGCGGCAGCCTCGGCGCGCTCGCGCTTGACCTTGATGTCCTCGATGACGAGGGGCTTGGTCTTGAGCGCCGGCTTGCCGTAGCCGATGGCCGACAGGGCGTTCGCGGCCTTGAGCGAGCCCACCTGGGGCCCGACGACCGCCGGGCCGGCAGCGGCGCTGACACCGTCAGCGGCGTTCGCCGTGCCGGCGAACGAGGCGACGAGGCCACCCGAGGCGGCAACGATCGCGGCGCCCTTGACGGCCGGCTGGGCCGACTCCTTCGCGATCGTCTTGAGCTCCGAGATCGCGTTGAATCGACCGGGGGCGCGGTGGCGCCCGGGAACGTTCTGAGCCACGTTTGACCTCTCGACGCCTACGAGGTGAGCTGTCGGGTTCGGGCTGGAGGTACTCGCCCGGCCTTCACTCGGACCGTTGCGGTCCACGGAGGGCTTCACCCCAAGGACGTCTCTCGACGCCCGGAGAAAGTGGTTCCCCCGCTCCTGCCATGCGGTTCGTCACTGGCCACAGGTCGATGGCAGGACTAGGCGGTCCGACCCGGGGCACCTGCTCGACGGGGAGAGCAAGTGCGGCCAAACTACCCAACCCGCCCCGAGTTGTCACCTCCGGGTCAGCACCAATTTCGGAAGCGTCCCGCGACTCGGACACGACGCGGACAACCCGTGGCAGGGTGTGCCAAAACGCCCCGGCCGATCGGGGCAGACCTTGACGTAGGCCGGCGGTCGGGCCGTGTGGTGACGCCTTGAGGTGAGGCGGGCGAGGCCGGAGTTCAGGCCGTCTGGCAGTAGACGTGGACGGCGACGTCGTCGGGCAGGGAGACGCCCGTCGAGGGCTCGCCGCCGTCGCGGACGACGACGACCCGGGACCCGTCGCGCGTGACGTCGACGCGCGCTCCGGGCACGACGCCGGCGCTGGTCAGCAGGCCGAGGGCCTCGGGGTCGACCTGGACCGGCTCGCCGATGCGGCGGATCGTCACGCTCGCGGCGCTGTCGCGCACGGCCGTCGTGAGCGGGATGAGGCCGGTGAGGAAGTCCTCGTCCTGGTGCATGCCGAGCTCGTCGAGGCCGGGGATGGGGTTGCCGTAGGGCGACTCGAGGCCACCGCCGATGAGGCCGAGGATCTTGCGCTCGACCTTCTCGGACATGACGTGCTCCCAGCGGCACGCCTCGTCGTGTGCGTACTCCCACTCGAGGCCGATGACGTCGACGAGGAGGCGCTCGGCCAGGCGGTGCTTGCGCATGACGCGGGTCGCGAGCAGGCGGCCGTGGTCGGACAGCTCGAGGTGACGGTCACCGGAGACGGCGACGAGCCCGTCACGCTCCATCCGGGCCACGGTCTGCGACACCGTCGGGCCCGAGTGGCCGAGACGCTCGGCGATACGAGCGCGCAGGGGCACGATGCCCTCTTCCTCGAGCTCGTAGATCGTCCGGAGGTACATCTCGGTGGTGTCGATCAGGTCCGTCACGGTCATACCCTCTCAGAGTTCTCGGACGGTCAGTGACCACCCGTCGCGGCGCCCGTCCCCGCCCCTGCCCTGGAGGCCCTGGTGGGGTCGTGCCGGGGCACCCAGATGCGCAGCCATCCCGCGCCGACCACCGCGCCCACGCCGAGCACGACGGCCGAGGCGCCGAGTGACATGACGGCGCTCAGCCCTGACAACGCCAGGGGCCCCGCAGCCCTTCCCAGGTCGGCGCAGAGTCGCCAGCCCCCGAGGAACTGCGCCCGCCCGTCGGCCGGGGACGCGTCCGCGCCCAACGTCATGATGAGGCCCGCCCCGAGCCCGTTGCCGACCCCGAGCACCGTGGCGGCGGCGGTCACCGCGACGAGGCTCGTGGCGAGCGGCAGCAGGGCCATCCCCAGCCCGAGCACGAGCATGCTCGGCACGGCCGCCGCGACCCGGCCGTAGCGGTCCATGAGCCAGCCGGACGGGTAGAAGAGCGCCATGTCGATGGCGCCGGCGACGCCGAAGACGAGCGAGGTCTGCGCCGGTGAGAAGCCGACCGACTCGGCCCACAGCGGCACGAGCGCCTCGCGGATGGCCCGCGCACCGGCCACACACATCGCCCCCGTGCCGAGCGTCAGCAGCACGTGGCGGTGCTGGGCCAGCACCGACATGACGCTCCGCGGGACGCCGGCCGTGGCCACCCGGTGCGCCGACCCGGTGATGTCCGGCGCCACGAGCACGAGCACGAAGGCCGCGAGGCTCGCGACCCCGCCGACGGCGTACGCGGACTCGATGCCCCAGCGCGAGATCACGACGGAGCCGAGGAACGGGCCGACGAAGTAGCCGATGCGGTGGACGCCTCCCAGCGTCGAGAGCGCCCGGGCGCGCATCGCGACCGGCACTGCCTCGGTGAGGTAGGCCTGCCGGGCGAGCCCGAAGAGCGACCCGGCGAGGCCGATGACGACCACCCCTGCGAAGAGCATGACCAGCCCGCCCGCGAGCGCCGAGACCAGCATGCCGACGGCCTCGACGACCGCCGCGGCCAGCAGGGCCCGGCGTTCCCCGATGCGGGCGGCGAGGGCCCCGGACGGCAGGTCGCCGAGCAGCTGCCCGACGCCCAGCATCGCGACGAGCAGGGCCGCGACGCCGATCGAGGCGCCGAGCTCGCGGGCCGACACCGCCACGATCGGCGAGACCGCGCCGGCCCCGGTCGAGCCGAGCAGGGTGGGGCCGTACGCCGACAGCGCGATCGCGCGGAGGCTGACGACCGGCTCGCCCTCGCCCTCGCGCTCCCGCTTCCGCCCGCCGGCACCCTCGCCGCCGCGGCCCCGAATCTCGGTCACGCCACAGGACCCTAACGATCGGGTTACTCGGGTGGCCCGCTCGTCCGGGCGACGGAACGATTGGCGCGTGACCGGGAGTCAGGGGACCAGCAGTCCCGCGGCGGTGGACAGGGCGTTGGCGGCGACGACCGCGAGTGCCAGCGTCGTGACGCCCTCCCGGCCCCGCACCCGCCACCACCACACGAGCACCGCGGCCTCCACGACGACCACGACGACCTCGGCGGCGACGAGCTGCAGCGGCGAGGTGAACCGGGTCGAGACGGCATACAGGAGCGGCTGCGTCAGCACGTTGACCCCGACGGCCGCGGCGACGGCGCGGCGCCAGGACGACCACCCAGCCAGGCGCGCGAACGCGACCAGCACGGGCGCCTCGACCACGACGGTCAGGGCGAACGCCACCCACGCGCGGGCGGTCACGGCGTGACCAGCGTGACCAGCGCGACCGACGCGGCACCGGGGACGCAGGGTTGGCGCACCGTGACGCTCCTCGTGCTCGGGGCCGTCGCCGCAGCGCTGGCGCTGGCGCTCGGGGCGCCGGTCGCGACGGCCGTCATCGGCCTGATCCTCTTCGGCATCCTGCACAACCTGCTCGAGATCCGCTACGTGGCCGGCCGCTTCTCGGGCCTGTTCGGGCGCCCGTTCCTCGATCTGCTCGTCGCCCTCGTCACGGCGATCGTCGTCTGCCGCCTCCTCGCCGGCGTCGTGGGTCGGCCGGCGCAGCTGGCCGAGATCCTCCTCGGCTACGCAGTCATCGCCGTGGCCGCGCGCTACGGCCTCGAGGGTCGCCGCCGCCGCGTCGCCTGGGCGGTCGTCGCCGCCGCGGCCGTGGTGTCCTCGACCTTCCCGGCGTACCACTTCGTCGTGCTCACGCACCTCCACAACGTCGTGCCGCTCTTCTTCCTCTGGGAGTGGTCGCGCCGCATCGCCTCGCCGCGCGGCCGTCGCGCCTTCCGCGCCGCGCAGCTGCTCTGGGTGGTCGCCATCCCCGCCGTCGTCCTGCTCGGGCTCCTCGACGGCACGCTCACGACCGACCCGGGCATCGTGCGCAGCGTCGTCGGCGACGGCCAGACGGTGCTCGCCGCGAGCGCGCCGCCCGGCGCCGCAGCGACCCTGCTCGGGACGCGCTTCCTCACCGTCTTCGCCTTCATGCAGACGATGCACTACGTCGTGTGGGTCGCCCTCATGCCGCGCGTCGCACCCGACGCCTCGGCGTCCTTCGAGGCGCGGGTCCCGTGGGTGACCGGCCCCCGGCTGTGGGCCGTGGGGTTCCTCGCGGCGGCGGTGTTTGCCGTGCTCTTCGGCATCGACTTCGCGCAGGGCAAGGCGCTGTATGCCGCCTTGGCGAGCTACCACGCGTACCTCGAGCTGCCGGTGCTGCTGGCGATGCTCGTCGGGGCACGCAGCCTGTCAGCGCTGCCGACTACCCCACCGGCCGATGCCGAGCCGGGTGCGCCGGGCCCCCGACCGGTTCCCGTCCTGTCGCCGGGTGGCACGGGGTCGCTCGGCCCGACCCCCGAGACGGCCGCGGTCGCCGTGGCGCCAGAGCCCGAGGTCGGCACGTGACGCTGGTCGGCCCGTTCGACGCGGCAGCGCCCCCCGAGGACGCGTGGGGGCCCATGCTCGTGGTCGCGCTGGTCGTCGTGGCCGTCGTCGCCATGGTCGTCGGCTTCGGCCGGATCACCCGGGCACGGCGCGCCGACCGCACGTCGCCGCATGAGGGGCACCCCGGACCGGGGGACGGCGGGCGTCGCGACGGCGCGTCCGGGGCCGGCACCGGCTCGTCGCCCGAGGCGACGGCGAGCGACGACGAGCTGCCCACCGACCCTGTGTAAAAGGTCTTGCCGCCCGATTCATCCCGACGTAGGTTCGAGGAGTCGAACCGAAGGGAGGTGATCCGAGAAGTGATTTCTTCCGGAACGTGTGAGGTGGCCACGCGATAGCCGCGTCCCCACCCACACCCAGGGATGAAGCAGGGCAGTCCGACTCGTCGGGCTGCCCTGTTCCGTGTCCGCACCACCCCCGCTTCTTCCGGCACGTGAGGTGGGGGTCAGGGCTGAAGGCGCAGGCGCGTCCACGCCGCCGGGTCCGCGAGGTCCCCGGCGCCGGTGCGTCGGAAGACGATGCGGTCGTGCAGGCGGTTGCTCCGGCCCGCCCAGAACTCCACCTCGTCGCAGACGATGCGCCAGCCGCCCCAGAAGTCGGGCACCGGCACGTCGTCGTCGCTGCCGGTGTCGGGGAACCGCTCCAGCACCTCCTGCCAACGGCGCTCGAGCTCGGCCCGGTCGGCGGCCGGGCGGGACTGGTCCGAGGCCCACGCCGAGAGCCGCGAGCCGTAGGGGCGCGACTCGAAGTACCGCTCGACCTCGTCGCGATCGAGCGGCTCGGCCGTGCCACGGAACCGGATCGCCCGGTAGAGGGAGGGCCACGTCAGGCTGGCAGCGACCCGCGGGTCGCCTTGCAGCTGCTGGCTCTTCGTCGAGCCGAGGTTGGTGACGAAGCCGGGTCCGCGCTCGTCGAAGAAGCGCATGAGCACGGTGCGCACGTCGGGGGCCCCGGACGCGTCGACCGTTGCCACCGACAGCGCCGACGGCTCCGGCACGTCCGCGCGCTCCTCGGCGGCGGCCAAGGCGGCGTCGACCCACGCGCGGGCCTGGAGGTAGGGCGACTCGGCCACGTCGGTCTCGACGAGCCCGTCACCGGTGTAGTCGAGGCGGCGCACGGCGTGGGCGACGCTCGTGGGCTTGCGATCCGGCTCGTCGGCCGACGCCACGGGGTGGGTGTCCATGAGCCCAGACTAGGGTTGGCGGCACGAAGGCCCGCACGAGCGTCAGGCCCACGGCGCGTGCGGACCCAGCGACAGCCCCGGCGCGGCCGGGCGGGTGAGGAGTCACACGATGGCAGGCAAGGGAAAGCTCGTCACGCAGACCGTGAAGCTCGGGATCAAGTACGGCCCGCAGATCTGGGTGGCCAGCCAGGCGCTTCGCGAGCCTGCGAAGGAGGCCGCCAACAAGGCCATCTCGAGCGAGCGGGCCCGCCGCCAGGCGATGGACCACGCGCGGTCGCTCACCGACGGCAGCATCCTGAAGGTCTACAAGGGCGACGCCGCGCACTGGGTCGTCTTCAGCGGCGACGAGCCCGTCGCGGTCCACCCCGCGACCGACCTGCTGCTCGCGACCCTCGTCGAGCGCGCCGACCTCACCAAGCGCATCCGGCCTCAGGACAAGGTCAGGCCCACCGCGCGCGCGAAGGACGCCGCCGCCACCGCCCTGCGTCGCGGCAAGCCCAACCAGATCAACTGACCTTCTTCCGTTCGATGGAGGTGCGGGTCACCGGTGACCGCGAGCTTCATCGAACGGGGGCCGAACGGGCAGTGCGGGCCTCAGTCGGTGACGACGATCCCGAGCTCGGCAGCGAGGGCGTCGGCGAGATCGATGACCTGCGGCCGGCTCAACGTCGCCCCCTTGAGACCGGCCAGCCCCACCGGCGACCTCAGCGTCGCCCCCGAGAGGTCGAGTCCGGCATACGTGCCGCGGCCGAACGACGGCTGCTGGAGGGTGCAGCCCTCGAACGTCAGCCCGTCGACCACGGCCTCCTGCAGGTCGAGCTCGACGACGACGCAGTCGACGAAGGCGACGTCCTTGAGCCGCGCGCCGCGCAGGTTGAGGAAGTCGACCTTGCCGCCGACCACCGTGACGTCGCGCCACGTCGAGCCCCATGCCGAGACGGCCGCGAGCCGACAGCCCTCGATCGTCGTCTCCACCAGGCTCGCCTCGACGAGTGTCACGCCGACCCCCTGGACGCGCTGCCACTCGCACTCCGACCAGCGCGAACCGGAGAGGTGGGCCCCGTCGAGGGTCGCGCCCACGAGCGAGCACTCGAGGAACGACGCGCCCTCGGCGTGTGCGCCCGTGAAGTCGGTGCCCTCGAAGCGGACGGCGTCCTGGTGGGGGTCTCGCGTGGCGAACACGGCGTCACGAAACACGGTCTGGTCGGCGGCTGACGGCATACGGTGAGTCTCGCAGCCACGACCCACTCCCAGCCCGATGGTCGACAGCTGCTGGCCTCCACACCGCGGTGGTACCGCCTGCACAGCAAGGACGCACATGGCAGACAGCACGCCCGACCCCGACTTCAAGCCAGGACTCGAGGGCGTCATCGCCTTCGAGTCGACGATCGCCGAGCCGGACAAGGAGGGTGGGGCGCTGCGCTACCGCGGCGTCGACATCAACGACCTCGTCGGCCACGTCGACTTCGGCCACGTCTGGGGGCTGCTCGTCGACAACGAGTTCGACCCCGGACTCCCTCCCGCCGAGCCCTACCCGCTCCCCCTGCACACCGGCGACGTACGCGTCGACGTCCAGTCGGCCCTCGCGATGCTCGCGCCGGTGTGGGGCTTCAAGCCGACCCTCGACATCGACGCCGAGGAGGTGCGCGACAACCTCGCCCGGGCCGCCGTCATGGCCCTGTCGTTCGTCGGTCAGTCGGCCCGCGGCCTCGACAAGCCGATGGTGCCGCAGCGCGAGGTCGACAAGGCCTCCACCATCACCGAGCGCTTCATGATCCGGTGGCGCGGCGAGCCCGACCCCAAGCACGTCGAGGCCGTCGACGCGTACTGGGTCTCCGCCGCCGAGCACGGCATGAACGCCTCGACGTTCACTGCCCGCGTCATCGCCTCGACCGGTGCCGACGTCGCGGCCGCGCTCTCGGGCGCCGTCGGCGCGATGAGCGGACCCCTCCACGGCGGGGCGCCCTCTCGCGTGCTGCACATGCTCGACGGCGTCGAGCAGCAGGGCGATGCCACCGCCTACGTCAAGGGAGTCCTCGACAAGGGCGAGCGCCTGATGGGCTTCGGCCACCGCGTCTACCGCGCCGAGGACCCCCGCGCGCGCGTGCTCCGGGCCGCCTGCGAGCGCCTCGGCGCCCCGCGCTACGAGGCCGCCGCCGCCCTCGAGAAGGCAGCGCTCGACGAGCTGCACGCCCGCCGACCCGACCGGGTGCTCGCCACCAACGTCGAGTTCTGGGCCGCCGTCATCCTCGACTTCGCACAGGTGCCGGCGTCGATGTTCACGCCGATGTTCACCTGCGCGCGCACCGCCGGGTGGTCGGCGCACATCCTCGAGCAGAAGCAGACCGGCCGGCTCATCCGGCCGTCGTCGCGCTACATCGGCGAGGGTCCGCGCAAGCCCGAGGACGTCGCGGGGTGGACGGCCGACATCGCCCACTGAGCGCGAGCCCCCTCGTCCCAGCGCAGGTGCGCTTTCCCGGCAGGGATGCGCTCTTCCGCCAGGAGTGGTTGGTGCACCGCCCACACCTGGAGTGAGCGTCCACCTCTGGAGCGAGCGGCCACTCGTGAGGGCCCGGCTCAGGCGGCCCACCGTCGCGAGTCGCGGATCGCCTGGTCGACGCGTGCGCGGATCAGCGGGAGGTCGTCGAGCTCGCTCCACACGAAGCGGGCGAAGAACCAGCCCTTGCGGCGCATCGCGTCCTCGCGCCGCTTCTTGAGGAACGAAGCGCTGCTCCTCCCGGTCGGCGACCTGCCGTCGTCGTACTTCCGGGCGCCGTCGAACTCCACGAGGACACGGGCGCCCCTGACACGGAAGTCGGCGTACCTCGTGCCGACGTCGGTGTCGACCTCGAACTGCGGCTCGAGGGAGTGGCCGAGCGCTCGCAGGCGGTGCCCGACGACGCTCTCGCCCGGCGACTCGATGCGGGCATCGGCCTCGCGCAGGATCGAGCGCACCGGGCCGATGCCCCGACAGCGGGCGTGCAGCAGGCACGCTGCCTCCAGCTCGGCAGGTGTCACCAGCTCGCGGTGGAGCGCCGCGTCGGCGGCGACGAGCGCACTGAGAGGCACTCCTTCGAGTCCGGCCTGGACGACCCCGATCGCCGTCGGCACCCGATCGGGGGAGGTCAGGACGAGCTCGGGCGGCAGGTCGCGAAACGGCCGGTGGACCTTCACGCCAGGGCTGTTGCGGGTCTGGCCCGGACCCCGGCGGGTGAGGTGCACCGTCGCGAGGTCGAGGCGGTAGTCGGGAAGGCCCTGCGCGACGAGCAGCGACTGGTGGCTGATGAGGGCGCGGCCCCCGAAGCGTCGCCGGGCCGCGACCGTGCGCAGCCAGTGGAGGTCACGGGCGTCGCGTGCTGGCCGGACGGCATACCAACCTCGGAGTAGCGGGACGAGCGCGCCCGCACGCACGGCGGCTGCGATCGCCTTGTCGGGATGGCCAGCGGCGCCCAGCTGGGCGGTGCTGACGACGTCGCCACGGGCGAGCTGCTCGAGATCCACCGGCCCATCGTGGCCCGTCGACGCCCGCGCCCGCAGACACCCTGTGGACAACGGTGCGTGACCACGTCAGCGGTGGACGCCTGCGCCAGAGGTGGCTGGTGCACCGACCACCTGTGGCGCGAGCCCGCACCGTCGGCGCGCGGGTGCACTCGAACGACACCGTACGCGCGTCCACGCAGCGAGAGACGGTGTCCACGAAGTGGGCAGGTGGGGTTGAATAGGGACTCGTGACCGAAGCACCAGCCGTGACCCAGCCCATCACCATCCCGGCCGAGCTGCTGCCGGCAGACGGACGGTTCGGCTCCGGACCCAGCAAGGTCCGCCCCGAGCAGGTCGACTACCTCGCCTCTCTCGGACGCACGGTCCTCGGCACCTCGCACCGCCAGGCACCGGTCAAGAACCTGGTCGGCGAGGTGCGCCAGGGTCTGCGCGACCTCTTCTCGCTGCCCGACGGCTACGAGATCGTGCTCGGCAACGGCGGCTCCACGGCGTTCTGGGACATCGCCGCCTTCGGCCTCGTCCGCGACCGCGCCCAGCACCTCGCGTTCGGTGAGTTCTCCAGCAAGTTCGGGGCAGTGACGACGGCCGCGCCCTTCCTCGGCGAGCCGACGATCGTCAAGGCCGACCCCGGCACCCTCGCCGCCCCGCACGCCGAGGCCGGCGTCGACGTCTACGCCTGGCCGCACAACGAGACCTCCACCGGCGTCATGGCCCCGGTCGAGCGGGTCGAGGGCGCCGACGAGGACGCGATCGTGCTCATCGACGCGACGTCGGGCGCCGGCGGCCTGCCCGTCGACATCACGCAGGCCGACGTCTACTACTTCGCCCCGCAGAAGTGCTTCGCCTCCGACGGCGGCCTGTGGTTCGCCGCCTTCTCCCCGGCGGCGCTCGCCCGGGTGGACGAGATCGCCGCGAGCGGCCGCTGGGTGCCCGACTTCTTCAGCCTGCCGACGGCGATCGACAACTCGCTGAAGAACCAGACGTACAACACCCCGGCCCTCTCGACGCTCGCGCTGATGAAGAGCCAGCTCGACTGGATGAACGGCAACGGCGGGCTCGCCTTCACGACCGGCCGCACCAAGGACTCGTCCACACGCCTCTACACGTGGGCCGAGCAGACCGACTACACGACGCCGTACGTCGCCGATCCCGCCGCCCGCTCGCACGTCGTCGGCACGGTCGACCTGGACGACGCGATCGACGCAGCGGCAGTGGCCAGCACGCTGCGGGCCAACGGCATCGTCGACGTCGAGCCCTACCGCAAGCTCGGCCGCAACCAGCTGCGCGTCGCGATGTTCCCGGCCGTCGACCCCGAGGACGTCACGCAGCTGACGAGGGCCATCGACCACGTGGTGGCCCGCCTCGGCTGACCAAGGAGCCCCCACCCGATCGACACAGCGATCCGTCCCCCCTCGCGCGAAGGCCGTCTTCGAGCCCCGGGGACGGATCGCTTTCTCGACCGTCGCAGGCGACAGGCGGCTTGCTCACCTCGCGTGACTTTCGCGGGTATGGCTCGTTGACCAGCCCAGACCGCCAATGGGGGCGGCAGTCAACGAGGAGTCACCATGGTCCGCATCGTCCGCGCCGGCACCACCGCGCGCAGGGTCGCTGCCGCCGTGCCGGTCATCGCCCTGGCCACGGCCGGCATCGCCTTCGCCGCCACCCGCGGCTCCGACCAGACCACTGCGCCCACGTCGATCACCGTGCCCGACACGGCCATCACCCAGGGCAGCCCGACCTACCCGCAGGCGGGCCCCGCCCCCGCGCCGATGCAGCTGCCCCCGATCTACCAGACCTTCACCCAGGACTACGCCCGCGTCGACGTGCCCTCCGAGGCCCGCGCCGCGATCACCGCGATCGGCTCCTTCGCCCCGGTGCGGCTCGACGCGAACGGCATCCCGTCCGTGGCCGTCGCCGCCTACCAGCGCGCCGCCGGCGTGCTCAGCGGCATCAAGCCCGGCTGTGGCATCGACTGGGCGCTGCTCGGCGCCATCGGCCGCGTCGAGAGCAACCACGCCCGCTTCGGCGGCAACGTGCTCGACGCGAGCGGCATCGCTCGCCCCGGCATCATCGGCATCCCGCTCGACGGCTCGCGCGGCACCGCCCGCATCACCGACACCGACGGCGGCGCCCTCGACCGCGACACGACCTTCGACCGCGCCGTCGGCCCCATGCAGTTCATCCCCACGTCGTGGCAGATGGCCGGCCGCGACGGTGACGGCGACGGGGTCGCCAACCCGCAGAGCCTCACCGATGCCGTCACCGGCGCCGGGGTGCTGCTGTGCTCCGGCGGCACCGACCTGCGCACGCCCGGCGCCGCCTACCAGGCCGTGATGCGCTACAACCACTCCGACTCGTACGTCCGCACGGTGCTGTCGATCGCCGACGCCTACCGCCGCGGCGTCACCGTCGTGCCCATGAACGCCCTGCCCGCCGCCCGCCCCGCCTCCGGCACCGGGTCGGCCACCCCCGAGGGCTCGGGCTTCGCGTATGCCGGTTCGCCGGCTCCCCGTTCGACGGCTTCGCCGAGCGCCCGCCCCACACCGAGCGCCTCGGCGAAGCCGTCACCGTCGGGCAAGCCGTCGACGACGAAGCCGGCCCCCAAGCCGGCCCCGAAGCCTGCGCCCAAGCCGGCACCCGTGCCGAACAAGCCGGCGCCCGGTGTGCCTCTCCCCCTGCCGACGGTGCCCGGTGTGCCGCTGCCCTCGGTGACCGTGCCCAAGCCGACGGTGAAGCTGCCCAGCGCGACGCTGCCCGCCGAGATCGTGCGGCTGCTGGCGCTGCCCCACCTGCCACTGCTGCCCGGCGATCCGAAGGACCTCGTCCGGGTGCTCGACCCGCTCAAGGGCACCAACGGCACGCTCGTGTGCGTGCTCGACAACAAGGTCGTCACCTGCCCCTCCGGTGGCCTGCTCGGCTGACTCCCCCACCCCCCGGCCGGGTTCGCGCCACGAGGCAGGAGCGGTCGCCCATGACGGGCGGCCGCTCCTGTGGCGTCGGGGTGGAGACGCGCGGCGGACGTACGCGGTCGATGCGTCCGGCCGCGGTGGTCAGCGCTTGACGAAGGCGGCGACGACCGCGATCGCGATGAAGAGGACGAGCGCCGCGAGCGTGGCGCGGTGGCGGAACTTGAAGTTCACTTCGTCACCTCGGGGGACGTCGGCACCGCCGAGGCGAGCTGGATGCGCAGGCGCGGGTGCCGCTGGGTCTGGATGGTCACCGCGACATTCTGCCGACGCGCGAACCACAGGGCCACCGCCACCAGGCTGAGGCCGACGGCGATGGTGCCGATCGCGATGGTCCAGCGCGGGCCCCAGGCGTCGCCGATCCAGCCGATCATCGGCGCACCGAAGGGCGTGCCACCCATGAAGATCGCCATGTAGAGCGCCATGACGCGACCGCGCATCACCGGGTCGACGCTCACCTGCACCATGGCGTTGGCCGTGGTCAGAGCGGTGAGGGCCGACAGGCCGGTCGGCACGAGGAAGACCGCGAACAGGACGTAGTTGGCGGCCGTCGACAGCAGCGCGGTCGAGATGGTGAAGCCGACCAGAGCGGCGAGCAGGACACGCAGGCGGGGGCGGGCCCGACGGGCGGAGAGCAGCGCGGCGGTGAGCGAGCCGACCGCCATGATCGACCCGAGCAGGCCGTACTCCCCCGGCCCCTTGTCGAAGACCTTGGTGGCCATCAGCGCCATGGTGACCTGGAAGTTCATCCCGAAGGTGCCCAGCACGAAGACCAGCGCCATGATGAGCACGAGGTCGGGGCGCCCCTTGACGTAGCGCAGCCCCGCACGGATCTGGCCCTTGCCCCGTGCCCTCGGCGACGGGGTGAGCAGCTTCGTGTCGAGCCGCAGCAGCGCGACGAGCACGAAGACGAAGGTCGCGGCGTTGGCGTAGAGCGCCGGCGCGATGCCGAACCCGGCGATGACCAGGCCCGCAGCGGCTGGACCGATGAGCCGGCCCAGGTTGAACGAGGCGCTGTTGAGGGCCACCGCGTTGGGCAGGTGCTCGGTGTCGACCATCTCGGACACGAACGTCTGGCGCGCCGGGTTGTCGACCGCCGTCGCGACGCCCTGCAGGAACGCGAGGGCGTAGACGTGCCAGAGCTCGACGACTCCGGTCGCCGTCAGCACCGCGAGGAGCAGCGCCGTGACGAGCAGCGCGGTCTGGGTCAGGAAGAGGACGCGCCGCTTCGGGAAGCGGTCGACGATCATCCCGGCGAAGGGCGCGAGGAGCAGGAACGGCAGGAACTGCAGGCCGGTGACGACACCCAGCGCCGTGGCCGAGTGGTCGGTGAGGACCGTGAGCACGAGCCAGTCCTGGGCGACCCGGCCCATCCAGGTGCCGACGTTGGAGACGATCGCGCCCGAGGCGTACACCCGGTAGTTGGGGATGGACAGCGAGTGGAAGGTGGGGCTCACTTCGTGGCCACCTTCGCTAGGACGGCCGCGGCTTGCTGGAGCAGCTCCCTCTCTTCGTCGGTGAGCGTCTCGAAGCGCGCGAGCAGCCACTCGTCGCGGTGGCGGCGGATGCGGCGCAGCGCCTTGCGGCCCTCGCCGGTCAGCGACAGGATCACCTGCCGCCCGTCGGTGGGGTCGTCGGCGCGCGCGACGTAGCCGGCCTCGACGAGCGCGCTCGTGGTGCGCTTCATGCTCGGGGCCGACACCTGCTCGATCTCGGCGAGCTCGCTGTTGGTGCGAGGGGTGTCCTCGAGGCGCGCGAGCACCGAGAACTGGTGCGGCGGCAGCTCGCGGTCGGACTCGAACCGGACCCGGCGCGAGATGCGCATGCAGGCCAGTCGGATGTCGTTGGAGAGCGAGACGAGCTCGGCCCTGGAAAGGTGGGTGATCGGAGTCTTGGTACGCAAGGGGCGGGTCCTCGGAAGTGCTGTCTGGTGGTGCTTAGCCTAACTCATTACCTCGGCTAACCATTCCCGCGTGTCCAGGGTTGTGGGGCGTGAGACGCACGAAGGCCCCCTCCCGAGCGGGAGGGGGCCTTCACGGCATACGTGCTCGGGTCGAGCAGTGGCAGGACGACTCAGGTGAAGAGCGCCTCGAGCGGGGTCTTCGCGAAGTAGAGCACGAAGAGACCCGAGACCACCCACAGCAGCGGGTGGATGCGGCGGGCGTGCCCCTTCGCGATCTTGACCAGCACCCACGCGATGAAGCCGGCGCCGATGCCCACCGTGATGTTGTAGGTGAACGGCATGAGCACGATCGTGAGGAACGCCGGCAGGGCGACCTCCATGTCGTGCCAGTCGATGTTCGTCACCTGGGTCATCATCAGGAAGCCGACGATGACGAGCGCCGGGGCCGCGGCCTCCGACGGCACGACGGCGAAGAGCGGCGCGAGGAACGTCGCGAGCAGGAAGAGCACACCGGTGACGATCGACGCGAGGCCGGTGCGTGCACCCTCCTCGACGCCGGACGCCGACTCGATGTACGAGGTGTTGCTGCTGACGCCGCCCGCGCCACCCGCGATCGCCGCGACCGAGTCGACGACGAGGATGCGGTCGGTGTGCGGCGGGTTGCCCTCGTCGTCGAGCAGCTCGGCCTCGGTGCCGATGGCCACGACCGTGCCCATCGTGTCGAAGAAGTCGGCGAGCAGCAGCGAGAAGACGAAGAGCGAGGCCGTGATGATGCCGAGCTTCTCGAACGAGCCGAGCAGGCTGAACTGCCCGAGGATGCCGAGGTCGGGCGTGTTCGTGATCGAGCTCGGCAGCGCGGGCACCGTGAGCACCCACGTGTCGGGGTTGGTGAGCGCACCCTTGTCGTCGTAGACGCGCGGACCGAGCTTGAAGATCGCCTCGAGCACCATGGCCAGCACCGTCGCCGAGACGATGCCGATGAGGATCGCGCCCTTGACCTTGCGGATGAGCAGGATCGCGATGAGGAAGACGCCCACGACGAAGACGAGCGTCGGCCAGCCGGTGAGGCTGCCGCCGATACCGAGCTCGCTCGGCACCGACCCGGGGGTCGTGGGCCGGCGCGCGAAGCCCGCGTCGATGACGCCGATGAACGCGATGAACAGGCCGATGCCGACCGAGATGGCGACCTTGAGCGGCGGCGGGATCGCCTTGAAGACGGCCTTGCGGAAGCCGGTCAGCACGAGCACGAGGATGATGACGCCCTCGATGACCACGAGGCCCATGAGGTCGGCGTACGTGATCTTCTGCGACGCGTGGGTGATCACCATTCCGGTGATGAGGCCGTTGATGCCGAGGCCGGCCGCGAGCGCGATCGGGAAGTTCGCGAAGAGCCCCATCGCGATCGACATGACGCCGGCCACGACCGCGGTGCCCACCGCGACGAGCAGCTTGCTCTCGACGAGGTTGTCGACGCCGCCGATCATGTGCCCGGAGCCGTCGACGACACCCGAGAGGATGATCGGGTTGAGCACGACGATGTAGACCATCGTGAAGAAGGTGACGATGCCGCCCCGCACCTCGCGCGCCACGGTGGAGCCGCGCTCGGTGATCTTGAAGTAGCGGTCGAGCCCGGATGCCGTGTCCGGACGAGTGGTGGTATCGGCTGACATGCCGCACACCTTAGTGGTGCCGTGTTTCGGCTGCGTTCCCAGACCGTAGGCTGGCGGGCGTGACCGACCCGTCCCCGGCCCCCTCGGCAGCACCCGAGCAGATCGAGCCCCTGCACGTGCCGATGCTGCGCATCATCGAGGTCGGACTGGCCGCGTGGGTCGTCGCCCTCGTCGTGACGCTCGTCGTGCCCGCCCTGCACGAGGGAGACCGCGACTGGTGGCCGTGGGCATGCGTCGCCGGCTTCGTGCTCGGCGGCATCGGCTGGGCCTACGTACGCCGGGGGCGCGGCAACGCGCGCGACGCCGCCTGAGCTGCCGCGACCGGTTCCGCTGGGCCCGCCCGGTCAGTCGGTGACCGGGTCGTCGGAGCCGTGCTGGCCCGGCTCGTCGACCTGGACCGCCTCGGCGGCCGGCTCGGCGTCGCTCGGGGTCTCGTCGCTCGGGGTCTCGTCGCTCGGGGTCTCGTCGCTCGGGGTCTCGTCGCTCGGGGTCTCGTCGCTCTGGGCCTTGTCGGCGGGCTGCTCGTCCGAGGTCTCGGCCGGCTCGGCCGCCTCGGCAGGCTCGAGGTCGACAGCGAACTCATCGACGATCGGGTCGCCGACCGACGTCGGCTCCGGGTGCTCGACGTCGGTCTCGGAGTGCGCGCCGCAGCCGTGGTCGAGCGAGACGACCCGGCCGTCGGACGGGCTCCACTCGTTGGCGCACACGCCGAACGTGCCGCGCAGCGCACCGGCCATCGGCAGGAAGTAGCCGCAGGTCGTGCAGCGCTCGGTGGCCTTGGCCGCGACCTCGGACGTCGGGCCGTTGTCGCCGGCGTACCACCGCGTGGCCGCGGCCTCGCGGCCCTCGGCGGACAGCACGCGGGGCCGGCCGAGACCGAGCTCGAAGAAGGCCATCTGGTCGACGTCCTCGTCGCCGGTCGCCTCGAAGCCGGCCTCGAGGTTCGGGTCGTCGGGCCGGAAGGGCAGCACGTCGCCCGCGCCGAGGTCGCCGGGAGCCAGCCGGTCGGCATACGGGAGCCACTCGGGGGCGAGCACGGCCTCGGGACCGGGCAGCAGGTTCGTCTCGCAGACCGTCGCGACCTTGCCGCGCGGCACGCGCGCGACGCTGACGCCCCACCGCCACCCGCGGTAGCCCGGCGACGTGCACTCGAACCAGTGCATGCCGAGGCGCTCCTCGAGCAGGTCCATGCCGAGGTGGGCGCCGACGGTGCCCGGTTCGGCGACCTCCTCGAGGGCGGCACGGGCCAGGTCGGCCGCCGCGAGCAGCACGGCGTCCTTCTTCGTCGAGGCGGTGGCGGTCACGGTCATGGGGTCACTTCTCCAGCTCGTCCGCGAGCCCGCGGAGGGCGCGCGCGAGGTTCGAGGCCAGCTTGCGCTCGGGGCGACGGCCGGCGCGGTAGCCGGCGCTCGCGCCGTCGAGCAGCTGGACGACGTCCTCGATGATGACGACGAGCTCCTCGGGCGTCTTGCGGGTCTGCGCCGTCTTGTTGGCGACGACGGACTGCACCGGGTCGAGCACCTTCACGGAGAGCGCCTGCGGACCCTTGCGGCCGTCGACGACGCCGAACTCGACCCGGACGCCAGGCTTGACCGTGACGCCCGCCGGTAGGGCGTTCGCGTGCAGGAAGACGTCGGCACCGGACTCGTCGGTGATGAACCCGAAGCCCTTGTCGGCGTTGTAGAACCTGACCTTGCCAGTCGGCACAGTCCACCTCGTTGCATGTCGTCGGTCGCGCGGATGACGGCACGACTCGATGGCGCTCCTTGCGCTCGCTTCAAGCCTAACGGCTCCGGGCAAGCCGGACTTCCGTCTGCCGTCAGGCGGGGCTGATGCCCCACGTGCCGGTCCACTCCTCGCCGGGCTCGAGCACGACGAGCCCGGCGCCGGAGTTGAAGGCGTCGGCGGGGCAGCTCATCGGCTCGACGGCGATGCCGACCTCGCCCTTGCGGTCCTCGGCGATGGCCGTGAAGACCTGCAGCCAGGGGAAGGCCGCGTCGGCCCACAGGGTGGCGGCGCGGTCGGCGGCGGCCACCGTGCACCGCCACATGCCGTCGTCGTCGCGCACCACGTCGGTGTAGGCGGTGTCGAGGCGCACGTCACCGACCGCGTGCGGGCGGAGGAAGTCGAGCGGCTGCCCCTCGACCGGGAGGGTCGCGCTCGGCAGCAGCCGGTCGTCGACCTGCACCCAGCTGCGGGCCGGGATCGTCAGCTCGACCTCGGGCAGGAGGGTCTCGCCGATCGCCAGGTAGGGGTGGGCGCCGTAGCCGAAGGGCGCGGGCGACGGGCCGACGTTGCGCGCCGCCGTCGTGACGACGAGGCCGGAGTCGTCGAGCAGGTACGTGGTGCGCAGGTCGAGGAAGTGGTCCCAGCCCGGCTGCGGGTGCAGCCGGTAGCCGACGGTGACCATGTCGTCCTCGATCTCGACGAGCTCCCAGAGCGCCCAGCGCACGAGGCCGTGGCTCGCGTTGCCGCGCGGCACCTCGGTGATGGAGAGCTGGTGCTCGGTGCCGCCGAAGGTGTACTTGCCGTCGCGGATCCGGTTCGGCCAGGGCATCAGCTGCTGGCCGCGGCCCGACGCGCAGGCCTCGTCGGCGGCGTACCCGGCCACGACGTCGACACCGTCACGGGTCATCGTGCGCAGCCCGCCCCCGACCTCGACGACGGTCGCCTCGAACGGACCGTGCCCGATGGTCCACTGCTGCCCGGTGGGCTGGGCCGATGCGGCACCGGCGGCGGACGCGGGCGAGAGCGCGCTCATGCGCCCAACGCTAGCGGCCGACCCGGGTCGGTGACGCGGAGGCCCGACGAAACGGGCACTAGGTTGGGAGGATGGCCACCCCGAGCCGCAGCCTCGCCGACGACATCCGCGGTCGCAGCGACGCCCAGCTCATCGACCTCGTGCTCGCGCGCCCCGATCTCGCGCGCCCCGCACCGGCCGACCTCACCTCGCTCGCGGCGCGGGCCGGCACGCGCGCGAGCATCCAGCGAGCCGTCGAGGCCCTCGACCGAGGGCACCTGCAGGTGCTCGAGGCCCTGGTCGTGGCAGGTGACGCCGCCGACCGCGCCGACCTGCTGCGCCTGCTGGGCTCCGACGACGCGTCGACGGTCGACTCGCTCGTGGAGGACCTCTGGAGGTCGGCGCTCGTCTGGCGCGGCGCCGACGGCCACCACGTGGTGCGCACGGTGCCCGAGGTGCTCGGCACGTCCGTCGCCGGCCTCGGGGCGCCGATGCGCGAGCTGCGCCCGTCGGCGCCGGCCGAGCACTCGTCCCCGGAGCACGTCGCGGCCGTCATCGCCGAGGCACCCGACGACGCCCGGGCGATGCTCGAGCGCATGACGTGGGGCCCGGCGTTCGGGGTGCTGCCCACCGCGACACCCGGCCGCACCACCGCCCGCTGGCTGCTCGAGCACCACCTGCTCGTGCCCGTCTCCGCCGACCGGGTCGCCCTGCCGCGCGAGGTCGGTCTCGTGCTGCGCGACGGCCGGCTGCACCGCGCCCCGGAGCTCACCCCACCGGTGGTCGAGGCGCGCACGGTCTCGCTCGTCGACGCGGCGGCCGGCGGGGCGGCGAGCGAGTGCCTCACCCACCTCGACGAGCTCACGGCCGCGTGGGGTGCCGAGCCCCCACGGGTGCTGCGGGCTGGCGGGCTGTCGGTCCGCGACCTCCGCCTGGCCCAGACAGCGCTCGACCTCGACCCCGAGCACACGGCCTTCGTCGTCGAGCTCGCGTATGCCGCCGGGCTCGTCGCCGACGACGGCGAGGTCGTGCCGGTGTGGGCTCCCACGTCGGAGATCGACGACTGGAGCTCGAGCGAGGCCGGCCACCGGTGGGCCACGCTCGCCCTGGCGTGGCTCGCGTCGACGCGCGCGCCGCACCTCGTGGGGCGGCGCAGCACGGGCACCGGACCGGCCAACGCGCTCGGCCCCGACGTGCAGTGGCCCGCCATCCGCGGCATCCGCCGCGAGGTGCTGCGCGAGCTCGCCTCGCTCGAGCTCGGCCGTGCACCGGCACCGGACTCGCTTCGCGAGCGCCTCGCCTGGCGGCGCCCGAACCGGTCCGCCGGCGTGCTCGACGAGGCCGTCGACGCCGTGCTCCGCGAGGCCGAGTGGCTGGGGGTCACGGGTCGCGGTGCGCTCTCGCAGGCCGGACGCGTCCTCGTCCCGGCACCCGTCCCGGGCACGGGGGCGGCGCCGGCCGGGGCCGACACCGAGCCCGACGCCCCGTCCCTGCTCGACCGCGCGGCGGCCGCGATGTCACCGCACCTGCCGTCGCCCGTCGACCACATCCTCGTCCAGGCCGACCTCACCGCCGTCGCACCCGGTCCGCTCGTGGGTGGCCTCGGGTCGTTCATGCGGCTCGCCGCCGACGTCGAGTCGCGCGGCGGCGCGACCGTCTACCGCTTCACCCCAGAGTCCGTGCGGCGCGCACTCGACGCGGGCTGGACGGCCGCCGACTTCATCGAGACCGTGCGCCGCTCGAGCCGCACGCCGCTGCCCCAGCCCCTCGAGTACCTCGTGTCGGACGTCGCACGACGGCACGGGCAGACCCGCATCGGCGGCGCGGCGGCATACGTCCGCTCGGACGACGAGTCGGTGCTCGACACGATGCTGGCCTCGCGCGAGCTCGCGCCCTTGCGGCTGCGGCGCCTCGCGCCGACGGTGCTCGTGTCGTCGGCCGACCCGCGGGTGCTCGTCGACCTGCTCCGCGACAGCGGTTTCGCGCCGGTGCACGAGGGCCAGGACGGCACGGTCGTGCACGCCGAGGCACCGCGGCGCCGCGCCGGCGCACGCCGCCGGGGCCCGGGCCCCGCGGTCTCTCCCGTCGATCGCGCCTACACGCAGACCCTCGTCGACGGGCTGCGGGCCGCCGAGGCCACCGCGGACCAGAGACGGGCCGAGGACGAGTCGCGGCCCGGTCCCCGCATCCAGGCGATGGACCCGGTCGTCACGCTCTCGCTGCTGCGCGACGCGGTCGCAGACCGGCACGGCGTGTGGATCGGCTACTCCGACGGGCACGGCGCGACGAGCCGCCACCTGATCCACCCGCAGCGGGTGGAGGGCGGCCGGGTGCGCGCCACGGACGAGTCCGGCCACGAGAAGTCCTTCTCGGTGCACCGCATCGTCGGCGCGACGCTCGAGAGCTGAGCCGCCTTGGCAGGCAAGGAAACAGGCGGAGGTCACCGGCCGGCATACGTGCTCCACGACCACCGGAAGCCGCGGCCGCACTTCGACCTGCGGCTCGAGGAGGGCGGCGTGCTGCGCTCGTGGGCGGTGCCCAAGGGGCTGCCCACGTCGAGCCGGCACGACCGGCTGGCCGTCGCGGTCGACGACCACGACCTCGACCACCTCACCTACGCCGACGAGCACAAGACGGTCGCCGAGACGGGCTGGTGGGAGGAGGAGTCACGCGACGACCACCGCATCGTCTTCGTGCTCCACGGCGGCTCGGGGGCGCGTCGCTACGCCCTGATCCGCACCGACCGTGACTGGCTGCTCCACCTCGTGAAGGACCAGCCACCCCGCTGAGCGGGTGACTCGCTCGGGCTCAGGCGCCGGCGAGCGCCCGCACGACGTTGCTCGGTGACGGCCGACCGAGCTGACCGGCCATCCACACCGATGTCTCGACGAGGGCGTCGAGGTCGACGCCGGTCTCGACGCCGGCGCCGTGCAGCGCCCAGACGAGGTCCTCGGTGGCGAGGTTGCCGGTGGCCGACTTCGCGTACGGGCAGCCGCCCAGGCCGCCTGCTGCCGCGTCGACGACCGAGACGCCGTCGCGCAGCGCGGCCATGGTGTTGGCGAGGGCCTGGCCGTAGGTGTCGTGGAAGTGCACCGCGACCCGGTCGGTGCCGATGCCCCGGGCGTCGAGCGCCTCGAGCAGCCGGTGCACGTGACCGGTGGTGCCGACGCCGATGGTGTCGCCGAGGCTCAGCTCGTGGCAGCCGAGGTCCATGAGCCGCTCGGCGGTGTCGACGACCTGCTCGACCGGCACCGGTCCCTCCCACGGGTCCCCGAAGCACATCGAGACGTAGGCGCGCACCCACATGTCGTCGGCGAGCGCGCGCTTGACGACCGGCTCGAACATCGCGTACTGCTCGGCGACGGACCGGTTGAGGTTCTTCTGCGCGAAGGTCTCGGTGGCGGAGCCGAAGATCGCGATGGCCGTGAGGCCCAGCTCCTCGGCGCGGTCGAGGCCGCGCTCGTTCGGCACGAGAGCGGGCCGGCGGCGGCCGCGGCCGTCTTCGCCGAGCGCCCCGAGCACCTCCTCGGCGTCGCCCATCTGCGGCACCCACTTCGCCGGCACGAACGAGGTCGTCTCGATGGTGCCGAGCCCGGCCGCCTCGAGCCGCCGGATGAACTCGACCTTCGTCGCGGCCGGCACGACGGTCTTCTCGTTCTGGAGGCCGTCGCGCGGACCGACCTCGTAGATCGTCACCTTCGTCGGCAGCCCCGTCGCCGCCTCGACCTGTGGGGATCGCATTCGCCCATACTGTCACCACGGCATCCGGCGCCCCTCGACCCCCGTTCGATGTGTTCGGGGGTCACCGGTCACCGCGGAATACATCGAACCGAGAGCTGGGTTGAGCTTGACGATGAATGACGGACCCCTGATCGTCCAGAGCGACAAGACCCTCCTCCTCGAGGTCGAGCACCCGCGCGCCGAGGAGGCCCGCCGCGCCATCGCGCCGTTCGCCGAGCTCGAGCGCGCCCCCGAGCACGTGCACACCTACCGCATCACCCCGCTCGGCCTGTGGAACGCCCGCGCCGCCGGGCACGACGCCGAGCAGGTCGTCGACGCCCTCATGTCCTTCAGCAGGTATGCCGTCCCGCACGCCCTGCTCGTCGACGTGGCCGACACGATGGACCGATACGGGCGCCTCACCCTCGAGAAGGAGGGCTTCGCGGACTCCGAGGGGGGCACGCGGCTCGTGCTGCGCACGACCGACCGCCCGGTGCTCGAGGAGGTGCTGCGGCACAAGAAGATCAAGCCGCTCACCGGCGAGCGCATCGACGACCTCGCCGTCACCGTGCACCCGAGCGAGCGCGGCACTCTCAAGCAGGAGCTGCTCAAGGTGGGCTGGCCGGCCGAGGACCTCGCCGGCTACGTCGACGGCGAGGCGCACCCCATCGACCTCCAGCAGGACGGGTGGCACCTGCGGCCCTACCAGCAGCACGCCGTCGACGGCTTCTGGCACGGCGGCTCGGGCGTCGTCGTGCTCCCCTGCGGCGCCGGCAAGACGCTCGTGGGTGCGGGCGCGATGGCCGCCGCGAAGGCGACGACCCTCATCCTCGTCACCAACACGGTCAGCGCGCGGCAGTGGAAGGACGAGCTGCTGCGCCGCACCACCCTGACGGAGGACGAGATCGGCGAGTACTCCGGAGCCCGCAAGGAGATCCGCCCCGTCACCATCGCGACCTACCAGGTGCTGACGACGAAGCGGAAGGGCGCGTACGCCCACCTCGACCTGCTCGACGCGCGCGACTGGGGCCTGGTGGTCTACGACGAGGTGCACCTGCTGCCCGCGCCGATCTTCCGCATGACGGCCGACCTGCAGGCGCGCCGCCGGCTCGGGCTCACGGCCACGCTCGTGCGCGAGGACGGCCGCGAGGCCGACGTCTTCAGCCTCATCGGCCCGAAGCGCTTCGACGCGCCGTGGAAGGACATCGAGGCGCAGGGCTACATCGCTCCCGCGGACTGCGTCGAGGTGCGGGTGACCCTCCCCGAGGGTCAGCGGATGGCGTACGCCGTCAGCGAGCCCGACGAGCGCTACCGCCTCGCGTCGTGCACCGACGCGAAGCTCGGGGTCATCGAGAAGCTCGCCGCCAAGCACGTCGGCGAGCCGACGCTGGTGATCGGGCAGTACCTCGACCAGCTGCACGAAGTGGCCGAGCGGCTCGGCGCCGACGTCATCACCGGCGAGACCTCCGTCAAGGAGCGCCAGCGGCTCTACGACGCGTTCCGCACCGGCGAGATCAGCACGCTCGTCGTCAGCAAGGTCGCGAACTTCTCGATCGACCTGCCCGAGGCGAGCGTCGCGATCCAGATCAGCGGCACCTTCGGCTCGCGGCAGGAGGAGGCGCAGCGTCTCGGACGGGTGCTGCGCCCCAAGGGCGACGGACGCACCGCGCACTTCTACACGATCGTGAGCCGCGACACCGTCGACGCCGACTTCGCCGCGCACCGCCAGCGCTTCCTCGCGGAGCAGGGGTACGCGTACCGGATCGTCGACGCGGACGACCTCTGAGCCCGCCGGGACCCGGGAGGCTGTCAGGCGCGTAGCGCCTCGGCGCCGACGACGACGGCGAGCACGGCGAGGAAGACCGCGAAGGCACGCAGCAGCACCGGCCCGGCGGCACGCCCGGACACCCGGCTGCCGAGCCAGGTGCCGAGGCCGGTGCCGAGCGCGAACGTGACGACGAGGTCCCACGGCACGTCGCCGACGCCGCCCCCGAGGACCCGGGTCGCCAGCGCGGCCGTCGCGTTGACCGCGATGACGACGAGGCTCGTCGACGTGGCGACGACGACGGGCAGCCGCATGACGAGGGTGAGAGCGGGCACGGCGACGAAACCGCCGCCCACGCCGAAGAACCCGGTCAGGGCGCCCACGCCGAAGGCCGTCGGCACGAGCTGGGTCAGTGAGACCTCACCGGCGCCCTCCGCGGACGCCTCCGGTCGCCGCGCGTGCAGCCAGGTGAGCACCCCGACGACGGCGAGCAGCACGGCGAAGCCGGCCAGGAGCACGCGCGGGTCGACGAGCACCGACGCCCGCGACCCGAGCACCGATCCGCCCAGGCCGAGGCCGCCGAAGACGAGGCCGGTCCTCCAGTCGACCCGGCCGCTGCCGCGCAGGCCGACCAGCCCGACCACGGCGCCGAAGAGGACGACGACGAGCGAGATCGTCGTCGCCTCACGCACCGGCTGGTGGAGCAGGTAGACGAGCACCGGCACCGCGACGACGGCGCCGCCCCCGCCGAGTGCGCCCATCACGAGCCCGACGAGGAGGCCGAGCAGCGGTGCCAGCAGCAGGACTGTCATCGGCGCCCACGCTAGGCCACCGCGATCTCCCACCCCGCGGACGGGTGATCGGCCTGCGCAACTCTCCCAGCGAACTCCCAGCAAACACCCTGACACTGGGACCGTGGACACCCAGACCGCACCCGCGCCCGAGGCGCGCCTGCTCGTCGTCGAGGACGAGCCGAACATCCGTGAGCTGCTCGCGACCTCGCTGCGCTTCGCCGGCTTCGAGGTCGAGACCGCCGGCGACGGCACCACCGCCCTCGCCATCGCCGCGGAGTCCGAGCCCGACCTCGTCGTCCTCGACGTCATGCTCCCCGACGTCGACGGCTTCGAGGTGACCCGACGGCTGCGCGACCGCGGCCGCCAGCAGCCCATCGTCTTCGTCACGGCACGCGACGCCACCGGCGACAAGATCCAGGGCCTCACCGTGGGCGGCGACGACTACGTCACCAAGCCGTTCAGCCTCGAGGAGGTCATCGCCCGCATCCGCGCGGTGCTGCGCCGCACGCGCGGTCAGGTCGACGACGGCGCGACCCTCAAGTTCCACGACCTCGAGCTCAACGAGGACTCCCACGAGGTGCGGCGCGCCGGCCGGGTCATCGACCTGTCCCCCACCGAGTTCAAGCTGCTGCGCTACCTGCTGCTCAACCCGAACCGGGTGCTGTCGAAGCTGCAGATCCTCGACCACGTGTGGGACTACGACTTCCGCGGCGAGTCCGGCATCGTCGAGTCGTACATCTCCTACCTGCGCCGCAAGATCGACGCCGACGGGCCGTCACTCATCCACACCAAGCGCGGCGTGGGTTACGTTCTGCGAGTGCCCCCAGAGCCCACCACCGCCTGACCCGGGCCCGACGTGACGTCACGGACGGCCTCCTCGCCCGCGACCGGCCGGCGGTCCCTGTCGCGTCGGCTCGGCGCGGTGTCGCTGCGCTGGCGCCTGCTCGGCGTCACCCTCGGGCTCATCGCCGTGGCGCTCGCCGTCACCTCGATCGTCGTCAGCGCCCTGCTCCGTGCCTACCTCGTCAACCAGACCGAGCAGGAGCTGGACGTCTACGCGACGAGCCTGGCGTCCGTCGACCTCGCCGAGCTGCAGCGCACCAGCTCGGGGCTGCCCTCGAACTTCACGGCCATCGCGTCGGTCATCTCGACGAAAGAGCAGATCGAGCTGGGCCAGGCCACCCTCGAGCCCGCACCGCCCGCCGTCCCGGCCGTCACGCCTGACGACCAGAACGTCATCAGCAAGTTGCCGTTCCGCGTCGGCTCGCGAGACGGTGAGGGCACCTGGATCGCGGTGGCGAGGTTGAACGACGAGGGCACTGCCGTCGTCGTCGTCGCGCTCCCGGTGCGCCCGCTCGACGCCACCGTCACCCAGTTCCTCCTGTATGCCGCGGGCATCGGGGCGATCGCGCTGCTGCTCACGGCCCTGCTCGGCTGGTACCTCGTGCGCCGCACCTTCCGGCCGCTCACCCGCATCGAGGACACCGCCGCCAAGATCGCTGTGGGCGACCTCACCCAGCGCATCGACGTGCCCGACACCGACGACGAGGTCGCCTCGCTCTCCCGGTCGCTCAACGCCATGCTCGCCCGCATCGAGCAGAGCTTCGCCGTGCGCGAGGCGAACGAGGCCAAGATGCGCCGCTTCATCGCCGACGCCTCGCACGAGCTGCGCACCCCTCTGGCAGCCGTCGGCGGCTACGCCGAGCTCTACCGCCAGGGCGCCTTGCCCACCGCCGACGCCGTCACCGGTGCGATGGGCCGCATCGAGTCCGAGGCGACCCGGATGAGTGGCCTCGTCGAGGACCTGCTCACGCTGGCCCGCCTCGACGGCGAGCGCCCGCTCGAGCTGCAGCCGGTCGACCTCGCGGTGCTCGCGGCAGACGCCGCGCAGGACGCCCGCACCATCGCACCCGGACGCCACATCGTCGCGACCGGCATCAACGGCCCGATCGAGCCGACCGAGCTGCGGGCCGACGAGCAGCAGCTGCGCCAGGTCGTGACGAACCTCGTGACCAACGCCCGGGTGCACACGCCCGACGGCACACCGATCGAGATCCTCGTCGGCCGGGTCGACGTCGACCACGTCGCGCTCCACGTCCGCGACCACGGTGCCGGCATACCGGTGCAGGACCGCCAGAACGTCTTCGAGCGCTTCTACCGCGCCGACTGGTCGCGCAGCCGCGGCAAGGGCGGCGGCAACGGGCTGGGGCTCGCCATCGTGCAGGCCATCGTCGCGGCGCACGGCGGGCGCGTGCGCGTCCAGGAGACCCCCGGCGGGGGCGCGACCATCGTCGTGGAGCTGCCACGCCGGGCCGCCGCAGAGCAGGGCGCGACCGTGTCGTCGGGCACCCGGCGCCAAGGCACAGCGGATTCTTAGGAACGGCACAACGCGGACCCAAGCTGGGTGGATGTCATGGGAGGCAACAGCCCAGATCGAGGAGGAGCCATGACCCTGGCACCCGAGGACCGCACGCAGCAGATTCCGCAGGCCGACTACTACGGCCAGGCCGCGCCCACGTCTCCGCCGGCGCCGCCCTCACCGCCCACGCCGCCTCTCGGCGAGGGCAGCCGCCCCGCCCCGAAGCGGGACCGGCGGCTCGGCCAGACGGTCAGCGTCGCCCTCCTGGCGGCCGTGCTCGCGAGCGGCGGCACCTACGCCGTCACCCAGCTCGACGGCCAGGGGACGTCGACCACCACGATGCCGTCCGCCACGGCGACGACCAGCACGAACCAGAACTCCTCGCCCACCGTGGTGCAGGGCAACGCGACGGCACCCGACTGGGGGGCCGTGGCGGCAGCCGTCGCGCCGAGCGTCGTCAGCATCGACGTGACGACTCAGCAGAGCTCCGGCGCCGGCTCGGGCGTCGTCTTCGACAAGAGCGGCCACATCCTCACCAACAACCACGTCGTGGAGGGTGCGGGCGGCAACGGTTCGATCACCGTGACGCTCAGCGACGGCCGCACCTACGACGCCACGGTCGTCGGCACCGACCCGTCGACCGACCTCGCCGTCATCAAGCTGACGAGCGCGCCGAGCGACCTGACGCCGATCACCCTCGGAGACTCCGAGTCGCTCAAGGTCGGCGACCCGACCATGGCCGTCGGCAACCCGCTCGGCCTGTCGGGCACCGTGACGACCGGCATCGTCTCGGCGCTCAACCGTCCTGTGAGCACCGGCAGCTCGAACGAGTCGCCGTTCGGGCAGCAGTCGTCGGGCAACGAGGTCGTCACGAACGCCATCCAGACCTCGGCGGCGATCAACCCCGGCAACTCCGGCGGCGCCCTCGTCAACGCCAAGGGCGAGCTCATCGGGATCAACTCCTCGATCGCCTCGCTGGGCCAGAGCCAGGGCAGCCAGAGCGGCAACATCGGCATCGGCTTCGCGATCCCCGTCAAGGAGGCCAAGTCGATCGCCGACCAGCTGATCAAGAGCGGCAAGGCGCAGCACGCGTTCCTCGGCGTCAGCACCCGCGACACGACCGTGACCGACGGGGCTGCCAAGCGCGCCGGCGCCCAGGTGGTGGCGGTCACCGGCGGCACCCCGGCCGCCAACGCCGGCATCAAGACCGGCGACGTCATCATCGCCGTCGACGGTCAGCACGTCGACTCCGCGACGGCCCTCGTCGCGCAGATCCGCGAGATGACGGCGGGCGAGAAGACGAAGCTGACGATCATCCGCGGCGGCTCCCGCCAGGACGTCGAGGTCACCCTGGCCGTCCGGCCCGACAGCACCAGCTGACGCCCCCCGATCCCCGCGCCGGGGACGCGAGAGGGTGTGCACCGCCCCCACGTGACCCCGGGCGAGGCCAACCACCCCGACGCCCCTGAGCACGTATGCCGTCGGGTCGCCTCCGTCGCCGGCCACCACGCTCCCGGTGGCTGGCGACGACGCTGCCCAGCGGCATACGCAGGCGTGGGGCGCGACGATTCGGGGCGCACCCGGCCACACGCGTACCCTTGCGCGGTGAGTGAGACCGAGACCGAGCCCAGCGGGCTCGACGAGCTGGACCCCGCCGCCGTCGTGCGCCTCGACCCCGAGGACGTCGCGACCGCTGTGCGGGTGCTCGCCCTCGCCCCGTCGCTGGAGCTCGACGACCCCGACTTCGAGACCCTGAAGCGCGCGGCGTCGCTGATGTACAAGCGGCTGAAGAAGGACCGGCGCAACGCCAAGACGTGGGCCGAGCGCAAGGCCGACCGGCAGGTCATCGAGTCGACGGCCACCGGGTCGCCGATGCGCATCGACGACGAGACCAAGGGAATTCCCTTGGTGTCCAACGCTTCCGGCGCCTTCGCGGGTGAACTGGTCAACCCGCGCGGCTGCTACATCTGCAAGAAGGACTACACGCTCGTCGACGCCTTCTACCACTGGCTCTGCCCCGACTGCGCGGCCGCGAGCCACGCCAAGCGCGACCAGCGCACCGACCTCACGGGCAAGCGCGCCCTGCTCACCGGCGGCCGCGCGAAGATCGGCATGTACATCGCGCTGCGGCTGCTGCGCGACGGCGCCCACACGACGATCACGACGCGCTTCCCCAAGGACGCGATGCGCCGGTTCGCCTCGATGGACGACTCGGCCGACTGGATCCACCGGCTCAAGATCGTCGGCATCGACCTGCGCGACCCCACGCAGGTCGTCGCCCTGGCCGACGAGGTGTCCGCCGCCGGACCGCTCGACATCCTCATCAACAACGCCGCCCAGACGGTGCGCCGCTCCCCCGGCGCCTACAGCAACCTCGTCGAGCTCGAGTCGGCGCCGCTGCCCGACGGCGTGGTGCTTCCCGAGATGGTGACGTTCGACCGCATCAGCGAGGCCCACCCTGCCTCGATCGCCGGCGCGCTGGAGAACCACGCGGTCGCCCACCACGACGGCGAGAGCGTCGAGCACGCCGTCGCGGCGCAGACCGCGGCGTCGATGACGGCGCTGGCCCTCCAGGCCGGTCACGCGAGTCTCGAGGCGCACCTCGCCGGCACTGCGGTCGACGCCGGCGGCCTGCTGCCCGACCTGCAGCGCAACAACTCGTGGACGCAGAAGGTCGAGGAGGTCGACCCGCTCGAGCTGCTCGAGGTCCAGCTGTGCAACTCCACAGCGCCGTTCATCCTCGTGTCACGGCTGCGCCCGGCGATGCGCGCCGCGATCGCGGGAGGCGCACGACGCGCGTACGTCGTCAACGTCTCGGCGATGGAGGGGCAGTTCTCGCGCCGCTACAAGGGTCCCGGGCACCCGCACACCAACATGGCCAAGGCCGCCCTCAACATGCTGACCCGCACGAGCGCCGGTGAGATGTTCGAGTCCGACCGCATCCTCATGACCGCGGTCGACACCGGCTGGATCACCGACGAGCGGCCCCACGACGAGAAGCTGCGCATCGCGGCGGAGGGCTGGCACGCGCCGCTCGACCTCGTCGACGGTGCCGCGCGCGTCTACGACCCGATCGTGCGCGGCGAGGCCGGCGAGGACCTCTACGGCTGCTTCGTCAAGGACTACGCGCCCAGCCCGTGGTGACCCTGTCGGGCTCGTGGCCGGCCGACCTCGCTGACCGCGGCCGCAGCGGCTCGCTGCGCTCGACGTTCCCTCCTCGCCCCGAAGAAGTGGCACGCCTTTCCTCGGCTCGTTCCGGGACAGAGCGGGACCCGCTGGGTACAGGCATCGCAGGGCGTCGGGTCAAAAAGCGGCTCGGCGCCCGTCCTCGTGGATCACCGACTGCCCAGGTCGTGGGGGTTCTGCGGCGGCAGGTGCCGCAGAACCTCCACGACCGTCAGGCGTCGTCCTGCCGGGCCAGCTCCTTGGCGTACCAGACCTCGGCGTAGGGCCCGTCGTTGAAGGCCGGCACCTCCGCCCACCCGTGGCGCACGTAGAGCGCCCGGGCCTCGACGAGGTCGCGGCGGGTGTCGAGCCGCACCGCCTCCACGCCCCACACCCGGGCGATCTCCTCGGCGCACAGCACCAACGCCGAGCCGAGCCCTGTCCCGCGGTGCTCGGGCCGCACGTACAGGCGGCGCAGGTCGGCCACGCGGCGCCCACGGTCGTCCCGGAGTCGGCGCAGCCCCACGCAGCCCGCGAGCAGCGACGGGTCGTCCGCCGACCGCGCCACGACGAACTCGCCCGTCGGTGGCGCGAGGTCATCGCTGCGCATCCGTGGGAAGCCCGACTCGATCTCGTCCGGGGTGGAGTCGCGGCCGTGGTGCAGCCGGTGCCACCGGTCGCTCACCTCGACGTAGTAGTCGCGCAGCAGCTGCTCGCACCCCGCCGAGCCGACGTCGGCCAGCTCGACGACCCACGGCCCGGCCGCGGCACCGGTCATGGCGTCGGCACTCGCCCGAGCGGCGGCCACGGGAGGGCGACGCCGTCGGCGATCACCTCGCGCATCAGCGCGACGAGGTCACGGCGCCTGCGGTCGGGCTCTGCGGCATACGTCGAGGGGCCCTCGGGGCGCTCCCTCACCCGCAGCGCCTCCTCGAGGATCTCGCGGTGGTGGGGGTAGGCGTCGAGAGCCCAGCGACCCGCGCCCGACTTGGAGGTCGGCACACCCGTGGCGAGCAGGTGCACGAGACGCGGAGCGCCCAGCCCTCCCCACTCCGCAGCCTGCGGGAGGGACGCCTCACGGGGGTGGTGCTCCATCGCCTCGAGCTGCGCACGCCAGTAGGTGTCGAGGTTGTCGCGCGTCGACCGGTGCAGTGCCTCGTCGTCGCTCCAGACCGTCGTCTCACCGAGACCGTCACCGAGACCCTCGCCGAGACCCTCGCCGAGACCCTCGCCGAGACCGTCGCCGTGCACCGTGATCCCGTGGTCGCGCAGCTCGCGCCACGTGATGTGGGTGACGTCGGCGTGGGCGCCGACGTGGAACCAGCCGTGCAGCACGCCCGGCACGTCGGGCACGACGTCGGGGCTGCCGGCCAGGTCCTCGGCCACGCAGTAGAACCCGTCGTATGCCGGCTGCGGCCACTGCTTGTCGATGTCGGCGTGCACCCTGCGGAGCACCTCGCAGTCCGCCTCGGTGGGGCGCCTGGCCACCACCGCGACGAAGTCGACGTCGCTGCCACCGTGGAACTCGCCACCGAAGCCGAGCGACCCGTGGAGGTGGAGGGCGTCGAGCAGGCCCGGCAGCCGTTCGTCGAGCAGCCGCACGTGGGCGTCGCACACCGCGAGCACGGCCTCGGGCAGGTCGGCGCGCGTGGGCACCGCCACGACGGTCAGACCGCCGCGCCGAACGTGGCCCTCGAGGCCAGGGCCTCGCGCAGCTCGGCATCGGCGTCGACGAGCGAGCGGCGCACCGCCGGCGTCAGGTCGTCGCGCGACATGGCCTCGGCGCTCAGCTGCGCCGTCTCCTCGGTGAAGACCCTCGGGAACGCGACGAGCACGACCCGCGAGAGGGCGTCCTCGCCGACCCACCCCGACATGGCCGGGACGTCGGTGAAGAACCGCGGCACGTAGTCGGCGACCAGGTCGTCGTCGGGCGCGGTCCAGAAGCCCCGCGCGAGGTGGATCATCTCGTAGTTCGAGCGGCCCTCGCGGCCCGTGAGCTGCTGCCAGGCCCAGGCCTTGGCGTCGGGCTCGGGCAGGCTCGCCCGGCACATGAGCGCGTTGAGGCCGCCCTGGAGGGTGTCGTCCTTCGCGCGGAAGGCCTCGATGTCGCGGGCCTCGACCAGACCGCGCGAGGCGAGGTTGCGCACGACGATCCAGCGGAAGTCGCCGTCCTCCTCGAGGCCGGCGGGCAGACCGTGTCCGTCGGCCCAGGCCCGCAGCAGCACCTCGTCGTCGCTGGTGCCGGCGACGAGACGTGCTGCCGCCAGGGACTCGGTGGTGCCCGGCCCGGAGCGCTCGAGCAGTCCGGTGCCGTCGCGGTTGAGCCGGTCGAGGGCGTCGTCCTGTGAGGCCCGGGGAACGAACCACGGCACGATGCGGTGCTCGGCGTACGCCGCGACCCGGGTCAGGATGGAGGAGTTCGACTCGTGCGGCCACGCCGCGTCGAAGACGTCGAGGAACGCGTCGGGAGAGACGGTCGCGCCGTGCACGCCGTCGATGAGCGCCGACCACACGACGGCCCGTGCCTGGGCGTCGGGCACCTGCGCCAGCTGCACCGGCAGCGCCGCCACCGTCTGGTCGGAGAGGCGCACCCGCGCCCACGTCAGGTCGGAGGCGTTGGCCACCACGATGGCCGGCTCCGGTGTGCCCTCCAGCTCGGCGAGGGTCGTCTCGGGTCCGGTGACCGTCACCGAGGCCCGGGCGAGCTCGCGCCCGTCGGTCCAGCCCGCCACGTCGAAGGCGTGCGGCCGGTCGGCCGGGCGCTCGGCGGGCGACTCGCGCCGCACGACGGCGGACTCGACGACGCCGCCCTGCTCCTCGAGGTCGACCGAGATCGTGTCGCGGTCGGCGGTGAGCAGCCAGGCGCGCGACCAGGCGTCGAGGTCCTTGCCGCTCGCCGTCTCGATGGCGCCGAGGAAGTCGGCGAGCGTGCCGTTGCCGTAGGACTTGTCGGTCAGGTAGGCGCGCACCCCGGCGATGAACTGCTCGTCACCGACGTACGCGATGAGCTGGCGCAGCGTGGCCGCGCCCTTGGCGTACGAGATGCCGTCGAAGTTCTGCAGCGCGCTCTGCGCGTCGAGCGCCTCGACACCGGCGACGGGGTGGGTCGACGGCGAGCGCTCGGCGCCGTAGCCCCACACCTTGCGCACGATCGAGGAGTCGACCCACGCGTCGGTGTACTCGGTCGCGTCGACGAGCGCGCGGTGCGACATGTACTCGGCGAACGACTCGTTGAGCCACAGGTCGTCCCACCAGCGCATCGTGACGATGTCGCCGAACCACATGTGCGACATCTCGTGGCTCACCGTGTTGGCGCGCGTCAGCAGCTCGTCGCGGGTGGCGGCGCCGCGGTAGAGGTACTGGTCTCGGAAGGTGACGCAGCCCGGGTTCTCCATCGCGCCGGCGTTGAACTCGGGGACGAACACCTGGTGGTACTCCCCGAACGGGTAGCGGATGCCGAAGAGCCCGTGGAAGTAGTCGAACGACCGCTTCGTCACGTCGAAGAGCTCGGCCGCGTGACGCTCGAGGGGCTCGCGCAGCGAGGCGCGGGAGTGGATGCCGAGCGGTATGCCGTCGTGCTCGTCGCGCACGGAGACGTACGGTCCTGCGCAGACGGTCACGAAGTACGTCGCGAGCGGCTTGGTCTTCCCGAGGGTCCACGTGCCCGGGGCCGTACGCGTGGCGGCGCCGTTGCCCAGGACGGTCCAGTCGAGGGGCGCACGCACCGTGACGTCGTAGGGGGCCTTGAGGTCGGGCTGGTCGAAGCACGCGAAGACGCTCGGCGCCGCGTCGAGGAAGAGGTGGCCGTAGACGTAGTCGAGGTCGTCGGCGGGGTCGGTGGCCCGGTGCAGCCCCTGTCCGTCGTGGCTGTAGGCCATCGTCGCGGCGACGACGAGCTCGTTCTCGCTCGCGAGGTGAGCCAGGGGCAGGCGCCCGTCGGACAGCTGGTCGGGCTCGATCGGCTCGCCGTTGAGCGTGACCGTCTCGACCGAGTGCGCCTTGAGGTCGACCCACGTCGCGGCGCCGGGCTGCTCGCACGTGAACCGCACCGTCGTGTGCGAGCCGAAGACCTCGGCACCCTGGTCGAGGTCGAGCTCGACGGCATACGACGTGACGGTGATCAGCGAGGATCGCTCGCGGGCTTCGGCCAGGGTGAGACTGCGCATAGGGGCGAGCCTGCCAGATCGGCGGGCCCGCCGTCGCACAGGTTGCGCAGCGCCCTCTCGGACGCGCCGCACCAGGTCGGGTCAGCGCTGGAAGGGGCCGCCCGCCATGTTCTCGAGGCGCGCGATCCGCTGCTCCATCGGCGGGTGCGTCGACAGGAAGCGCGTGACGTCCTGGGCACGGAAGGGGCTGGCGATCATCATGTGGCTGGCGTTGACGATGTCCTGCTGGGGTGCCAGCGGGGCCCGCGCCACCCCGGACTCGAGCTTGCGCAGGGCGGACGCGAGGGCCAGCGGGTCGCCGGTGAGCTTGGCACCGTCCTCGTCGGCGTCGTACTCGCGGGTGCGGCTGATCGCCATCTGGATCATCATCGCGGCCATCGGCGCGAGCAGGCTCATCGCGAGCAGGGCGATGGGGTTGGGTCGGTCGTCGTCGGAGCTGCCGCCGCCGAACATGCTCGTGAACATGAGCATCTGGCCGATCGAGGTGATGACACCGGCGATGGCGGCCGCGACCGAGCTGGTGAGGATGTCGCGGTTGTAGACGTGCATCAGCTCATGCCCGAGCACGCCTCGGAGCTCACGCTCGTCGAGCAGGCCGAGGATGCCCTCGGTGCAGCAGACGGCGGCGTTCTGCGGGTTGCGGCCGGTCGCGAAGGCGTTCGGGGCCTGGGTGGGGCTGATGTAGAGCCGCGGCATGGGCTTGCCTGCGGCAGTGGAGAGCTCGCGCACGATGCGGTACATCACCGGCGCCTGCGCCTCGCTCACGGGGTAGGCGTGCATGGCCCGGATGGCGAGCTTGTCGCTGTTCCAGTAGCCGTAGAAGGTCGTCGCGACGCCGATCAGCGCGAAGAGCCAGATGAACCGCCCGCCGCCGACCAGCGCGCCGATGCCGAGCAGGAGGGCCCAGATGCCGCCGAAGAGCGCGGCGGTCTTGAGCCCGTTGAAGTGGTTGTGCATGCCGGTTGAACGAGCGGTCCGGGGCAACTGTTCCCAGCCGACACCCAGACAGGAGCCGGCCGTGGGCCGCCTGAGAGGCGGCTGTGACGCGGATCTCTCTCATTACGTTTTTCAACTACTACGTGTAGTAGTAGTTTTGAGCCAACGGGGAGGCCGACACTCCCCACCGAAGAAAGAAGAGAGCGATGCGTAAGACCCTCGACAAGCTGATCTCCTGGACCGGCCTCATCCTCGCGGCCGTCCTCGTCGTGGCGGGTGGTCTGCTGACGTACGCCAGCAGCTTCGTCGCCGACAACGTCAAGCAGCAGCTGAGCCAGCAGAACATCACGATGCCCGCCGCGGCGGCTCTCGAGACGCAGGAGCAGAAGGACGCGCTCCTCCAGTTCGCGGGTCAGAAGATGGAGAACGGCGCGCAGGCCAAGGCCTTCGCGGACCACTACATCCTCGTGCACATGAACACCCAGTCGAACAACCGGACCTACTCCGAGGTCTCGGGCGAGTTCATCAAGCTCTCCAAGGACCCGAACGCCGACCAGGCGCAGGTCAAGGCCCTCGGTGAGCTCCGCCAGAGCCTGTTCATGGGCAACACCCTGCGTGGCCTGCTCCTCAACGCCTACGCCTTCGGCACCATGGGCACGATCGCCCTCTACGCCGGCATCGGCGCCTTCATCGCAGCAGCGATCTTCCTGGTGCTGGGCCTGCTCGGCCTGCGGCACGCGAGGACGGCGTCCGACTTCCCGGCCGTGGCGCAGCGGGCTCCCGCGACCGTCTGAGTCTCCTGGGGGAGAACGAAGGGGCCGTCCAGAAGCGGGCGGCCCCTTCGCCGTGCCCGCACCCGGTCAGCCTGCCCGAGCGCTCAGCCGAGCGCTCAGCCGAGACGCTCAACCCAGCAGGCGCAGGAGCAGGTCGGGCTGGACGCTGACGACGACGAGGACCGTTGCGGACAGGGCGAGTCCGGCCACGACGACCGGACGGCGCGCGGCTGCGACCGTGCGTCCGGCCCGGTGACTCGCGCCGTCGGCCTCCCCTGCCGCGGACGCCTCACGCTCGGTGATGACGGCCCGCAGCCAGCGCAGGTAGACGGCGACCCCGATGACGGCGTTGACGGCCGCGATGACGGCGAGCCACACCCAGCCCTCGGCGAGCACCGGCCGCAGCGCGGTGACCTTGCCGACGAGGCCGATGACGCCCGGTGGCAGGCCGGCGAGCGAGGTCAGCGCGAGCACGAGCGCACCGCCCCGCCACGGGCTGCGCTGCCAGAGCCCCTCGTAGGCGGCGAGCGTGCGACCGTCGGTGCCCCGGTCGCGCAGCGTCACCGCGACGACCGCGAAGGCGACGAGGGTGGCGACGACGTAGGTGAGCAGGTAGGTCGCGCTGGCCCCGACTCCCAGCGCCGAGATGCTCACGAGCGGGAGCACGACCCAGCCGGCCTGCGCGACGGTGGACCAGGCGAGCAGGCGCACGACGTCGTCCTGCCGCAGCGCCATGACGTTGCCGAGCGTCATGCTCAGGGCGGCGAGGACGGCGATCGCGAGCAGCGCCGGTGTGCCGAGGACCGCGACGGCGCGGAGCACGACGAGGAGCGCCGCGAGCGCGGCCACCTTCGAGACCGTCGCGAGGAACGTCGCGACCGGCACCGACGAGCCGGCGTATGCCGTCGGCGTCCACGCGTGGAACGGCACCAGCGAGAGCTTGAAGCCGACGCCGGCCATGACGAGCACCGTCGCGAGGGCCACGAGACCCGAGGACACCGACGGGAGGACGACGTTCGTCGGCGCACCGGCTGCGGAGAAGGCCCCCGCGGACGACAGGGCGGCGTCGGGGGTGAGGAACGGGCTTCCGGTGGCGGCGAACCACAGCGCGACACCGAGCACGAGCAGCGCAAAGGAGACGAGCGAGGTCACGAGCAGCTGGGTCGCCCCGGCGGCGGCCGACCTCCGTCCGGACAGGGCGACGAGGGCGATGACCGGCAGGGTGGCCAGCTCGAGCGCGACGAGCCAGGTGCCGACGTCGCGGCTGGCCGCGACGACGACCGTGCCGGCGAGGGCCGCGAGGAGCAGCACCGCCTCGACCGGCTCGCGCGTGCCACCGTCGGGGCGCCGGCGCCGGGCACGCGGCCAGGCGAGGGCGATGCACACGAGCGCCGAGACCGCGGCCGCGAGCTGCAGGGTCGAGCCGAGGGCGTCGGCCTGCCAGAGGCACACCTGCGGCAGTCCCTCGACGGTCGGAAGCGTGCCCCTGCCGCCGGCCGCTGCGACGGGCGTCAGGCAGAACGTCTCGCGGGTCGACCCGCCACCCATAGCCAGCCCGGGCACCGTGGCGACGGCCGAGCCGGCCGTCGCGAGCGCCGCGATGCCCCAAGGCAGCCGGCGTCCTCGCGGGGAGAACAGGTCGGCCACGAGCACCAGCACCAGACCCGCGACGGGGAGCAGCGCGGGCAGCAGGGTGGCGTAGTCGATGGTCAGGCCCTTCACGGCGCCACCCCCAGCCCGGCGAGCAGACCCGAGGTGGCACTGTCGGAGAGGCCCAGCAGCAGGTGCGGCAGCACCCCGAGCCCGACGATGACGACGACGAGCGTCAGCACGACGGCCCACCGGGCGCCGTGCGCGTCACCGACCGGCTCGCCGGCAGCCCCGTCGGCACGGTCGCTCCCCTCGCCGGCCCAGACGATGCGCGCCACGCGCAGGGAGTAGGCCGCCGCGAGCGCGAGCCCGACGGCGCCCAGCACGACACAGACCCGCATCAGCGCCACAGGACGCCCGGGCGCGGGCGACCAGGCGGCATACAGGGCGAGGAACTCACCCCAGAAGCTGACCAGCCCCGGAAGGCCGAGGGCCGCTGCCAGTCCGACGACGAGCGCCAGCCCGAAACGAGGCGCCTTGTCGCGCAGGGCCGCCCGCGCCACCCGGAGGTCGGCGGAGCCCCACTGCTCCTTGAGGTCACCGACGACGAAGAAGAGCAGCGCCGCGACGACGCCGTGGGCGATGTTGCCGAAGAGGGCGGCCTGCAGGCCGGTCTCGCTGCCCGAGGCGATGGCCAGCGCGACGAACCCCATGTGTGCGACCGAGCTGTAGGCGATGAGGCGCTTGAGGTCGCGCTCGACGAGGCACGCGAGCCCTCCCCAGAGGATGCCGACGACGCCGAGCAGCGCCAGCAGGGGGCTCAGCTCGGCGACGCCGACGGGCACGGTGGCGACCGCGAGCCGCACGATGCCGTAGGTGCCCATCTTGAGCAGCACGGCGGCGAGCAGCACCGAGCCCGCCGTCGGGGCGATGGTGTGCGCGGACGGCAGCCAGGTGTGCAGCGGCCACAGCGGCACCTTGATGCCGAGACCGAGCAGCAGCACGCTCGCGATGGCGACCTGCAGCGACCGCGACAACCCGGCGCCGTGCCGGTCGGCGAGCACGGTGAGGTCGCTCGTGCCCTGGTGGTGCACGAGCAGCAGGATGCCGACGAGCATGAGCGTCGAGCCGAGCACGGTGAAGAGCACGAAGCGGCCGGCCGCGTCGGCGCGCGTCTCGTCGCGCACGTGGTCGTCGCCGAACCGTCGCACGAGCACCCACATCGGCACGAGGACGACCTCGAAGGCGACGAAGAAGAGGATCGCGTCGCGGGCCAGGAACGTTGCGAGAGCGCCGGTCTCGACGAGCAGGATGCAACCGAGGAACGTCGAGCCGGTGCCGCCCTTCGGGATCGGTCCCGACAGTGCGTGAGCGACGACCGCCACGGTGAGCAGCGCGGTCATCAGCACGAGCGCTGCGGAGATGCCGTCGACGCCGAAGTGCCAGCGCACGCCGAGGGCGCGGATCCACGGCACGTCGACCTCGTGGCGTCCCCACACGACGACGACGGCGAGGACGGCGGTCACGACCGTGGCGCCGAGCGCGATGGCGCGCTCGACCCGCGTCTCACCGGGGATGGCGATGAGGGCGATCGCCCCGAGCAGCGGCAGCAGGAGCATGAGCGTCAGCGCCATGCGGTCACCCCCAGGATCGCGATGACGACGACGCCGCCGAGAAGCCCCAGCAGCGAGAGCGACGGAACGGCCCGGTGGCTGCGCTCCCCCACGCGGCCGGCGGCGCGCGCGACGACGGCGGTGGCTCGCGGGTAGGCGTCGACGACGTCGCGGTCGAGCGTCACGACGAGCCGGGCGAGCGCGGTCACGGCCCGCCCGATGCCGACGTATGCCGTGTCGGCACCGAAGCCGCGCACGGCCCGGTCGCGCAGGGGCCCGGGCACGCGGTCGGCGACATCGGAGCGGCCGCGGTCGCCGGCGACCCACACCGCTGCGGCGGCTCCCGCGACGAGCAGCAACGAGACCAGGGCCGTGAGCACGCCGACGTGCACGCCGCCGCGCAGGCTCGCGAGGAACAGGGTCGCGACGACCGTGAGGACGGCCAGCACCGAGACGACGAGGGCGGCCGAGAGGGTGATCGGCGCGTGGCCGTGCGCGTGGACGCGCTCGACCTCGGCGTCATCGGCGCTGTCGGCGACCGTGACGACCGCGACCTGCTCCGCGGGGACGACGGGGTCGGGCTGCGCGACGGGCGAAGCGGCGGGCGAAGCGGCGGCCGAGCCGGGTGCCGGGTCGGCTGCACCGGCTGCCGGGCCGGCTGCCGTGCCGGTCGGCGGGTCGACCGCGAGCGGGGTGTCGAGGAGCAGCCAGGCCCGCGTGCAGTACGCCGCGGTGAGGGCCACCGTGAGGAGGAGGGCGATCGTCACGACCACCGACCCCGCGCCAGTGCCTTCGAGTGCGGCGTCGATGACGGTGTCCTTGGAGAAGAACCCGACGAGCGGAGGGACGCCTGCCAGCGACGCCAGACCGATGCCGGTCGCCCACCGGAGCGCACCCGTCGGCCGCAGCCGGCCACGCAGTGCCGCGAGCGCCGTGGCGCCACCGAGCACCGACAACCACCCGGCGGCGAGGAAGAGGAGGGCCTTGAAGAAGGCGTGGCCGAGGAGGTGCGAGAGCCCGGCGCCGGGACCGAGCTCGGCCGGGGCAGCAGCCAGCGCCGACAGCATGATCGCGATCTGGCTCAGCGTCGAGTAGGCCAGCATCCGCTTGAGGTCGGTCTGCACGAGGGCGAGCACAGCGGCATACACCATCGTCAGGGCCGCGAGCACCGCCAGCAGCAGGCGAGCGCCGTCGTGCTCGGCGTAGAGGGTGAAGAGCCTGGCGACGATGTAGGTGCCGGCCGCGACCATCGTGGCGGCGTGGATCAGCGCCGACGCGGGGGTGGGGCCCTCCATGGCGTCGGGCAGCCAGTCGTGGAACGGGACGAGACCCGACTTGCCGGCCACCCCGACCAGCACGCCGACGAGGCCGACGGTCAGCGCCGTGTCGTGCCCGGACGCGGTGAGCACCGCCATGAGGTCGGTGCTGCCCGCCCGAACTGCGAGCGCGACGAGCCCGACCACCATGCCGATGTCGGCGACACGCGTGACGAGGAAGGCCTTGTAGGCGGCACGTCGTGCCGCGGGCCGCTCGCTGTCGTGGCCGATGAGCAGCCACGAGCACCAGCCCATGATCTCCCAACCGACGAGCATGAGCACGAGGTCGCCCGCCTGGACGAGGAGCAGCATGCCGGCGGCGAAGAGCGAGACGGTCGCGGCGAACCGGCCGTAGCGCGGGTCGTCGCGCAGGTACCAGACGGTGAAGACCTGGATCGCGAGCACGACGAGGGCCACGACGAAGGAGACCAGGCCCGAGACCCGGTCGGACAGCAGGTGCAGCGGCACCGCGAGGCCACCGCCGAGGGGCAGGCTGCCGAGGCTGTCGATGTCGGCGGCACGCGCCGGCGCGACCCACTGGATCAGCCCGAGCACCATGACGTACGCCGACACCGAGACCGCGACCGCGGCCGCCACCAGGCGCCGGCGGTGCATCACCAGCCCGAGCAGGCCGGCGAGCGCCGGCAGCACGACGATCATCCGCACGATCCAGCTCACGCGGCCCCCTCCCCCGACCGGGCGGCCGTCGGCTCCGCCGTGCCGTCTGCGTCGTCGGCCTCGTCGGTGCCGTCGTCGGCGCCGTCCGGGGTCCCCCAGCTCTCGACCTCGTCGTCGAGGTCGTCGAGGTCGCCGGGGTCGTCGGTGAGGTCCGGCACGGCCGTCAGGTCGATGTGACCCGCCCGGCGGAACAGCACGAGGATGATTGCCAGAGCGACGGTGATCTCGGCGGCCGCGATGGTGATGACGAAGAGCGTCAGCACCGGTCCGGCGGAGAACGGCGCCCCCGGCCGTGAACCGGCCGTCACCAGGAGCAGGTTCGCGGCGTTGAGGATCAGCTCGACGCCGATGAGCACGAGCACGGCATTGCGGCGGGCGAGCACGCCGTAGACGCCGATGCCCGCGAGCAGGGCCACGAGGGCACCCGGGAGCGCGAGGTGGATCACCGGCGCACACCATCGACCGGGCGCACACCTTCGGCCCGGCGGACGGCACCGTCGGCGGCCGGGTCCTCCCGGTGCAGGACGAGCCGCGACACGGCGAAGGCGCCGACCAGCGCGACGAGCAGCAGCACCGACAGCAGCTCGAACGGCCAGACCCACGTGCCGAAGACCGCCTGGGCGATGCGCGGCGTCGTCGCCACCGGGGCGTCGAGGTCGACGGTGGCACCCGAGAGCAGCGGCAGCAGCAAGGAGGCGAGCAGCGCCGTGGTCGCCGCACCGAGCACGGCACCCGCCGCTCGCTGCCACCACGGCGTGTCGATCTCTGCGTGCGGTCCGATGGGCGCCCGGGTGAGCATCAGCGCGAAGAGCACGAGCACGACGATCGCGCCGACGTAGACGAGCAGCTGGACGAGGCCGACGAGCTCCTGGCCGAGAACCAGGTAGGCACCCGCCAGCGAGCCGAGGGAGACGAGCAGCCACAGCGCCGCGTGCACCACGTGCTTCGTCGTCACCGAGAGCAGCGCCGAGAGAGCGGTCACGACGCCGACGGCGACGAAGACGATGTCGCGGGTCGTCACTCGCGGCCCTCCTCGTCGGGCGTCACCGCGGGGAGCACCTGCGTCGAGTCGCCCTCTGCTGCAGGGCTTCCCGTGTCGCCGAGCGCGGGCATGGGCTTCGTCGCGTCGACGGCCCTGTCTGCGGCCGGACGTTCGGGTGCGGCAGCGGAGGCGCCTTGGCCGGACCCGGCAGCCTGGTCCGAGCCGGCGGCCCGGTCGGAGCCGGCGGCCCGGTCGGAGCCGGCGGGACTCTCGGGGCGCACCCGGGTCGGGCGGGCAGCGGGACCGTCGCCACGCGTACGGCCGGGGGCACCCGCTCCCGCACGCGGGGCGCTGCCGGCGCGCGGACCCGCACCGGCGGCTCCGCGAGGTGGCTTGGCTGCGGCGGTCACCTCGGCCGGGTCGACGCTGCCGGGGTCGAGGGCCGGCGGCGGGGGCACGGTGGCCATCCACGCGCCGAGCCGGTCCTTCTCGTGCAGCAGGTCGCGGATGTCGGTCTCGGCGTACTCGAACTCGGGGCTCCAGTGCAGGGCGTCGAACGGGCAGGCCTCGATGCAGATGCCGCAGTACATGCACAGCGAGAAGTCGATGGCGAAGCGGTCGAGCACGTTGCGCTGACGGGCACGGCCACCCGGGGTCGTCGGCGGCAGCTCCTCCTTGTGCGAGTCGATGTAGATGCACCAGTCGGGGCACTCACGGGCACAGAGCATGCACGAGGTGCAGTTCTCCTCGGTGAGCGCGATGACGCCACGCGACCGAGGCGGCAGCGCGGGCGCGACGTCGGGGTACTCCGCCGTGTGCGTGCGCCGGGTCAGCGACCGAGCCGTCGTGCCCAGTCCCTTGACCAGTCCGGGCAGGATGCCGTCACCCACGTCGGTTCACCGTCCTCGTGCTCATCGGGGGAACACCACCACGCCGACGGCGGTGATGGCGAGCTGGAACAGCGCCATCGGGACGAGCCACACCCAGGCGAGACGCTGGAGCTGGTCCTCGCGCATGCGCGGCCACGAGACGCGCAGCCAGATGACGACGACCGCCACGAGGAAGCCCTTGAGCAGGGTCCACACCCAGCCGACCCACGGCTCGAACGGGCCGTGCCACCCACCGAGGAAGAGCACGGCGAAGAGCAGCGACATGACGACGATGCCGGCGTACTCGGCGAGCAGGAAGAAGGCGAACCGCAGCCCGGTGTACTCGGTGAAGGCGCCGAAGACGATCTCGGAGTCGGCGAGCGGCATGTCGAACGGCGGCCGCTGCAGCTCGGCGAGCGCCGAGACGAGGAAGACCACGGCCCCCGGGAGCTGCCACAGCAGCCACCACGGGTTCCACGCGTTGCCGATGCCGACGAGCGAGAGGGTGCCGGCCGCGAGCGCCACCGACGCAACGGCCAGGACCATCGGCAGCTCGTACGACACGAGCTGGGCGGCCGCGCGCATCGCGCCGAGGAGGGAGTACTTGTTGGCCGAGGCCCACCCCGCCATGAGCGTGCCGATGATGCCGACACCGATGACCGCCAGCACGAGCACGACGCTCGCGTCGACCGTGGCCCCGACGACCTTCGGCGACAGCGGGATGACGGCGAGCGCGACGAGGTACGGGATGAGGGCCACGAAGGGCGCGAGCCGGAAGACCTGGCGGTCGGCTCGGGCCGGGGTGATGTCCTCCTTCTGGACGAACTTCACCCCGTCGGCGACGAGCTGGGCCCAGCCGTGGAAGCCGCCGGCATACATCGGCCCGAGGCGGCCCTGCATGTGCGCCATCACCTTGTGCTCGGTCTGGCCGACGAGCAGGGGCAGCACGAGGAAGGCGACGAGCACGGCGAGCGCCCGCAGCACCACCTCGAACCACGGGGCGAGGACGAGGTTCATCGCGGACCCCACTCGGGGCCGGGCACGCCCGGGGCCTGCACGCGGCGCCGGCCCGGAGCCCGGGCGGACTCGTGGCCCTCGCCCGGCTCCTTCGCGCCGGGCCAGGCCTTGGATGCGCGGGCGGCGAGCACGAACGACTTGCGCAGCGGCGTGCCCTCGAAACCCTCGGGCAGCAGGAGCGGTCGCAGGCCGAGGCCGGTGCCGTCGTCGAAGCCATCGAAGTCGATGCCGAACATCTCGTGGGTCTCGCGCTCGTGCCACGCAGCGCCGCGGAAGATCGGCGTCAGCGACGGCACCGGTACGCCCTCGGGCGCGCGGGTGCGCACGAGCACCGACGGGACCCGGCCCGGCTCGCGCGTGTCGACCAGGTGGCAGACGACGTCGAAGCCCGCCGCGTCGCGCTCGTCGGCCGAGTCGCCGCCCCCACCCTCGCGGTCGGTCTCGTCGACGGCGGTCAGCCAGTCGAAGTACGCGTAGCCCTCCTCGCGGAGCGCGAGCACCGTGCTCGACCACTCCCCGAACGGCACGTCACGCACGTCGGTCACCCTCATCGGTCACCGCCGCCGGACACGGCACCGCGCTGCAGCAGGGGCCGGCGCACGTCGCCGGCGCTCCCGACCCGCGTGCCGGCATACCTGCCCTTGAGCTTCTGCGCCGACAGGCGCTCGTTCGCGATCTGCTCCTGGAGGCGGATGATGCCGTGCAGCAGCGCCTCGGGGCGCGGCGGGCAGCCGGGCACGTAGACGTCGACGGGAACGATCTGGTCGACGCCCTTCGTCACCGAGTAGGAGTCCCAGTAGGGGCCGCCGGAGTTGGAGCAGGCGCCGAACGAGATGACGTACTTCGGCTCGGGCATCTGGTCGTAGAGGCGCCGGATCGCGGGCGCCATCTTGTCGGTGACGGTGCCCGACACGACCATCAGGTCGGCCTGCCGCGGACCGGGCGCGAAGGGGATGACGCCGAGGCGGATGAAGTCGTGGCGCCCCATCGAGGCGGCGATGAACTCGATGGCGCAGCAGGCGAGCCCGAAGTTGAAGACCCAGAGGGAGTAGCGCCGGCCCCAGTTGAGCACGACCTTGACCGGCTTCGGGGCGTGGCCGCCGAGCACGCCCATCGACGCCGGACCGACGGTCGGCATCGGCAGGTCGACCGGACGGCCGGGCTGGCCGGGCTGGCCCGACTCGTTCGCGTTGGGCTCGCTCGCCATCACACCCACCTCAGCAGTCCGCGGCGGGCGGCGTGGGCCAGCCCGAGCACGATGACCCCGATGAAGATCGCCATCTCGACGAGGCTGGCGCGGCCGAGGTCGGCGTCGCGGATCACCGTCGCCCACGGGAAGAGGTAGACGGCGTCGACGGCGAAGACGACGTAGAGGAAGGAGAAGACGAAGTAGCGGACCTTCGTCTGGGCCCAGCCCTCGCCGACCGGGTCGACGCCCGACTCGTAGGTCGTCAGCTTGGCCGCGTGCGGCGCGCGCGGTGCCAGCAGGCGCCGGGCGACCATCGCGGCCGTGACGAGCAGGACGCCTGCGCCCAGCACCGCTGCGACGGCAAGGTACCCGGACATGTCGGCCAGCCTATCCATGCGCGGTCCCGGTATGCCGTGTGGTCGCGGCACGCTCCCCCGGCCAGTGAGGAGCCGGCCGCGTGTCGAGACTCCGTGATGTCCACGTGATGTCCACGTGATGGCAACTGCGCAAAGTTGAACAAGGCACGAACTAGCATGGAAATTGCCCGCCGCAAAGGGCAACGGGCCCGCAAATCGTACGGAAGTTCGAGGACGTCTCAGAGCATGAGCACCAAACTGGTCCAGAAGCTCGATCGCGTGGTCATCCGATTCGCCGGCGACTCCGGCGACGGCATGCAGCTGACCGGCGACCGCTTCACGTCGCAGACCGCCCTGCTGGGCAACGACCTGTCGACGCTGCCGAACTTCCCCGCCGAGATCCGGGCGCCCCAGGGCACCCTGCCGGGCGTGTCGAGCTTCCAGCTGCACTTCGCCGACCACAACGTCCTGACACCGGGCGATGCCCCCGACGTGCTCGTCGCGATGAACCCGGCCGCTCTCAAGGCGAACCTGCGCGACCTGCCGCGCGGCGCGACGATCATCGTCAACACCGACGAGTTCACCAAGCGCAACCTCTCCAAGGTCGGCTACGCCGAGAGCCCCGTCGACGACGGCTCGCTCGAGAGCTACCACGTGCACCCGGTGGCGCTGACGTCGATCGCCGTCGAGGCGCTCGCGTCGTTCACCGACCTGACCCGCAAGGAGAAGGAGCGCGCGAAGAACATGTTCGCGCTGGGCCTGCTGTCGTGGCTCTACACGCGGCCCATGGACGGCACGGAGGCCTTCCTCAAGGCGAAGTTCGCCGACAAGCCCGTCATCCTCGAGGCCAACCTCGCGGCGCTGCGGGCCGGCTTCAACTACGGCGAGACCACCGAGGACTTCGCCGTCTCCTACGAGGTGGCACCGGCCTCGATGGCGGCGGGCACCTACCGCAACGTCACGGGCAACGTCGCGCTGTCGCTCGGCCTCGTGGCCGCGGCGCACCGCGCGCACCTGCCGCTCTTCCTCGGCAGCTACCCGATCACGCCCGCCTCCGACATCCTGCACACGCTCGCGGGGCTCAAGCGCTACGGCGTGGCGACGATGCAGGCCGAGGACGAGATCGCCGGTGTCGGCGCGGCCCTCGGCGCGAGCTTCGGCGGCGCGCTCGGCGTCACGACGACGTCCGGCCCCGGCCTCGCCCTCAAGGCAGAGACGATCGGCCTCGCAGTCTCACTCGAGCTGCCGCTCATCGTGTGCGACATCCAGCGGGGCGGACCCTCGACGGGCCTGCCGACGAAGACCGAGCAGGCCGACCTGCTCCAGGCGCTCTTCGGCCGCAACGGCGAGTCGCCGGTCGCCGTCGTCGCACCGTCGACGCCGGCCGACTGCTTCGACATCGCCGTCGAGGCGGTCCGCATCGCGACGACCTACCGCACGCCCGTCATCGTGCTCTCCGACGGCTACCTCGCCAACGGCTCCGAGCCGTGGCGGCTGCCGCGCACGGCCGAGCTGCCTGACATCTCGGTCGAGTTCGCGACCGAGCCGAACGCGACCGACGACAAGGGTGAGCCCGTCTTCCACCCCTACCTGCGCGACCCCGAGACGCTGGCGAGGCCCTGGGCCATCCCCGGCACGCCCGGCCTCGAGCACCGCGTCGGGGGCATCGAGAAGGCCGACATCACCGGCAACATCTCCTACGACCCCGACAACCACGACCACATGACGCGGCTGCGCCAGGCCAAGATCGACGGCATCGCCGACACGATCGCGCCGCTCGAGGTCGACGACCCCGCCGGCGACGCCGACGTGCTCGTGCTCGGGTGGGGCTCGACCTTCGGGCCGATCTCGGCCGCGGTGCGACTCGCCCGCAACGCCGGCGCCCGGGTCGCACAGGCGCACCTGCGCCACCTCAACCCGTTCCCCGCCAACACCGGCGAGGTGCTGCGCCGCTACGAGCGCGTCATCGTGCCCGAGATGAACCTCGGCCAGCTCGCCCTGCTGCTCCGCGCGAGGTACCTCGTCGACATCGAGTCGCACACGTCGGTCCGCGGCCTGCCCTTCCAGGCGGGCGAGCTCGCCGACGTCATCGCGACCGCCGTCGCCTCGCTCGGCGACGCGCACCTGAAGGAGACCGCCCAGTGACCACCGACCTGCCCGTCGACCTCGGTATGCCGCTCAGCTCGCCCGGTGCCACCGGCACGACCGGTGTCCCGCGCCTTGCCGACGGCACCGCCCTGACGAAGAAGGACTTCACGTCCGACCAGGAGGTGCGCTGGTGCCCGGGCTGCGGCGACTACGCGATCCTCGCCGCCGTGCAGGGCTTCCTGCCCGAGCTCGGCCTCAAGCGCGAGAACATCGTCTTCGTCTCGGGCATCGGGTGCAGCTCGCGCTTCCCGTACTACCTCGACACGTACGGCATGCACTCGATCCACGGTCGGGCCCCGGCCATCGCGACCGGCCTCGCCGCGACGCGTGAGGACCTCTCCGTGTGGGTCGTCACCGGTGACGGCGACGCGCTGTCGATCGGCGGCAACCACCTCATCCACGCGCTGCGCCGCAACGTCAACCTCAAGATCCTGCTCTTCAACAACGAGATCTACGGTCTGACCAAGGGCCAGTACTCCCCGACCTCGCACGTCGGCCAGGTCACGAAGTCGACCCCGCTCGGCTCGCTCGACACGCCGTTCAACCCGGTGTCGCTCGCGCTCGGGGCCGAGGCCAGCTTCGTCGCCCGCACCATGGACTCCGACCGGCAGCACCTCACGTCGGTGCTGCGCGCCGCGGCCGAGCACCGTGGTTCGGCGCTCGTGGAGATCTACCAGAACTGCCCGATCTTCAACGACGGCGTCTTCGACGTCCTCAAGGACCGCACCGAGGCAGCCGCCCGCATCCTGCACCTCACCGACGGCGAGGAGGTCTCGGCGGGCGACAACGTCGTGGTGCGTGACGACAGCGGGTCACTGGCCGTCGTGCCACGTGCCGACGCCGACCCTGCTCGCATCGTGCGGCACGACGCGTCGGCGCAGGACCCGTCGGCGGCGTTCGCGCTCTCCCGTCTCGACAGCCCAGACCTCGGCCACGTGCCGATGGGCGTCTTCCGCAACGTCCAGCGCCCGACCTACGACGACGCGCTGCGCGAGCAGATCTCCTCCGCCCGCACCAACGAGATCACCGACGCCGACATCGACGCCCTGCTCGCCGGACGCGACACCTGGACGGTCGGCACGCCGGCGGGTTCGTGACCCCCGCCGGACGCGACACGACTCGCGGCACCGGGCTCGCCTCCGCGCGCACCGACACGGTCGGCGACACGGTCGGCGACACGGTCAGCGACACGGCGGCGGTCTCGTCCGCGCCCCACGCCGAGGTGAGGCGCGGCACCCTGCTCGGCTTCGCGGCATACGGCATGTGGGGGCTCTTCCCGCTCTACTTCGACGCGCTCAAGCCTGCGGGCGCCTGGGAGATCCTCGCCCACCGGATCCTCTGGACGCTGCTCTTCTGCGTCGCCGTGCTGCTCGTCGGGCGCGACCTCGGCTGGGTGCGACCGCTGCTGCGCCGACCGCGGCTGCTCGCGGGCACCGCGGTCGCGGCCGTCCTCATCGCCGTGAACTGGGTGGTCTACGTCGGGGCGGTGACGTCGGGCAACACGTCGGAGGCGGCGCTCGGCTACTTCCTCAACCCGCTCGTCACCGTCGCGCTCGGGGTGGTCGTCCTCGGCGAGCGGCTTCGGTGGCTGCAGTGGGTCGCCGTCGGCATCGGCTGCGTCGCGGCCGCCTTCCTCGGCATCGTCGGCGGACGCGTGCCGTGGGTCGCGCTCACGCTCGCCTGCTCCTTCGCCCTCTACAGCCTCACGAAGAAGAAGGTGGGGGTCAGCCTCGACGCCGTGCACGGGCTCACCGTCGAGACGGTCGTGCTGGCACCGGTGGCCGTCGTGCTGCTCTTCGTGGTGTCGGCGCAGCGCGGCCTCGAGTTCGGTCACCACGGCGCGACCCACACCGCCTTGCTCGTGCTCTCGGGTGTCGTCACCGCCGTGCCGCTGCTGTGCTTCGCCGCGGCCGCCCGACGCATCCCGCTCGTCACCATCGGCCTCATCCAGTTCTTCACCCCGGTCATGCAGCTGCTGTGCGCGGTGCTGCTGCTCGACGAGCACATGCCGCGGGAGCGCTGGATCGGCTTCGGCATCGTCTGGCTCGCCCTCCTGGTGCTCACGGTCGACTCGATGGTGAGCCTGCGGGGAGCCCGGGCCGCCCGTCGCGACCTGCCGGTCGACGACTGCCCGCGCTGAGCGGAGCCGCAGCGGGCGCGGCGCCCCGCGCGGGTGACACACTGCTGGGGTGAGCGACCTCGCCCTCGACTCCCGCGCCGGACGGTCCGTCATCGCGGCCGCGGTGCTCGGGTCGGGGATGGCCCTGCTCGACGGCACGGTCGTCAACGTGGCACTCGTGCGCATCGGCGAGGAGCTCCGTGCCGGCATGAGCGACCTGCAGTGGATCACCAACGGCTACCTGTTGGCCCTCGCCTCGCTCATCCTGCTCGGGGGCGCGCTCGGCGACCGCTTCGGCCGCCGGCGCGTCTTCGTCATCGGCGTCGCCTGGTTCACCCTCGCCTCGGCGGCGTGCGGCCTGGCGCAGTCACCGGGGCAGCTCGTCGTCGCGCGCGTGCTCCAGGGCGTGGGCGGTGCCCTGCTCACGCCGGGCAGCCTCTCGCTCATCCAGTCGTCGTTCCGGCCCGGCGACCGCGGCAAGGCGATCGGCGCGTGGTCCGGCCTCGGCGGGATCGCCTCAGCCGCAGGGCCGTTCGTCGGCGGCTGGCTGGTGCAGTACGCGAGCTGGCGGTGGGCCTTCCTCGTCAACGTGCCCCTCGGCGCGGCGACGATCTGGATCGCCCAGCTGCACGTGCCAGAGAGCCGCGACGAGCGGGCCGACCACCACTTCGACGTGCCCGGCGCGACCCTCGCCACCCTCGCGCTCGGTGTCACGACCTTCGCGCTCATCCAGCACGAGGCCCTCGGGGCCGGGCCGACCGTGGGGGTGCTCGCGCTCGGGCTCGCGATCGGGGTCGCCTTCGTCGTCGTCGAGCGGCGCACGCCCCACCCGATGGTGCAGCCCGCGCTCTTCGCCTCGCGCCAGTTCAGCGCCGCCAACGCGATGACCCTGCTGGTGTATGCCGCCCTGGGGGCAGTCTTCTTCTTCCTCACCCTCCAGCTCCAGACGGTGCTCGGCTACGGGCCGATGCTGGCCGGGATGGCGTCGTTTCCCGTCACCGTGCTCATGCTCTTCCTCGCCTCGAAGGGCGGCGAACTCGCCTCTCGCATCGGGCCGCGGCTGCCGATGACCCTCGGACCGGTCGTGTGCGGCGTCGGCACGGTCCTGCTGGCCGGCGTCGGTCCCGGGTCGACGTACTGGCTGGGCGTGCTGCCCGGCATCACCGTCTTCGGCCTGGGCCTGGTGCTCCTCGTCGCGCCCCTCACGGCCACCGTGCTCGCTGCCGCCCCCGACCGGTATGCCGGGGTCGCCAGTGGCGTCAACAACGCCGTCGCGCGAGCCGGGAGCCTGCTGGCCGTGGCCGCGCTGCCCGCGGCGGTCGGGCTGAGTGGCACCGACTACGCCGACCCTGAGGCCTTCTCGTCGGCCTATCGCGCGGCCATGCTGCTCTGTGCGGTGCTGCTCGTCGCGGGCGGCGCCGTCTCGTGGCTGCTCATCCGCAACCCGGAGGCTGAGCCGTCCGAGCCCGTGCCCGCTGAGCCCGTGCCCGCGGAGGAGGCGGCTGTCGGGGCTCACGAGGGCGGCCTCGAGGGCGCCCTCGACAGGACTCATGACGGCATTCCGGCACTGGCACCGGAGGTGGCTCGGGGCGCCGTGCCCGCCCGACGGCATACGCGATCGGTGCAGGCGGGCTGGTCCTGCGCGGGATCCGAGGGCTGCCCCGGCACGAGCCACCGCGAGGACGACGACCTCGCCTCGACGTCCGGAGCGCGCTGACCCGAGGCTCGCCCCACTCGCCGGGGAACACTGCGTCACTGTTGCATCCCGGGCAACAGTGACGCGCATGATGGGGGCATGAGCGACGCCGCAGCGACAGGCTTCCGGACCGAGCACGACTCGATGGGCGAGGTGCAGGTGCCCGCCCAGGCGCTCTGGGGCGCCCAGACGGCACGGGCCGTCGAGAACTTCCCGATCAGCGGACAACCGGTGCCGCCCGGCGTCGTCCACGCCCTCGCCCAGCTCAAGGCGGCGGCAGCGGAGGTGAACGCCGAGCTCGGCGTGCTCGACCGCGACCGCGCCGACGCCATCGCCTCCGCCGCGGGCGAGGTCGCGGAGGGCCTCCACGACGACGAGTTCCCGGTCGACGTCTTCCAGACCGGTTCGGGAACGTCGACGAACATGAACGTCAACGAGGTCGTCGCCCGCCTCGCCCACCTCTCGAGCGGCCTCGAGATCCATCCGAACGACCACGTCAACGCCGGTCAGTCGAGCAACGACACCTTCCCGAGCGCCCTGCGCATCGCGGCCACGACCGCGGCGGTCTCCGACCTCGTGCCCGCCCTCGAGCACCTCGCCACGGCGCTCGGGCGCAAGGCCGGCGAGTTCGCCGACGTGGTCAAGGCGGGGCGCACCCACCTCATGGACGCGGTGCCGGTGACGCTCGGCCAGGAGTTCGGCGGCTACGTGCGGCAGGTCGAGCTCGGCGCGAGCCGGGTGCGCACAGCGGCCGACGCCACGAGCGAGCTCCCGCTCGGGGGCACGGCCGCCGGCACCGGGCTCAACGCGGCACCGGGCTTCGCCCGCAAGGTGATCGAGCGCGTCGCCGGGGTCACCGGCCTCCCCTTCCGCGAGGCCGTGGACCACTTCGAGGCGCAGTCTGCCCAGGACGCCGTCGTCGAGCTGTCCGGGGCGCTGAAGGTCGTCGCCGTCAGTCTCACGAAGATCTGCAACGACCTGCGCTGGATGAGCTCCGGCCCGCGCACCGGTCTCGGCGAGATCCACCTGCCCGACCTTCAGCCCGGCTCGAGCATCATGCCGGGCAAGGTCAACCCCGTCGTGCCCGAGGCAACCCTCATGGCATGCGCGCAGGTCATCGGCAACGACGTCACCATCACGACCGCCGGCGCCGCCGGCAACTTCGAGCTCAACGTCATGCTGCCGGTCATGGCCAAGAACGTGCTCGAGTCGATCGGGCTGCTCGCTGCGACGTCACGGCTGCTCGCCGACCGCTGCATCGACGGCATCACCGCCGAGGTCGACCACGCGCGCGCCCTGGCCGAGGGATCCCCGTCGATCGTCACCCCCCTCAACCGCTACATCGGCTACGAGGCGGCCGCCGCCGTGGTGAAGCAGGCTGTCAGGGAGCGCCGCACCATCCGTGAGGTCGTCATCGACCAGGGCCACGTCGCGGCGGGCCGGCTCACCGAGCAGCAGCTCGACGAAGCCCTCGACGTGCTCTCGATGACGCGCCCCGAGCAGGGCGCCTGACCCAGGGTCCGATCACGGATGCCGTGCGGCCGGCCCGGTGACGGCCGCTCAGCCCAAGAACTGGCTCGCCGTGAAAAGGGCGCCCTGCGGATCGCGGACGAGCGCCGTCCGGGTCCAGTCGTTCTCGTCGGTGCGCACCAGCGTCGCACCGAGCTCGACCGCGCGCGCTGCGGTGGCGTCGCGGTCGGCGACGGTGAAGGTCACCTTCCAGCCGGGGTCATCGCCCGGCGCGACCGGCACCAGCCAACCGATCGCGTCGGCGAAGCCCGGCGGCACGCCCACGCCTGACTGTCGCGCGTGGATGCCGGGATCGACGGTCGCGGCCAGGTGGTCGCCGTAGCCCGGAACACGGATCATCGTCGCGAAGCCGCTGTCGGCGAACTCCCAACCGAAGACGCCGGCATAGAACGGCTGCGCGGCGGCGGGCTCCTCCGTGTGCAGGTCGCTGAAGTTCCAGGCGCCGGGCCCATTGGTGACCTGCGCCCCCAAGCGACGCTTCGCCTCCCAGAGCCGGATCTCCAGGCCTTGGGGGTCCCGGGCTACGCTCGGGCGATGACCTTGGACGACGTCGACGCGTACCTCGGTGCCCTCGACGGCTGCCGGGCGCGGAGGGTCGAGGGGCGACGGGCCTGGTACGTCGACGGTCTGCTCGTGGCACGCGAGGATGCCCCGGGCACCCTGCTCGTCCGCCTCGGCGGCGCCGAGCGCGAACGCGTCGTGACGGCGCACCCCGAGACGTTCGGGGTCCCGCCCCGTTGGGAGGCGCACACCAAGGTGCAGGCCGACCTCTCAGGCGACCCCGACGCCGTCCGTGCGGCACTCCACCGGGCCTGGGAGGGACAGCGCTCGGCGCGCGCGTGACCCGGCCGGCGATCCGAGCCAAGGGCCGAGCCGGCGACTCACCGGCGTTCCGGCGAGCGGGTCAGGAGCCGAGCGCGCGCTCCAGGTAGGGGTTGCCGAAGAGCCGGCCGGGGTCGACGCGGTCGCGCACGGCGACGAAGTCGTCGAAGCGCGGGTAGACCGAGCGCAGGTAGTCGGCGTCGCGGGTGTGCAGCTTGCCCCAGTGCGGCCGCCCGCCGTGCTCGGTCGCGATCGCCTCGAACGCGTCGAAGTAGGCCCCCTTGGCCTGCCGGTGGTACTTGTGGATCGCGATGTAGCAGCTCTGCCGCTCGTGCGCCGTCGAGAGCCACACGTCGTCGGCGGCGGCGAACCGGCACTCGACGGGGAACGAGATCTGTTCGTCGTGCCCGTCCACCCACCGTCGCAGCTCGAGCAGCACGTCACGCAGCGCCTCGCGCGGGAACGCCCACTCGGACTCCATGAAGCGAACCTCGCGGGCCGTCACGAACACCTTGTGCGAGCTGTCGGTGAACTGGCGCTCGCTGAGCACTCGGGACGCGATCCCGTTGATGCCGCGCGTCGAGCGCGGCAGGCGAGTCGCGACGCGGTTGGTCATCTCGAAGAACCGGTTGCTGAGCAGGTCGTCGTCGAGCTTCTCGCGCCAGGCCGGCAGCGGCCGCTTCTGCGTGCCCTCGGGCACGCGGTTGTTGCGCTTCGTCAGGGTGCGGTCGGTGTGCGGGAACCAGTAGAACTCGAAGTGGTCGTTGGCCTCCGCCGAGACGTCGGCGTGCTCGAGGACATCGAGGAGAGGCTCGGGTCGCTCGACCGCATGCAGCAGGAACGCCGGCACGACGGCCAGGGTGATCTCGGTGACGATGCCGAGGGCACCCAGCCCGAGCCGCGCCGCCTGGAAGAGCTCGGGCTCACGGGTCGGCGAGCAGTCGACGACCGACCCGTCGGCGAGCACGAGCCTCAGCGCGCGGATGCCGGCCGACAGCCCCGTGAGGCGCAGGCCGGTGCCGTGCGTGCCGGTGGCGGTCGCACCGGCGAGGCTCTGCCGGTCGATGTCACCCAGGTTGGGCAGGGCATAGCCGAAGGCCGCGAGCTCCTCGTTGAGCACGTGCAGGGGCGTGCCGGCCCGGACCGTGGCCTCGCCGCGGGTCGAGTCGATGGACGTGACACCCGTGAGGGCACCGAGGCGCAGCTGCACACCATCGGTGACGCCGACGCCGGTGAAGGAGTGCCCGGCGCCGATCGCCTTGACCCGCAGGCCGTTCGCCCGGGCCCGCGACACCTCGTCGACGACCTCTGCCTCGCTGCGCGGCGTCGCGACCCGCGCGAGCCTCGACGTCTCGGTGCCGGCCCAGTTGGTCCACTCGATGCTGCGGACGACGCTGCTCTTCACCACGCTCATGCTCTCAGCCAAAACACTGCCCTTCACCACGGTAGGTCGCCGCTCGCCCGACGACCCGGTCGCCTCCGTCGCTGCTGACGAGCGCGAACTCCGTGAACCGCTCGGCCAGCTCCCCTGCCTTGGCGTGCCGGAACCATATCCGATCTCCCAGTGAGAGCCGGTCTGCACCCGGCCCGGTCAGCGGCGTCTGCACCTCTCCGGCGCCCTCCCGGCGCACCAGGGAGAGGTCCTGGTCGGCCAACGGGCTCGGCACGCGGGACCAGCCGGGCTGGCCCGAGGCGATGTAGCCGCCGCCGTATGCCGTCACGATCCCTTCGCCGGGACGCCTCACCACCGGTGCCGCGAAGTAGGCCGCCGGGCGCAGGTCGAGGTCGTCGTAGCCGTCGAAGAGGGTCGGCGCGAACAGGCCCGAGCCAGCGGCCAGCTCGGTCAGCGACGGGTCGTGGTGGGTGACGTGCAGGCTGCCGGTGCCGCCGCCGTTGACGACCTCGAGGTCGGCCAGGGCCTTCGCTGCGGCCACGACCTCGCTGCGCCGCGCCAGGAGCTCCTTGGCCGAGACCTTCTTCATCCGCCGGACGACCGTCGAGGAGTCGGGCAGCCCGGCGATCTGCGCGTCGTAGAACATCAGGCCGGCGACCTCGAGACCGCGTTCCTGCGCTCGGCGGATCACGGCTTCGACCTCGTCGGCGTTTCGTGTCGGCGAGCGACGCACACCCATGTGCGCCGAGCCGACCCGCAGCGACGCGTCGACGTCGACGGCCACGCGCAGACGCTCGTGGCCGACCACCTCCCGAGCCAGGAAGTCCACGTGCTCCACGCTGTCGATCATGAGGAGAACGGCGCGCTTCAGAGCCGGATCGGCGGCGAGCTCGGTCAGGGCCGGGACGTCGACGCTGGGATAGGCGACGAGGAGGTCGGTGTGGCCGTCACGAGCCCACCACAGGGCCTCGCGCACGGCGTAGCACATGAGTCCGGCGAAGCCGTCGTGACCGAGGGCTCGCTCGATGAGCGGACGTGAGCGCAGCGACTTGGTCGCGATGCGAATGGGCAGGCCCCCTGCCAGCGACACGAGCGTGCGCGCGTTGGCGTCGAACGCATCGAGGTCGACGACGGCGAGGGGGGCCGAGAGCTCCGCGGTCGCCGCGGACAGGCTGGCGGCCGTCCGCGTCGGAGGGGTGCGACGTGGCATTCCCGCACCCTACCGAGCGTCACCTCCCGACCGGCCCCTTGGCATGCCCCGTCTCACGTGGACCTCGACCTCGCCGCCGTCGGGAACTGGGCACTCGACGCGAGGACGGCGTCAAGAAACTGAGCACTCGACGGGACGGGCGCGTCGGGAACTGAGCACTCGACCGAGTCAGCTAGTCGAGTGCCCACTTTCCGACACCGGCACCCCCGCGCAGGTCCGATCGAGAGAACGCTCCGTCACCTCGGGCGTGACGGAGCGTTCTCTCGATCAAAGAGGGAGGGTGGGTGCGCTCAGCCGACGCGGTCGACGACGCTGAGGGCGAGGGCCTGCAGGGCCGCCTTGGCGTCGCTGTCGGGCAGCGGGTCGAGCAGGGCCTGCGCCTCGCGGGCGACGGCATACGTCTCCTCGCGGGCACGCTCGAGCGCCGGGTGCGCCCGCAGCAGCTCGAGCGCCTCGGCCACGGCGGCGTCGTCGGCAGCCAGGTCGCTGTCGAGCAGCGCCAGCAGCCGCGCGTCGGTGGCGTCGGCGGGGTCGGCCATGGCGCGGAAGCGCAGCACCGCGAGGGTGTCGACGCCTTCACGCAGGTCGGTGCCGGGCACCTTGCCGCTCGCGTCGGAGTCGGACGCGATGTCGATGAGGTCGTCGGCGAGCTGGAAGGCGATGCCGACCTTCTCGCCGTACGAGCGCATGATCTCGACCGACTCGGGCGAGCCGCCGCTGAACATGACGCCGTAGCGCCCGGCGGTCGCGATGAGCACGCCGGTCTTGTCGGCCAGCACGCCGAGGTAGTAGTCGACGGGGTCCACGCCCTCTGGGCACGCGCGGTCGTCGCGGATCTGGCCGGAGCAGAGCCGCACGAACGTCTGTGCCTGGATGAGCACCGCCTCGGCGCCGAGCCCGGCGACGAGCTCGGACGCCTTGCCGAAGAGCAGGTCGCCCACGAGGATCGCGGTCGAGTTGTCGTAGGCGGCGTTGACCGATGGCACCCCGCGGCGCACGGTCGCCTCGTCCATGACATCGTCGTGGTAGAGCGAGGCGAGGTGCGTGAGCTCGACACCGGCAGCGGCCGCCACGACCTCGTCGGTGATGCCGTCGCCGAGCTCCGCGGCGAGCAGCGTCAGCAGCGGCCGGAACCGCTTGCCGCCCGCCTCGACGAGGTGCGCCGAGGCACGAGCGATGAACGGGTCGTCGTGGTCGACGACCTCGGTCAACAGCGCGTCGACCCGGGCGAGCCCGTCCCGCAGGCGCGCCGAGAGCTCCGCGGTGGCCCCGGGGATCCCCAGGACCGGCGGGGTGGCGTGCGTCGTCATCGGCTCCCGATCACCGCACGAACTGCGAGGCCCGGTCGGCCAGGTCGAGCAGGGCGGACGGCAGCACGCCGAGGGCGAGCGTGACGAGCGTGCCGATGGCGATGGAGAACGTCGTCGACACCGACGGCGTCACCACCTCGACCGCGTCGTCGGGGGCGTCGCTGAAGAACATCAGGACGATGACCCGGGCGTAGACGAACACCGTGATCGCGCTGCAGACGACACCGACGACGGCCAGGACCGTGCCGGTGGCGCCGCCCGTGCCGACGGCCGCCGAGAACACCGCGAACTTCGACACGAAGCCCGAGGTCAGCGGGATGCCGGCGAAGGCGAGCATGAGGAAGGCGAACGCGCCGGCCACGACCGGGTAGCGCTTGCCGAGCCCGGCCCACTGCGACAGGTGCGTCGCCTCGGCGCCGTTCTGGCGCACCAGCGAGACGATGGCGAACGCGGCGATCGTCGCGAAGCCGTAGGCGACGAGGTAGAAGAGCACGGCGCCGATCGCCTTGCGGTCGAAGGCGAGCACGCCGACGAGGATGAAGCCCGCGTGGGCGATCGAGGAGTAGGCCAGCAGGCGCTTCATGTCGGTCTGGGTGACCGAGAGCACCGCGCCGACGACCATCGTCAGCAGGGCGACGAGCACGAGCGCGTTGGTCCACTCCCAGCGGCCGGTGTCGAGGCCGACGTACGCGAGTCGCAGGATCGCGCCGAACGCCGCGGCCTTCGTGCAAGCCGCCATGAAGCCGGTGACCGGGGTGGGAGCGCCCTGGTAGACGTCGGGCGTCCACGCGTGGAACGGCACCGCACCGACCTTGAAGAGCAGGCCGACGAAGACGAGGAACGCGCCGGGCAGCAGCAGGCCGTTCATCGCGAGCGGGCCGCTCGCGATGGCACGGCTGAGATCACCGAAGTAGACCGAGCCGGCGTAGCCGTAGAGCAGGGCCGTTCCGAAGAGGAAGAAGGCCGAGCTGAACGCGCCGAGCAGGAAGTACTTGAGCGATGCCTCCTGCGAGAGCAGGCGACGACGGCGGGCGAGTCCGGAGAGGATGTAGAGCGGCAGCGAGAGCACCTCGAGCGCGACGAACATGCCGATGAGGTCGTTCGTCGTCGGGAAGAGCATCATGCCGAAGATCGCGAACATCGTCAGCGGGAAGACCTCGGAGGTCAGCGCGCCCGCGCGGGCGGCCGCCGTCTCGTTCGCCGAGCCGGGGGTCGAGGCGCCGCTGGGCGTGAACGCGTCAGGCCCGGTGCCGCCGAAGCGCTCGGCCATCGTCAGGATGCCGAGCACGCCCATGAGCACGATCGTGCCCTGCATGAACAGGGCCGGTCCGTCGACGGCGAGGGCGAACATCTGGCGGTTGGTCGAGCCGTCGGCGAGACCCATGGTGACGCCCTGGTGCCCGGCCGCGGGGATGATCGCCATGGCGGCACCGAGCAGCCCGACGACCGCGAGGCCGACCTGGATCACGTGGCGTCGCTCGCGCGGGGCGAACGCCTCGACGAGGACGCCGACGAGCGCGGCACCGAAGACGATGAGCAGCGGCAGGATCGCGAGGTAGTCGACGTTCGACGGCTGGAACGCTGCGGGCAGCGCCAGCGGAGCGACGGCGGTCACTTCGAGCTCCCTTCGGCCAGGGTGCCGGCCGGGTTGAGGTTCGGGATGGCTTTCTGGACGTGCGACAGGGTCTGGTCGACGGCCGGGTTGATCACGTCGAGCGCGAGGTTCGGCAGGAAGCCGAGCACCAGGAACGCGGCGATCAGGGGCGCGGCGACGATCTTCTCGCGCGTCGTGAGGTCACGCACCGCGGTGAGGCCACGGCGGCCGGGCTCGTCGAGGCGGTCGTGCTCGCGGACGCCCACGAGACCCTCGGGCTTCGGACCCGTCATGACCTTCTTGTACATGAGCAGGATGTAGAGCGCCGCGAGGATGATGCCGGACGTCGCGATGACGGCCGCCACCGGCTGGGTCGGGAAGCTGCCCACGAGCACCAGGAACTCCGAGACGAAGCTCGAGAGGCCCGGCAGGGCGAGGCCCGAGAGGCCGGCCACGAGGAAGATGCCGGCGAGAGCGGGCGTGACCCGCTGCCAGCCGCCGAAGTCGGGGATGCGCTTGCTCCCCCGACGGCGCACGAGCATCGCGGCGAAGAGGAACAGCGCCGCCGTCGAGAAGCCGTGGTTGACCATGTAGAGGTTGGCGCCCGCGTGGCCGACGTTCGTGAAGGCGAAGATGCCGAGGACGATGAAGCCGAAGTGGCTCACCGACGTGTAGGACACCAGGCGCATCATGTCGGTCTGGCCGATGGCGAGCAGCGCGCCGTAGATGACCGAGAGGACGGCCAGCGCGACGACGACCGGGGTGGCCCACTCGCTCGCCTGCGGGAAGAGCTGCAGGCAGAAGCGGATCATCCCGAACGTGCCGACCTTGTCGAGCACGCCGACGAGCAGGGTCGCCGTCGCCGGCGAGGACTCGGTGGCGGCGTCGGGCAGCCACGTGTGGAACGGCACCATCGGCGCCTTCACCGCGAAGGCGAAGAAGAAGCCGACGAAGAGCAGACGCTCGGTGGTCGGGTCGAGCGAGAGACCGGTGAGGCGCTCGATGAGGAAGCCGTCGCTGCCGCCGGGGCCCTGCAGGTAGAGGGCGATGACGGCGACGAGCATGATGAGGCCGCCGGCCAGCGAGAAGAGCAGGAACTTCATCGCGGCGTACTGCCTGCGCGCACCGCCGAAGCGGCCGATGAGGAAGTAGACCGGGATGAGCATGGCCTCGAAGAAGACGTAGAAGAGGAACACGTCGGTGGCCGCGAAGACCCCCACCATGAACGTCTCCAGCACGAGGAGCAGCGCGAAGTACGTCTTGGTGCGCCGGGCACCACCGGGGCCGGCCTCCTCGGGCACGTCGCGCCAGGCCGCCAGCAGGCAGATCGGCGTGAGGACGAGCGCCATGAGGATGAGCACGAGGGCGATGCCGTCGACGCCGAGCGAGTAGCTGACGCCGAACTGCGGGATCCACGAGTGCTGCTCACCGAGCTGGAACTGGGTGCTCGCACCGCGGTCGAACTGCGTCGCGGCCACGATGCCCACGACGAGCGTGACGAGGGAGAACCCGAGCGCCATCCGCTTGGCGTTCTCGGCGCTGCCCGGCACGAAGGCGACGAGGAGCGCGCCGACGAGCGGGACCAGGCCCACGATCGTCAGCCACGGGACGCTGGACATGGTCGTCATCAGGAGATCACCCACAGTGCACCGAGGATGGCGACGACACCGGCGAGCATCGTCAGGGCATAGGAACGCGCGAAGCCGTTCTGCAGCTTGCGCAGGCGTGAGCTCGTGCCGCCCACGAGGGCAGCGAGCCCGCCGGCCGCACCGTCGACGCCCTTGCCGTCGGCGAAGACGAGCGAGCGCGTGAGGTGGATGCCGGGTCGCATGAGGAGGGCCTCGTTGACCTGGTCCTGGTAGAGGTCCTTGCGGGCGGCCTGCGTGAGCAGGTTGCCGGCGGGGGCCGTGACCGCGACGTCGTCGCGCCAGTAGCGCAGCCACGCGAACGCGGCACCGCCGGCGACGAGGACCAGCGTCAGCGCCATGAGCACCGGCACCGGGATGACCGGGTGCGCGCCCTCGGGCTCGGCGCCGGTGACCGGCTCGAGCCACGAGGTGAACAGGCCGGTCGGGCCGATGATGAGGCCGAGGAAGGCGGAGCCGAGGGCGAGCACCATCATCGGGACGGTCATGAGCTTGCCCGACTCGTGCGGGTGGACGTCGTCGGTCCAGCGCTTCTTGCCGTGGAAGGTCATGAAGAAGAGGCGCGACATGTAGAAGGCCGTGATGCCGGCGCCGATGAGGGTGGCGAGGCCGAAGACCCACGGACGCCAGCCCTCGCCGATGAACGCGGCCTCGATGATCTTGTCCTTGGACCAGAAGCCCGAGAACGGGGGCACGCCGAGGATGGCGAGCCAGCCGAGGGCGAAGGTGGCCCACGTGATCTTCATGGCGCCCGAGAGGCCACCGAAGCGGCGCATGTCGACCTGGTCGTTCATGCCGTGCATGACCGAGCCGGCGCCGAGGAACATGCCGGCCTTGAAGAAGCCGTGCGTCAGCAGGTGGAAGATCGCGAAGGCGTAGCCGACGGGGCCGAGGCCCGCGGCCAGCATCATGTAGCCGATCTGGCTCATCGTCGAGGCGGCGAGGGCCTTCTTGATGTCGTCCTTGGCGCAGCCGACGATCGCCCCGAAGAGCAGCGTGATGGCGCCGACGATGACGACGACGAGCTGCGCGGTGGGGGCGGCCTCGAAGATGGGCGCCGAGCGCACGACGAGGTAGACACCGGCGGTGACCATGGTCGCCGCGTGGATGAGCGCCGAGACCGGGGTCGGGCCGGCCATGGCGTCGCCGAGCCAGCTCTGCAGCGGGAACTGCGCCGACTTGCCGCAGGCACCGAGCAGGAGCATGAGGCCGATGGCGGTCATGAAGCCCTGGTTGGCGTTCGTGCCCGCCTCCCCCAGCACCGTCGCGAAGTCGACGGCGCCGAAGTGGAAGAACATCACCATGATGGCGATGGACAGGCCGAAGTCACCGACACGGTTGGCGACGAAGGCCTTGTTGGCGGCCGTCGCGTACGCCGGGTTCCAGTTCCAGAAGCCGATGAGCAGGTACGACGCGAGACCGACGCCCTCCCAGCCGACGTAGAGGAGCAGGTAGGAGTTGGCGAGGACGAGCAGCAGCATCGCCGCGACGAAGAGGTTGAGGTAGGCGAAGAAGCGCCGCTTGTCGGGGTCGTGCTCCATGTACCCGAGGGAGTACACGTGGATGAGCGAGCCGACGAAGGTGATGAGCAGCACGAAGGTCATCGACAGCTGGTCGACGAGCAGGCCCGCGCTCACCTTGAAGGCGCCGGCGGCGACCCAGTCGAACATGTCGATGCCGACGGCGCGGTCCTCGGGGCCACGCCCCAGCATCGCGAGGAAGACGAGCGCGCCGACGACGAACGCACCCCAGGAGAGGGCGGTCGCGAGCACGGGCCCGAACTTGTCGGTGCGGCGGCCGCCGACGAGGAGCACGGCGGCACCGAGCAGCGGCAGCGCGACGAGCAGCCACGCGTATGCCGTCACCCCGGTCGCGGCGTGCGCCTCACCTTCGTGCGTGGCGAAGCCCGCGGCATACGTGCTCAGCGCGCTCGGTGAGCTCGCAAGCGTCTGGACGAGAGTTCCCATTCTGGCCGGCGCTCCTTACAGCTTCAGCAGGTTGGCGTCGTCGACCGAGGCCGACCGGCGGGCGCGGAAGATCGCCATGATGATGGCGAGGCCCACGACGACCTCCGCGGCGGCGACGACCATGACGAACAGGGCCATGACCTGCCCGTCGAGGGCGCCGTGCATCCGGGAGAAGGTGACGAGGGCGAGGTTCGTCGCGTTGAGCATGAGCTCGACGCCCATGAAGACGATGATCGCGTTGCGACGCGTCAGCACCGCGGCCGCGCCGATCGCGAAGAGCAGCACCGCCAGGTAGACGTAGTGCATGGGGCTCACTTGGACCCACCCTCCTCGATCTCGCGCGCCATGTGGCGCTCGACGTCCCGCAGGGCGTCGGTGGTCGCGACCTGGTCGCGCGCGACGAGGACGCGCGAGACGGACAGGTCGCTCGGCGTGCCGTCGGGCAGCAGCGCCGGGGTGTCGACCGCGTTGTGGCGGGCGTAGACGCCCGGGGCGGGCAGGCCGGCGACGTTCTTGTTGTCGCGCACGCGCTTGGCGGCCCACTCGGCCTGCGTGATGCGCGGGCTGAGCCGCTCGCGGTGGGCGAGCACCATCGCGCCGAGGGCTGCGGTGATGAGCAGCGCGGAGGTGACCTCGAAGATCCAGACGTACTGGCCGAAGATCAGCTCGGCGAGGCCGGTGACGTTGCCGGTCTCCTTGTTGGTGGCCACGAGCTTGTCCATGCCGGACTGCACGGTCGTCTCGTCGATGACCGCGGCACCGATGGCGAAGAACAGCACGCCGGCGAGGCCGATCACGAGCAGGAACGAGGCCCAGCGCTGTCCCTTGATCGTCTCGACGACCGAGTCGGACGAGTCGACGCCGACGAGCATCAGCACGAAGAGGAAGAGCATCATCACGGCGCCGGTGTAGACGAACACCTGGATGACGCCGAGGAAGTCGGCCTTCTGCATGATGTAGAAGATGCCGAGGATGCACATGACGAGCGCCATGCCGAGGGCGGCGTGGACCGCCTTCTTGGCGAAGAGCAAGCCCAGCGCGGCGATGACCGCGATCGGCGCGAGCACCCAGAAGCCGACGGCTTCGGCGGTGGAGGTCACGGGTTGGCCCCTTCCCGGGTCTGCGGCGCGGTCGGGTTCGACGAGTGCACGAGGTCGTGGGCGCCGGGCACCGCGGCAGCGGCGTTGCCCGGACGGCCGGCGGCGCCCGTGATCGACGGCGCGGTGCTGCCGTCGTCGTCGAGGCCGTCACCGTCGGAGGCGGCGGCGTCGCGGTCGTGGACGTACGCCTTCTGCGCGTCCGTGGGACCACTGACCTTGCCCTGGTAGTAGTCGCGCTCCTCGAGGCCGTCGGCCATCGGGAACGGCGGCGTGAGCATGCCGGTCTGCAGCGGGGCGAGCAGCTGGTCCTTGGTGAAGATCAGCTTGCCGCGGTCGTTGTCGGCGAGCTCGTAGAAGTTCGTCATCGTCAGCGCACGGGTGGGGCACGCCTCGATGCACAGGCCGCAGAAGATGCAGCGCAGGTAGTTGATCTGGTAGACGCGGCCGTAGCGCTCACCGGGGCTGAACCGACCGGCGCCACCGGGGGTGTCGTCGTTGTCGGCGCCCTCGACGAGGATCGCGTCGGCCGGGCAGGCCCATGCGCACAGCTCGCAGCCGACGCACTTCTCGAGGCCGTCCGGGTGACGGTTCAGCTGGTGGCGGCCGTGGAAGCGCGGCGCGGTCGGGCGCGGCTTCTCGGGGTACTCCTCGGTCGCGACCTTGCGGAACATCGTGCCGAAGGACACGCCGAAGCCGGCGACGGGGGCGAAGAGCTCGGACAGGAAGCCCTTCTCACGGTCGTCGGAGCCGGATCGCTGCGCGCGCGGCGCACCGACCTCGGAGCCCTTGGGCCCCGCTGGGGTGACGTCCTTGCCGACGGTGTCGTCAGCCATGGTCCTCCTCCTTGGCGAAAGTCGAGGTGGCGGAAGTCGTGCTGGCGGTCGAGAGGACCGGCTCGCGCGTCGCGCTGATGCGCGGCCCGGGCTCGGCAAGGCGCTGGCCGGGCAGCGGCGGCACCGGGTAGCCACCCTCGAAGGGGTCGATCTCCTCCGGCGGGGCCTCGTCCTCGGCGGCGGCCTTGGCGGCGCGCTTGTCGTCCCAGATCCAGGCCGCGGCGAGCGCGATGACGGCCACGATGCTCACGATGACGACGGTGGCCACGGACAGCTCCCGCCCGGCGAACGTCAGCTTGCTGTCACCGAGGAAGCCGAGCTGCGCGCCGCGGATGAAGGCGACGGCGACGACCCACGCGAGCGTGATCGGGATGAGGAACTTCCAGCCGAAGCGCATGAACTGGTCGTAGCGCACGCGCGGCAGCGAGCCGCGCAGCCAGACGAAGATGAACATGAAGACCCAGAGCTTGAGGGTGAACCACAGCAGGCCCCACCAGCCGCCGCCGAACATGTTGTCGTTGATCGCCGAGATGAGCGGCGGGGCCTGCGGGCCACCGAGGAACAGCGTGGTGGCCAGGGCCGAGACGGTGAACATGTTGACGTACTCGCCGAGGAAGAACATGGCGAAGCGCATCGAGGAGTACTCGGTGTGGAAGCCACCGGTGAGCTCGCCCTCACCCTCGGCGAGGTCGAACGGGAGACGGTTGGTCTCGCCGACCATCGTGATGACGTAGACGGCGAAGGAGAAGAACGCCGGAAGGATGTACCAGAGCGAGCTCTGCGCGGAGACGATCGCCGAGGTCGACATCGAGCCGCTGTAGAGGAAGATCGCGACGAGCGAGAGGCCCATGGCGATCTCGTAGCTGATGACCTGGGCGGTCGAGCGCAGGCCACCGAGCAGCGGGTAGGTGGAGCCGGAGCTCCAGCCGGCGAGGATGATGCCGTAGACGCCGACGGAGGCGACCGCGAGCACGAGCAGCACGGCGATCGGCACGTCGGTGACCTGCAGCGGCGTCTCGTGGCCGAACATCGACACGGTGCCGCCGAGCGGGATGATCGCGAACGACACGAAGGCCATCGTCGCGGCGATGAGCGGCGCCAGCGTGTAGATGAACTTCTCGGCGTTGGCCGGGGTGATGTCTTCCTTGAGCATCGACTTCATGCCGTCGGCGAGGGTCTGCAGCAGGCCGAAGGGCCCGTTGCGGTTGGGGCCGGGGCGCTGCTGCATGCGGCCGATGACGCGACGCTCGAACCAGATGACGAGCAGCGTCGAGAGCAGCAGGTAGACGAAGACGCCGACGGCCTTGATCAGGGCCACCCACCAGGGGGTGTCGCTGAAGTCGGCCGTGGGGTTCTCCATGGGCAGCGCGGCGGCCACCCCGTATGCCGTCACGAAGCTCATGCGGCACCACCCTTCGTGACGGTGACGCGTCCACCGGCATCGCTGCCGAGGCCCGCGCGCACGGAACAGATCTGGTCGGCCCCACGGGAGTTGGTCGGCAGCCACACGACGCCGTCGACCATGCCGACGGTGACGGCGGCGGGCAGCGTGACGCTACCGGCCGGACCGGTGACCGTGACGAGGTCGCCGTCGGCGACGCCGAGCCCGGCCGCGGAGGCCTCGGACAGTCGGGCGACGGCCAGCGGCGCGGTGCCGGCGAGGAACGGCTCGCCGTCCTGCATGCGGCCGGCGTCGAGGAGCGTCGCCCACGTCGACAGGACGAAATCGCCCTCGCCGTAGGGCGCCCCGGCGGCGCGCTGGCCGGCGGGTGCCGTCGTGGCTCGCGCACCGGTCCACGGCCCGAGGGCCACGAACTGGTCGCGGATCTCGCGCTGGGTGCGGGTCTCGAGGAAGAAGCCCATCTCGCTCGCGAGCATGTCGAGGGCGCGGTGGTCACTCACGGCGCCACTCTCGAGCGCCTCCTCGAAGGCGCGGACGCGGCCCTCCCAGTCGACGTAGCTGCCGGCCTTCTCCGCCTGGGCGGCGACCGGGAACACGACGTCGGCGACGGCGGTGACGGCCGACTCGCGCAGCTCGAGCGAGACGACGAACGCCTTCTCGAGGGCGGCAGCGGCAGCCGGCTCGCCGATGTCGGCGGGGTCGACGCCACCGACGACGAGCGCGTCGAGGTCACCCGTTGCGGCCGCGGCGAGGATGCCGGCCGTGTCGCGGGCCGCGGCCTGCGGCAGGTGGTCGACGTCCCACACGCGGGCGACGTCGGCCACGGCAGTGGCGTCGGAGACCGGGCGCCCGCCGGGCAGCAGGGCACCGAGCGCACCGGCCTCGAGCGCGCCGCGCTCCCCCGCCCGTCGCGGCACCCACGCGAGGCGGGCCCCGGTGGCGGCGGCGAGGTCGGCTGCGGCACGGAGCGCGCCGGGCGACGTCGCGAGACGCTCACCGACGAGCACGATGCCGCCGGTGCCGAGCGCTTCACGTGCCTTGGCGCCGACCTCGGTCGAGCCGAGGTCGCCGAGCACGGCCGCCTCGTTGCCAGGCACCGTCGGGATGAGCGTGCCGCCCAGCTTGGTCAGTCCGCGCGTCGGGTGCGACGAGACGGCATACACCTGCGTCTTGCGACGACGGAACGCCTTGCGCAGCCGCAGGAAGACGATCGGGCTCTCGTCCTCGGGCTCGAAGCCGACGAGCAGGACGGCGCCCGCCGCCTCGAGGTCGGCGTACGTGACGGCGCCACCCTCGGGGCCCGTCGCGGCGACGTGCTCGGCGAGGAAGGCGACCTCCTCGGCCGAGTGCGGCCGTGAGCGGAAGTCGACGTCGTTCGTGCCCAGCACGACACGGGCGAACTTGCCGTACGCGTACGCGTCCTCCGTGGTCACACGACCGCCGACGAGCACGCCCGCCTTCTTGCCGGCGAGACCCGCCGCGGCGGCGGCGAGGGCCTCGGGCCAGCCGACGACCTTGAGCCGGCCGTCGGTGTCGCGCACCATCGGCAGCTCGATGCGGTCGGGCAGCGTGGCGTACGTGAACGCCCAGCGGCCCTTGTCGCAGTTCCACTCCTCGTTGACCAGCTGGTCCTCGGCGGCCATGCGGCGCAGCACCACACCGCGGCGGTGGTCGGTGCGCATGGCGCAGCCGCTCGCGCAGTGCTCGCAGACCGACGGCGTCGACACGAGGTCGAAGGGGCGGCTGCGGAAGCGGTAGGCCGCACCGGTGAGGGCACCGACCGGGCAGATCTGCACGGTGTTGCCGGAGAAGTAGCTCTCGAAGGGCTTCTCCTCGTAGATGCCGATCTGCTGGAGCGCGCCGCGCTCGACGAGGGCGATGAACGGGTCACCGGCGACCTGGTCGGAGAAGCGGGTGCACCGCGCGCAGAGCACGCAGCGCTCGCGGTCGAGCAGGACCTGCGAGGAGATGTTGACCGGCTTCGGGTAGGTGCGCTTGACGTCCTCGAAGCGCGACACCGGACGACCGGCGCTCATCGCCTGGTTCTGCAGGGGGCACTCGCCGCCCTTGTCGCAGACCGGGCAGTCGAGCGGGTGGTTGATGAGCAGCAGCTCCATGACACCCTGCTGCGCCTTGTCGGCCACCGGTGAGGTGTTCTGCGTGTTGACGACCATGCCCTCGGACACCGTCATCGTGCACGAAGCCTGCGGCTTGGGCATCGGGCGGACGTTGCCCTCGCGGTCGGGCATCGCGACGTCGACGAGGCACTGGCGGCACGCCCCGACGGGGTCGAGCAGCGGGTGGTCGCAGAAGCGCGGGATCTCGATGCCGACCTGCTCGGCGGCCCGGATGACCAGCGTGCCCTTGGGGACGCTGACGGGCACGCCGTCGATCGTCAGGCTCACCTGGTCGGGCTTGGTCTCCGTGGGGGTGGAGGCGGTCGTCGTCATGCGGACACCATCCCGCTGGACTCCTTGGTCTGGACGGGGAAGAGGACCGAGTTTTCCGGCGGGAACAGCTCGTGGGCCGGCGTGTGCATGCCGGCCTCGAACTCCTCGCGGAAGTACTTGACGGCCGACGTGATCGGGCTCGTGGCCGCGTCGCCGAGGGCGCAGAAGCTGCGGCCGAGGATGTTGTCGCAGATGTCGACGAGCTTGTCGATGTCGTCCTGCGTGCCCTGGCCGTTCTCGATGCGGTCCATGATCTGGCGCAGCCACCACGTGCCCTCACGGCACGGGGTGCACTTGCCGCAGGACTCGTGGGCGTAGAAGTCGGTCCAGCGGGCGACGGCGCGCACGACCGAGACGGTCTCGTCGAAGACCTGCAGGGCACGCGTGCCGAGCATCGAGCCGGCCGCGGCGACCGAGTCGAAGTCGAGCGGCACGTCGAGGTGCTCGTCGGTGAAGATCGGCGTCGAGGAGCCACCCGGCGTCCAGAACTTCAGCTTCTTGCCGCCGCGCATGCCGCCCGCGAGCTCGATGAGCTCGCGCATCGTGATACCGAGCGGCGCCTCGAACTGGCCGGGGTTGGTGACGTGGCCCGAGAGGCTGAAGATGCCGAAGCCCGTGGACTTCTCGGTGCCCATGCCCTTGAACCAGTCGGCGCCCTCGAGGATGATCCCGGGCACCGAGGCGATGGACTCGACGTTGTTGACCGACGTGGGCCGGGCGTAGAGACCGGCCGCGCCGGGGAACGGGGGCTTGAGGCGCGGCTGGCCGCGACGGCCCTCGAGCGAGTCGAGCAGCGCGGTCTCCTCGCCGCAGATGTACGCGCCGGCGCCGGCGTGCACCGTGATGTCGACCTTGACGCCCTTGCCGCCGACGTTGTCGCCGAGGTAGCCCGCGGCACGGGCCTCCTCGACGGCGCGCAGCAGGCGGCGGTAGACGTGGACGACCTCACCGCGGAGGTAGATGAAGGCGTGCTCGCAGCCGATGGCGTACGAGGAGATGGCCACCCCCTCGATGAGCGAGTGCGGGTTGGCCATCATGAGCGGCACGTCCTTGCACGTGCCCGGCTCGGACTCGTCGGCGTTGACGACGAGGTAGCGCGGGCCGCCGTCGGGGGGGCTCATGAACGACCACTTCATGCCGGTCGGGAAGCCCGCACCGCCGCGGCCGCGGATGCTCGAGTCCTTGACGGCGTCGATGATCGCCTGCGGCTCCATGTCCAGCGCCTTCTCGAGGGCCTTGTAGCCGTCGTGGCGCTCGTAGGTCGCGAGGGTCCAGGACTGGGGGTCGTCCCAGAACTTGGTGAGGATCGGGGTCAGCGTGTCGGTCACTTCGAGCCCTTCCCGTCTGAGGTGGCGCCGGAGCCGTCGGAACGGCCGGAACCGTTGGAGCTCGGGGCGACCCAGCCGTTCTCGTTGGCGATCTTGAGGCCGAGCAGCGAGGCCGGCCCGGCGCCCACGCCCTCGTCGCCGCGTCCGTCGTGGAAGCCTGCGAGCACCCGCGAGACCTCCTTGAACGTGCAGACCTTCGCGGCGCCGCGCGTCGGGGCGACGTCCTTGCCGGCACGCAGGTCCTCGACGAGGCCGATCGTGCTCTCGGGCGTCTGGTTGTCGAAGAACTCCCAGTTGGCCATGACGACCGGCGCGTAGTCGCACGCGGCGTTGCACTCGACGCGCTCGAGGGTGATCTTGCCGTCCTCGGTCGTCTCGTCGTGACCGATGCCGAGGTGCTCGGAGACCCGGTCGAAGATCAGGTCGCCGCCCATGATCGCGCAGAGCGTGTTGGTGCAGACCCCGACGGTGTACTCACCGTTGGGGTGGCGCTTGTACTGGGTGTAGAACGTCGCGACGCCGCTGACCTCGGCCTCGGTGAGGTCGAGCACCTCGGCGCAGAAGCTCACGCCGCGGCCGGTGACGTAGCCGTCGACCGACTGCACGAGGTGCAGCAGCGGCAGCAGCGCCGAGCGCTTCTGCGGGTAGCGCGCGACCACCTCGGCGGCGTCGGCGTAGAGCTTCTCGAGGACGTCGGCGGCATACGGCGCCTTGGACTCGGGGCTGACGTGCAGGTGGCCTGAAGCGTCGTGACCGCTCATACGTGCTTGTCCTTTCGCGCGCCGACGTGCGTTCCGGTCCTCGCTCGCTGGCGCTCGCTGCGATCCTCGCGCACTACCGCGCTCATCGGTCCACACCTCCCATGACGGGGTCGATCGAGGCCACGGCGACGATGACGTCGGCGATCTGGCTGCCCTCGCACATGGCGGCCACGGCCTGCAGGTTGTTGAAGCTGGGGTCGCGGAAGTGCGCGCGGTAGGGGCGCGTGCCGCCGTCGGAGACGAGGTGGCAGCCGAGCTCGCCCTTGGGCGACTCCACCGCGACGTACGCCTGGCCCGGCGGGACCCGGAAACCCTCGGTGACGAGCTTGAAGTGGTGGATCAGCGACTCCATCGAGGTGCCCATGATCTCGCGGATGTGGTCGAGGCTGTTGCCGAGGCCGTCGCTGCCGAGCGCGAGCTGCGCCGGCCAGGCGATCTTCTTGTCCTCGACCATGACCGCGTTGTTGCCGCCCTCGTTCGCCTGGAGACGGTCGGTGGCCTGCTCGATGATGCGCAGCGACTGGTACATCTCGTCGATGCGGATGCGCAGACGGCCGTAGGCGTCCTGGCTCGTGCGGGTGACGACGTCGAAGTCGTACGTCTCGTAGCCGCAGTACGGGTCGAGCTTGCGCAGGTCGTGCGGCAGGCCGGTCGAGCGGAGCACCGGACCGGTGATGCCGAGCGCCATGCAGCCGGCGAGGCTGAGGACGCCGACATCGACGGTGCGGCCCTTGAGGATCGGGTTCTCGTTGAGCAGCGCCTCGAGCTCGCCCAGGCCGCGACGGACCTCGGGCACCATCTCGCGCAGCGCGTCGATCGAGCCCGGGGGCAGGTCGACGGCCACGCCACCGGGGCGGATGTAGGCGTTGTTCATGCGCAGGCCGGTCACCATCTCGATGACCCGCAGCAGTCGCTCGCGCTCGCGGAACGCGACGGTCATGACGGTCGTCGCGCCCATCTCCATGCCACCCGTGCCGAGGCAGATGAGGTGGCTGCTGATGCGCGTCATCTCCATCATGAGGACGCGGATGTCGTTGGCGCGCTGCGGGATCTGGTCGGTGATGCCGAGCAGCTTCTCGATGGCGAGGCAGTAGGCCGCCTCCTGGAACATCGGGGTCAGGTAGTCCATGCGCGTGCAGAACGTGACGCCCTGCACCCAGCTGCGGTACTCCATGTTCTTCTCGATGCCGGTGTGGAGGTAGCCGATGCCCGCGCGGGCCTCGGTCACCGTCTCGCCGTCGATCTCGAGGATGAGGCGGAGCACGCCGTGCGTCGACGGGTGCTGCGGCCCCATGTTGACGACGATGCGCTCCTCGTTGAGCGAGGTGGCCTCGTCGACGAGGTCGTTCCAGTCGCCGCCGGCGGCGTTGAAGACGTGCGCGCCCTCGCTGGCGGACTCGTCGGCCGCCGACGTGGCGTAGACGTCGTTGGCGCCCGGCTCGGGCACCTCGGTCTGGGTGAACTCGGTGTGCGTGCTCATCAGTTGTACGACCTCCGCTGGTCGGGCGGCGGGACGGTGGCGCCCTTGTACTCGACGGGGACGCCGCCGAGGGGGTAGTCCTTGCGCTGCGGGTGGCCCGGCCAGTCGTCGGGCATGAGGATGCGGGTCAGGGCCGGGTGGCCGTCGAACTCGATGCCGAACATGTCCCACGTCTCGCGCTCGTGCCAGTCGTTGGCCGGGTAGATCGAGACGATCGAGGGGATGTGGCGGTCGTCGTCGGGGCAGCTGACCTCGACGCGGACCCGCCGCCCGCCGTGGGTGATCGACAGGAAGTGGTAGACCGCGTGGAGCTCCTCGCCGGCGCGGTCGGGGTAGTGCACGCCGGAGACCCCGGTGCAGATCTCGAAGCGGAGCGACGCGTCGTCGCGCAGCACGCGGGCGACGGCCGGCAGGTGCTCGCGGCGCACGTGAAGCGTCATCTCGCCGCGGTCGACGACGACGCTCGCGATGGCTTCGGCGTACGAGGCGGTGCCACCGACGAGGCCGCGCTCGAGGTTGTCGGCGATCTCGTCGAAGTAGCCGCCGTAGGGCCGCTCGGCGGCGCCGGCGACGATGATCGGCCGCAGCAGCCCGGAGTAGCCGGTGGTGTCGGCGCCGCGGGTGGCCCCGAACATGCCGCGACGCATGCCGACGACGCGCGCCTGGCTGCCGGTGCCGGACTGGGCCAGCTCGACCTCACCGGGCGTGATGCCGGACGTCTGGTCCTTCGTGGTGTCGGCGTTGACCGCCGGCGTCGTGTCCTTCTTCTCCCCGTCGCTCATGCGAGCAGGCCCTTCATCTGGTGGGTCGGGGTCGCGGAGAGCGCCGCGGTCTCGGCGGCGCGGGCCGCCTCCTCGCGGTTGACACCGAGCGGCGAGGTCTCGATCTGGTGGTGCAGCTCGATGATCGCGTTGAGCAGCATCTGCGGCCGCGGCGGACAGCCGGGCAGGTAGATGTCGACCGGGATGATGTGGTCGACGCCCTGGACGATCGCGTAGTTGTTGAACATGCCGCCCGAGCTGGCGCAGACACCCATCGAGATGACCCACTTGGGGTTGGGCATCTGGTCGTAGACCTGGCGCACGACGGGGGCCATCTTCTGGCTGACGCGGCCGGCGACGATCATCAGGTCGGCCTGGCGCGGCGTCGCCGAGAAGCGCTCCATGCCGAAGCGGGCGATGTCGTAGTCGGGGGTGCCGACGGCCATCATCTCGATGGCGCAGCACGCGAGGCCGAAGGTGGCCGGCCAGATCGAGGCCTTGCGCATGTAGCCGGCGAGGCCCTCGACGGTCGAGAGCAGGAACCCGGCTGGGAGCTTCTCTTCGAGACCCATTGCTTACTCCTTACCTTTCCTGACGGACCCGGTGGACGCGTGCCCGCTGGTGCGGGCGCTCACGTGCGGCAACGGGCGTCAGTCCCACTCGAGGCCGCCGCGGCGCCAGACGTAGGCGTACGCGATGAAGACCGTGAGGATGAACAGGACCATCTCCACCAGCGCGAAGAGGCCCAGCTTGTTGAAGGCCACCGCGAACGGATAGAGGAAGATCGACTCGATGTCGAAGATGATGAAGAGCATCGCCGTCAGGTAGTACTTGATCGGCACGCGCCCACCGCCCGCCGCGTGGGGCGTCGGCTGGATGCCGCACTCGTAGGCCTCGAGCTTGGCGCGGTTGTAGCGCTTCGGGCCGACGACGAGCGAGGTGAAGACCGACAGCGCGGCGAACGCGAAGCCGAGCCCCAGCATGAACAGGATCGGGACGTAGGAGTTCATCCGAGGTCACGTGCCTTTCGGTCGTGCGAGACGTGCAGAGCAGGGGCGAACATGCGCGGCGCACCCATCCTAGGGGCGTCTGTGACGATTGTGCTCGGCGTCACAATGGGGGTGGCCACGGGGGTGCCGGTGGTGTCGGTGGCGAGGTGGTTCATGCGCTCGGCGCCAGCCTCGAGAGGGCGTGGATGATGCGGTCGCTCGCACCCTTGCCTGCCGGGTCGGCCAGGTTGGCCATGATCTTGAGCAGGAACGGCATGAGCCTGGTGCGCGGCAGGCCGTACTTCGTCGCGAGGCGCATGACCTCGGGGTTGCCGATCGCGTGTGCGAACCAGCGGCCGAGGGTGAAGTAGCCGCCGAGCTCGTCCTTCATGACCTTCGGGTATGCCGCGAGCACCCGCTCGCGCTCGGCGTCGCTGGGCCGCGCCATGGCCTGGGCGACGAGCTCGGCACCGACGCGGGCCGCCTCGAGGGCGTAGTCGATGCCCTCGCCGTTGAAGGGGTTGACCATGCCGCCGGAGTCGCCGACGAGCAGCAGGCCGTCGGCGTAGAGCGGCGTGCGGTTGAAGCCCATCGGCAGGGCCGCACCGCGGATCGGGCCGGCGGACTCGTCGTGCTCGAGCTGCCACTCGGGGTTGATGTCCTCGACCCAGCGGCGCATGACGTCCTTGTAGTCCGTCTTCTGGAAGGCGGCCGTGGTGTCGAGCGTGCCGAGGCCGACGTTGGTGCGGCCGTCCTCGAGCGGGAAGAGCCAGCCGTAGCCGGGCATGAGGATGCGGTTGCCGTTGTCGTCGCGGGTCCACAGCTCGAGGTGGCTCTCGAGGTAGTCGTCGCGCTTCGGCGTCGTGTAGTAGGCGCGCACGGCAACGCCCATGACGCGGTCCTCGCGCTTGGGTCGGCCGACGGCGGTGGCGAGGCGGCTGGAGACGCCGTCGCTGGCGACGACGACGGGCGCCCGGTAGGTGACGGTCTCACCGGTGGCTCGCCCGGAGTCGTCGAGGCGCTTGGCGATGACACCGGTGACGCGGCCGGCGGCGTCGCGCACCGGGGCGGTGACGCTCGTGCGCTCGTGCAGGCGGGCACCGCGCTTCTCGGCGTGCCGCGCCAGGGCCTCGTCGAGCTGGGCGCGGGTGCGCACCATGCCGTAGCCGGGGAAGGCGTCGGACTCGGGCCAGTCGAGCTGCAGCGTGTGGCCACCGCCCTTGATGCGCAGGCCCTTGGTGCGCTGCCAGCCGGTGGTGTCGACACCGAGGGAGATGAGCTCCTTGGTGGCGCGCGGGGTCAGGCCGTCGCCGCAGATCTTGTCGCGGGGGAACGCGGACTTCTCGAGGAGGACGACGTCGAGACCGTGGTCGGCGAGGTACGCGGCGGTGGCGCTGCCACCCGGGCCGGCACCGACGACGACGACGTCGGCCCGCTCGACGGGTGCACCGCCGCCCTCACCGGGGCTGGGCGCCTCGCTCGAACTGGTCATGTCTCCTGCACGCTTCCGAACCGCTTGTGAAGATCTTCACGAACTCTCGAGGGAGTCTATTCCCGCAATTTCGCCCTTGTCAGATAAGGCATGCCTAACAAGCCCCTCCGCTCCCCCTCGGGAGGCCACCTCCGGCAGCGGACGGAGAGGACGGCATACGCCCCTCGGCCCGGTCGGGAGACGCCGTCAGCGCTTCGTGCCGTGGTGCAGCGCGACGATGCCGCCCGTGAGGTTGGTCCAGCCGACCTGCTGCCAGCCGGCGCCCTCGATGATGCCGGCGAGCTCGCCCTGCGGGGGCCACGCGCGGATCGACTCGGCGAGGTAGACGTACGAGTCGGGGTTGCTCGACATGCGGCGGGCGACCGGCGGCAGCGCGCGCATCAGGTAGTTCGTGTAGACGGTGCGGAAGACCTTGTTGACCGGCTGGCTGAACTCGCAGACGAGCAGGCGCCCACCAGGCTTGGTCACCCGGAGGAACTCGCGCAGGGCCACCTCGGGGTCGGCGACGTTGCGCAGCCCGAAGCTCATCGTGACGACGTCGAAGCTCTCGTCGGCGAACGGCAGGCTCATCGCGTCGGCGGCGGTGAACGCCATGTCGGGACGACGGCGGCGGCCCACCCGCAGCATGCCGAGCGAGAAGTCCGCCGGCACGACCTCGATCTCCTCGTCGGCCCACGGCTCGCTCGAGGTGCCCGTGCCGGCGGCGATGTCGAGGATCCGCTCGCCCCGGCGCGCGGCGACGGCCTTGACGACGGCGCGGCGCCACAGCCGGTCCTGCCCGAGGGAGAGCACGTCGTTGGTCACGTCGTACTTCTCGGCGACGGTGTCGAACATCGACGCGACGTCGACCGGCTTCTTGTCCAGCTGCGCACGACTCATGCGCTCATCCTCGCACCGGCGCGTGTGCGTTCGGTCGCACGGGGCTGCCACGCGGCGGGGGCAGGGGTCGTTCGGCCGTAGAGTTGCAACCGATGTCCACGCTTCCCGCTCCCGAAGCGCCGTCCCCCACCGCGGGGCCGACGGTCGTCGTCCGCACCGTCCCGATCGAGGCCGCGGACCCCCTGCTCGCCTACCTGCCGGCCGACCACGCCCACGACGACCTCGTCTCGTGGGTGCGCCGTGGCGACGGGCTCGTCGGCTGGGGCACCGCGCTGACGTTCGAGGCCCACGGCGAGGGCCGCTTCCGCGAGGCCGAGGCGTGGTGGCGCGACGTCAGCCACCACGCCGTGGTGCGCGACGAGGTCGGGCGCCCGGGCACGGGCCTCGTCTGCTTCGGGTCGTTCCCCTTCGCCGACGACTCGGCCGAAGCGGCCCGGCTCGTCGTTCCCTCGACCATCGTCGGGCGCCGTGACGGGCAGACCTGGCTCACCACCGTCTCCCTCGACCCGCAGCTGACCCTCCTCGAGAAACCCTCTCTCGCAGACGATCCCGAGCCGCCCCGTGGGGTCGCCTTCGCCGACGGCTCGGTGTCCCCCGCCGACTACGCGCACGCCGTGGCCGAGGCCGTGGAGCGCATCGGGGCGGGCGAGGTCGACAAGGTGGTCCTCGCCCGTGACCTCGTCGCCACTGCGTCGGGACCTATCGACCCGCGATGGCTGCTGCGCCGCCTCGCCGAGCGCTACGAGAACACCTGGGTCTTCGCCGTGGCCGGGCTCGTCGGCGCGACGCCGGAGCTGCTCGTCCGCCGCGACCAGGGGCTCATCACCTCACGCGTGCTGGCCGGGACGATCCGCCGCACCGGCGACGACGACAAGGACACCGCCCTCGCCGGCTCGCTCGCCCGCTCGTCCAAGGACCTCGAGGAGCACGAGTACGCCGTCCGCTCCGTCGCCGAGGCCCTGGCCCCGCACTGCTCGTCGATGAACGTGCCCGAGGCCCCCTTCGTGCTGCACCTTCCCAACGTCATGCACCTCGCGACCGACGTCGCCGCGGTCAGCGCCGACGACGCCTCGTCGCTCACGCTCGCCGCGTCGCTGCACCCGTCGGCCGCCGTCGGCGGCACCCCGACCGTGCGGGCGGTCGAGCTCATCGCAGAGCTCGAGCACATGGACCGCGGCCGCTACGCCGGTCCGGTCGGCTGGATGGACGCCCACGGCGACGGAGCCTGGGGAATCGCCCTGCGCAGCGGCGCCTTCGCCCCGGGCGACCCGTCGCAGATCACCCTGTATGCCGGCTGCGGCATCGTCGCGGGGTCCGACCCCGAGTCCGAGGTGGCCGAGTCCAACGCCAAGCTCATCCCCATGCGCGACGCGCTCGCGAGCGACTGAACGGCCGCCGTGTCCGCCGCCCGCACGGCCTCCGAGCTCGCCCTCCGACTCGTCCAGTCCCTGTGGCTCTGCGGGGTCCGTGACGTCGTGCTCGCGCCGGGCTCGCGGTCCGCTCCCCTGGCCCTGACGCTCGACGCGGCCGACCGCGCCGGTGACGTGCGCCTGCACGTACGCGTGGACGAGCGTTCGGCTGCCTTCCTCGCCCTCGGCCTGACCACCGGTTCGCGCCGACCCGTCGCCGTCGTCACGACGTCGGGCACGGCCGTCGGCAACCTGCTGCCGGCCGTCATGGAGGCGCACCACACCGGCCGGCGGCTCGTGGTCGTCAGCGCAGACCGTCCCGACCGCCTGCGCGGGACGGGGGCCAACCAGACCACCCAGCAGGCGGGCCTCTTCGGGGTCTTCGCCGAGTGCGACGACCTGACCCCCGAGGTGTCGGACGCCGAGCTGGATGCCGCTGTCGCACGGGCCTGCTCGCGCCGCGGTCCGACGCAGCTGAACGTCCAGCTCGACGGCGACCTCCTGCCCCCGGACCCCGACCCGACCACCTGGTGGCACCGCCCTGACGACCTCGAGCACCGCAACGACTCCGCCGGGGCGGAGTTGCGGGCCGAAGCGGAGTCAGATCCGCGCAGCACGTCAACGGGGGCGGACCCTGCTTCGGCGTCGGGGGTCGACGTCGAGCCGTCGGTGTCGATCTCGACGGACGGCGAGGTGCTGCCCCTGGGGCCGCGCACCGTCGTCGTGGCGGGTGACGACGCAGGGCCCGCAGCCCGGATGCTCGCCGAGGCGGCCGGCTGGCCGATGTTCGCCGAGCCGACGTCGGGAGCACGCATCGGGCGGCAGGCGCTGCGCACCGGCCGGCTGCTCCTCACGACCGACCTCCGGGGCAGGATCGAGCGCGTCGTCGTCATCGGCCATCCGACCCTCTCCCGACCGGTCACGAGCCTCATCAGCGACCCAGCCCTCGAGGTGCTGGCCGTGCGAGGCCGCGACGGCGTGGCCACCGACCCGGGCAGGGTCGCCCGCGTGCTCGACGTGGTGCCGCGAGTCCAGGCCGCCGACGACACCGCCTGGTTCGACTCCTGGCACGACGCCGACGTCCGGCTCTCGGCGCTCATCGACGCCGGTCTGACTGCCGCGCAAGGAGATCCGCAGCGTGCACCGGGCCTCGACGTCGGCCTGTCGCCCCTCTCCGTCGCCGCAGTCGTCGCCTCCGCCGTCGAGGCCGACACCTCGCTCGTCGTCGGCTCGTCCAACGCCGTACGCGACCTCGACGTCATGGGGTCGCCCTGGCCACCGCTGCAGCACCGCTTCGTCGTGGGCAACCGCGGCCTGGCCGGCATCGACGGCACGGTGTCGACGGCGATCGGCATCGCGCTCGGCCGCCCGCGGGCCGCCCGCACCATCGCCTACCTCGGCGACCTGACCTTCCTGCACGACAGCAACGGCCTGCTCGTCGGCAGTGGTCAGCCGCGGCCCGACCTCACCTTCGTCGTCCTGAACGACGACGGCGGCGCCATCTTCAGCACGCTCGAGCAGGGCGACCCGCGCTACTCGAGCGCGTTCGAACGCGTCTTCGCAACGCCTCATGGCACCGACCTGGCAGCGCTCTGCGCGGCGCACCACACGGCATACGAACGTGTCGAAGACCTCGATCGGCTGGCCCGAGCGCTCGCCGAGTCACCGACCGGCATCAGGGTTCTCGAGGTGCCGGTGTCCCGGGCCGATCGCCGGGCAGAGGCGGCGTGGCTGCGGTCGCTCGCCCAGCAGGCCCTGTCGCGCGCGACGGGCGACGCCGAGCGATCCTGAGCGACGCCGAGCGACGCTGAGCGACGCTGAACGACGCTGGGCGACACTGGGCGACACTGGGCGAACCGTCGGTCTCGACTCAGCCGGGCGGGTCGGGCACCGGCCACTGGGACGGGGTGCTGGGCTCGGACGTCGCGGCGGCTCGCACGAGCTCGGCGTTGTCCCGGGCCTCCCGCCCGCTCGCCAGGTGCAGCGTGTCCTCGAGCCCGACGCGCACGTCGTAGCCGGCGGCCTGGGCCCAACGCAGCACCGGCCAGGTCCACCGCTCCTCGCCGTGGACGACGACCGGCACCGGCGACATCCCCAGCGCGGCGAGGATGCGCTCCGCGGCCCAGGGGCCGTCGGAGCCCGGGGTGACGCCGGGAATGAGCTCGACGAGCACCCGCTCAACCTGCCACGGCCAGTTCGTGGCGACGAAGAGGCTCGCAGCCTTCGGCGTCCAGATGCCGGCCTCGACGCCGGAACCGTTGTCGCGCAGGGCTTCTGCCACCTCGACGGCGGCTTCCTCGTGCCAGTTGACGCTCGCGCAGTCGGGACCTCCGAGGTCGGGCGTCGGCCACTCCGCGACGTGCGCCAGCTTGCGGCGGGCACTGTCGACGATGCCGTCCCGCGTCGACACGCTGACCCGCAGGCCGGGCGTCCGCGAACGGATGGCGACCACCGCGTCGACGACGTGCCGCGTCTCGAGGGTCTCCCGACCGGACTCGTCACGCGGGTGGACGTGGACCATGAAGGCGCCGGCGGCAGCCGCGTCGGCAGCCGCCAGCGCCAGCTCCTGGGGTGTCAGCGGCACCCCACGGTGCTGACGGCGGGTGCGGGAGCCGTTGAGGCAGGCCTTGATCACCGTGCGCTCCCCGCGGCGAGCAGCTCGGCGCACCGGGTGAGCCGGTCGCGCCACCACTGCTGGCGTGCCGGCGGCGCCGCCAGCTCCTCCAGCGCCACCGGGTCCGGCACCGGCCTGGTCACCACGAGGCGGCCGGCTGTGGGCCGCAACGCGTCCCGTGCGACGTCACGCTCGAAGAGGCTGACGGTGCCGAGGCCGCAAGCGTGGTCGAGCTGCGGCAGGGCGGCCGCGAGCGCGACGCCGGCCGCGATGCCGATGCTCGTGTCGAGGGCCGACGACACGACCGCGGGCAGGCCGCACGCCGCGACGACCTCGAGGGCGGCCTCGACGCCGCCCAACGGGGCCACCTTGACGACGACGAGGTCGGCCGCGCCGAGACGGGCGACCCGAACAGGGTCCTCGGCCTTGCGGATCGACTCGTCTGCAGCAATCGGGACGTCGATGCCGTTGCGCGCCAGAGTCTTTCGCAGACGAGCCAGCTCTTCGACGGTTGCGCAGGGCTGCTCGGCGTACTCGAGGTCGTAGGCCGCCAGCCTGGCAAGTGCGTCCGCGGCGCTGCTCTCGTCCCAGCCGCCGTTCGCGTCGACGCGGATGCGGGCGTCCGCGCCCATGACGTCCCGGACGGCCGCCACCCGGTCGACGTCGTCGTCGATGCCCTGACCACGCTCGGCGACCTTCACCTTGGCCGTCGTACAGCCGTCGAAGCGGGCGAGCACCTCGGCCACCCGGTCCGCCGGCACGGCAGGGACCGTCGCGTTGACGGGCACGACGTCGCGGACGGCCGCAGGCCACCCGGCATACGCGGCCTCGATGCCCGCAGCGAGCCAGCGAGCCGCCTCGTCGTCGGGGTACTCCGGGAAGGGCGCGAACTCGCCCCAGCCGCAGGGCCCCTCGAAGACGACCGCCTCGCGCACGTCGACACCGCGGAAGCGCACCCGCATCGGCAGGGCGACGACGTGGGCCGACGCGAGCAGGTCGGCGGCGCTGTGCGGGGGCGTCATGCCCCCATCATCACCGACGGACCTTCCGGCACCGGTCAGCGCACGGGGAACGCCTCGTGGCGGTCGTGGGTGGGGTCGGGCTGCGCCACCGGCCCGCGAGCCGTCGGGCTCGAGACGGGCTGGTCGTCGGGCCGGTCGTCGGGCTGGCTGTCGAGCCGGTCGTCGAGCCGGGGCTCGGCGCGATGGCGACGCCTGCCGACGTGGCAGGACCGCCGACCGTCGTGCATCCAGCCGAACGCCCAGACGAGACCGATGAGCCACCAGAGGCCGTGGCCCGAGGCGCCGAGCGAGATCGCGATGAGGGCGATGCCGGCGACGATGAACGTGCGTGGGACGAACACGATGACCTCCGTTGCTCCGCCGGACCACCCGGCGTGCCTCCACGCTAGGCACGGAGCGCACCCACTCCCTGCGTCCCCTGTCACGACCTGCCCCTGACAGATGTCACCCCGACGCGGCCCGACGGGTGCCAGCCCGACCGACAGCCCGACCGACAGCCCGTCCGGCGCCGGGCCGACTGCGTCCGAAAGTCAGCGTCCCAGCCGCACGTCTGCCGGGTTGTCGGCCGCCACCGTGATGCGCTCCCGGTGCAGGTCGGCCATGGTTGGGAGCGCGTCGAGCGCGAACCAGGCGGCATCAGTGGACTCGTCGTCGCCGGGGCGTGGCTCGCCCTCGACCCAGCGGCACCGGAACGTGTGGTCGAGGTACTGCCCGAGGTCACCGTTGACGTGCGTGACGACGCCGGTGGCGGCGACCCAGACGAGCCGCTCCACCTCGGCGACGACGCACGCCTCCTCCTCGACCTCTCGCACGGCGGTGACGTGGGGGTCCTCGCCGGGGTCGACGATGCCGGTCACGGGGGTCCACTGGCCGTTGTCGGAGCGCTTCACGAGCAGGACCTCGTCCACGCCGCGAGCGCCCTCGCGCAGCACGACCGCGGTGATGCCCGGCATCCACAGCAGCTCGGTGCCGACCATGGATCGTAGGTGCAGGACGTAGGGAGGGATCGGCATGCCGCCACGCTAGCCGCACGACGCGGACCCTTCCGGCCCGGCCGACCGCCGCGCAGCCGTAGCGTGGTCCCGAGAGGCGGTGGCACCGACCGCACAGGAGGAAGCGATGGACGCCCGGTCCGCAGCCCTCGGCACGACGGTCTTCGCCGCCGTTCCGGCCACCATGGGTGGGGCGGTCCCGTGGCTCGTCGGGGCCTCCGCGCGCGACGCCTGGGCCACGTCGACGGCGGGCACCGTCGCCGGCTGGCTGCTCGTCGCCCTCGGAGTCGTAGCGCTCGCAGCATCGTTCGTCCGCTTCGCCCGCGACGGCCTCGGCACCCCCTCGCCCACCGCCCCGACCGAGCACCTCGTCGTCACCGGCCCGTACCGCTTCGTGCGCAACCCGATGTACGTCGCCGTGCTGGCGGTCATCGTGGGCCAGGCGCTGCTGTGGCGCAGCGTCGCCGTCCTCGCGTATGCCGGCCTCTTCGTCGTCGCGGTCACCGCTTTTGTCGCGCTGTACGAGGAGCCGACGCTGCGCGAGGCGCACGGCGAGGAGTACGCCCGCTATGTCGCCACCGTGCCGCGGTGGCTGCCCCGCCCCGGCCGCGTGTGGCCGCGCGGGACCGGAACCTCACCCCACCCAGGCGACCCCGAGGTGTGTGTCCGGCCACACGCGGCGCGCGCGTAGGCTGCCCGCCGTGAGCACCGAACGCGCGACCGTCTCCGAGACCTTCGACCCCTCCGAGTGGGACGAGGTGCCGGGCTTCGACCTCACCGACATCACCTACCACCGGCGCCGCCCCGTCGAGGGCCGCCCGCACGCCGAGTCGGGCGTCGTCCGCATCGCCTTCGACCGACCCGAGGTGCTCAACGCGTTCCGCCCCCACACCGTCGACGAGCTCTACCGCGCGCTCGACCACGCCCGCATGACCCCCGACGTCGGGGTCGTGCTCATCACCGGCAACGGCCCCAGCCCCAAGGACGGCAAGTGGGCCTTCTGCTCGGGTGGCGACCAGCGCATCCGCGGCCGCTCCGGCTACCAGTACGCGACGTCGCCCGACGCCGACGCCACGTCCGCCGGGATCGACGAGGCGCGGGTCAAGGCCCAGGGCGGTCGCCTGCACATCCTCGAGGTGCAGCGCCTCATCCGGACCATGCCGAAGGTCGTCATCGCCGTCGTGGGCGGCTGGGCGGCCGGGGGCGGCCACTCGCTCCATGTCGTGTGCGACCTCACGATCGCGAGCCGCGAGCACGCCCGGTTCAAGCAGACCGACGCCGACGTGGGCAGCTTCGACGCCGGCTACGGCAGCGCCTACCTCGCCAAGATGGTCGGCCAGAAGTTCGCCCGCGAGATCTTCTTCCTCGGCCGCACTTACTCCGCCGAGGACATGCACGGGATGGGCGCGGTCAACATCGTCGCCGACCACGCCGACCTCGAGGCCGAGGCGCTACAGGTCGCGAGCGAGATCATGGGCAAGAGCCCGCAGGCGCAGCGCATGCTGAAGTTCGCGTTCAACCTCACCGACGACGGGCTCATGGGCCAGCAGGTCTTCGCCGGTGAGGCCACCCGCCTCGCGTACATGACCGACGAGGCCGTCGAGGGCCGTGACCAGTTCCTCGAGAAGCGCGACCCCGACTGGTCCCCGTTCCCCTGGTACTTCTGAGCCGCACGGCTCAGAGGGACAGCATCAGGTGCACCGTCGCGTCGACGACCTGCCGCTGCGCCTGGGTCCGTGACACCGTCGGCGACCCGTCGCCCGGCTGCTGGCCGTAGTCGCCGAAGAACGAGTGCACGGCCCCCTCGACGCGGGTGTATGCCGTCGTGCGGGGCAGCAGGGCCCGGCCGGCCGCGACGTCGGCCGGGGTCGTGAACGCGTCGCGCGTTCCGCTCACCGAGGCGACCTGCAGCTCGGTGCGGCCGGCGAGGGACTGGTCGGGGTAGGAGGCCCAGAGCACGAGGCCCTTGACGAGCCGCGGGTTGTCGAGCGCGAACCGCGCCGCCGCGACCCCGCCGAGGCTGTGGCCACCGACGGCCCAGAACTTCACCTCGGGGTGCTCGTCGACGAAGGACTGCGGTGCCGTGGTGGCGAGCAGGCCGATGTCGAAGGGCTGCTTGACGACGACGACCAGCACCCCTTGCCTCGACACCTGCGAGAGCATCGGGACGTACGCGCGTGGGTCGACGCGAGCGCCGGGCTGGAACACCAGCCCACGATCCGGGGTGCCCGCCCTCGGCGCGATCGTGATGCTTGCGGCAGCGTCGATGACACGCACGTCGGAGCCACCCACGAGGGACGAGACGGCGGAGGGGGTCGCGGCGAAGGGGCGCAGCCAGACGAGGGCGCCGAGCACGACCACGGTGGCGACGACCCCCAGGACCTGTCCGACCACTCGCACCGAGCGCGACCGGCGACGGTGGCGCCTCCGGTCGTCCGGTTTGTCGTTGACGAGCAGGACGACGCCGACGAGACCGCTCGCGGCGAGCGCGATGACGTGGGCCGGGTTGCCGGACAGCAAGATCGGCCGGTCCAGGAGGAAGAGCACGAGCGGCACGACGAGCCAGACGACGCCCAGCACGAGACCGAGGCGCGTGCGAGACCGTCGGCGGGCGACGGCAGCCGAGCCCTCGGCCCCCTCGTTGCCACCGACTCCCTCGTCGGCCCCTCCGACCCCCTCGAAACCCGCGTCCCCCACGGTTCTCACCCGTCGAGCGTAGCGAGGGCGCGGAGGACGATTCGGTCATCGTCACGGGCGATTTCAGGAGTCCGTCGGCGCGTGCCCGGGGCGGCGCGGCCGTTGCCCGGCCCGAGCGGAGCCTCGACCTTTGGACCGGCCAACGGCCTGCCACCGGGTCCGGTGTCGCTCCACCCCCGGGCCCGCCGAGGGGGCAGGATGAAGGGGTGGGACCTCGCGACGACAGGAGCGCCGGCAGTGGACGCCGCGCGCCCGCGAGCGACGACCCGGTGCTGCGCGCGGCGGAGAGCGGTGCGGATCCCGATGTGCCCGAGGGGGGCCGACCCGCGAGCTTCCGCCAGCCACCGCGCACCACCGCCCTGAACGCGACCCGCGCCATCGGACGGGGGCTGGGGCGTGCGGCGACCGGGACCGCACGCGCCACGGCCCGAACCGGCCGCTTCGCCGCGACGAAGGCACACGCGTTCACGCACTCGGGTGGCGCCGGGGAGACGGGCCTGGCCCGCGTCACCGAGCTGCACGCGAGCCACACCGCCGGCGACACGATCATGACGCTGGCCCTCGCCGGCACGCTGTTCTTCAACCCCCAGACGGCACAGGCACGCGGCGACGTCGCGACGTTCCTGCTCCTGACGATGGTCCCGTTCGTCCTCGTCGCCCCGCTCATCGGGCCGCTGCTCGACCGCTTCTCGCACGGCCGCCGCTGGGCCATCGGCACGACCCTCGCGTCACGCGCCTTCCTCTGCTGGGTGCTGGCCGAGGCGGTGAACAACGACAGCAGCTGGCTCTTCCCCGCCGCCCTGGGCTGCCTCGTCGCGTCCCGCGCCTACAACATCACCCGCGCCGCCGCCGTGCCCCGTCTGCTGCCCGCCGGCACGACGCTCGTCCGGGCCAACTCCCGCGTCTCGATGGCCGGGGTCGTGGGGGCGGTCGTCGGCGGCGCGCTCGGTGGGCTCGGCATGCTCGCCGGTCCGGCGTGGGCACTGCGCATCGGGTTCGTCGTGTTCGTCGTCGGCACCGTGCAGGCGATCCGCCTGCCGGCCCAGGTGGACTCATCGGCCGGTGAGGTGCCCATCGGGGACACCGCCCCGATCGCGGTCCGGTCCCCGCACGCGCCCCGACGGCTCGATCCGGGCGGGCCCGACTCGCTCAGGGGCACCCGGCGTGGGTGGACCTCGGACGGCGCCGGACGGCATACGCCCGCGGAGCACGAGGCCCTCACCGTCGACTCGCTCGGCCCCGTCGGCCGCTTCCGCCGGCGCAAGCAGGCGATCCCGTGGCCGGTCATGCACGCCATGTGGTCGACGGGCGGCACGCGGGTGCTCACCGGCTTCCTCATCATGTTCATGGCCTTCCTCGCCAAGGAGCACCCGATCGACGGGTTCCGCGGCGAGCTGGTGCTCGCCTTCATCGCCGTGGGGATCGGGGTCGGCAACGGCCTCGGCAGCGTCGTCGGCAACGTCGTGCGCGACCAGCGACCCGAGCGCATCGCGATGGTGTCGGTGCTCGCGGCCACGCTCAGCTGTCTCGCCACCGGGATCTGGTACGGCGTCTGGACGCTCGTGGTGCTCGGGCTCGTGCAGGGGCTCTCCGCGCAGCTGGCCAAGCTCTGCTTCGACGCCCTCGTGCAGCGCGAGGTCCCCGAGAACGTGCGGACGTCGGTCTTCGCGTGGTCCGAGACGATGCTGCAGGTGCTCTGGGTCGTCGGCGGCGCGCTCGGCATCGTGCTCCCGCTCAACCCCTACGTGGGCTTCCCGGTGTGCGCGGCGGCGCTCGTGTGGACCGTCTTCATGGCCGCCCGGCAGCGGCACCGGGCACGACCTGCTCGCTCCGCTCGCCGTCCTGCCCACTGACCCGGGAGGCTGTCGAGAGCTCTCCGGCCGGAGAGGCGGCAACGCGCAGGTTTCCGACCCATCACGCAGGGCCGCGGTCGATGGGTCGTGTCCGAGGCGAGCCGAGACCGCAGGCACAATGGGGTCCATGACGGCGCTGCAGCTGCTTCCGGTCCCTGCCGGACCGGACGTCCTCGACGTGCTGCCCGCCCTGGAGAACGCGCTCGCCGGCCGGTCGCCGGTGCTGCCGTATGCCGCCGCCGACGCCCCGCCGTCCGTGCCGTCCCACGACCCCTCCGACCTGCCCGACGGCCTCGCGGTCGCGATCGGGACGTCGGGTTCCACGGGTCGACCCAAGCGCGCCCTGCTCACCGCCGAGGCGCTCGAGCGCTCCGCGTGGGCGACCCATCAGGTGCTCGGTGGCAGCGGCGCCTGGCTGCTGGCGATGCCGGCGCACCACATCGCGGGTCTCCAGGTGCTCCTGCGCTCCGTCGCTGCCGGTGTGTCGCCGACCGTCCTCGACCTGCGCGACGGCTTCTCACCCCGGGCCTTCGCAGCAGCGGCGGCGGCCGTGCGACCGACGGGGTCGGCTCGGCGTCGCTACACCTCCCTCGTGCCGACCCAGCTGACGCGGCTCGTCGACGATCCTGAGGGCCTCGAGGCGCTGCGCGGGTTCGACGGCGTGCTCGTGGGTGGCGCTGCGACCCCGGGCGCCCTCGTCGAGCGGGCACGCGACGCCGGGGTGAACCTGAGCCTGACCTACGGCATGAGCGAGACGGCGGGCGGCTGTGTCTACGACGGCACGCCGCTGCCGGTGAGCCGCATCCACGTCGACAACGACCGGCACGTCGTGCTCGGTGGCGACACCGTCGCCCACGGCTACCTCGGCGGACCGGTCCTGAGCCGCGACGCCTTCACCGTCGACCTCGACGGCGTCCGCTGGTTCCGCACCGATGACCTCGGCCACTTCGACGACGACGGCCTGCTCGTGATCGACGGGCGAGCCGACGACGTCATCAACACCGGAGGCCTCAAGGTGAACCCGGGGGTCGTCGAGGACGCCATGTCGCGGCACCTCGACGACGTGCTCGACGTCGTGGTCGTCGGCCTGCCCGATCCCGAGTGGGGCGAGTCCGTCTGCGCCGCAGTGACGCTCGTCGACCCGACGGGGCACCTGACCACGGGGCAGGTGCGGGAGCGGCTGCGCGACATCCTGCCCGACGCAGCCCTGCCGAGGCGCGTGCTCGTGCTCCCGGCGATCCCGCAGCGCGGCCCGGGGAAGCCTGACCGGTCGGCCATCCGACGCGCTGTGCAGGGCTCCGCCTGAGCGGTGGCAAGATGGGGGTGTCCACCCGGTCGACGAAGGAGATCAACGTGCCACGCGTCGTGCTCGTCGCCCTCGTGGTCTTCGCCTCGATCTACGCCTTCGTGGACTGCGTGCAGACCAACAGCCGTCTCGTGCGCATCATGCCGAAGCCGGTCTGGCTCCTCGCCACCCTCGTCCCGGTGCTGGGGCCGATCTTCTGGCTGGTCGCCGGCCGCAGCGACGCCCGCGGCGGCCCCGCCCCGCGCGGTCCCGGGCGCCAGCCGCCCGGTCCCCGTGGCCCGGCGGGCCCGCGTGGCCCCGACGACGACCCCGACTTCCTCCGCAAGCTGTAGAAGGACTCCCCCAGACCCCATGGCCACCTTGTCCCAGTGGATCGAGGGCGCTCGTCCACGCACGCTGCCTGCTGCCGTCTCCCCCATCCTCGTCGGCACCGGCGCCGCCTACCAGACCGGTCACGTCGTCTGGGCGTATGCCGTCCTCGCCCTCGTCGTCGCCCTCGCCCTCCAGGTCGGGGTCAACTACGCGAACGACTACTCCGACGGGATCCGCGGCACCGACGAGGTGCGCGTCGGTCCGGTCCGGCTCGTGGGGCAGCGCCTCGCCGCCCCTCGCTCGGTCAAGATCGCCGCGTTCTCGTGCTTCTTCTTCGCCGCGCTCATGGGGCTGGCGCTCGTCGGGCTCTCCGGCCTCTGGGTGATGATCCCCATCGGCGCGGCTGCCATCGTCGCGGCGTGGTACTACACGGGCGGCTCCCGGCCCTACGGCTACCTCGGGCTGGGCGAGGTGTTCGTCTTCGTCTTCTTCGGGCTCGTCGCCACGCTCGGCACGATGGCGACCATGACGCCACCCACCGCCGCGGGCTGGTGGGGCGCCATCGGCGTGGGCGCCCTGTCGTCGGCGATCCTCGTGGCCAACAACCTGCGCGACATCCCCACCGACCGCGAGCACGGCAAGCGCACCCTCGCGGTGCGCATGGGCGAGTCCGGCACCCGTTGGTTCTACGTCGCCCTCGTCGCCGTGGCCTTCGTGATGACCGGCCTCGCGTCCTTCACCTCGCCGTGGGCGCTGCTCGCGCTGCTCGCCGCACCGCTGGTGCTCAAGCCGATGCAGGCCGTGGTGGGCCGGGCCACGGGGCGCGGTCTCATCCCCGCGCTGGCCGGCACCGGGCAGTTCCTGCTGGCCTGGTCGCTGCTCCTCGCCGTCGGGCTCGCAGCCGGCCGCGCCTGACCTGATGCCCCGGCGGGTCGAGGTGATCCGTCGCGACCCGGCGCGACGGCATACCGTCGCGACCCGGCGCGACGGCATACCTCGACCCCTCCTCGGCCCGTCGGTCCCGTTTCGCTGACGGCTCGCCGCGCGAGTGCCACCGTTGAGACGTGCACGAGGAGATCGACGTCGTCGTCATCGGTGCCGGGCAGGCCGGCCTCGCAGCGAGCCACGAGCTGGGCCTTCGCGGCGTCGCGCACGTCGTGCTGGAGGCGGAGTCGCCGGGCTCGTCGTGGGCCCACCGGTGGGACAGCTTCACCCTGGTGGGCCCGAACCACCTGCTGCTGCTGCCAGGGGCGCCCTACGAGGGTGATGACCCCGACGGCTTCATGTCGCGCGAGCAGATCACCCGCCACCTCGAGGACTACGCTTCGCGCCTGACCGCGCAGGTGCGACACGGCACTCCCGTCCGCGCGCTGCGTCCGGGACGGGACGGCGGCTACGACCTCGAGACCGACGACGGCACCGTGCGCAGCCGCGTGGTCGTCGTCGCCACCGGCGCCTACCAGCGCCCGAACCTGCCTGCGGCCGTGCGGTCGCTTCCCGCCCGATCGGCGTGCGTCGACGTGTCGCAGTACCGCAACCCCGCCGCGCTCCCCGACGGTCAGGTGCTCGTCGTCGGCTCGGGTCAGAGCGCGTGCCAGATCGCCGAGGAGCTCGCCGAGGCCGGTCGCGACGTCGTCATGGCCTGCGGCCGGGCGCCCTGGTTCCCGCGGCGCACCGCAGGACGCGACGTCTTCGAGTGGCTCCTCGACACCCCGTTCTTCGACCAGCGGGTCACCGACCTGCCGTCGCCGGCCGCACGGCTCGGCGCCAACCCACAGGTCACCGGCCGCGACGGCGGGCACGACCTCAGCTTCCGCACCCTGCACGGCCTCGGGGTGCGCCTCGGTGGCCATCTGGTCGGCGCGGACGACACGACCGTCCACCTGGCGCCCGACCTCGAGGCGACCCTCGCGATGTCCGACGCGGCCCACGACGGCATCCGCGACCTCATCGTCGCGTCCTGCGCGCGGGCGGGTCGGACGCCGCCGGACGTGCCCGACCCGGGCCCGTTCGCACCGCGGGCCGTCGAGAGCGTCGCCGTACGCGACCTCGGCGCCGTCGTCGTCGCCGCCGGGTTCCGCAGCCGCTACGCCGAGTGGATCGACGTGCCGGGCCTCGTCGACGAGCAGGGGTTCCCCCGCCACGACGACGGCGAGAGCCTGGTCGCGCCCGACCTGCACTTCGTCGGGGTGCACTTCCTGCGGAGCCGGCGCTCGGCGCTGCTCTTCGGCGTCGGCGACGACGCGCGCGTCACTGCGACGAGGATCGCCCTGAGGCTCGGCCTCACGGCGTGACGATGATCAGCGCCCGGGGCTGCGCGGGCCGTCGTACCCGGCGTCCTCGGCGTCTTCGGCCGCCTCGTCGCTCGTCGGGTCGGCCTGCAGACGGCGACCCTCGACCTTGGCCTCGTGGCGCTCGACGAGCTTCGCCGTGATCTCGTCGCGCATGCCCCGGAGCAGGATGTACGAGGCGGCCGCGGAGGCGATAGCCGCGAGGCCGAGGAGCAGCCACGGCTGGTCGCGCAGGCCGATGAGCCAGAAGAGGAAGAAGAACCCGAAGAAGATCAGGATTCGCAGCAGGGTGTAGCGGACCACGGTTTCAGACCCTCAGCTCATGCCGGAGTAGTTGTGCATGCCGACGAACGTCGACACGAGGTTGACCAGGGTGAAGTTGATGATGACGGACACGTAGCCGGCGAGCGCGATGTACATCGACCTGCGCGGGTCGACACCGGCCGTGGCGCGACCGTGCATGTAGGCGGCGTAGACCGTCCAGATGACGAAGGTCCACACCTCCTTGGGGTCCCACTGCCAGTAGGCGCCCCACGCCTGCTTCGCCCAGATGGCGCCTGCGATGAGGGTGAACGTCCAGAGGATGAAGCCGACCATGTTGAGGCTGTACGCCGTCCGCTCGAGCGCCGCTGCCGACGGCAGGGACTCGAGGACGCCGGGCTTCGCAGGCGGCTTGTCCTCGCGGCGCAGGCGCACGAGGTAGAGGACGCCGATGGCGAAGGCAAGGGTGAAGAACGCGACCGCGAGGAACGCGACGGAGACGTGGATGCCGAGCCAGTACGACTTGAGGGCCGGCATGAGCTCGCCGGCCTCCGTGTAGAGCACGGTGAGGGACAGGCCGAGCACGAGGAGGATCGGGGTGACGATGAAGACGCCCAGCCACTCCCAGCGGTTGCGCCGGGCCAGCACGCTGTAGGCGACGCCGACAGCGGCAGCCGCAGCGGTCGCGAACTCGAACATGTTGCCCCACGGCGGACGCGACACCGCGACGCCGCGCATGACCACGGACGCGACGAGCAGCGCCGTCGCGAGGTAGGTCAGCATCAGCGCGATGCTCCCCCGCTGCCGGCTGCGGAGGCTCTCCTCGAAGGCCGGCCCGGCGGCGTACGGGGTCGCGGGGCGACGCTCGGCGGGTGCCGGAGCCCCTGCCGCCGCTCCCGCGCCGACGAGCTCGCGCTCGGCGACGGTCGACTCGGCGAGGACCTTGGACTCGGCCACCTTCGGCGCGCGCGCGGCGAGGTGCCACGTGAACGCGAGCATGGCGAGCGTGTAGACGATCATCGACGCGTAGAGCGCGATGTTGGCGTTGGCGGCGAGCGAGTTCGGCACTAGCTTTCGGTCCGTTCTGCGGGGCGGTCGGGCTCGGCGGTCGCGGTGGCGGTGTCGATCGTCGTGTGGAACGCGGTGACGATCGCCGTCACGATCGCGGCCAGCCCGGGGTCGGAGTCCTTGGAGAGGCCACCGATGGTCACCACGGTAGCCGGTGAGCCCGCACGACCCCCAGCGCCACCGTCGGTGGCCGTCGGGTCGGCGGCAGGGCGGACGCGCACGAAGACGCGTCGGCGCTTGATCGTGAGGCCGAGGATCAGGCCCAGCGTGGCGAGGATCGCGCTGACCAGGCTGATCGGGGCCCCGGGGTCGGTGCGCACCGAGAGGCCGGCGAAGCGCTTGACGTTGTCGAAGGTGATGGACCCCCGGTCGTCCGGGAGCTGGTAGGTCTGGCCCGGCTTGAGACGGACCAGGGCGGGCGACCCGTCGGCCTTGGTCACCTGCTTCATCTCGTCGGTGTTGAGCGTGTAGACCGACTGCGGCGCGCCGCCCGGGAAGAGGTTGCCCTCCCACACCGACAGGGCGAGCTCGGGGTTCTTGGCGTCGGGGAAGATCGACGCCGGGCCGTTGGCGAAGGTGGGCTCGGCGGTCGGCAGGAAGAAGCCGGTGAAGCCGAGCTGCTTCGGCGTCGCGGACGGCACCTTGATGACGCCGAGGGAGCGGTAGTTGCCGTCCTGCGGCAGGAAGGGCGTCGCCTCGCGGTAGAGGACGGTGCCCTTGGCGTCGCGCACCGTGACGACCGGCGTGTAGCCGTTGCCGAGCAGGAAGATGTCGGCGCCGTCCACGGCGATCGGGTGGTTGACCGAGACGGTCTCCTCGCTGGCCGGCGAGCCGGGGTCGCGCTGGAGCCGCGTCTGGGCATCGAAGAGGCGCGGCTGCCCGAAACCGCGACCGGGCGTCTCGTTGAACTCCACGTGGAGCTTGTCGAGCGAGAGCACGAACGGCGGCAGGCTCTCGGTGTCGACCCAGGGACCGGGCGAGATCGTGTTGTACGTGCCCGCCGACGACGCGAACTTGTCGCCCTCGGCGAGGATGATGTCGCCGCGCCAGCCGAACACGTGGCCGACGGCCATGCCGATGATGATGCCGGTCAGCGCGAGGTGGAAGAGCAGGTTGCCCGTCTCACGCAGGTAGCCGGACTCGCCGGACAGGCTCACGCCGTCGTGGGAGTGGAGTCGGAACCGCTTGCGCTTCAGGGCGGCACGCGCGACCTCGAGGGCCTCGTCGGGCGACAGCGAGGTCGTCAGCTCGGCGTGCTCGTCGAGGCGGTGCAGTCTCGCCGGCGCCTTCGGGGGCCGCGCCCGAAGCGCTGCCACGTGCACCTTGGTGCGCGGCACGATGCAGCCGACCAGCGAGATGAAGAGCAGCAGGTAGATGGCGGAGAACCACACCGACGCGTAGACGTCGAAGAAGCCGAGGCGGTCGAGCCACGGGCTCGTCGTGGGGTTCTGGGCGATGTAGTCGGCGACCCGGCCGGCGTCGATGTTGCGCTGCGGGAAGATCGACCCCGGCACGGCCGCGATGGACAGCAGGAGCAGCAGGAAGAGCGCGGTGCGCATGCTCGTCAGCTGGCGCCAGCCCCACCGCAGCAGCTCGAGCGGTCCCAGATCGGGCAGCGCCGGCTCGGGGCGCTGGTCCTTGGCGCGGCCCTTGCCCTTGCGCGGCTTCACGGGTGTGTCGGTGGTCATCTCAGATCGCCACCTGGAAACCGTTGACGAGGCGCACCTGGAGCCAGACCACGACCGTCTCCCACACCCCGGTCAGCATGAGCAGGCCCACGACGACGAGCAGCAGGCCGCCGACGGTCTGCAGCACGCGGCGGTGACGACGCAGCCAGTCGCTCGCGCGCCCCGCCCGCTCCCACAGCGCGGCCATGAGGACGAACGGCAGCCCCAGCCCGATCGAGTAGACCGCGGCGAGCGCAAGCCCCCGGCCGATCGACCCGGACTCGGCCGAGATCGGCGCCGCCATCGCCTGGATCGCCCCGAGCGTCGGGCCCATGCAGGGCGACCAGCCGACGGCGAACGCCGCGCCGAGCAGGGGCGCGCCGGCGAGACCAGCACGCGGTCGCCAGCTCACCGGGACGGCATACGACCGGCCCACGCCGAGGAAGAGCACACCCATGACGAGCACGACCGCGCCACCGATCCGGAGCAGCACGCTCTGGTGCTCGCGGAAGGCGAGGCCCACGGCCGAGACCGCTGCCGCCGCGATGAGGAAGACGACGGTGAAGCCGAGCACGAAGAGCAGCGCCCCCAGCACGAGCCGGCCTCGGGAGCGCTTCTCGAGCGACACGTCCGACAGGCCGGTGACGTAGCCGAGGAAGCCTGGCACCAGCGGTAGCACGCACGGCGAGGCGAACGAGACGAAGCCGGCCACGAGGGCGACGGCCGCCGCGACGAGCAGCGAACCGGTAGCGATCTCGGAGCCCACGGGGGTCAGGCCTTCCCGGTGAGCACGTCGTCGACGAGCCCCAGGAGAGTCGTCGTCGAGACCGGCCCCGAGACGCGGGCGGCGATGCGGGCCTCACCGTCGAGGACGAGCGTGGTCGGGGTCGCCGACGCCTTGCCCTGGAGGGCGAGCAACGGCACCCCGCCGTCGTAGGCGAGCGAGGGATAGGTGACCTTGTTGGCAGTCTGGAAGGCGAGCCCGGTCTCCGGGGACTCGAGCTTGTCGAGGCCGATGAACTCGACCTTCTTGCCCTTGGCCTGGACGGTCTCCCACGCCTTCTGCAGGGCCGGGGTCTCCTCGATGCACGGTGGGCACCACGAGCCCCACACGTTGACGACGAGCACCGTGCCGGCACGCTCGGCGATGTCCCACGGCTTGCCCTCGAGCGTGGTGCCGCTCAAGCGCACGGGCTCGCCGCGCTCGGCCACGGGCACCTGCTCGATGGAGCCGTCACCCGCGACGTAGCCCTTGCGGTCACCCGAACGGGCCTGGTCGGCCACGGAGTTCGGGTCGGACGAGCACGCCGCGGCAAAGGTCACGAGACCACCGGCCATGGCGACGGCGCCCCACCGCAGTGCGGTGCGTCGGTCGACGTGCTCCATCAGGCGCCCACGCTCTTGCTCGCGCCGACGAGCAGCGAGGCCGCCGGCTCCGAGTACGTGATCGAGGCCAGCTCGTCGCCCTGGTAGGTCAGCGACGTGAGCGAGGCGAGAGTGCACTCGCGCTTGCGGGGGTCGTGCCACAGGCGGCGACCCTCGAGCTTGTTGCGCACGGTCCAGACGGGCAGCTGGTGGCTGACGATGACGGCCTCGTGCCCACGTGCGGCATCGCGCGCGTCGGCGATGGCCGCGAGCATGCGGACCGCGATCTGCTCGTAGGGCTCACCCCACGACGGCTTGGTCACGTCACGGAACAGGTGCCAGTTGCGCGGGTGGAGGAGCTCGCCGGCGCTGACCCCACGGCCCTCGAACCGGTTCTCGGACTCGATGACCCGCGGGTCGGTGCGGATCTCGACGTCGTGGTCGGCCGCGATGGGGGCGGCGGTCTCCTGCGCCCGTTCGAGGGGGGACGCGACGACGCACGTGATGTCGTTGGTCGCCAGATGGGCCGCGACGAGGCGGGCCATGTCGGTGCCGAGGGAGGAGAGGTGGAAGCCGTCGAGGCGCCCGTAGAGGACGCCCTCCGGGTTGTGGACCTCACCGTGTCGCATGAGGTGCACGACCGTGAGGTCGTCGGCGCGCGCCGCCGCCCCGTCCGTGCTCTGACCCATGGGCGACAGTCTCTCAAACGTCGTGCTCAGGACCGAATCCGCACCCGCTCCTGTGCGCCCCCTGTGACCCGTCCCACGGCGCGTGCACACATGCCGCTGACCCCGCCGGGGTCGGGGCGGGGTGCGGGGCGGGGTCATCTGGTGTGCCAGGTGACCCCGGTCGCGGTGACGGTCGCGGTGAGGCCGTGCTGGTGGACGTGGGTGTGGTGGTGGGGGCAGAGCAGGGCCCCGTTGGTCAGGTCGGTCCTGCCCCCGCGGTGCCACGGGACGACGTGGTGGGCCTCGCACCAGGTCGCGGGCACGGTGCAGCCGGTGAAGCTGCAGCCCCGGTCGCGGGCGATCAACGCGAGGCGCTGGCTGTAGGTGAAGAGCCGTTCGCGGTAGCCGACGTCCAACGGTGCCCCGTCCCGGCCCAGGACCACGGGGATGATTCCCGCGTCGCACGCCATCCGCCGCACCACCGACGGTGAGAGCACGTCCCCGGTCAACGTCATCCCGGCCCCCTTGCCGGCCCCCTTGCCGGCGCCCAGGGTGTTCTCGAGGTCGGCGGTGAGGGTGTCGTAGTCGATGAGGACGACGACCTTGGCCTTCTCGGTGACCGGGACGCCGCGGGCGGCCGCGACACCCCGTTGCGTGATGGTGAGCAGGGCGTCCATCCGGCGCCGGGCCGGGGTGCGCTCGTCGGGCGCGGTCGTGTGGCCGTGCTCGTCCTTGACCGGACGCGGCGCGGCGAGCGGGTCGATCGCGGCCTGGAGGATCGCGGCGCCCTCGGGGTCGAGCATCCCGCGCAGCCCCACCATCCCGGTCTTCGTCGGCGGGGTGAACCACAGGCCGCGGGCCTGGCGTCGCCCGTGGTCCAGCGAGTCCTCGTCCCGCGGCGGCCGGACCTGCTCGGTGTGGTGCCGGGCCAGGCGGGCCAGCTCCTCCGGCCGCAGCACCCCCGCCTGCGCCGTCAGGTCACCGATCGCGGTGGCCAGGTCGTCGGGGTCGGCGACCGGCGCGACCCGCTCCTGGAACTCGATGACCTGCGCCGCGTTGCCCACCGTGACCTGCTGCGTCGCCACGAGCATCCGCAACCTGGCCCACCGCCGGTCGGCCAGTGCCGTCCCGACCGTCACGAACGCCTTCGCCTGCCCGGCCGTCAGGGACGCATCGAGACTGCGGAGCCAGTCGACCCGCGACAACCCACCCGGCGCGTCCACCCCCCGCGCGACCAGCTCGGACACCAACGTCACCAACGTGACCTCCAGCCCCCGCCGCTGCACCGCGACCCGCTCCGTCGCCGCCACCAGCGCGGCTTCCGGGTGCCCGCCCAGCCCGACCCCGAGGCTCGCCTCCAGCGTCACCGCCTCCGTCGCGTGCCAGCTCGCAGTCTGGCCCTCGCCGCTGAGGACAACTTTGGCCTCGATGCGCTCCTCGATCGACTCGGTCCACGCCGGGTCGTTGACCATCTGCTCGAAATCGGGCGGGTCGGTCCAGCGCACGTCGCGCAGGTCGATCGAGTCCAGCTCCTCTGCCGTCAGCCCGGCCCAGGCCCCTCGAGGCTGCGCCGCCGGCCGCGCGGCCGGCGCCTCACGCCGCGTCCTGACCCGACCCCGCGCGGAAGGTGCGCGCGACCCAGACGACGCAGACGGCATACGCCCCGAGAACAGTTGCCAGAACCCGGCCTCGGCCGCGCCACCCGCCGCGCGCTGACGCTCCTCGAGGTCAGCCAGCCGGCTCCTCAGGAGCTCGAGCGTCGACGGTTCCGGTGCCATGAGTCGAACATATGTGCTACCACCGACAGCGCTCCGCCGGCGAACGCAGCGCACGGACGCCGAATCCGTTCCGACCCGTGGCCGACCTACACTCGCGATCGTGTCGTGGTCACTCTGGTTCACCCTCGTCGCCGCCAGCGCGCTGATCTCGTTCACCCCGGGCGCCGGAGCCGTCAACACCATGGCCAACTCCCTCGGGTCGGGCTGGACCCGCTCGATCTGGGGCATCCTCGGGCAGCAGGTGGCACTGCTCGCCCACATCGCGATCGTCGCCGCGGGTGTCGGGGTGCTGGTCGCGGGCTCGTCCGTGCTCTTCAACGTCATCCGTTACGCCGGCGCCGCGTACCTCGTCTTCCTCGGCGTGCGGCAGTTCCGCTCACGCGCTGCTGCTGCCAGGGTCGGCGAGCTGCAGCACGAGCCCGCCTGGTCGATGTTCCGCCGCGGGCTGCTCGTCAACCTCACCAACCCGAAGGCCGTCGTCTTCTTCCTCGCCTTCACGCCGCAGTTCATCCGCCCCGAGCAGCCGTTGCTGATGCAGTACGCCGTGCTTGCCGCGACGGTGGTCGCCGTCGACGTGGTCGTCATGTGGTTCTTCTTCGCCGCGGCCGCGCGTGGCCTGGGCCGGCTGACCGAGCGCGAGTCGGGGCAGCGCACCCTCAACCGGGTCTTCGGCGGACTCTTCGTGGGTGTGGGAGTGCTCCTCGCGGCCGTCCACTAGCCCGCGGCGCACCGGCAGCCATGCCGATGGCGCCACCTGATCGGGCGGCGCCATCGACGAATCAGCCTGCCAGTCAGACCATCTCAGGCACGTCGAGGTGCGCGATGGCGAGCGAGAACTCGCCTACCTCCATGATGCGCAGCCCCGTCTCGGCCGCGAGGTCGGCGCGCATCCCCATGGCTGCGTTCCGGTTCGCCATCATCGCCTCCGTCGAGTCGTATGTCGCTGTCACGCAGGCCCGCCCGGAGGCACGGTCGACGAACATGCTGGCGCTGCAGAAGCCCTCCAGCTGCTCGACGCGGGGCATGATCCCCATCCGGAACGCATCCATGACGCGGTCGATCGAGCCGGGGTCGGCCTCGGTCCACGTGATGCGGGCGCAGCAACCGTCGGCGGCCCGGTGGTCGCGGTGCAGGTAGGCGATCTCCCACTCGTCGACGCTCGCCTCACCTCCGAGCATCTCCGCAGCCTGGGTGCGCAGCGGCTCGACCATGCTGGCCGTGGCCCGCATCGCGTCCTCGTCACGCCAGGCGGTCGTCACGATGCAGCGGCCGCTCGTGCGGTCGGCCACCATGGACAGGCCGATGCACCCGTCCATCTCCCTGACCCGCGGCATCACCACGTCCTGCACGTGCGCGATTCCGGTCTCGATCATGCCGGGACGGCCCATGACCGTCGTGGAACGTGCGTGCACGGCCCACCTCCCTCGGTCGAGGCAGCGCCCGGACGGCGCCGCCGTCACCGTCCAGACTCCTCTCCCGGGCCCGCCCCGACAATGCCCTGCCGCTCCCGAGGGCGTATGCCGTCGGGCCGGCACCGCGGGGCCGCGCGGCCACGTCGTGGCTCAGTCGGCCGTGGCCGCGGCACGGGCTGCCGCGGGCAGCGCGCCGATGACGTGGTCGACCGCCTCGTCGTCGTGCGACGCGGACACGAACCACGACTCGAAGGCGCTCGGCGGCAGGTGCACGCCCTGGCTCAGCATCGAGTGGAAGAAGCGGCGGAAGGCCGCGGTGTCCTGGTCCTTGGCCTCGTCGTAGCCCATGACGGCGCCGTCGCGGAAGAAGACGGAGAACATCGAGCCCGCCCACTGGATGGTGTGGGGCACCGAGGCCGCCGTGAGCTCGCTCGCGACGGCGTCCGCGATGGCGTGCGCCACGGTGTCGAGCCGCTCGTAGACGGCGGGGGTGCAGCCCTGCAGGGTGGCGAGACCGGCCGCGGACGCGACGGGGTTACCGGACAGCGTGCCGGCCTGGTAGACAGGCCCCTGCGGAGCGAGCAGGGCCATGACATCTGCCCGCCCGCCGAAAGCTGCAGTCGGGAACCCGCCACCCATCACCTTGCCGAACGTGAACAGGTCGGGGGCCCCGGCGGCATACGGCCCCTCGAGCCCGTAGAAACCCGAGGCGCTGCAACGGAACCCGGTCATCACCTCGTCGGAGACGAGCAGTGCGCCGTGCGCCTTGGTGATGCGCAGCAGGCCCTCGGTGAAGCCGGGTGCGGGTGGCACGACCCCCATGTTTCCGGGGGCCGCCTCGGTGATGACGGCCGCGATCTCGTGGCCACGCTCCGCGAAGGCGGCCTCGACCGCGCCGAGGTCGTTGTAGGGCAGCACGATCGTCTCGCCGGCGCTCGAGCGCGGCACCCCGGCCGAGTCGGGAAGGGCGAAGGTCGCGACACCCGAGCCGGCCGAGGCGAGCAGCGCGTCGACGTGCCCGTGGTAGCAGCCCGCGAACTTCACGATGACGTCGCGACCGGTGAAGCCGCGCGCGAGGCGGATCGCCGACATCGTCGCCTCGGTGCCCGAGTTGACGAGGCGCACCTGGTCGACGGGCTCGACCCTCGCGACGATCTCCTCGGCGAGGCGGACCTCGTTCTCGGACGGCGTGCCGAACGAAAAGCCGCGTGCCGCAGCGCTGTTCACTGCAGCGAGGACGTCAGGGTGTGCGTGCCCGAGGATCATCGGACCCCAGGAGCAGATGAGGTCGACGTAGCGCTTGCCGTCGGCGTCGGTGAGCCACGGACCCGACCCGCTCGCCATGAAGCGCGGCGTGCCGCCGACGGCGCGGAAGGCACGGACCGGGGAGTTGACGCCGCCCGGGATCACCTCGCTCGCCCGCGCGAGGAGCGCGGCGGACGCCGGGGCGTCGGGGCTGGTCTGGACGGGGGCGGGCTGCGAGCTCATGGGTCCCATCCTCTCAACCCCCGGCGTACGCGTACGCCCTGGGCCCGTCGGGCCGTCAGCTCAGCGGCCGCTGACTCCCTCGGGGTCGAGGTGGTCGCGCACGATCGCCATCGCGTCGCCGATGGCGCTGAACTGCGCCGGCGTCATGATGTCGACGAGGTTGTCGCGCACGCTCTGCACGTGCACGCGCGCGATCTCGCGGACAGCCGTGAGTCCTCCCGTCGTCAGCACGAGCTCGACACCGCGGCGGTCGTCGGCGCACTGCTCGCGCGTCACCCAGCCCCGGTCCTCGAGGCGCTTCGCCGTGTGGGTCAGCCGGCTGCGCGACTGCACCACCATCGCGGCGAGCTCGGACATCCGCAGCCGGTGGTTCTGGCTCTCGGAGAGCATCGAGATGATCTCGTACTCGCTCAGCTGGAGCCCGGCGTCGCCCAGCGCGTCGTCGAGCGCGCGCTCGAGCAGACGGGTGCCGCGCAGGATGGCCCGCCACGACGCCTGCTCGGCGTCACTGAGCCACTGCACCCCGTCATCCCCCGTAATTGCCATGTCAACCTCCTGCGACGTACCAGATGGTAGTGGTCTCAGGCGATCCAGTCCGGCACGTCGAGGGCGAAGTACGTGAGGATGACCTGTGCGCCGGCCCGGCGGATCGACGTCAGCGACTCGACGGCGGTGGCGCGCAGGTCGATCCAGCCGTTGGCGGCAGCGGCCTGGATCATCGAGAACTCGCCCGACACCTGGTAGGCGGCGACCGGCACCGACGACCGCTCGGCGGCCGCCGCGACGACGTCGAGGTAGGACATCGCCGGCTTGACCATCACCAGATCGGCGCCCTCGGCGATGTCGAGGTCGATCTCGCGCAGCGACTCGACGATGTTGGCGGGGTCCTGCTGGTAGGTGCGGCGGTCGCCCTGCAGGCTCGACTGGACGGCCTCGCGGAACGGCCCGAAGAACGCAGACGCGTACTTCGCCGAGTAGGCGAGGATCACCGTGTCCATGAGGCCCTCCGCGTCGAGCGCCTCGCGGATGACGGCGACCTGGCCGTCCATCATCCCGCTCGGCGCGACGACGTGGGCGCCGGCGCGAGCCTGGGCGACGGCCATCCGGGCGTAGAGCTCGTTGGTGGCGTCGTTGTCGACCCGGCCCTGCTCGTCGAGCACCCCGCAGTGGCCGTGGTCGGTGAACTCGTCGAGGCACGTGTCGGCCATGACGACGAGGTCGTCGCCGACCGCGTCACGCACCGCGCGGAGCGCGACGTTGAGGATGCCGTCGGGGTCGATGGCGCCCGCGCCGGTGGCGTCCTTCTCCAGCGGCACGCCGAAGAGCATGATGCCGCCGAGGCCCTTCGCCACGCACTGGCGCGCGACGTCGACGACGCTCTCGAGCGTGTGCTGCTGGACGCCGGGCATGCTCTCGATCGGCCGGGGCTCGGTCAGGCCCTCCCCCACGAAGACGGGGAGCACGAGGTCGCGCGGGTGCAGCCGGGTCTCGGCGACGAGGGACCGCAGGACCGCGTTCTGGCGGAGCCGACGAGGACGCTCGATCACGGCGGGCCCGTCAGCGGGCGCGACGGCGCGAGGCCGGACGCTTGTCGCTGGGGCGCTGGACCGGCTGCCCCGCCTCGGCGGCCGCGACGGCGAGCCCGACTCCGTGCCCGGCCAGCGCGTCGACGAGTCTGACCGCCGACGCCTCGGGTGCAAGCACGTCGACCCGGAGACCGTGCTCCTGCGCCGTCTTTGCCGTGGCCGGACCGATGCAGGCGACCACCGTTGCGGCGTGGGGCTTTCCGGCGATGCCGACGAGGTTGCGCACCGTCGAGCTCGACGTGAAGACCACCGCGTCGTAGTCGCCGCCCTTGATCGCGTCTCGGATCGAGGCCGCAGGCGGGGCCGCGCGCACGGTGCGGTAGGCGGTGACGTCGTCGACCTCCCAGCCCATCTCGCGCAGACCCGCGACGAGCGTCTCGGTGGCGATGTCGGCGCGCGGCAGCAGCACGCGGTTGATCGGGTCGAGCACCTCGTCGAACTCGGGCCATACCTCGAGCAGGCCTGCGGCAGAGTGCTCCCCGCTCGGCACGAGATCGGGGTTGATGCCCCACTCGCGCAGCGCGTCGGCGGTGACGCCACCGACGGCAGCCACCTTCAGACCGGCGAAGGCGCGCGCGTCGAGACCGAACTCCTCGAAGCGCTCACGCACCGCTCGCACGGCGTTGACCGAGGTGAAGCCGATCCACTCGTAGCGACCGGTGACGAGGCCCTTGACGGCCTTCTCCATCTGCTGCGGGGTGCGCGGCGGCTCGACCGAGATGGTCGGGACGACGTCGGCGGTGGCCCCGTAGGCCGCGAGGCGCTCGACCATCGGGCCGGCCTGGGCCTGGGTGCGCGGCACGAGCACCTTCCACCCGAACAGCGGCTTGTTCTCGAACCACGCGAACTCGTCGCGCAGGCCGACGTTCGGCGACACGACGGCGAGCGAGACCTCGAGGGGCTCCTTGCCGGCGAACACGGAGTCGGCTTCGCCCAGCGTCGTCGCGACGGACGACTGGCGCACGGTGGTGCCGTTGGCCGAGAGCGCGACGAGAGCCTCCGCCGGTCGGCCGGCGGCGAGGAGCGCCGCGAGGGCGGTCCGGATCCCGTCGGTGCCGCCGAGCAGCACGAGCGTGTCGTCGTCGGCGGTGTAGGCCGACCAGTCGACGCTCGAGCGGTCGACGCCGACGACGTGGACGGCGCCGGTCGACTTCGAGGTCAGCGGCACACCGGCATACGTCGGGCCGGCCGTGAGCGCGGAGACGCCGGGCACGACGTCGAAGGTGATGCCGGCCTTGCGGCACGCACGCACCTCCTCGACGAGGCCGTTGAAGGTCGCGGGGTCGCCGTCCATGAGGCGCACGACGAGCCCGTTGGGGCCCACCGACTTCGCGGCCTTGACGACGAGCTTGGCGCGCACGGCGTGGGTCAGCTCCTGACCCTGCTCGCCGTGTCCGGCGTCGACGATCTCGACGTCGGGCCGGGCGTGCTCGAGCACGACGTCGTCGCGGGCGATCCGGTCGGTGACGACGACGTCGGCAGCGGCGAGCAGGTCGCGGCCGCGCAGCGTCATCAGACCGGGGTCACCGGGTCCGGACCCGACGAAGGCGACGCGAGCAGGGGTCGTCGCGTGGGTGGGAGTCGAGACCGTCTGCTCTGACGGCTGGCGGGAAGGAGTCACGAAACTTGCTCCGGTTGGTGTGGGGCGTGGTCTGGTGCGGGTCCAGCTGACGGTGAGACCTGGAGGTCGGCGGCGCCGTCCTCCAGAAGGACGTGGGCGAGTCGGGCGCCGAGGGCCTCGGGCTCCTCGTACGGGCCGACGAGCGAGCGGCGCAGCTCGACGGATCCGTTCTCGCTGCCGGCGAAGGCGCGGAGCGACAGCTCCAGGCCGTCCTCGCCCTCGACGACCTCGGCGAGCGCACCCACCGGCGCGGTGCAGCCGGCCTCGAGGGTGGCGAGGAGCGACCGCTCGGCGAGGACGCAGGCGCGGGTGTCGGCGTCGTCGAGCACGGAGACCGCTGCGACGACGTCGGCCCGGTCGGACCGGCACTCGACGGCCAGGGCGCCCTGACCGGGCGCGGGAAGCACCTGGATCGGGTCGATGACCTCGGTCGCCTCGGTGAGGCGGTCGAGCCTGGAGAGGCCCGCGCGGGCGAGGACGACGGCGTCGAGCTTGCCCGACATGACGAAACCGATTCTCGTGTCGACGTTTCCGCGAATGGGGCGGATGTCGAGGCCCAGACCGAGAGCCGCCAGCTGCGCGGTGCGCCGGGGGGACCCGGTGCCGACCACGGAGCCGGGAGGAAGCTCGCCCAGCGTGAGCCCGTCACGCGCCACGAGCACGTCGCGGCTGTCCTCGCGCACCGGCACTGCGGCGACGACGAGCCCCGGCTCGGGCGTCGTGGGGAGGTCCTTGAGCGAGTGCACGGCGACGTCGATGCGTCCGTCGAGCAGCGCGTGGCGGATCGCGGCCGCGAAGACGCCGGTGCCGCCGATGGCCGTGAGCAGCTCCCCCGAGACGTCGCCCTCGGTCGTGATCTCGACGATCTCGACGTCGTGGCCCGCGTCGCGCAGCCGGTCGGCCACCCAGCCGGACTGGGTGGTGGCGAGGGCGGAGCGGCGGGTGCCGAGACGCAGTGCGGTCATGACTGCCCTCGCTTCGGCGGGGTCGACACGTTGGCGACGTCCTTGGGCTCGAGGTCGAAGAGCTCGCGCAGCGCGGCGGCGTAGTCGTCGCCGCTGCCCTCCATCGCGAACTCCTTGACGCGCTTGGTCGGCGTGTGGAGCAGCTTCTCGACGATGCGGTGCACTGCGAGACCGACCTCCGCCCGGGTGGTCTCGTCGAGACCGGGCAGGCGCTGGTCGAGGCGGTCCATCTCGGTGGCGACGAGGTCGGCCGCCCGGGCCCGGAGCGCGGCCACCGTGGGCGCCACGGACTTCTCCATGCGGCGGGTGAGGTAGTCGGCGACCTCGCCGGTGACGAGGTCGCGCACGCGCACCACCTGCGTGGTGTCGGCGCGGCCCTCGAGGAGCAGCCCCAGAGCCTGCAGGTCGATGAGGGTCACGCCGGGCACGGGCCGTTGCCAGGTGTCGGCCGGCTCGACGTCGCGCGGCAGGGCCAGGTCGACGACGACCTGGGGCCGTGCGTCGCGCCGGGCAGCACCGTCGGCCAGCAGGTCAGCCGTGATCACGTGGCCCACCGCGCCGGTGCAGGTGATGACGAGGTCGCTCTCGGCGACGACGTCGCTGAGGTCGCTCCACGCGCGTGGCGTACCCGACGTGGCCTCGGCGAGACGCTCCGCGCGCTCGGGGGTGCGGTTGACGATGGTGAGCGACCGCACGCCCGCCCGGGACGTCGTTGCCGCCGCGAGCCCGCTCATGCCGCCGGCGCCGATGACCGCGGCGGACACGCCCTCGAGCGGGCCGAGCACCTCGGCGGCCTCCTCGAGCGCGATCTGCACGAGCGAGACGCTGTGCCGGTCGATGTCGGTGTCGGTGTGGGCGCGCTTGCCCACCCGGAGCGCGCGCTGGAAGAGCGCGTTGAGGGTCTCTCCCACCTGGCCGCGCTCCTGGGCGCCGGCGAGCGCGTCGCGCATCTGGCCGAGCACCTGCGCCTCACCCACGGCCATCGAGTCGAGGCCGCAGGCGACGGTGAACGCGTGGGCGACGGCGGCGTCGTCGTAACGGACGTAGAGGTGGTCGGCGAGTGCCTCGGCGCGCGCGGCGAGGGCGTCGGCCGGGTCGCCCGGAGGCAGCTCGACGGGGTCGCGCACGCCCTCGGGCTCCTCGATGCCGGCGGCGAGGGCGAGGGCCTCTCCGATGGCGGCGACGGCGGGGTGGAAGGCGGGCACCGAGGCGTAGACCTCGAGCCGGTTGCACGTGGAGAGCACGACGGCCTCGGTGGCGGTGGCCGAACCGAGCACGGACGACGCGATGGCAGCGGCGCGGTCGGGACGCTCGGAGAGCGCCTCGAGCACCGACAGCGGCGCGGTGTGGTGGGACAGTCCGATGACGAGCAGGCTCACGGGGCGACCACCGCCGACCGGAGGTCGCCCGCCGCCAGCGACTTGCGCTGGGCGTGGAAGGCGAGGATCTGCAGCTCGGTGGACAGGTCGACGCGGCGCACGTCGACGCCCTCGGGCACCGAGAGCACGGCGGGGGCGAAGTTGAGGATCGAGCTGATGCCGGCGCCGACGAGCGCGTCGCAGACGGCCTGCGCGGCAGGCGCCGGCGTCGCGATGACACCGATGGCGATGGGGTCGACCTGGTGGTGGTCGACGATCTCGCGCAGCGGCCGGATGCGCACCCCGACGACGCGCTCGTCCACGAGCGCCGGGTCGTCGTCGTAGAGGCCGACGATGCGGAATCCCTTGGTGACGAAGCCGGAGTAGGAGGCGAGCGCGTGCCCGAGGTTGCCCATGCCGACGATCGCGACGGGCCAGTCCTCGGTGAGTCCGAGCGCCCGCGAGATCTCGAGGGCCAAGGTCTCGACGTCGTAGCCGACACCGCGCACCCCGTAGGAGCCGAGGTGGCTGAGGTCCTTGCGCAGCTGCGCGGAGCGCACTCCGACCTCGGCTGCGAGCTCTTCGGACGAGACGGACAGGACGCCGTCCTCAGCGAGGCGCGAGAGCGTCCGAAGGTACTCGGGAAGCCGCGCGACGGTCGCGTCGGGGATCTCTCGACGCAGTGCAGGGTCGGCGGACACTCTTGCTCACCGGCTCCTCTCAGCGAGGCGTTCGGGTCGGGACCGAGCCGAACGCGGAGCACGTGGGGACCTGTTCAGGCTAGACGTTTGTGAAGCCATGCACAAAGTTGACTTTCGGGGACTTACCACGGCATGGGACGCGCCCTCGAGGCAGGTCGCCGTCCGCGGGCCCGGCCGCCCGCCCGGCTCAGCGGAGGGCAGCGCGCAGGCGGGCCTCGTCGACCCGCCAGAACTCGTGACGTCGCCCGTCGACGAAGGTCACCGGGATCTGCTCGGCGTAACGGCGCAGCAGGTCGGGGTCGTCGTCGATCGACTGCTCCGACCAGGCCACGCCGAGCTCGGAGGTGACGCGAGCCACGACCTCACGGGCCTCCTCGCACAGGTGACAGCCGGGGCGTCCGAGCAGGACCACCCGTGGCGCACCCCCGGCATCGGGCTGCTGGATCGTCATGCGACCACTCTAGGCGCGCACTCTAGGCGCGCGCGGCGCGGACGGCCGTGCCGTCGACACCTGCCGGGACTGGTGGGGCGAACGCGTACCGGTGAGTAGGTCATGCGCCACAAATGCCGATCGATCTCCCAGATGGGGCCCGCTTCCGCCAGACTGTCTCCAATGCGCTCGAACAGGACGTCGGCCCGCCGACCTGCCCCTGTAACCGCGCCGCGGACGCTCCCGGCGATGGTGTCGGTGACGCCTGCCCTCACGCCCGCCCTCTCCCCCGCGTTCACCTCTGGTCTCACGCCGACGCTGCCCTCCTGGCGTTCCGCGCTCGACGCGCTGTGGGCCTCCCTCGCCAACGAGAGCGCCGCGCACGTCGACGTCGGGCCGACGCCCCTCGGATCGCTCGGTCCCCGACGCCCCCACCCCGAGCGCGACGCGGCCGAGCAGGCCCGGATCGCCGCACTCGTCGAGCTGGCCCAGGGCGGCGACAAGGAGGCCTTCGCCCAGCTCTACGACAGCTACGTCGACACCGTCTTCCGCTACGTGCTCGTACGCGTGGCCAACCGTTCGCTCGCCGAGGACCTCACCTCCGAGACCTTCCTGCGCGCCATGCGGCGCATCGACTCCTTCACGTGGCAGGGCAAGGACATCGCGGCGTGGTTCGTCACCATCGCCCGCAACCTCATCGCCGACCACGTGAAGTCGGCGAAGTTCCGCTTCGAGGTCGCGACGGCCGACATGCGCGACGCCGACGAGCGGGTCGATGCCCCCGACGCCGAGGTGCTCACCCGGCTGCGCGACGAGCGGCTCGTCGAGGCGATCAGGGGACTCGGCCCCGACCAGGCCGAGTGCATCACCCTGCGCTTCCTCCAGGGCCTCAGCCTCGCCGACACCGCCAAGGTCATCGGCAAGTCCGAAGGTGCCGTCAAGCAGCTCCAGCTGCGCGCCACGCGGGCCCTGCGCAAGGCGCTCGAGGGAGTCGAGCTGTGAACCCCGTAACCCCACTGCCACCCGCGTCGTTCTCACGGCGTAGGGACGGTGCGTGTGGGCCCGGACCGACGCTCGGCGCGCCGACCGGCGCGACCGCGGATCGCGTGAACGCAGGCGGCTCCATGACAGCGACGACGGTGCTGGAGTCCCTGACGAGCAACCTGCACCACCCACCCCTCGCCGTATGCCGTCCCGTGGCGCCCCGTCGGGCCACTGGGCGCCTGCCGGGACCCCCGACGCCCTGACGGGCGAGACCCGGCGCCCCAGCCAGACCAGCCAGACCAGCCAGAACGGCTGACCGACCAACGACCAGCAGACGACAGACGAAGGAGGGGACATGGACCTCGGCGCGAATGCCGACGGCGAGCTGCTGCAGCGCGCCCTCGACGGCGAGCGGATCTCCGACCCCGGCATCCTCGAGCTCGTCGCCGTGCTCCACGCCGTCCAGTCCGTCGACCAGGCCGGCCTCGCGCCGCGAGCCGAGTTCGTGACCGACCTGCGCGCCAGGCTCCTCGCCGACGACGCGACGACGGTCGTCCCGATCGTGCCTGTGGCCCCGGGCGATTCCGACACCGACGCCGAGCCCTCCTCCGCCGAGGGCACTCCGGATGCCCCCGGTGCCCCTGGTGCCCCCGGTGTGTCCGGTGCCCCCGGTGTCCCCGGTGCCACCGAGCGCTCCTCCGACTCCGCACGTCCAGGAACCGGCGGCACCGTCTCGGTGCTTCGGGTCGCGGCACGGCCGCTGAAGTTCCTGGCCGCCGCCGCTGCGGCGGTGCTGGTCATCGGCGGCGCGCTCGGGTTCGCCTCGAGGTCCGCGGTGCCCGGCGACGCGCTCTACGGCGTCAAGCAGCTCCTCGACCGGGCGGCCGTCCAGCTGGCCGGCTCGCGCTACGAGCAGGGGCTCACCTACCTCGCCCAGGCGCAGGAGCACATCGGCGACGCCCGCAGCCTCATCGACCGCGGCGAGCCCTCGACGCACGACCTCGACACGGCCTACGACTCCGCCGCCGACGCCACGCGGCGCGCGCAGACGATCCTGCTCGAGGCCTACCGCACCGATGGTCGGGCCGACGCCCTCACGGAGCTGTCCGACTTCTACACCCGGGCGATCCCGCAGGTCGACGCGATGCGACCGCGCGTGCCGGCCGCCTCCCTCCCCGCCTGGCAGCGGCTGCGTGACCTGCTGGGTGCCAGCCAGGTGGCCACGCTTCGCGACCTCGCCTCGTGCACCGTGTGCGGCGACCGCGCCGACCAGGCGAAGCAGCTGCTCAGCGGCCTCGTGACGACCCGTCCGGGCGCCACGGCGACGCCGCGACCCTCGAGCACGGCGCCGCGGCCCTCGGTCTCGCTCCCCCGGCCGCAGCTGCCGTCCGCGACCCTCCCCGGGGGCGGCCTGCCGAGCGCTCCGCTTCCGTCCGTGCCGCTCCCGGGCGGCGGTGCCGGCGTCACCGGCGGCGTCACGCTGCCCGGCGGCACCATCAACCTGCCGGGCGCCGGCGTCAACAGCACGTCGGGCAGGCTCGGTGGTGGCGGCGTCACGCTGCCGGGCGCGACCGTGAGCATCCCCCGCGTGGGGGTCTCGAGCACGACCATCAGGGTCGGCGGGGGCGGCATCACGCTGCCCGGCGCGACGATCCCGGTGCCGACGGTCGTCGTCACGCCGCCCGCGCTGCCGCTGCTGCCGTCGACGACGCTCCCCCTCCAGCCGCTGCCCTGAGCGCCATCTCGGCTCCGCCCCGGGCGAGGGGTCGGGTGGGCCGGGTGGGCCGGGTCAGAGGAAGACGGACTTGCGCTGCATGAGCAGGCTGTAGAGCGTCTGCTGGATGGTCTCGCGCACCTGGTCGGTGAGGTCGAAGACGAGCATCGGGTCGTCGGCGGCCTCCGGCCCGAAGGCCGACGTGTCGATCGGCGGCCCGAACTCGATGAGCCACTTGCTCGGCAGCGGCACCATGCCGAGCGGGCCGAGAAGCGGGAACGTCGGCGTGATCGGCGCGTACGGCAGCCCCAGCAGCCGCGCGACGGCCGGCATGTTGCCGAGGATCGGGTAGATCTCCTCGGCACCGACGATCGACACCGGCACGATCGGCACGCCGGCGCGCAGGGCCGCCGACACGAAGCCACCGCGGCCGAAGCGCTGCAGCTTGTAGCGCTCGCTGAACGGCTTGCCGACCCCCTTGAACCCCTCGGGCCAGACGCCGACGAGCGAACCGCCCGCGAGCAGGCGCTCGGCGTCGGTGTTGGCCGCCAGGGTGGTTCCCGACCGGCGCGCCATGGTGCCGATGAAGGGCATCTGGAAGACGAGGTCGGCCCCCAGCATGCGCAGGTGTCGCTTCTTCGGGTGCTCGTCGTAGACGGCGACCTGCGTCATGAGCGAGTCCATGGCGACCGTGCCCGAGTGGTTGCCGACGACGAGGGCGCCGCCCTCGTCGGGGATGTTCTCGATGCCACGCACCTCGACCCGGAACCACTTCTTGTAGAGCGGTCGCAGCAGGGGCAGGTGGACGTTGATCGTGTAGTCCTCGTCGAAGCCGAACTCGTCGACGACGTAGTCGCCCGACAGCCGCCGCCTGAGGTAGGCCAGCGTCTCGGCGACCTGGCGCTCGACGTCCTCCGCCGGCACCCCGGCCGACGTCGCCGCGGCGCGCAGCACGTTGATGGCCAGCTCGACGAGCTCGGCGGGTCCGGGGCGGGACTCGGACGTGAACTCGGCACCCTCGAGCACCGCGCCCACGAGCTTCTCGGCCCGCGACTGCAGCCCCGAGGTCAGCGCGTGCTCCCAGCCGTCACCGCCTGCTTGCGTATGCCGCCCGGCTCCGGGGGCGCCCGCGTCGCCCGGGGTCGCGGCGGGCTCGGGCACGCGTGGCACGGCCCGCAACCGCGTCGGCTCACCGTTCGCGGTGCGCCGCGTCGAGCGCATCGAGGCCCGGCTCGGCCTGGCCCGAGTGGTCGGGGTGGTCGGGGTGGTCGGGGCGGTCGGGGCGGTCGGGGTGGTCGGCGTGTCGGCCGGCTCGCTCGTGCGCGGGCGACGGCCCGCACCGCCGGTCGACGGACTGGCCGCTGCGGCGGCGGGGACGTCGCTGGTGGCGGTCGTGCCGAGCGACGAGTCGTCGGGCTGCTCGCCCGGAGCGTCGACGGAGACCGGGGTGTCGGCGACCTCGACCGGCTCGTCCGGAGGGGTCGTGCTGGCCGCACCGACGGACCGGTGCCGAGCGTGGCTCACCTCGACGGGCTGCGTCGGCAGCAGCGGCGTGCCGCTGCGACGTCGGCGCTCGCCCGAGGCCCGCGCTGCGCCCGCTGCGAACGCGCCGCCCGAGCGCGGCTGTGACGCCTCGCGCGCGGACGCCTTCGTGGCGGCCGTCGTAGGGGCCGAGACCTTCTCGGCGGGGGTGCCGCCCGCTGCCTTGACCGCAGCAGTGCGCGTGGCCGTCGACGTCTTCGACGGGGGCTTCTTGGACGCAGACTTGGACGCGGACTTCGACGTTGCTTTCGACGCGGACTTCCGCACAGCGGGCTGCTTGGCCGCAGCCTTCTTCACGACAGCCTTCTTCACGGCAGCCTTCTTCACGGCAGCCTTCTTGACAGCGGCCTTCTTCGCAGCGGTGGGCTTGGCGGCGATGTCCGCCGGCGTCGCCGTCTCCGTCGCCTGCCCCTCGGGCGTGGCCGGTGCGGCGTTCCCCGCCTGCCGCGTCTGGTCGGTGGGCTCGGTGGTCACGGCTGGATCCTGTCGAAGACTCGGGCGATGGCGGCCGCGGTGCCGCCGGCGGCATCGCTGACGACGTCACCGACGCCCTCGACGCCGGGCACGGCGGGGCGCAGGTGGCTGGCGTAGTCCTCGAAGGCGGACCGGGTCGTGTAGTGCGGTTCGAAGCCGAAGACCGACCGCATCCGGTGAGTGTCGAGGCCCCGGCCGAAGGCGAGGAAGGTCAGCTGGTCCGACGAGAAGTCGGCGAGGCCGCTGCGCTTCACGAGGTTGCCGATGAGACCGGCAGCCGGGAGCGGCAGCGGCAGGATCGGGCGACGGGCGATGGCCGTGCACTGCGTCACCGTGAGGAAGCCGTCGCCGGCGACGTTGACGATGCCCACGGCGGGTCCGGTGGTGGCGAGGATCATGGCCGCGGTCGCGTCGTCCTCGTGGACGAACTGGAACCGGGCGTCGAAGCCGAGTGGCACGGGCACGACGGGCAGCGAGAAGTAGTCGGTGATGGCGGTGTGGATGCTCGGGCCGACGACATTGGCGAAGCGCAGCATGGTGATCTCGACGTCGGGCCGGCGGCGCGAGAACCCGCGCACGTAGCCCTCGACCTCGACGGAGTCCTTGCCGAACCCGGTGCGCGGCAGCGTCTTGGGGTTCATGTCCTCGCTGAACATGGCCGGGTCACGCGGCGAGGAGCCGTAGACGGCGGCGGACGACTTGACGACGAGGCGCGTCACCGACTCGGACTTCTGGCAGGCAGCGAGCAGCTGCATCGTGCCGATGACGTTGATCTCCTTCTGCGTCACCCGCCCGCCGGAGTCCTTGGGCGTCGCGATGACGTTCATGTGCACGACCGTGTCGACCGAGGCCTGGGCCATGATGCGCCCGATCATCGGGTTGCGGATGTCGGCCCGCACGAACTCGGCTCGTCCGATCGAGTGCTTCGGGGGCACGACGTCGACGCCGAGGATCCGCTCGATGGACGGGTCGGCCGACAACCGGCGGGCGTAGAGCCCGCCGAGGTAGCGGGACACCCCCGTCACGAGGACGACCTTTGCCATCACGTCCTCCTGTCGTCGGCCCCTACCGTCTGGTGCAGCCTACCGATGGGTTGTCGCCCAGACGGCTTGCGTACGGCCTCGGAGCGTGGATGTGGCGAGCGTCTCGCACCGGAAGCCGGGCCCGGACGCGTGGGCGCGCCCGCGGGACCGGTCCGGAAACGCGAACGACCCCCACCGTCGGTGAGGGTCGAGAGCGTGCGGGGCGATCCGCCGAGACCTGAGAACTCAGGTCACTTCTTGTTGCGGCGCTGGTGGCGCGTCTTGCGCAGCAGCTTGCGGTGCTTCTTCTTCGCCATCCGCTTGCGGCGCTTCTTGATGACAGAACCCATGTTTGTCCTTGTCGTGCGACTTGTCTCTGACTGAGCTGATGCCGACCTGCGTCGACACACCTCCGAGAGGCCGGTCGAACTTCACGAGCCGAACAGGCTCCACAGCGTAGCGCGTACGGGGCCTCTGACCCAAAAAGGAACGTCGACGTCGCAGCCTGCCCACCTGCGGGAACGCCGAGGGGGCGGCCCGACCGGGTGGTCGGGGCCGCCCCCTCGGGTGCGCCGTGACGCGGGTGTCACGCTGTGCTCACGCGGTGTCGATGTAGGACGTCTGCAGGTACTTGTGCACCGCGTCCTCCGGAACCCGGAAGGAGCGGCCGACGCGTACGGCCGGAAGGTCTCCGCCGTGGACGAGCCGGTAGACCGTCATCTTCGACACGCGCATGATCGAGGCGACCTCGGCGACGGTTAGGAACCGCACCTCGGCGAGCTGACGCTCATTCGACATGTGTTACCCCGATCTTCAGGTGGGTCGCACCCGCGCGTCGACGGCTTCCCCTCCGGCGAAACTTCACGCAGGTGCAAGAAGCAACACTAGGGGCAGATGTGACTGGAGGGGAAGCGAACCGTGTAACGAATCGTCGCGATGCAACTCGACACGCCGGTGGGACCCCTGTGGATCTCCCGGCTGTGCGGTCACCCGTCACGGCTCCAGGCGGTGCAGGTCACGCGGGAAGAGCGTCACCTCGCGCACGTTCTCGGCGCCCGTGAGGCGCGCGACCCACCTTTCCAGACCGATCGCGAAGCCGCCATGCGGAGGCATGCCGTGCGCGAAGGCGTCGAGGTAGCCGGCCAGCACCGCCGGGTCGGTGCCGGTGCGCGCCATGGCGGCGGCGTAGTCCGACGGCCGGTGCAGCCGCTGCCCGCCCGTCGTCAGCTCGAGGCCGCGGAAGAGCAGGTCGAAGCTGTTGCTCCACCGCTCGTCGCCCGGCTGCGGGTGGGTGTAGAACGGCCGCTTGCCCATCGGATAGCCCTCCACCGCAAGGAAGTCCGAGCCGTATGCCGCCCGCGCCCACTCCCCGAGGGCGCGCTCGTGCGCCGGGCTGAGGTCGGGCTCGTCGGGGTCGGCCCCGACCCTCGCGAGGGCGTCGCTGAAGTGGATGACGGGGAACTCGTCGGGCACCTGCGGCAGCTCGACGCCCAGGAGAGCAGCGGCGTCACCGGCATAGGTGGTGATGCCCTCGACCATGCCGGCGACCGCGGCGCGCAGGACGGCCAGCACGTCATGGTGGTCGCGGATGAAGCCGAGCTCGGCGTCGAGCGAGGTGTACTGCGCGAGGTGGCGCACCGTGTCGTGCGGTTCGGCGCGGAAGACCGGGCCGACCTCGAAGACGCGCTCGAAGACCCCGACGAGCATCTGCTTGTAGAGCTGCGGGCTCTGCGCGAGGTAGGCGGTGCGGCCGAAGTAGTCGACGGTGAAGACGTTGGCGCCCGACTCGGTGGCCGTGCCGACGAGTTTCGGCGTGGCGATCTCCGTGAACTCGAGCGAGCCCAGCGCAGAACGGAATCCGCGCATCGAGGCGCTCGCGATCTGCCAGGCGGCGCGGTGCCTCGGGTGCCGCAGCGTGACGGCGGCGTGGTCGAGGTGGGTGGGCAGTCCGGCGCCGAAGGTCGGACGCCACAGCTCGACCGGTGGTGCGGCTGCCGGCTCGGTGAGGGGCGTGACGGTCGGTTCGACGAGCTCGGCGCCGCCGGGTGCGCTCGCGTTGGCCGACACGCTGCCGGTCACCTCGACGACCGTCTCCTCGGGCAGCCCGGCGAGCTGCGCGATGGTCTCCTCGTCCTTGACGACGACCTGCGCCAGGCCCGAGCGGTCGCGCAGCACGAGGAACGTGACGCTCGCGAGCACGCGCCGTCGGTGGACCCAGCCGGCGAGGGTGGCATGGCTGCCGGGCTCGACGGAGCCCAGGTCCCGCGCGAGCACGCGCGGAGCAAGGGTCGTGGGTTGGGTTGGTTGCATTCCGTTCACCTCCAGAGGGTTGATGCCCCGGAGGTGTGGGCGATGGGGAATGTCGCTGTGCCACCACACCTTCGCCGCCGCGGATCGCGGGCGGCCTCTGGTCGTGCTCGGCTCAGGATCGTCAGGCCCGTCATCGCCGTGGGACAAGGCTAGGCGCTCACACTGCTGTCGACCAAACGGTTATCGCCGCGGCGCCGGCGTCGCCTGGACGCAGCGAAGCGAGTCGCAGTTTCAACCCGCAGGCCGCCGCGGCGCCGGCGTCGTCTGGACGAAGCGGAGCGAGCGAGGAACGAGCGAGCGGAGCGGAGGAAAACGACGGCTCAGGGGCGAAGCGGCACGCGCCGGGCGAAGCAGGCGCCAACAATTCAGTCGAAGTGGATGTCGAGCCCGTGGAGGGGGAAGACGGCGGTGCGGGTGGCCATGACGGCGCGGTCGACCTCGCTGCCAGGGTCGTAGCCCATCTCCCAGGAGCGCCACCAGAGGGGGCCGTCCTCGGCGGTGAGGTCGCCCATGCGGCGTGGTCCGGGGCGTCCGAAGACGTGCTCGACGTGGGCGCGCCAGTCCTCGGGGATCGGGGTGGTGGTCTTGATGGGGGCGTGGGCGGCGATCGCGGTGAGGTGGGTCCAGGTGCGGGGCACGACGCCGACGACCTCGTAGCCGCCTCCACCGAGCGCGACCCAGCGCCCGTCGCAGACCTCGTGGGCGAGGCGGTGCATGGCGTCGGCGGCGGCTCGTTGGGCGTCGACGGTGACGGCGAAGTGCGCGAGGGGGTCTTCGGTGTGGGTGTCGCAGCCGTGCTGGGTGACGAGGACGTCGGGTTTGAAGGCGCGGACGACGGGGACGGCGACGGCATGGATGGCGCGGAGCCACCCGGCGTCGGAGAGCCCGGGCGGGAGTGCGACGTTCACTGCGGTGCCTTCGGCGTCCTTGCCGCCGACGTCGCCGGGCCACCCGGTGCCGGGGAAGAGTGCGCGGCCGGTCTCGTGGACGGAGATGGTCAGCACGCGCGGGTCGTCCCAGAAGATGCGTTCGACGCCGTCGCCGTGGTGGACGTCGACGTCGACGTAGGCGACGCGTTCGGCGCCGTGGTCGAGCAGCCACTGGATGCCGACGGCGATGTCGTTGTACACGCAGAAGCCGCTGGCGGCTCCTCGCATGGCGTGGTGCAGGCCGCCGGTGAAGTTCACGGCGTGGGCGGCGGTGCCTTCCCAGACGGCGCGACAGCTGTCGACGGTGCCCTGGACCACGCGTGAGCTCGCCTCGTGCATGCCCTCGAAGGCGGGGTCGTCGTCAGTGCCGAGGCCATAGGCCTCGTCGGCCGAACGGGGGTCGGCGGACGCGGCCTTGACGGCGGCGAGGTAGTCGCGGTCGTGGATCGTGGCCAGCAGATCGTCGGTGGCCTCGTCGGCGCCGACGACCTCGACGCCGTCGACGTCGAAGACACCGAGTGCGTCGCAGAGCCGTGCCGTCAGGTCGAGGCGCACCGGTGCCATCGGGTGCGTGGGGCCGAAGTTGTACCTCGTGAAGGAGGAGTCCCAGACGACCCTGGCCTGAGTTGGCATGATTGAGACGCTATCGCGGAAACGCGCCACCGACGACGGAGGTACAACCCATGGGCCGCAACCGGCTCTTCGACGACGACGTGATCGTCATCGGGCTGGGACGCTTCGGCTCTGCCGTCGCGCTCGAGCTGACCCGTCTCGGGCACCGGGTCATCGCCGTCGAGCGCGACAACGCGATCGCCGAGAGCTACGTCAACAAGGTGGCGAAGGTCGTGCACGCGGACCTGTCGCACGCCTCGGGCCTCGACATGATCCGCGACGCCGAGCCGAAGATCGCGATCGTCGGCATCGGCTCGTCGGTGGAGTCGTCGGTGCTCGCCGCCGCAAACCTCGTCGACGCAGGGGTGCCGTCGATCTGGGCCAAGGCGATGTCGCCGGAGCACAAGCGCATCCTCGACCGCATCGGCGTGCACCACGTCATCTCTCCCGAGGCCGACTCGGGTCGCCGGGTGGCCCACCTCGTCAACGGCAAGATGCTCGACTACATCGAGTTCGACGACGGCTTCGCCATCGTCAAGCTCAAGCCGCCGAGCGAGACCATCGGTTTCACGCTCGAACAGAGCCAGGTGCGCCGCAAGTACGGCGTCACGATCGTGGGCGTCAAGGCTCCCGGCGAGGACTTCACGTACGCCGTCCCGCAGACGAAGATCTCGGCGCACCACATGCTCATCGTGAGCGGACCCACCGAGCTGATCGAGCGGTTCGCCGCTCGACCGTGAGCGGAACCGCCTGTCGCACGGATGAACCCACCCTCCCGGCATACGGGAGGGTGGGTTCGCGGGTGGCTGGATGGCCCGCTGTCAGAGGCGGGGGTGGGGGCCGGGGTCGTCGCCGAGGGGCAGCACCATGGCGACCTCCTCGTCGCCGTCCTCCTCGCTGACGACGCCCATCGGCCGGCGGTAGTCGGTGGGCCGGAAGCCCATGCCGCTCGCGAAGGCGACGGCGCGCCCGTTGTCGGTGCCGACCCAGTAGACGAGGTGCGAGTTGCCGCGCTTGGCGGCGAGCGCCGCCCCGTGCTTGACGAGGCGGGTGGCGACGCCGAGGCCGCGGGCCTCGGGGCGCACCCACAGGCCGAAGAGCTCCCCGGCCGCCCCGTCCGTCGCCTTGGCGGTGCCGACGCTGACGACGCCCACGGCGTTGCCGTCGCTCTCGGCGACGAGGCGTGCCGACCGCTGCATGCGTTCACGCCAGAAGGCCTCGTCGTAGGCCTCCTCCTCGTCGGCGGTGGCCACGAACGCCTCGGGCGACTCTCGGAGGGCGGAGAGACGGACGGAGCGGTAGTCCTCCCAGTCGTCCTCGCCGAGGGGACGCACGGTGATGTCGGTCATGTGGTCCACCATCGCACGACCCAGCACGCGAGCGCACCAGCAGGTCGGTGAACGTTCGGCGACCGCGGCACCCGGCGACGAACCGCACTGCCCGCCAGTGCCGCTCAAAGCCGGTGCGTCATCTCGATCTCGCTCAGGTCGGGGCGCCGAGGGTGGTCGTGGACGGCTCCCGTCCGCTCGAACCCGCAGCGGGTGTAGAGGGCCTCGGCTGCCGTGTTGGAGCTGGTCACCTCGAGGACGACCTCCGACTTGCCCAGCCGCCTCGCCTCGTCGAGCACCGCGTGGACCAAGGCCTCACCCACACCCCTCCCGCGTGCCCGCGGCGCCACGTACATGCCGAAGAGCGTTGCCGTCGTTGCCCGTTCGGGCTCCCAGTGGGATCCGAGCCCCGCACTCCCGATGACGCCGTCGGCGTCGCGCGCCTGCACCAGCCAGGCTCCCTCGATCCGCTCTCGCCAGTCGGCCTCGTCGTAGACGGCTTCGTCGGCGTAGGTGAACCAGAAGGCGTCGGGGGCGTCATCGAGCATCGCGAGCCGCACGTCGCGATGGGACTCCCAGTCGTCGGGCGTGACCGCGTGCAGGTGCATCCGGGGACCGGGGGCCGCTGCCGCGTCCGACCCGCCGGCAGCACGGGCTGCGGTCGGCGCAGGGGCGGGGACGTCGTCGTCGGGTGCGCTCACGTCTCCACTGTGCCCGCACGCGCCCCTGACGTCACCTGCGATCGGCTCGGTCGTGGACCCCCCGAGGTGTCCGACACCGACCACCTCGGGGTGTGGACCTGGCGCCCGCTGAGCGCGCGGGCACCCCTGACGACAGCCTCGCTCAACACGACGACGTCGGATGTCCGGCTGGGCTCGGTCGCCTACACCTCGGCCACGCGCCGCGGCACGAAGGTCACGGTCGTCGCGCGGTCGTACCGCTACTGGACATCCACGCACGCGTTCGGCCCGTGGTCGGGCGTCCGGGGCACCATCGAGTACGCCGTGCCAAGTCAGCCTTGGCGACCGCTCAAGTACACCTATAGCCGAGGGGTCGGCGTGCTGCCGGCCGCTCAGGCCTGCCCAGACGCCAGCTGCTTGGAGCGAGCCGCCGCGGCCTCCATGGCCGTGACGAAGGCGGCACGCACCTTGTGGTCGTCGAGCTGGCGCAGGGCGGCGACGGTCGTGCCACCCGGCGAGCTCACCTGCTCACGGAGCACCGTCGGGTGCTCGTGGGTCTCGCGCAGCATCGTCGCCGCGCCGTAGAGGGTCTGGACCACGAGCTCGGTCGACGTCGCGCGCGGCAGGCCGAGCACGACACCGGCCTCGATCATCGCCTCGACGACGTAGAAGATGTACGCCGGGCCGGAGCCGGAGATCGCGGTGACCGCGTCGAGGTGCTTCTCGGCCAGTCGCACGACGCGACCGCACGAGCTGAGCAGCGCCTCGGCCTCGGCGAGGTGGTCGTCGGTGCAGTGGCTTCCCGGCGCGATGCCCGCCATCCCCTCGTCGACGAGCGCCGGGGTGTTCGGCATGACGCGCACGACCGAGGTGCCCTCGGGCAGGCGCGACTCCAGGTACTCGGTCGTGATGCCGGCCGCGAGCGACACGACGACGTTCCCGGGAGCCACGTGGTCGCGGATCTCGTCGAGCAGCCCGGCCATGTCCTGCGGCTTGACGCACAGCACGAGGGTGTCGGCGACGTCGGCGGCCTCGGAGTTCGGCAGGACGCGTACGCCATGGCGCTCGGCGAGCGCGTTGACCTTGTCGGGGGTGCGCCCGGTGACGACGAGGTCGCCGGGCGTGCGCCCCGAGCGGATGAGGCCGGAGACGAGCGTCTCGCCCATGACCCCTGCGCCGAAGATGGCCGTCGTCGTCATCGTGGCCCCCACTCAGCTCTTGGTCGCGACGCCGCGCAGGAAGAACATGACGTTGGCCGGCTTCTCGGCCATGCGGCGCATGAGGTAGCCGTACCACTCCTGGCCGTACGGGATGTAGACACGCATCTGGTCACCGCGGTCGGCGATGCGCTTCTGCTCCTCGGGCCGGATGCCGTAGAGCATCTGGTACTCGAACGACTTCGGGTCGCGGCCGGCCTGGCCCGCCAGCGCCCCGGCGATCTCGATGAGGCGCGGGTCGTGCGAGGCGACCATCGGGTAGCCCTCGCCCTGCATGAGGATCTTGAGGCATCGCACGTAGGACTTGTCGACCTCGGCGCCGGCCTGGAAGGCGACCGACTCGGGTTCCTTGTAGGCGCCCTTGCACAGGCGGACGCGTGAGCCGGCGTGCGCGAGGTCACGGCAGTCCGCCTCGGTGCGGTAGAGGTAGGCCTGCAGCACGGCGCCCACCGTCGGGAAGTCGGCACGCAGGTCACGGAGGGCATCGAGCGTGAGGTCGGTCGTCGTGTGGTCCTCCATGTCGAGGGTGACCGTGGTGCCAGACTGCTGCGCGAGGTCGCAGATCTCGCGGGCGTGGTCGAGGGCGATGGCGTTGCCGTCGCCCGGCAGCGCCTGGCCGAGCGCGCTCAGCTTGAGCGACACCTCGACCGTGCCGCCCTCGGTGAGTCCCTGGTCGCGCAGCGCCGTGAGGAGCGAGAGGTAGGCGTCGCGGGTGTGGCGCGCCTGCGCGATGTCGGTGGTGTCCTCACCGAGGTAGTCGATGGTCGACAGCCGGCCGGAGGCCGCGATCTCCGCGGCCGCGCCGACGACGTCGGCGCGCTCCGCGCCCGGGACGAAGCGCTTGACGACCGAGCGCGACACGGGCGCCTTCTCGATGACGTCTCGGATCTTCTCCTGCTTGGACAGCTGCAGGAGCGAGTTGCGCAGCAGGTCGCTGGCGTCCACGGGGGCCTCCGGGTGGTGCTCGGGTGGTGACGGGCGGTCGGGTCCGGGGTGCCGGGCCCGCAGGTCGGGGGTGCGCGGGCCGGCGGTGGCCGCCCCGCCCGGCAAATCTACCGCCGACGTGCCCGCCCGCCCTCCGTGCCCGCCCGCTCCCCGGCCGTCGGGGCGCCATGGGGCAGACTCGCTGCCATGCGTCGACCGACCGCCCGAGCCCTCCTCGCCGCCGTGACGCCGCTCGTCGTCGTGCCGCTGCCGGCCGCGTGCTCCGATGCCGCGGCCACGATGCCGGTCGTCACCCCGTCCACGCGGGGCATCGCCACGACTCCGGCGGCGACCGCCACCACGGACGACCCGCTCGCTCCCCCGTCGAGCCTGACCCCGCCCCGGGTGCACCCGGCCGACGCCGTGGCGGCATACCTCGAGGGCTACGACGTGTCCGGGCTGACCCGCGCGCCCTCCGGCGACACCGCCGACGTCGCGGCGTGCCCCGGGACGCCGCGGCTGACGAGGACGAGCGGGCCTGACGCGTACGCCCGCTCGTGGACGGGAGCGACGGGCACCCGCGCCGACGTCGCCGCGATCACGTACCCCGACCTCGCCGCCGCCGCGAGGGCCGTCGAGCCGGTGCTGGCCGCCGCCGCGTCGTGTCGGGCACCCAAGGCGGCCAACGGCGTGACGACGGCGGTCGCCAACGAGCGACGTGACGTCGCCGAAGGTATGCCGCTGGGCCGGGTCGACCTGACCCGCACGTCCGCCGCCGGCACGGTGCACGACTACATCGGGGTGGTGCAGGTCGGCAACGTGCTGCTGCGGCTGACCTACTCCTCGCCCGACGGCAAGGTCGCCAACGAGAAGGGTTCGAGCGCCCTCGCCCTGCTGGCCCGACACGTCCAGGGGCTGTGATGGTCTCGCTCACCGACGACGCGCTGCAGTCGCCGGGACCGCTCGGGCTCACCCTGGACGTCCTGGGCGACGGGCTCGGTTCGGCGTCGACGGTGCTGCGGGCCAACGCGATGGCTGCAGGCCTCGACGCGCCGGTGCCGACCTGCCCGGACTGGACGGTGCTCGACCTCGTCGCCCACCAGGGCATGGTGCACCGTTGGGCCGCGAGCCAGCTCCGGGGAGCCCCCATCGACCCACCGGAGCCGCTCGAGGCCGAGGGCCGCGCGTCGGCCGACGTGCTCGGGTGGTTCGACGAGGGCGCCACCGACCTGCTGCAGGCGATCGTCGACGCGCCCGACGACCTCGAGGCGCTGGTCTTCCTCGAGCACGCGCCTCCCGCCCGCCTGTTCTGGACCCGCCGGCAGTGCCACGAGACGACGATCCACGCGGTCGACGCCCTCGGCGCCCGGCTGCGCCGGCCCGCGCGCGCCGACGAGACGTGGATCTCGCCGGAGGTCGCCGTCGACGGCATCGACGAGCTGCTGGTCGGGTTCATCACCCGCAGTCGCAAGGGTGCCTCTCCCGACGGGTCCACCGACCCGACGCGCCTGCTCGTGGCCCCCGACGGTTGCGACGTGGCGTGGCTCGTCGACCTTGCAGCCGGCCGGCCGATCGAGACGAGGCGGGTGCGACCCGACGCGGTGGACGTGTCGGAGCGCGACCACGAGTGGCGGGGCGGACCCGTCGACCTCTACCTGCGCCTCTGGAGCCGGTGCGCCTCCGACCCCGTCGACGACCTGGAGCGCTGGTGGCGCGAGACCATCTCGGTCACCTGGTGACCCGCCCGCGCAGGCGCCGCCCGTAGCAGGATGGGCCGGGCCGGACGTGACGAGGCGCCGGACCGCGACGTGAGGAGCAGGTATGCCGCCTGAGGGGTTCGGCCGGGCCGTGCAGTCCGCCATCTACCGCGCGGGCGCCTTCGGCCACCGTCCGGAGGTGCCGACCGATGGCACGCGACTCGAGGAAGCCGCTCGAAAGGTGATGTCCCGCAGGGGTTTTGCCTACGTGGCCGGGTCTGCAGGGTCCGAGGCGAGCGCCTCGGCCAACGCGCAGGCCTTTGCCCACTGGCGGGTCGCGCCGCAGATGCTCGTCGACACGACGGAGCGCGACCTCGGGGTCGAGCTCTTCGGCCGGCGCCACGAGAGCCCGCTTCTCGTCGCACCGATCGGGGTGCTGTCGATGGCCCACGACGAGGCCGACCTCGCCGTCGCCCGCGGGGCGCGTGAGCAGGGCGTCACCCAGATCATCAGCACGCAGGCATCGGTGCCGATGGAGGACATCGCGCGGACGCTCGCCGGCTCCGGCCACTGGTACCAGCTCTACTGGAGCAGCGACGACGAGCTCGTCGAGAGCCTCGTGTCGCGCGCCGAGGCCTGCGGCAGCGAGGCGCTCGTCGTCACGCTCGACACGGCATACCTCGGCTGGCGGCCCCGCGACCTCGACCTCGGGCACCTTCCGTTCGCGCGCGGCGAGGGCATCGCGCAGTACACGTCGGACCCCGTGTTCCGTCGGCTCGTCGCGGGGCGGGTCGCTGCGGCGACGCCCCAGCCGCGCCCCCGGCCCACGCCCGCTGCCGTCGCGACGCTGCTCTCGATGTCGCGCAACCACCCCGGCGACACGCGGCACAACCTGACCGCCCCCGAGCCCCGTGCCGCCGTCGAGACCTTCCTCGACGTCTTCAGCCGACCGTCGTTGACGTGGGACGACTTGCCGCGACTGCGTTCGCTGACGTCGCTGCCGATCGTGCTCAAGGGGATCCTGCACCCGGACGACGCGCTACGGGCCGTGGACGCAGGCGTCGACGGCATCTACGTCTCCAACCACGGCGGGCGCCAGGTCGACCGGTCGGTCGCGGCGCTCGACGCGCTGCCACGTGTGGTCACCGCGGTGCGCGGTGCCGGCTCACAGATGCCCGTCATCTTCGACAGCGGGATCCGTTGCGGTGCAGATGCTTTCATCGCCCTCGCACTCGGAGCCACTGCGGTCGCAGTGGGTCGCCCACACGTCTACGGGCTCGCCCTCGCAGGCGCCGACGGTGTCTCGCAGGTGCTGCGCAACCTGCGCGCGGAGCTCGACCTGCAGCTCGCCCTCTCGGGCCAGACCTCGGTCGCCGGGCTGACCCCCGACGTGCTCGTTCGCGTCCGGGACGACGGCTAGCAGCCCGACCAGCCCGCGACGCAAGGCAACTCGACCCGTGGAACTCGCTCGACGGCATACGTTCTCGTCACGGAGGATCGACCCATGCCCGCCCTCGACCACCTGACCCGAGCCGCCTACCCCAGGTCGGCGAAGTACGACGCGAAGTGGCTCGTCGACCTCGACATGGGGCCGCACCCGCTGTGGCTGCTCGAGGACCTCGCGGCCGACCTCGCCCTGCGGCCCGACATGCGCGTGCTCGACCTCGGCTCGGGCCTCGGAGCGACGTCGGTCTTCCTCGCGAGGGAGTACGGCGTGCAGGTCGTCGCGGCCGACCTCTGGGTCGACCCGAGCGAGGCCGGCGCCGTGTTCCGGAAGGAGGGCGTGGACGACCGGGTGCTCCCCATGCGCGTCGACGCGCACGCGCTGCCGTTCGGTCGCGGCTCGTTCGACGCCATCGTCAGCATCGACGCGTGGGAGTACTTCGGCACCGGGGACCACTACCCGCCCTACCTCGCGAAGTTCCTCAAGCCCGGCGGCCAGCTCGGCGTCGCCACCCCCGCCCTCACCACCGAGGTGCGCGAGCTCGGCGAGATCCCCGAGCACATCGACCGCGTCGTCGGGGCCGAGACCGCTGCCTGGCACACCGCCGACTGGCTGCGGAGCCAGTGGGAGTTCAGCCGCGCGTTCACCCGCGTCACGGCGCGCACGCAGGAGGACGCGTGCGCGAACTGGCTCCTGTGGGAGCGTGCCGTCATGGAGCTCAAGGGCACAGTGACCTCGCCCGTCCAGGGGATGCTCGAGGCGGACGGCGGCGCCTTCGTGACCTTCGCGCTCGTGACGGGGAGGGTCGCATGAGCCTCTCGGCCACGGACCTCGAGCACCTGCGGCGGGCCGTCGCGCTCGCCCGGCTGGCCCTCGAGCGCGGCGACGAACCGTTCGGGTCGGTGCTCGTCTCCGGCTCCGGAGAGGTGCTCTTCGAGGACCACAACCACGTCGTCGCGCTCGAGGCGACCCAGCACCCCGAGTTCGCCATCGCGCGGTGGGCGGGCGCGCACCTGACGCCCGCCGAGCGGGCTGCGGCGACCGTCTACACGTCGGGAGAGCACTGCCCGATGTGCTCGGCCGCGCACGCCTGGGTGGGGCTGGGGCGCATCGCGTATGCCGTCAGCTCGGCCCGGCTGGGCGAGTGGCGGTCGGCGTGGGGCTCACCCGCGTCGCCCGTGGCGGCTCTGTCGATCCGCGACGTGGTGCCCGGTGCCGTGGTCGACGGGCCGGCCCCCGAGCTCGAGGACGAGGTGAAGGCCCTCCACGCCGAGTTCGCGAGCAGCGCCCCCACCCCCTGACGGCCCTGCCGGTTCCAGTGCCACGGCCCCCGAACCGTCGGGCTGTGGAGGACCGGAACGCGGGCGGCCCGGTGTGCTGGATCGTCTGGGCATGACATCGGACCCCGAGCCGGGGAACTACGTCTCCCACCGCACGGCGGCGACCCGAACGGGGTAGGGGTGCGCCGTCCACAGAGGTAGGTGCGGCCACATCTGTCCGCCCACGGCGAACAGATGCGGAACCTGAGCCGATCACGCTCAGGATGGGAACAGGACGCGGCCGGCTCGCGTTGGTCGGGTTGTGCTCGCTGACAGCGGGCACGGATAGCATCGAGATGTCTCTCGATCAGTCAGGAGAAGAACATGTTCGAACGGTTCACCGACAGGGCCCGAAGGGTGGTTGTCCTCGCGCAAGAGGAAGCTCGCCTGCTCAACCACAACTACATCGGGACCGAGCACATCCTCCTGGGTCTGATCCACGAAGGCGAAGGCGTCGCCGCGAAGGCCCTCGAATCGCTCGACATCTCGCTCGAAGCGGTCCGGGCCCAGGTCCAGGAGATCATCGGCCAGGGGCAGCAGGCCCCGACCGGCCACATCCCCTTCACGCCCCGCGCGAAGAAGGTTCTCGAGTACTCGCTGCGCGAGGCACTCCAGCTCGGCCACAGCTACATCGGCACCGAGCACATCCTGCTCGGTCTGATCCGCGAGGGTGAGGGCGTTGCTGCCCAGGTCCTCGTCAAGCTCGGCGCGGAGCTCAACAAGGTGCGCCAGCAGGTCATCCAGCTGCTCTCCGGCTACCAGGGTGGCCAGAGCGGCGAGAAGGCCGGCGCCGGCGTCGGCCAGGGCCAGGCCGAGGGAACGCCCGCGGGCTCCCTCGTGCTCGACCAGTTCGGTCGCAACCTCACGCAGGCGGCCCGCGAGGGCAAGCTCGACCCGGTCATCGGGCGTGAGAAGGAGATCGAACGGGTCATGCAGGTGCTGTCCCGCCGCACGAAGAACAACCCGGTCCTCATCGGCGAGCCCGGCGTCGGCAAGACCGCCGTCGTCGAGGGTCTCGCCCAGGACATCGTCAAGGGCGAGGTGCCCGAGACGCTCAAGGACAAGCAGCTCTACACCCTCGACCTCGGCTCGCTCGTGGCCGGCAGCCGCTACCGCGGTGACTTCGAGGAGCGGCTGAAGAAGGTCCTCAAGGAGATCCGCACCCGCGGCGACATCATCATCTTCATCGACGAGATCCACACGCTCGTCGGTGCCGGTGCGGCCGAGGGCGCCATCGACGCCGCCAGCATCCTCAAGCCGATGCTGGCCCGCGGCGAGCTGCAGACGATCGGCGCCACGACGCTCGACGAGTACCGCAAGCACATCGAGAAGGACTCGGCCCTCGAGCGGCGCTTCCAGCCGATCCAGGTGCAGGAGCCGACGCTGCCGCACGCCATCGAGATCCTCAAGGGCCTGCGTGACCGCTACGAGGCACACCACCGCGTGACGATCACCGACGGCGCGCTCGTCGCGGCGGCCAACATGGCCGACCGCTACGTCAACGACCGCTTCCTGCCGGACAAGGCGATCGACCTCATCGACGAGGCGGGCGCGCGACTGCGCATCCGCCGGATGACGGCTCCGCCGGACCTGCGCGAGTTCGACGAGAAGATCGCCGCGCTGGTGCGTGAGAAGGAGTCGGCCATCGACGGCCAGGACTTCGAGCGCGCGGCGCGCGTCCGCGACGACGAGAAGCGCCTCCGTCAGGAGAAGGCTGCCCGTGAGGCCCAGTGGAAGTCGGGCGACATGGACGTCGTGGCCGAGGTCGACGAGGAGCTCATCGCCGAGGTCCTGGCTGCCAGCACCGGCATCCCGGTGTTCAAGCTGACCGAGGAGGAGTCCAGTCGACTGCTCCACATGGAGGACGAGCTGCACAAGCGAATCGTCGGCATGGACGACGCCGTCAAGGCGCTGTCGCAGGCGATCCGCCGCACCCGTGCCGGCCTGAAGGACCCGCGCCGCCCCGGTGGCTCGTTCATCTTCGCCGGCCCCACCGGTGTCGGTAAGACCGAGCTGGCCAAGACGCTCGCCGAGTTCCTCTTCGGCAGCGAGGACGCGCTGATCCAGCTCGACATGTCCGAGTACTCCGAGAAGCACACGGTGAGCCGGCTCTTCGGTTCGCCTCCCGGCTACGTCGGCTACGAGGAGGGCGGCCAGCTCACCGAGAAGGTGCGCCGCAAGCCGTTCTCCGTCGTGCTCTTCGACGAGGTCGAGAAGGCCCACCCGGAGATCTTCAACTCGCTGCTGCAGGTTCTCGAGGACGGCCGCCTCACCGACTCGCAGGGTCGGATGGTCGACTTCAAGAACACCGTCATCATCATGACGACCAACCTCGGCACGAGGGACATCTCCAAGGCCAACATGGGCTTCTCGTCCGGGCCCGACAGCCGCACGGACTACGAGCGGATGAAGGCCAAGGTCACCGACGAGCTCAAGCAGCACTTCCGGCCCGAGTTCCTCAACCGCGTCGACGACACCATCGTGTTCCCGCACCTCAACAAGGCGGAGATCACGCAGATCGTCGACCTCGAGATCGCCAAGCTCGACAAGCGGCTCAAGGACAAGGACATGGGCATCGAGCTCACGCCCGCGGCCAAGGACCTGCTCGCCAAGAAGGGCTACGACCCCGTGCTCGGTGCGCGCCCGCTGCGCCGCACCATCCAGCGCGAGATCGAGGACGCCCTGTCGGAGAAGATCCTCTTCGCCGAGTTCACCTCGGGCCAGTACATCAAGGTCGACACCGAGGGCGAGGGCAAGGAGGAGAAGTTCACCTTCTCCAACATGGCCCACCCCGACGCGCACCGACCGGCAGACGACCTGCCGGAGCTGCCGGAGGGCGCTGCCCTCGACGAGGCGCTCGGTGTCAACGTCACCGCCGGCCCGTCGACGGTGCCCGACGACCAGGTCTACCCGGACTCGGGGATGACCGGCACCGGCACCGAGCGCTGAACCCAGCGCTGGGGCGGCCCGCACCGCACTGACCGACCGGAGGGGTCGGGGACCACGGTTCCCGGCCCCTTCGCCGTGCCGGTCGTCGTCCCGGGGCCGTATGCCGTCGCGCGGGTCGTCGTCGCCGGGGTCGTCGTCGCCGGGGTCGTGGGCCGCCGGGTGGGCCGTCATACCGGAGTCGTACACGCTCGGCCGGCAGAGCCGACCGCGGTCCGATGTGGGCAGGCAGGCCTCCCGGCGAGGGTTGTCCCCATGAGCCACAACGACCTCGACAACGCATCGGGCCACCCCGACAGGGACCTCGTCGCCCGCGACCTCGTGATGACCTACGGCAAGGGCCGCTCGGGCGGGCAGTCCGGCCCGCCCGCTCTCGGCGGGGTGGACCTCATCATCCGCGCGGGCCAGAGTCTCGCCGTGATGGGCCCGTCCGGCTCGGGCAAGACGACGCTGCTGCACGTGCTGGCCGGCATCCTGCGCCCGACCGGCGGCCAGGTGCTGTGGCGCGGTCGCGACATCGCGCGCATGTCGGATCGCGAGCGGACCGTGCTGCGCCGCAAGGACTTCGGTTTCGTCTTCCAGCAGGGCATGCTCCTGCCCGAGCTCCCCGCGATCGAGAACGTCGCCCTGCCCCTCATGCTCGACGGCACGTCACGTTCGCAGGCCACCGCCCGGGCAGCGACCCTGTTCGCACCGCTCGGCCTCTCCGGCTTCGAGAAGCGGCGTCCCGGCGAGCTGTCGGGCGGGCAGGCGCAGCGAGTCGCGATCGCCAGGGCGCTCGTGGCGCGCCCCGGCGTGGTGTTCGCCGACGAGCCGACGGGTGCGCTCGACCAGACCACGAGCGGCGAGGTCATGCGCCACCTGACCGAGCTGACCGCCCACACGGGCGCCTCGCTCGTCGTCGTGACGCACGACGAGAACGTCGCCGCGTGGTGCCACGGCGTGGTGCGCGTGCGCGACGGACGGGTCGTCGAGCACAGCGCGCAGGCCGCCCGATGAACGCCGCGGTCTCGCTCTGGTGGCGGCTGCGTCGCGCCGCTGCGGCCGACGACCGGGTGCCGGGTGTGCTCGCCGTCGTCTCGTTCGCGGTGGCGACGGCGGCCCTGCTCGTCTGCGTGGCCGGGCTGTCGGCCTTCGAGGCGCGCAACACGGTGCCGCCGGGGCACAGCACCGGCCTGTCCATCGACGAGGCCATGATCGGCGACCTCTACGTGACCCTCGCGTGGATCGCGACCACCTGCATGGTCATCCCCATCCTCACGCTGGGTGGCGTCGCGGCCCGCCTCGCCATCGCCCGGCGTGACCAGCGCCTGGCTGCTCTGCGGCTGGCCGGAGCGACCTCGGCCCAGGTGACCGTCATGACGCTGGCCGAGGCGGCGGCCCAGGCACTCGTCGGCGCGCTGACCGGGGTCGTGCTCTACCTCGCCGTCCTGCCGATCGTGGCCCGGCTGACGTTCCAGGGCCGCACGTTCGACCTGAGCGAGCTCGTGCTGCCGCTCGGCCAGACGGCGGCCGTCGTCGGTGCCGTCGTCGTGGTCGCGATCGTCTCGGGGGCGTCGAGCCTCGCGAGGGTCGCGATCAGCCCCCTCGGCGTCGCGGCCCGCACCAGCCCGAAGCGGCTCAGCATCCTGCGCGTGCTCGTGGCCGCGGCCGCCGGTGCGGCCTGGGTGCTCGTCATCACCCCGATGAAGGAGCCGGAGCGCCTCACGATCGTGCTCGTGCTGGGCGCGGTGATCCTGGCGGTCAACGCGGTCGGTCCGTGGGTCGTCATGGTGGCCGGCAGGGTCGCCGCCCGCATCGCCCCGACGGCGGCGACGCTGCTCGCCGCCCGCCGCATCGCGGACGACCCGAAGAGCACGTGGCGGGCCGTGGGCGCGCTCGGCCTGGCTGTCGTCGTCGTCGGTTTCACGAGCCTGGCCCAGGTCGACGACCCCGGCACGCCGCTGGAGGCCTACCTCTCCGCGGACCTCGGCACCGGAGCCCTGGTGACGCTCGTCATCATCACGATCGTCGGTGCGACGTCGACCGGTGTCGTGCAGGCCGCCCGGGTGCTCGACCAGCGCGAGCAGTACCGCGCCCTGGCCCTCGCCGGCACCGGAGAGCGGTCGCTGCACCGGGCGCGGGCACTGGAGGTCGCCCTGCCCCTGGCCATGACGATCGCGTTGTCGGCCGGCTTCGTCCTCGTCCTGATGCTGCCCTTCCTGAGCAGGCTCGACGGCGGCCTCGTGGTGCGGTTCGTCGTGACGTCGGCGATCGCCGGGGCAGTGGTGCTCGCTTCGGTGCTGGCCTCCCGCTCGCTGGTCCGGACGGCGTCCCGCGTCGCGTGAACCGGTCGTCTACGGTGGGGCGGTGACCTCTGAGCACCACCCCACCGATCGCCGGCGCGCCGACCCCGTATGCCGTCCGGCGCGCTCTCGTCGTCCGCTCGCCCTGCGCGTGGCCGGCGTCACGGCGGTCGCCGCGCTCGCTCTCGGCGCGTGCTCGTCCGACCCGGCCGCACCGGGCGGCGCGCCGGCATCGTCGGCAGCCACCGGCTCCCCCGACGGCTCGACCTCCGGCACCATCTCGACCACGGCAGGTGGCTCGCGGGTCGAGGGAGCGCCGGCGCCACTGGCCGCGCTGGTGCGCAGCCTGTACGCCGGAGGCGACCTCACGCGAACGGCCTCCCCCACGGCGGCCGCCGCGCTCAAGGCGCGGGCCGCGACCGGCTCGCTGGACGCGACCGCGAAGGTCGGCTCGTGGATGGGCACCCCCGTTGCAGTGGTGACCTCGGGCGACGACGTCACGCTCGCCGTCGGTCCGACGTGGAAGGTCGTCGGCGGCTGGTGGCCCTCACTGGGCGTCTCGAAGCCGAGCCTCGGCGCGGGCCCCCGCTTCGTCCTGGCGATCGGGTCCGACGCCCGACCGGGGCAGCCCCTCGAGCGCACCCGGGCCGACGTGCTCCAGGTCATCGGGGTCGACGGCAAGGGCGGCGGCGGCGTGATGGGCATGGCCCGCGACCTCTACGTCCCGCTGTCGACCGGCGGACGGGGAAAGATCAACTCCGCCATGGTGTTCGGTGGCCCCAAGGCGCAGGTGAGCACCGTGCGCAACGTGACTGGCCTGCCGATCCAGGGCTACGTCGTGCTCGGCTTCACCGGCTTCACGAAGATCGTGGACGACCAGGGCGGCATCCCCATCGTCGTGCCGAAGACCGTCGTCGCCTCGCACGCCCGCAACATGGTCATCAAGGCCGGCCCCCAGACTCTCACCGGCAAGCAGGCTCTGGCGTACGCGCGTGAGCGAAAGACGTTGCCCGACGGGGACTTCGGCCGATCTCGTCACCAGGGCGAGGTGATCCTCGCGTCCGCCGTCAAGGCCAAGCTCGCCGGTCCGATCGCGATCCCGTCGGCGCTCACGAGCTTCAGCAAGGTCGGCAAGAGCAACCTCACCGCCGAGCAGATCCTCACGTTCACGGCCGGGCTCCACCAGCTGAGCCCGCTCAAGGTCGGCAGGGGCGTGGCCAAGGGGGCGTTCGGCACGGCCGGAGGGCAGTCGATCGTGGTGCTCGGCAACGAGGCCCGTCGCCTGTTCGCGCAGTTCCGTGACGGGAACCTGGCATGAGCAGCGTGACGCGCGAGGCGGGTTCGGGCCCGCAGCCCGTCATCCGGCGGGCGCGCACCGCCGACGTACGCGGCATACGGGCTCTCGTGGCCCCGCTCGCCGAACGCCGGGTGCTCGTGAGCAAGGAGGCGGTCACGTACTTCGAGAGCCTCCAGGAGTTCCGGGTCGCCGAGCTCGACGGTCGCGTCGTCGGCTGCGGCGCCCTGCACGTCATGTGGGAGGACCTCGCCGAGGTCCGCACCCTCGCGGTCGCGCCCGAGATGCTCGGCACCGGCCTCGGCGGTCGGCTGCTCGAGGCCCTCGTGGACGACGCGCGCGAGATCGGGGTCGAGCGGCTCTTCTGCCTCACCTTCGAGACGGACTTCTTCGTGCGGCACGGGTTCGAGGTCATCGAGGGTCAGGCCGTGCCGATGGACGTCTACGCCGAGCTGCTGCGGTCCTACGACGAGGGCGTGGCCGAGTTCCTCGACCTCGAGCGGGTCAAGCCCAACACCCTCGGCAACACCCGCATGCTCCGCACCCTCTGAACCGTCGGCCACAGAGACGGCCACCTCTGGCCTCTCGACGGTTGAAGGTGCTGAGGGGTAGGGCTCGGGTCAGGCGCGGGTCAGGCTCGGCCCGAGGCGGCGTAGATGCGCCGCACGACGTCCTCGATGTCGGGCTCCTCGATGGTGAGGTCGCGCACCTCGTGCCGCGCCGAGACCTGCGCCAGCACCGCTGCCGCGGTGGTCGCCTCGGAGTCGAACGCGAGCCGCTGCCGCAGCCCGTCGGACTCGCTGCCGAGCAGCCGGGTGCGCGGGATGTCGTCGAGGTCCGGCGTGGGCTGTGCGAGGTCGATCACGAGGACGCGCTGGGCCCCGACCGTCGCGGCGAGCCCCGTCAAGCTGCCGTCGAAGGCGAGCCGGCCGTGGTCGACGACGAGCACGCGGTCGCAGAGTCGCTCGATGTCGCCCATGTCGTGCGTCGTCAGCAGCAGGGTCGTGCCGCGCTCGCGCCGCTCGGCGACGAGGAACTCACGCAGGCGCTGCTTCGACAGCACGTCCAGGCCGATCGTCGGCTCGTCGAGGATGAGCAGGTCTGGCGAGTGGAGCAGCGCGGCCGCGATCTCGGCGCGCATGCGTTGCCCCAGCGACAGGGAGCGCACGGGGGTCGCGAGCTGCGGACCCATCTCGAGCTGCTCGACGAGCACGTCGGTGCGCGACCGGGCCTCCTGCTCGCCGAGGCTGTGGATGGCGGCGAGGATCGCGAACGAGTCGCGCAGGGGCAGGTCCCACCAGAGCTGAGACCGCTGGCCGAAGACGACGCCGACCCGACGGGCGACACCGATGCGCTCACGCATCGGGTCCAGGTCGCACGTGCGCACGTGCCCCGAGGTCGGCTTGAGGATGCCGGTCAGCATCTTGATCGTCGTCGACTTGCCGGCGCCGTTCGCACCGATGTAGCCGACCGACTCTCCCGGCTCGACGGAGAAGGTCATCCGGTCGACGGCGCGGGTCTTCTTGAAGTCGCGCACGAGGTCGCGGGTCTCGATGATGCTCATCCACCGGCTCCTTGGTAGTGGCGGGTCCCGAGTCTCCAGCAGAGGCCGGCGATGCCCCAGGCGAGCAGGGCCGCGAGGGGGGTGCACCAGGCGAGCCACGGGGGCGCGAGGCTGTCGCCGGGCAGGTCGAGGATGGCGACGGCCGGCACGTAGGCGACGAAGGCCGTCGGCACGACGAACGTCCAGAAGATGCGCAGCGGACCGGGGAAGACCTGCTGGCTCTGCTGGGCGGCATACTGCCCGCCGTAGGTGAACGAGTTGGTGAACTCCGAGCCGTCCACGAGGAAGAACTGCAGCCCGCCCGCAGCGGTGAACAGGGCCGCGAAGATCGCGGTGCCGCTCACGACGGTCAGCACGATGAGCACGACCGTGGCGGGCGACCAGGCGACGGCGCCCGTCGTCAGGGCCACGACGAGCGCGACGACGGCGACCGAGAGGCGCCCGATCCGGCGCATCGACAGCTCGCTCGTCATGAGCTGCGCCAGCAGTGGCAGCGGCCGCACGTAGAAGGCGTCGACCTGGCCGGCGCGGATGTAGACGGGCAGCTGGTCGAGGTGGCCGACGAACATGTCGGCCAGCGAGAAGGCGAGGTTCGACAGGGCGAAGACGAGCAGCGCCGCCTTGAAGTCGAGACCGCCGAGGAGCTCGACGTTGTGGAAGATGACCCACACCTCCGCGAACTCGGCCAGCCCCACCCCGACCGTGCCGAGGATGTCGGTGACGAACGAGGCGCGGTACTGCATCTGCGCGCGGGCGCGCGAGGCGAGCAGCACCCGGTACGGGCGCAGCCGCTGCGACAGCGACCCCCTGGCGTCAGCCACCCTGCACCTCCAGCCGACGCCGGCCGGCGCGCAGCACGGCCTGGCCGAGAACGATGAGCAGGGTCGCCCAGAAGAGCTGCACCGCAACGGCCGACGCGATGTCGGCGCCGACCACGCGTCCGGCGAGGATGTCGATCGGGTTCTGCAGCATCGACGGGAACGGCGACCACTGCGCGATGGTGCGCAGCCAGTCGGGGAACCAGGGCACGGGGAGGTAGAGCCCGCACAGCAGACCGCCCGTGATCATCCAGAGCAGCGTGATGCCGCGGATCTCGACCAGCCAGAACGCGAGCAGGTTGATGACGAAGTTGCCCGAGAAGGCGACGACGACAGCCAGCCCCACCGACACGGCACCCACCACCCAGCTCGCTGCCGACGGCGGCCATGCCATGTCGAAGAGCAGCGCGCCGAGCAGCAGCGCCGGCAGGCCACGGCCGAGGAGGTTGATGGCGGCACGACCGAGATCACCTGCCAGATAGGCGAGCTGGGGGTTGATGGGGCGCAGGAAGTCGACCGCGATGTCTCCGGACCGCACCCGGTCCTTGACCTCGGAGAAGCCCCAGAGGTTGACCGTGCCGAGCAGCGCCTGGCCCCACCACACGAAGGCGATCGTCGTCGGCTTGTCGTAGCCACCGATGGCGGCGTTCGCGGAGGTCAGCGCCGCGAGCAGGATCGAGGCCCGGATGAATCCGAAGACGGAGTTCGTCGTCATGCCTGCCAACAGGGCCAGGCGGTAGGTCGAGTGCCTCCGGAAGCCGGCCCGCACGAGCATCCAGAAGGTCCTCACGACAGTCGGGGGGCGGCAGGCACAAAGGGCGACACTACTCACGCGACGGCCGGCGGGCAACGCCCTCCGCGACCGACGCCGCCGCGCCTGAGAGACTCGCGCCATGGCCACCCGACCAGACGACCTCTCCCCCGAGGCCCTCGAGTTCCTCACCGTCCGGCACCTCGCGACCCTGACGACGCTGCGCCCCGACGGCCGCCCGCACGTCACCCCGGTGGGCTTCACCTGGGACGCAGCCACGGCGACCGCCCGCGTCATCACGAGCCGCGGCAGCCGCAAGGCGCGCAACGCCCTCGCGGGCGGCCCGGCGGTGCTCTGCCAGGTCGACGGCAGGTACTGGCTCTCGCTCGAAGGGACGGCTCGCGTTCTCGACGACGCGGCCGCCGTCACGGATGCCGAGCAGCGGTATGCCGCCCGCTACCGCCAGCCGCGCCCCAACCCCGAGCGTGTGGTGATCGCCGTCGACGTGAAGGCCATCCTCGGAAACCTCTGACGCATCGGGCAACTGAGCACTCGGCGGGCAGGTGACCGAATCAGGCGGGGAGGCGGTAGCGGCTTCGTGGCATGGGCTCGACGAGTCCGTCGGCGACGAGGGAGTCGAGGCAGCGCATGACCTGCAGGCGGTCGTCCGCGGAGTCGTCGAGCCCCGAGAGCGGCACGGCCTCGTGCGCCTCACGCAACCGGCGCAGCAGCTCGCCGCGGACCTGGCGGTCGGTGCCGTGCCAGGCCTGGCCGCGGCGGGGTGGCCCGTCGTACGCCGGTCGGCCCGACACGTTCCACGCGCACAGGTCGGCGACCGGACACTCGTCGCAGCGAGGACCGCGGGCGACGCAGACGAGCGCACCCAGCTCCATGACGGCGACGTTCCACGTGTTCGCGGTGTCGAGGTCGGACGGCATCGACTCGGCCGCGAGCCGCATCTCGGCGCGGTTGAGGGTCGGGTTCGGGAACGCCTTGCCCTCCAGGGCGCGTGCCAGCACGCGCCGCACGTTGGTGTCGACGACCACCTCCGGGATGCCGAACGCGAAGCACGACACGGCGGCCGCGGTGTAGGCGCCGACGCCCGGGAGCGCGAGCAGCTCCTCGGGCGTGCCGGGCACCTCGCCACCGTGGCGCGCGACCATCACGGTCGCCGCCTCGTGGAGCCGCAGCGCGCGCCGCGGGTAGCCGAGCCGGCCCCAGGCCCGCACTGCCTCACCGGGAGGTGCGGCGGCGAGGTCGGACGGGGTCGGCCACCGCCGCATCCACTCTCGCCACGCCGGCTCGACCCTCGACAGTGGAGTCTGCTGCGACATCACCTCGGAGAGGAACACGCCCCACGGGCTGCAGTCCGGCTCGCGCCACGGCAGGTGCGTTCGACCGGACTCGGCATACCAGCCGTTGACCCGCTCGTGCAGCAGAGGGAGCGGGGACAGCGGGACCTGGCCGGACGGCATACGCGGAAAGGGTGGGACGGTCAGACGTAGCGTTCGAGAATGCTGGACTCGGCGAGGCGCGACAGGCCCTCGCGCACGGCGCGGGCACGGCCCTCGCCGACGCCCTCGACGAGCATGAGGTCCTCGATGCCGGCCGCGAGCAGGCGCTGCAGCGATTCGAAGTGGTTGACGAGCCGGTCGACGATGGCGGTGGGCAGCCGCGGCACCTTGGTGAGCAGCCGGTAGCCCTGCGGCGACACCGGAGCGTCGAGGCTGTCGCCGACCACCGAGAAGCCCACCGCCCGGGCGCCGGCCGCGAGGTCGAGCAGCTCGACCGCATTCAGGGTCTGGAGGTTGTCGAGGGCCTCGGGCAGGTCGAGGCCGGACTTCGTGGCGGGGAGGTAGTCGCGGATGACGAGCTCGCGGTCGTTGCCGAGCCCGCCGACGAGCTCCTCGAGCTGGAGGCTGAGCAGTCGGCCGTCGGTGCCGAGCTCGACGACGTAGTCCTGGATCTCGGCGGAGATGCGGCGCACCATCTCGAGGCGCTGCAGGACGGCGGTGACGTCGCGGATCGTGACGAGGTCCTCGATCTCGAGCGCCGACAGGGTGCCGGTGACCTCGTCGAGGCGGGCCTTGTAGCGCTCGAGGGTCTGCAGCGCCTGGTCGGCACGCGACAGCGTGGTCGGGGAGCCCTCGATGACGTGGCGCAGGTCGCCGACGTAGAGCGCGACGACGCCCATCGACTGGCTCACCGAGATCACCGGGAAACCGGTCTGCTTCGCCACGCGCTCGGCCGTGCGGTGCCGGGTGCCGGACTCGGTGGTCTCGATGCGGGAGTCGGGGACGAGCTGGGTCGCGGCGCGGAGGATGCGGGTGCCCTCGCGGTCGAGCACGACGGCGCCGTCCATCTTGCACAGCTCGCGCAGGCGGGTGGCCGAGAACTCGACGTCGAGGGCGAACCCACCCGTGCAGAGAGACTCGACGATGCGGTCGAAGCCGAGCACGATGAGTGCACCGGTGCGGCCACGCAGGATGCGTTCGAGACTGTCGCGCAGCTCCGTTCCCGGGGCTACCGCGGCGAGGGCCGCGCGCAGCAGCAGCTCGTCGTTCCGGTCCATCACTTCCCTGTTCGCAATGGGGGCGCCGAGCGCGTCCACCCCGGTCGGTCGCAGTCTAGACGGTGCCGACGGCCGGCGCGGTCGATGGCCGGCCTCCGGCGAGGCGGCCCATGGCCGCGATGGCCCGCGGGACGTCCGACACCTCGACGGCCCGGATGCCCTCGGGCACCGACGAGTCGGCGAGGCTGCCGACCGGCACGAGGGCGTGGCGGAAGCCCAGGCGGGCGGCCTCGGCCAGCCGCCGGTCGAGGCCGGTGACCCGTCGCACCTCGCCCGCGAGGCCGACCTCGCCGAAGGCGACGACGTCGGTGGCGAGTGGCTGGTCGACGACCGACGACGCGAGCGCGCAGACGATGGCGAGGTCGGCCGCCGGCTCGGTGATGCGCACCCCGCCGACGGTGGCCGCGAAGATGTCGCGGGAGCCGACGGGCGCGCCGGCGCGCTTGTCGAGGACGGCGATGATCATCGCGAGGCGCGACGAGTCGAGACCGCTCGAGGTGCGCCGCGGGGAGGGCAGCGTCGACTGGGCCACGAGCGCCTGCACCTCCGCGACGAGGGGGCGCCGCCCCTCGAGGGTGACGGTCACGCACGTGCCCGGGACGGCGTGGTCGCGGCTGGAGAGGAACAGGCCGCTGGGGTCGGGCAGCCCGGTGATGCCGACGTCGGAGAGGTCGAAGCAGCCCACCTCGTCGGTGGGACCGAAGCGGTTCTTCACGGCGCGCACGAGCCGCAGCCGAGAGTGGCGGTCGCCCTCGAACTGGATGACGACGTCGACGAGGTGCTCGAGCACGCGCGGCCCGGCGATCGAGCCGTCCTTGGTGACGTGACCGACGAGCAGCACCGCCACCCCGCGGGCCTTCGCGGCCTGGATGAGACTCCCGGCCACCTCGCGCACCTGCGAGACGTTGCCGGCCTGCCCCTCGACGTCGCCGCTGGCGATGGTCTGGACAGAGTCGACGACGAGCAGTGCGGGCGACCGGGACTCGATGTGGCCGAGCACCGTGGCGAGGTCGGTCTCGGCGGCGAGGTAGAGCGAGTCGGCCATCGCCGAGATGCGCTCGGCCCGGGTGCGCACCTGCGCCGCCGACTCCTCGCCGCTCACGTAGAGGACGTCGGCGCCGGAGCGGGCGGTGCGCGCGGCGACGTCGAGCAGCAGCGTGGACTTGCCGACGCCCGGCTCGCCGGCGACGAGCACGACGCCCCCCGGCACGAGGCCACCGCCGAGGACCCGGTCGAACTCGGCCACCCCGGTCGGGCGGGCAGCGGCGCGCGTGACGTCGACATCGGCGATGCGCTGCGCGGGGGTGACCACGGGAGCCGCCGTGGTGCGCGTCGCCGTGGCCGCGCCGGTCTCGGCGACGGAGCCCCACGCCTGGCACTCGCCGCACCGCCCGACCCACTTGACGGTGGTCCAGCCGCACTCACCGCAGCGGAATCCGGGGGCACGCCGGGTCGTCGTCCTCGTAGCCATGGCATGACCGTACGGGCCGGTCCCGACAGCGCCCGGGAGGGCCTGCCGCGCGACGTGAGAAAATGGCGCGCATGGAATCGGTTCTGCCCTACGTGCTGGCCATCGTCCCGACCATCGGGGTGGGCACGCTCTTCTACTTCGTCATCAAGAGCATCCTCGAGGGCGACCGACGCGAGCGGCTGGCGCAGGCCCGGTGGGAAGCAGCGAACGACAGCGCCGCGAATGCGGCCGAGGGCGTGGACACCCCTGCGGACAAATCCGCCGACCGCCGCTGAAAGACGCAGGTATTGACCGGGAGCTGTTCCCCGAGGCAATTCACCACAGTCCGGTCGTGCGGAGATCGATAATCACGGTCGCGCAAAGAATGTTTTCGGACGAAATGCATTCCGGCGCGTCTACCTGTAAATTGATCCTGCCGCGGAACCTGAATTCGCGGCTTTCCCCTCCCAGACCGACAACTTCAGATGGAGAAACATGGCCCAGCGTGTCGAAGTGGTGTTGATCGACGACATCGACGGCGGAGACGCCGAAGAGACCGTCACCTTCGCCCTTGATGGTGTGACCTACGAGATCGACCTGTCCGACAAGAATGCCAAGAAGCTGCGTGACGACTTCGCGAACTGGACGGGTCACGCCCGTCGCGCCGGAGCCGCCAAGGGCCCCTCGCGCCGCCGTGCTGCCGGTTCCGCGAAGCGCACCGACCTGACCGCGGTCCGCGAGTGGGCGCGCGCCAACGGCCACGCCGTCTCCGACCGCGGCCGCATCTCGGCAGAGATCCAGTCCGCCTACGACAAGGCGCACTGACCGGCGGTCCCGAACCAGAGGGCCCGGCATCCACTCGGATGCCGGGCCCTCTCGTCGTGCACGGCCCGACCGGCCGCGCCGGCTCTCACGCCGTGATGTCGGCGGCAAGGTCTCCGTCGCGCTCGACGCGCTCGAGCACCTCGTCGGCCGTCAGCTGGACGAGCTCATCGTCGCCCGAGGCGCCCGCCTCGATCTCGTCCCACGACCTCGGCGCGGCCGCGGTCGGCCGGTCGCGACCACGCAACGAGTAGGGGCACACCGTCGTCTTCGCCGCGACGTTCTGGCTCCAGTCGAGGAAGATCTTGCCGGGTCGCAGGTCCTTGGCCATCTTCCAGACGATGAGGTCGGGGTGCTGCTTCGTCAGCTCCTGCGCGAGCTGCTGCACGGTGTCGCGGATCTGGTCGCTCGTGTGAGTGCCCGGCAGGACGGCATACAGCTGGAGTCCCTTGCTGCCACTGGTGACCGGGACCGTGTCGAGCCCGATGCCGCCCAGGCGCTCACGGACGATGAGGGCGACGCGAGCGCACTCGTGCAGGCCCGTTCCCGGGCCGGGGTCGAGGTCGATGACGAGCCGGTCGGGGTCGAGCTGCACCGCGTCCCGCCCTTCCCCTTCGTAGCGCCACTGCGGCACGTGCAGCTCGAGCGAGTTGAGGTTGGCGAAGAAGGTGAGCCCCGCGAGGTCGTCGATGAAGGGGAAGACGGGGTCGCGACCCGCGCGTCGGATCCACGCGGGCGTGCCTGCCGGGATGTTCTTCTCGAAGAACTGCATGTCACCGACGCCGTGCGGGAAGCGGATTCGCGTGACGGCGCGGTCGCGCAGGTGCGGCAGGATGACGGGCGCGATGCGCGCGTAGTAGTCGATGACCTGTGCCTTGGTGGTGCCTGTCCTGGGGTACATGACCTTCTCCAGGCTCGAGAGCTTCATCCGTCGCCCGTCGACCTCGACGGTCACCTTCGGCGCCTCGTAGGGCATCACTCACCGTCCCCGTGGTCGTCGACGTCACCGGGGGTGAGGTCGCTGCGCAGGCCCTTGTATGCCGGCTGGCGCAGCCTGCCCTGACCGCTCAGTCCCAGCGACTGCACGTCGGCGACGAGAACGGGGTGCACCCAGGTCGCACCGCTCGAGTCCTCCGCGGGAACGTCTGCGGCAAAAGGGGATTCGACGGAGGTGAGCGCCTCGAGGTCGCGCATGAGGGCCTGCCCGGTCTTGCCCGCGAGGCCGGATCCGACGCGTCCCAGGTAGCGCAGCCCGCCGGGCCCGGGCACTCCGACGAGCACCGCACCGAGCCGGCGCGAGACCGTGCCGGTGGACTCGGGGCGCCACCCGCCGATGACGACCGAGACGGTGCCGCGGTGCGGGGCCTTGAGCCAGTAGGGCGACCGCAGCCCGGGGACGTAGACGGAGTCGACCCGCTTCGAGACGATGCCCTCGAGGCCCTGCTCCTTCGTCGCGGCGTGCAGGGTCGCGCCGTCGGAGAAGGTCGGCGGCGTCTGCCAGCGCGGCCCGGCGAGCTCGAGTCGTTCGAGCGTGGACCGGCGGTCGGTCCAGGTCCGCCCGAGCAGCTCCACCCCGTAGAGGCGCAGCAGGTCGAACGTCATGAGCGTCACCGGTGCCTGCTCGGCGAGCAGCGCGGCCCGCCGGGCGTCGGTGACGTGGAAGCGCTCGGCCATCGCGGCGAAGGACGGCACGCCGTCGCGCATCGACACGATCTCGCCGTCGAGCAGCATGTCGGCGTACTCGTCGGCGAGGCCGCGCAGCTCCGGGAACGCCACCGTGACGTCGCGCTCCGTGCGCGAGAAGAGGCGCATCCCGCCGTCGCGCACGTCGGCCAGCACGCGCATCCCGTCCCATTTGACCTCGTGCTGCCAGCGGTCGCCGGCCGGAATGGTCGACGTCGGCGTCGCGAGCATGGGGCGCATGGGTGCATTCTTGTTCTCATGCGAGCCATCTGGAAAGGCGCCGTGTCGTTCGGCCTGGTGAATGTGCCGGTCCGACTCTTTTCGGCCACCGAGAACCACGACGTGCAGTTCCGCCAGGTCCACGAGAAGGACGGGGGCCGCATCAAGTACCAACGCGTCTGCTCGATCGACGGCGAGGAGGTGCCCTACTCCGACATCGCCAAGGGATATGAGGCGGCCGACGGGCAGATGGTCGTGCTCACCGACGAGGACCTCAAGAGCCTGCCCTCGCGCTCGTCGAAGGAGATCTCGATCGAGAAGTTCGTGCCGTCGGAGCAGATCGACCCGCTCCTGTTCGACAAGAGCTACTACCTCGAGCCCGACAAGACCGGCCTCAAGCCGTACGTGCTGCTGCGCGACGCGCTCGAGAAGGCCGACCGGATGGCGCTCGTCACCGTGTCGGTGCGCACTCGCATGACGCTGGCCGTGCTCCGCGTCCGTGACGGCGTCATCGTGCTGCAGACGCTGCTGTGGGCCGACGAGGTGCGCACCCCCGAGTTCGAGTCGCTGTCGGAGGACACCCACGCGACGGCCAAGGAGCTGGCGATGGCGGCCTCCCTCGTCGACTCGCTGTCGGGCGACTACGAGCCCGACGAGTTCGAGGACGACTACTCCGAGGCCGTGACGAAGCTCGTCGCGACGAAGATCGAGGGCGGCGACATCACCGAGACGCCCGAGGCGAAGGGCGAGGAGACCGAGGTCGTCGACCTGCTGGCGGCCCTGCAGCGCAGCGTCGACAAGGCCAAGGCGGCGAAGTCCGGAGGTGCCTCCGCAGGCGCCTCAAACGCCTCCGACGACGCGGCGGACGAGACGAAGAAGCCGGCCAAGAAGACCACGGAAAAGGCCGCGGCGAAGAAGACGTCGCCCAAGAAGACGGCGACGAAGAAGGCGACGGCAAAGAAGGCGACGGCGAAGAAGGCAGCCACCAAGAAGGCCAGCTGAGCGATTCTCGTCACGTCGGCGGCATACGCGAGCCGGTCGCGCGCTGCTGCGCGAGGATGAGAACGTGCGAACGGCGACGATCGACGAGCTCACCCGACGGCTCGAGACCCTGCCCAGCGGCTCTCGGGTCGTCGTCAGCGGCAACATGGCGGTGCCCTGGGAGGCGGTGAAAGCCCTCGACGCCGCACAGGAGACCTACGTGCTCCACGCCCTCAACGCCCCGGCCGGGCTGCCCGAGCGTGACGGCGTGACGGTGGAGACGTGCTTCGTCGGTCCCGGCATGCGCCGCCACCACGGCCTGCGCTACGTGCCGTCGCGCCTGTCGCTCGTGCCCCTGCTCTACGGCCGGGCACTGCCGCCCGACGCGGTGCTGCTGCACTGCTCGCCCCCGCGCGACGGACAGGTGAGCCTCGGGCTCGAGGTCAACGTGCTGCCGGCCGCGATCGAGGCCTGCCGGGCCCGGGGCGGTCTCGTCGTGGCGGTCGTCAACCCGCGGATGCCGTTCACCTTCGGTGACGCGCAGGTGCCGCTCGAGCACGTCGACCTGCTCGTCGAGGTCGACGCCGAGCTGGCCTCGCACGCCGCCGTCGAGCCCGACCCCGAGAGCCGGCTCATCGGCGAGCGCGTGGCCGCCCGCGTGGCCGACGGGGCGACGATGCAGCTCGGCATCGGCGCCGTGCCCGACGCGACGCTGGCCGGCCTGACCGCGCGCCGCGGCATACGGGTGTGGACCGAGATGTTCTCCGACGGCGTGCTCGCCCTCGACGCGGCGGGCGCGCTCGACCCCGACCACCCGCTCGTCACCTCGTTCGCGTTCGGGTCGCCCGAGCTCTACGCGTGGCTCGACGGCAACGAGCGGGTGCGGATGCTGCGCACCGAGAAGACGAACGACCCCGGCCTCATCGCGCAGCAGCGCCAGATGACGTCGGTCAACACGGCCCTCGAGGTCGACCTCTTCGGACAGGCCAACGCCTCGCGCATCAACGCGCGCATCCACTCGGGCTTCGGCGGCCAGACCGACTTCATCGTCGGTGCGCTGCACTCGCCGGGCGGCCAGTCGTTCATCGCGCTGCGGTCGTGGCACCCGAAGGCCGACGTCTCGACGATCGTGCCGCTGCTCGACGAGCCGGTGACGAGCTTCCAGCAGAGCGCCATCGTCACCGAGCACGGCTGCGCGCCGCTCTGGGGTCGCAGCGAGCGCGAGCAGTGCCACGACATCATCGAGGAGTGCGCGCACCCGCGGGTTCGCGAGGACCTGTGGGAGGAGGCCGCCGGACTCGGCCTCGCCTGAGCGCCCGGGCTCTCCGCGGGCGTATGCCGTCGGGTGCGTCGATCGCGTCCCGTGGCCGCTCGTAGGGTGGCCGGCATGAGCGAACACCACTCCCGAGACTCGCGTCCCGTGGCCGTCGTGACCGGTGGCACGCGAGGCATCGGCCTCGCCCTCGTCGAGGACCTCGCCGACACGCACCACGTCGTGGTCGGCGGCCGCAGTGCGCAGTCGGTCGCCTCGGTGGTCGACCGGCTGCCGTCGGCCGAGGGCTTCGTCGCCGACCTCGCCGACTGCTCCCCGGGCGGTTCCCTCGACGCGGCTCTGGAGTCGCTCGTGACGCAGCTGCCGCGGGTCGACGTGCTCGTCCACTCGGCCGGGGTGCTGCGCAACGGCACCGTCGCCGACGCGCCGGTCGCCGACTGGACCGAGTCGCTGACGGTCAACGTCACCGCCGTCGCCGCCGTGACCAAGTCGCTGCTGCCGGCGCTGCGGCGGGCCCACGGCCTGGTGGTCACCGTGAACTCCGGGTCCGGGCTCACCGCCTCGCCGTCGTCCGGCGCCTACTGCGCGTCGAAGTTCGCCCTGCGGGCGCTCACCGACACGCTGCGCCAGGAGGAGCGGGAGCACGGCGTGCGCGTCACGTCGCTGCACCCCGGACGCGTCGACGCCGACATGCAGCACGAGCTCGTGGCGTTCGAGGGCGGCGAGTACGACGCTACGGCCTACCTCGACGTGCAGTCGGTCGTGCGGGCCGCCCGGCTCGCCATCGACGCCGGCGAGGACGCGAGCATCGACATGGTGTCGGTGCGACCCCGCGGCTGGCGCCCCACCACCCCCTGACCGCAACACACCCGGTAGCGAGCAACCCACGGCGGTTGCAGCCCGGGTCGGTTGCCCGTTACCGGGTGTGTTGCGGGTCAGATGCGGCTGGAGCCGCGCGTGGGCATGAGCGCGAACCGGGCGAACGCGAGCGAGGCGGCGAGGTCGACCTCGCGCTGCTCCCGGTCGCCCTTCCTCGTCGACACCTCCACGACGACGTCGCCCGCCCAGTCGCTGTCGGCGAGGTGCTCGAGCACCTCCGCGCACGGCTGCGTGCCGCGCCCCGGCACGAGGTGCTCGTCGAGGAAGGACCCGGCGCCGTCGGCGAGGTGCAGGTGGGCGAGCCGTGACCCCAGCTGCTGCGCCATCTCGAGGGCGTCGGAGCCCGCGGTCGCCGTGTGCGACAGGTCGAGCGTCACGTTGTCGTAGGCCTGGTCGACGGGGTCCCAGTGCGGCAGGTAGGCCATGACCTCACGGCGCGCCGTCCGCCACGGGTACATGTTCTCGACGGCCAGCCGGATGCCGTGGTCGTGCTCGCGCAGCGCGATGCCGTCGACGAACCCGGCGGCATACTCCCTCTGCCAGCGGAACGGCGGGTGCAGCACGACCGTGCTCGCCCCCACCTCGAGCGCGAGCTCGATCGACCGGTCGACCTTGCCCCACGGGTCGGTGCCCCAGACGCGCTGGGTGAGCAGCAGGGTGGGCGCGTGGACCGACGCGATCGGCAGCCCGTGCAGCTCGGACAGGGAGCGCAGGGCCCCGGCCTCCTGGGTGACCGGGTCGGTCCAGACCATGACCTCGATCGCGTCGTAGCCGAGCCGCGCGGCGGTCGCGAAGGCGGTCGCCGCGTTGTCGGGGTAGAGCGAGGCGGTCGACAGGCCGACCCGGATCGTCATGCGGCCATTGTCCGGCACGGCGCATCGGCAGGCGCGAGGTGGTCACCGCCGGCGTCAGGAGACCAGGTGGTCGAGCCTCCGGAGGATGAGCCCCTCGCGCAGCGCCCAGGGGCAGATGTCGAGACGCTCGACCTGGAGCAGGTCGAGCGCGGCCTCGGCGACGAGCGCACCGGCATACAGCTGGAGCGCGCGCCCCTCGGAGACACCCGGCAGCTGCGCGCGGGCCGACGAGTCGAGCGTCGCGAGCCGTTGCACGATCCCGCGAAGGTCGCCCCGCGACAGGGTGCGCGGCACGAACGGACCGTCGTCGCGCGGGGCCGCGCCGGCGATGCGCGCGAGCGAGCGCATGGTCTTCGACGTCCCGACCGCCCGGTCAGGTGCACCGGAGGCCAGCAGGGGGCGTACGTGCTCGGCGAGAGTGGCGCGCACGTGGGCGCGCAGGTCACGCGCGTCGGACTCGGTCGGCGGGTCTCCGGGCAGCCGCTCACGGGTCAGGCGGCCGGCGCCCAGGGGCAGGCTGAAGGCGACGTCGGGCTCCTCGTCGAGACCGCCGGCGAGCTCGAGCGAGCCGCCCCCGATGTCGACGACGAGCAGGCGCCCGCTCGACCAGCCGAACCAGCGGCGCACCGCGAGGAACGTCATGCGCGCTTCGTCGGTGCCGCTGAGCGCCTCGAGCTCGACCCCGGTCTCGCGGCGCACCCGGTCGATGACGGCGTCGCCGTTGGGCGACTCGCGCAGGGCCGACGTCGCGAAGGCGAACAGGTCGCTGACGCCCTGGTCCTCGGCGACGACGAGGCACTCGCGCACGAACGCGACGAGGCGGTCGGCCGTGGCCTCGCCGACGCGGCCGTCGCGGTCGAGGCTCTCGGCGAGGCGCAGCTCGGTCTTGTGCGAGAACGCCGGCAGCGGCTGGGCGCCGGGGTGTGCGTCGACGACGAGGAGGTGGACCGTGTTGGACCCGATGTCGATGACGCCAAGGCGCATGCCCTGACCCTATCGCCCGCGCGCCCGCGCCTCCCCCGGCTCCAACGCCGCGTTCGGCGGGGTGAAGTGGGGTGAAGGCGGGGGCGTATGCCGTCAGGCGGAGCGGCGACTGAGGGTGAGCGAGCCGAGCGCGAGGGCTCCCGCGATGAAGGCCGCGATGATGCCGAGGTCGGTGAGCACCGTGGTGACCGGGTCGGGGTTGCGGGCGATCTCCTTCATGGCGTCCACGGCGTACGACAGCGGCAGCACGTCGGAGACCCACTCGAGCACGGTGGGCAGCTGGTCGCGCGCGATGAGCAGCCCGCAGAGCAGGAACTGCGGCAGCACGAAGGCCGGCATGAACTGCACGGCCTGGAACTCGGTGCGGGCGAAGCCGCTGGCGAGCAGGCCCAGAGCGGTGCCGAGCACGGCGTCGAAGACGGCCACGACGATGAGCAGCCAGAGCGGGCCCGCGACGTCGAGGTCGCACACCCAGACGGCGAATCCCGTTGCCACAAGAGCCTGCACGACGGCCAGCGCACCGAACGCGGCGGCATACCCGAGCATGAAGTCGCCCTTGCCCATGGGGGTCGTGAGCAGCCGCTCGAGGGTGCCCGACTGGCGCTCGCGCAGGGTGGCGACCGAGGTGACGATGAACATGACGATCATCGGGAAGACGCCGAGCAGGGCCGGGCCGATGGCGTCGAAGACCGGCGTGCCGTCGTAGATCCAGGCGAGCAGCCCGAGCAGGACGCACGGCACGACGATGATGAGCGCGATGGTGCGGTGGTCGGTGCGGACCTGGCGCAGCACGCGTCCGGAGGTGGCGGTGGCGAGACCGGCGTTCACGATGCGCTCCTGTCGGAGGGGGCCGGGGAGGCAGCGGCGCGGGCGGCCTCGGCGTCGATGAGGGCGAGGAAGGCGGCGTCGGCGTCGGGCGCACCGGTGCGGGCGAGCAGCTCGTCCGGGGTGAGGTCGGCGAGCACCTCACCCTCGCGGAGCAGCACGAGCCGGTCGCAGCGGGTGGCCTCGTCCATGACGTGGCTCGAGACGACGAGGGAGTGCCCGCGCTCGGCGAGGCGGCGGAAGAGGGCCCACAGGTCGCGGCGCAGCACGGGGTCGAGCCCGACGGTCGGCTCGTCGAGGACGAGGAGCGTCGGGCGACCGACGAGTGCGGCGGCGAGAGAGACCCGCGACTCCTGGCCCCCGGAGAGGTCCTGCACGAGCTGGTCGGCGTGCGACACGAGGTCGACCTCGGCGAGCGTGCGGTCGACGGCGTCGCGCAGGTCCTGGCCGCGCAGACCGACGGCGCGGCCGAAGTAGGCCACGTTGTCGCGGACGGTGAGGTCGGCGTACACGCTGGGGCTCTGGGTGACGTAGCCGACCTCGTCTCGCAGGACGGGAGATCCGGCGGGGTGGCCGAGCACGGTGACGCTGCCGGCCTCGATGATCTGGACGCCGACGATGCACCGCATGAGCGTGGACTTGCCCGAACCGGAGGGGCCCAGCAACCCGACGACCTGGCCGGACGGGATCACGAGGTCCAGCTTGGGGATGACGCGCCGCTTGCCGCGGACGACCTGCAGACCGCTCACGGCCACTGCCGGTCCACTGTTATTCATCATGTGATGAAATCTACTCCGGTCGGGCGATCCTGTCCACGAGATGCTGCTGCAGGACGGGACCGATGCGCTCGACCAGCTGCTCGCGGGTGGCCTCGGCCAGGGCCGGCACCTTGATGACGTAGCGCGCGACGACCAGTCCGATCATCTGCGAGGCCGCGAGCGCGCCGCGCAGCATCGGGTCGGGCGCCCCGGTCGACGCGGCGATGCGCCCGAACACCTCACGCCCGAGGAACTCGCGCAGCATCCGGGCCGCCTCCTCGCTCGACATGCTCGAGCGCACGAGCGCGACCAGCGCGTCCCGCCGCTCGGGCGGCTCCCACACGCCGAGGAACGTCTCGACGATGCGCCAGCCCAGCCGGTCGACGTCGCCCGCCGTGATGCGGTCGATGAGCTCGGCCGGGTTGACAGGAACGTCGAGGGTCTCGGCGAAGAGCGCCGCCTTGCCGTCGAAGTAGTGGTGCACGAGGGCCGGGTCGACACCGGCCTCACGGGCGATGCCGCGCAGGCTCGTCTTGTCATACCCCTTGGCAGCAAAGGACTTTCGTGCCGCATGGATGATCGCCGAACGGGTGTCCTCGCCGCCCGGCCGCCTCCCCCGCGCCTTCACCGCATCGGGCGTCGTCATGGGGACACCGTATGCCGCTCCTGCCCGTCGGCGCGTGCGCCTCGCACCCGTTGACCCGCCGTTCACGGCGTCCGACAATCGAGGTGTCCGGTCCGCCAACAAGGATCGACGGACCCGCACGAAAGAGGGTCGATGCGACCATGAAGCGATGGACGCATCCGCAGGATGCCCTGCCACTCATTGCCGGCATCTATGCAGCGTTGTCACCCATCTGGACGACAACCACCACCCGGGCCACCACGACGATGATCATCCTCGGCGCCATCGCGGCGGTCGCGGCGGTCGCCGAGCTGGTGCGTCCCGACATCCTCCCCCTCGAGGGGCTCACCGCCCTCATCGGCGTGGCGTTCATCGTCGCGCCGTGGGTCATGGGGTTCAGCGACACCCGCCCGATGGCGTGGACCGCGTGGATCGTCGGCGCCGTCACGTTCCTCGTCGGCGCCGCCGACCTCCAGGTGACCCGCATGCATCACCGCGAGGGCACCGCCACGTCGCACTGAGCCACGTGCGCCGCCCGGGCCGGTGGGAGAGCACCGGCCCGGGCGGTCCTCAGCCATCGAGGCCGGCGTCGGTTCTCGTCGCGCGTCGCAGCAGGGCCTCGGCCGACGCCGCGCGCGCCCAGCGTGCCCACTCGAGCGGCCGGGTGCCATGGCTGTCGTCGCGCGCCTCCGGGTCGGCGCCGGCATCGAGGAGCGCCTGCACGAGCTCGACGTCGTCCATGTAGGCGGCCTGGTGCAGGGCCGTGCGCCCGTCGCGCCGGGCGTCGAGGTCGGCACCGGCAGCCACGGCAGCGCGCACGGCCTCGGGCGATGCGGCCAGGTGGACGTCGGCGGCCGCCTCGGCGACCGCGTCGCCTGCCGCGTCGCCTGCCACCCGCTCGACGTGCCCTCCGGTGTCCACCACCTGGTCGGGCAGGAGGCAGTGCGCGGCCAGGAGGGCGAGCCGCTGGTGAAAGCCGTGCCACCGTGCCCAGTGGACCTGCCGCGCGACCATCTCGTCGACGGTCTCGGCAGACTCGCCGGTGCGCCGGGCCCACACCTCCGACGCCGGCCGCCCGAGCCCGTGGGCGAGGAGCAGCTCGAGGTGGCTGTCGTCCCGGTTGAACATGCGGTTGTAGAGGGCCTGCCGGTCGTTCGGGTCGGCGCCACGCGCCAGCAGCAGCTGCGCCAGAGGCCGCCACTGCGGGTGCCGGGGCTGTCGCGCCGGACCCTGCTCGCCCTCGCCGAAGACGCCGGTCAGGGCCGTGAAGGGGGTCGGCAGCCCCTGCCACAGGTAGCCCGCGTCCGGGTCGGCACCGGCGTCGAGCAGCAGACGCGCTGTCTCGACCGGGTCGCGCTGCGGCATCCGGGAGTAGACGACGTGGAGCAACGGGGCCCAGCGGAAGGGCCCGCCCTCCCGGCTCGCCGCCGACGGGTCCGCGGCGAGGTGACGGGCCACTGCCTCCGCGTCGCCCGCCACCGCGGCGACGAAGATGCTCCGGTCGACGAGGTGCGGCTCCTTCGCGAGCAGCTGTGCCGCCCGCGCCCACCTCGCGGGCTCGTCCCGCTCGGTGTACGTCAGGCACGCGAGCGCCAGCACGGCAGACGCGGACCCCTCCTCCGGGTGCGCGGTGGGAGACTTCGCGCCGTCGGTGGCAGACGGGTCGAGGGCCGCCGGGTCACGGGTCAGCGGTGCGGCCGCCCGAAGGTAGGCGCGGAGTCGCGGCCAGCTCGGCAGGCCGTACGCCCGCGCCACGACGAGCTGCGCGTCCGCGAGGGCGAAGGTGGTGGGGTCGGAGGGCACACCCTCGGGATGGTGGCGGGCGGCATGCGCGAGCGCCTCGGGCTCGGCCAGGCGGACGGCACGCTGCAGCCGTCTCGCATCACGGCGGAACCGCTCGAGGTCGGGGTTGGCGGGCAGGGACAGGGCCATGACGGCCTCCTCTCGTCGTGCCCGCTGTGCGCTGGTCGGGCCGAAAGGAGGTCGGACCGCATACGTCGTGCCACCAGGGAGGCTGAGCCCCTTCCCGCGCACCGGTGGCGCCCTGGACGCCACCACCAGCGTACGCGGCTTCCATTACGTGGGCGCCTTTCACGCGTCGCGAACCTCTGCGACATAAGGTGTTCCGGTGGCTGAAGCACCTCTCGACCTCCCGCGCGTCTGGGTCGAGTTCACCGACCCCGCCGACGCGAACCAGCGCTACCGCTGCGACCTCACCTGGCTGACGAGCAGCTGGACGTGCATCTTCGGCAGCGGCTGCCAGGGCATCTATGCCGGACGGCCCGACGACGGGTGCTGCACGCTCGGCGCGCACTTCACCGAGAAGGACGACTGGAAGCGCGTCGCCAAGGCGGTCGAGGAGCTCGGCGAGGACGAGTGGGAGTACCACTCGGTCGGCACCGCCACCGGCAGCAAGGACGACTGGACCGAGAAGGAGGACGGCGCCCGCAAGACGAAGGTCGTCGACGGCGCCTGCATCTTCCTCAACCGCCCCGGCTTCCCCGCGGGCGCCGGCTGCGCGCTGCACCAGCACGCCGTCCTCACCGGTGTCGAGCCGCACACCCTCAAGCCCGACGTCTGCTGGCAGCTGCCGATCCGGCGCACCTTCCGCACGGTCGAGCTGCCCGACGACTCGAGCTACCTCGAGGTGACGATCACCGAGTACGACCGCCGCGGGTGGGGGCCGGGAGGCCACGACCTCGACTGGTACTGCTCGGGCAACCCCGAGGCGCACGTCGGGCGCGAGCCCGTCTACCGCTCCAACGCGCCCGAGCTGACCGAGCTGATGGGGCCACTCGCGTACGCCGAGCTGGCGATCCGGGCCGAGGCGCACCTCGCCCAGGTCAAGGCGGTTCGCGCCCGCGGCGTGCGCAAGCTGCTGCCGCTGCTCGTGCACCCGGCCACCATCGAGGCCCAGCGGGAGAAGTGAGGTCGGCATGAGCGGTTCCACGGGCGAGCGGCCCGAGATCATCCCGTCGCCCAACATCTGGGAGACACCCGACGTCTACGAGGTCGAGAACCGCGGCGTCGACCGCGACCACGTCATCGAGTCGGCCATGCGCTCGGTGCTCGACTGGGCCGGCCTCGACGTCGTCGACATCGGCTGTGGCACCGGCTTCCACCTCCCCTACTTCGCCTCGACGGCCCGGTCCGTCACGGGGGTCGAGCCGCACCCACCGCTGGCCGCCCTTGCAGCACAACGTGTCTCGGGTATGCCGTCCGTGACCGTGCGCGAGGAGGGCGCCGCCGCGATCGGGGTGCCCGACTCGTCGTTCGACGTCGCGCACGCCCGCTGGGCCTACTTCTTCGGGCCGGGTTCGGAGCCGGGCCTCGCCGAGCTCGACCGTGTCATGCGGCCGGGCGGGGCGGCGTTCGTCGTCGACAACGACGCGACCCGCTCGACGTTCGGCACGTGGTTCCGGCGTGCCCTGCCGTCCTACGACCCGCGTGCCGTCGAGCGGTTCTGGGAGCGGCAGGGCTGGCAGCGCGAGCGGCTCGACATCCGGTGGGACTTCGACTCGCGCAAGGACTTCGAGGCCGTCGTCGGCATCGAGTTCGCACCCGAGCACGCCGACCTGATCCTCGCCGAGCATCCCGACGCGACGGGCGTCGACTACGCCGTCAACCTCTGGCACCGCCGGTTCTGACCGTCGAAAGGCCGAAGTCCGCGGCCCCCCACCGGTCGAGTGGCCACTCTTTGCCGCCCCGTCGCAGTCGAGAGGCCACCTGCGGCTGCCACGCCCGCGTGGTCATTTCGACCCATCAGCCACTGCGCGCAGTTGGTCATCCCGGCCGACGCGGCGCACCGGCCCGCCTTCCTACCGTGGCTCCACGACCACAGGTCCGGACACCACGGAGGGACATCATGGAGACCATCGACACCGTCATCATCGGCGCCGGGCAGGCGGGGCTGGCGACGGCTCGCGAGCTCGTCACCCACGGGCACGAGTGCGTCGTGCTCGAGCGCAACACGGCCGTCGGCGACGGCTGGCGACAGCAGTACGACTCGCTGCGCCTCTACACCTCGGCCAGGCACGACTCGCTGCCCGGCCTGGCCTTCCCCGGCGACCCGAAGGCCTTCCCCGGCAAGGACGACATCGCCACCTACCTCCAGTCGTATGCCGCCCACTTCCGTCTTCCCGTGCGGCTCGGCGTACGCGTCGAGCGCCTGACGAGGGCGCCGGGCGGCGACGGGTTTGCCGTGACCACCGACCACGGCGCCATCCAGTGTCGCAACGTCGTCGTCGCCACCGGCACCTTCGGCCGCACACCGGTCGTGCCCGCGTTCGGCGCCGACCTCGACCCGTCGATCCTCCAGCTGCACTCGAGCGAGTACCGCCGGCCGAGCCAGCTGCGAGACGGCCGCGTCCTCGTCGTCGGCGCCTCGCACTCCGGGTGCGACATCGCGTACGAGCTGGCCCAGGACCGGCCGACCGTCCTGGCCGGGCGCGACTGCGGCCAGATCCCCGTGCGATGGGAGTCGCCCGCCATCCACGCCGTCTTCCCCTTCCTGCTCTTCGCCTGGCGGCACGTGCTCACCCGCCGCACGCCGATGGGCCGCAAGGCGATGAACGAGATCCGCCACCACGGCGGCCCGATGCTCCGCGTCAAGCGCGACGACCTCGCGGCTCGGGGCGTGGACAGGCAACTCGGGCGGGTCGTCGGCGTCACCGGCGGGCTGCCGACGCTCGACGACGGCACCGTCGTCGACGCGGCCAACGTCATCTGGGCGACCGGCTTCGCGCCCCAGTTCGACTGGATCGACCTGCCCGTCGTCGGTGACGACGGGTGGCCGCGCGAGTACCGCGGGGTGGCGCGCGACGTCGAAGGCCTCTTCTTCTGCGGCCTCGCCTTCCAGTACGCGTTCGCCTCGATGGTGCTGCCCGGTGTGGGTCGCGATGCCGCCTACGTCGCGAGCCAGATCATGAAGCGCGCCGGCACGACGGCGCCGGCGGCACCCCACGCCGCTGTGCGGACCTGAGCCGGCATCCGTCAGAGAAGGTCGTTCTCGAAGGCGAAAGCGGCTGCAGCAGTGCGGCTCCCGACTCCGAGCTTGGCGAAGATGTTGCTGAGGTGCCGGGCCACCGTGCGGTCGCTCAGCACGAGGTCGGCCGCGATCTGCGCGTTGCTCCGGCCGGCAGCCACCAGTCGGAGGACCTCGATCTCGCGCTCGCTCAGTCCTGCCGGCCGGTGCGCCGGCCCGAGCTCGCGACCCACCGCGTCGACGTCCGGCTTGGCCCCGAGCGTCTGGAACGTCTGGCGGGCCGCGGCGAGCGAGAGCCGTCCGGTCTCGGTGTCGCCGAGGGCGACGAGGGCTCGCCCGGTCGCGGCCTGGGCCGACGCGGCCTCGTAGGGCATGTCGAGGCGCACCCACGCCTGGTGCGCCCGGCGCAGGTAGGGCAACGCGCCCGCCGGGTCACCACCCGACAGCTCGACGAGACCACCGGCATACGCAGCCCTCGCAGCAAGGATGTCTGAGCCGAACGACCTTGCGTACGCGTCCAGCTCGGAGGCGCACGCGCGTGCCGTCTCCGTGTCGCCGGTCGCGAGCAGCACCGCGATCACACCGGGCAGGATGCGAGCGCGGGCCACGTCGGTCCGCGTCTCCGCCAGGAGCCGACGGACGGCGCCGGCAGCGGCCGCCGCTGAGCCACGGGCGAGCCACAGCAGGGCCGACCCGGGCTGGGGATCATGCCCCTGCTCGGCACTCGTCGCATACGCCTCCTCGGCGTGCACCCAGTCCCCTCGCAGGCGGTGCAGGTCGCCGAGCTCGGTGGCGGCAAGCCCGATGGCGGGGAAGGCGCCGGCACGGCGGTAGCGGTCGATGGCCGACGCGAGCTCCTCGACCGCTTCGTCCCACGCCCCGCGTGCCACCATGACCTGGCCGCGGTGCAGGGCGCACTGTCCGGTGAAGGTGACGAGGCCGGGATGCCGCGCGCACCAGCGCTCCAGCACGTGCGTCCACTCCTCGACGCGGCGCAGGTCCGAGACCTCCTGACAACCCTCGATGGCGGTGCAGTAGACGTTGCCGAGCAGGATCGGCTCGAGGGTCTGGCCGGCCGTCTCGAGCATCGACTCGTCGAGGAGCGAGAGTCCGTCGGCGATCCGTCCGCCGTAGATCGCCATCCGGCCCTGGGCGCAGAGGCCCGCCGCGACGAGACCCTGGTCGCCGTGCCGGCGTGCCGCGTCGGTCGCCTGCTCGGCGCACTCGAGGGCGGCCGCGAAGTCACCCCGGCCGAGGTGCACGAACATCCGCGAGAAGCTCAGGTAGCCGGCCTCGAGGCTGCCGTCTGGCAGGTCCGCCACGATGCGCTCACCGCGAGCGAGCCAGCCGGAGGCGGTTGCATGGTCGCTCGTGAGGCGCGGCACCATCGACAGGTGGAAGGCGCAGCGAGCCGCCCGTTCGGGCTCGTTGGCCGCGACCCGCTTGTCGAAGGCGCGACGGTAGCGGTCGAGGGCTTCGTCCGGACGGCCGAGCAGCTGGGCCGCCTCCCCCGCCGACTCGAGGTCGGCTGCTGTCAGCCCCTCGGGTTCGAGCGCCGACCAGCGCTCGAGGGCCGCAGCCCACTCCCCGCGCTCGAACTCGGATCTCGCGCGGACCAGCTCGTCGACGACGCCCACGACACCCTCCTTCGTCGCAGGGTACGCCTGCGACGAGGCCAGGCCACGGGTCGAGGAGGCCGCGCGTGGCCTCTCGACGGCGCAGGGACCGCGAACTTCGGCCTCTCGACGGGTCAGTCGGTGAGGTCGAGGGCGATGTCGACGATGGGTGAGCTGTGCGTCAGGCCACCGACGGACACGAAGTCGACGCCGGTGCCGGCGTACTCCCTCACGACCTCGAGCGTGAGGCCGCCCGTCGCCTCGATCTCGACCGGCTCACCCGCCGCCCGCAGCAGCCGCACCGTCTCGCCGAGCACGTCGACCGACATGTTGTCGCACATGATGAAGCGCGCGCCGGCGTCGTAGGCCTCCCGCGCCTCGGCGGGCGTCGTGACCTCGACCTGCACGTCCACGTCCGGGAAGCGCTCGCGCACCAGGGCGTACGCCGCGGCGACGGAGCCCGCGGCCAGCTTGTGGTTGTCCTTGATCATGGCGACGTCGAAGAGCCCCATGCGCTTGTTGGTGCCGCCGCCACAGCGGACGGCGTACTTCTCCAGCCAGCGCATGCCGGGCGTCGTCTTGCGGGTGTCGAGGACCATGGTCGACGTGCCCTCGAGCGCGTCGGCCCACCGGCGTGTGTGGGTGGCGACGCCCGAGAGCCGGCTGAGGATGTTGAGGATGGTGCGCTCGGCCACCAGGACGACCTGGGTGGGGCCGGTGAGTCGCGCGATGACGTCACCGCGCTCGAGCCGCGCACCGTCGTCGTTGACCACCTCGACCGAGGGCACCTCTCCCCCGACCTTCTCGGCGACGGCGGCGAGCACGAGCCCGATCACCGGCACCCCGGCCACGACGCCGGGCGCGCGCGCCACGATCTCGGCCGTGCGCACCTGGTCGGCGGGGATCGTCGCGAGGGTCGTCACGTCGAGACCGTCGGGACCGAGGTCCTCGCGCAAGGCGACGGTGACGAGCTCGCGAGCCCAGTCGAGCGGGAAGCCACTCAGGCCGTCGGCGGTCACCGGCGTCCCTCCATCCGTGAGTCGTCCTGTGCCACAGCGGTTTCTGCGGCAGCCGTGTTGTCGAGGTCCAGGCCGTCGAGGTTGGACTGCGGCACCGGCACCACCCGCGCCTCGACCGTTCCCGAGGCCGCGCGACGCAGGTGCACGTGGTGCAGGAAGTGCTCGTCGTCGCGGGCCGGGAAGTCCTCGCGCACGTGACCGCCGCGGGTCTCCTCACGCAGCGCGGCGGCATACGTGAGCGCCCGGCCGAGGTGCAGCAGGTTGGTGGTCTCCCAGCTCTTGGGGCCACCCTGCTTCTCGGCGTCGTCGGTGACGGCACGGCTGGCGAGCTCGGCGAGCGTCGCCTGCGTGCTGGCCAGCGACGACGCGGAGCGCACCGTGCCCGACCCGGCGGTCATGGCGCGCTGGACGTCGATGCGGCGCTTGCCGCGGATCAGCTCGGGCTCACCGGCAGGCTCGACGGGCGTGGTCTCGGGCAGCTCGCCGGCGCCGAGCCGGGCCGTGAGGTCGTCGGCGATGCGACGGGCGAAGACGAGGCCCTCGAGGAGCGAGTTGGAGGCGAGGCGGTTGGCGCCGTGGACGCCGGTGCACGACGTCTCGCCGCACGCGTACAGGCCCTCGACGGAGGTGCGGCCGCGCAGGTCGGTGCGCACGCCGCCGGACGCGTAGTGCTGGGCGGGCGCGACGGGGAGCAGCTGGGTGGCCGGGTCGAAGCCGAGCTCGCGGCAGCGCTGCACGATCGACGGGAAGCGCTGCTCGAGGAACTCGGCGCCGAGGTGGCGGCAGTCGAGGTAGACGTGGTCGGTGCCCGTCTCGCGCATGCGGGCGATGATCGCCCTGGCCACGACGTCGCGCGGGGCGAGGTCGGCGAGCGGGTGCTGCCCCTGCATGAACCGCTCCCCCGCCTCGTCGACGAGGAAGGCGCCCTCGCCGCGGACGGCCTCGGAGATGAGCGGCTGCTGGCCGCGCGAGCCCTCGCCGAGCCAGAGCACCGTCGGGTGGAACTGGACGAACTCGAGGTCGGCGAGCACGGCGCCGGCGCGCAGGGCCGCGGCCATGCCGTCGCCGGTCGCGACGGACGGGTTCGTGGTCGAGGCGTAGATCTGCCCGAGGCCACCGGTCGCGAGCACGACGGCCCGCGCGTGGGCCGCGCCGACACCGTCGACCTGGCCCTCTCCGATGACGTGCAGCGTGACGCCGCAGACGCGCTCCTCGGCATCGGTGAGCAGGTCGACGACGAGGGCGTGCTCGATGACCTCGATGCCGGGGTCGTCACGCACGCGGTCGAGCGCGGCGATGAGGGCCCGGCTGATCTCGCGGCCCGTCGCGTCGCCGCCCGCGTGCAGGATGCGGTCGCGGTGGTGGCCGCCCTCGCGGGTCAGCGAGAGCCCGCCGCTGTCGCCGCGGTCGAAGTCGGCGCCGAGGGCGATGAGGTCCCACACGGCGTCGGTGCCCTCGGTGACGAGGGCCTCGACGGCCTCGACGTCACAGAGCCCGACGCCGGCGACGAGGGTGTCGTGCACGTGCTCCGCAGCGCTGTCCTCGGGTGACATGACGGCCGCGATGCCGCCCTGCGCCCACGCGGTCGAACCCTCGTCGAGCACCGTCTTCGTGACGAGCAGCACGCGGTCGACACGGCGCCGCAGGCGCAGCGCCGTGGTGAGGCCGGCGATGCCGGAGCCGACGACGATGACGTCGGCGGTGGTCGTCCAGCCGGGCGCGGGCGCACGCAGCCGCCGCGACACGGTCACGTCGGGGAGCCCGCTCTGCGGCATACGGTGGCCTCTCAGTCCTGGTAGTCGTGGTGGCGCTCGGTGACGGCGGACGTCAGGAGGCCGAAGCCGTCGGGGACGTCCCCCGCATCGTGCCCCACCTCGACGACGCGGTTGTGGTCGTCGACGAAGACGACCTGCGGCTCGAAGGTACGCGCCTCGGCGTCGTCCATGGCGGCGTACGCGATGATGATGACGGTGTCACCGGGCGAGATGAGCCGCGCCGCAGCGCCGTTGATGCAGACGATGCCCGAGCCTCGCTCGCCCTCGATGGCGTACGTCGTGAGCCGGTTGCCGTTGTCGACGTCGACGACGTCGACCTGCTGACCCGGCCACAGGTCGGCCGCGTCGAGCAGGTCGCGGTCGATGGTGAGCGACCCGACGTAGTGCAGGTCGGCCTGGGTCACCTTGGCTCGGTGGATCTTCGAGTGGAGCATGAAGCGCTGCACGGTCTGGACTTCCTTGGAGGGTGAAAGACGTTGCGGGTGTGAAGAACTCAGGTCTGCGTGAAGGTCTCGAGCGCCCCACCGTCGGGGCCGACGAGCACGGGCAGGTTGTCGATGAGGCGGGTCGTGCCGACGCGGCCCGCCACGGCGAGGAGCGCCTCGCCCCGGTACCACTCGGGCACGTCCTCGAGGGTGTCGGGGTGCACGAGCACGAGGTAGTCGATGAGGGCGAGCGGCTCGCGCACCAGCACCGCCCGGGCCGCCCGGCGCACGGCCGACGGCCCCTCGGCCGCGGCCGCGGCACCCGCCCGCAGGGCCGCCGACAGGCACAGCGCCGTCTCGCGGTCGGACTGCGTGAGGTAGGTGTTGCGGCTCGACATCGCCAGGCCGTCGGGCTCACGGACGGTCGGCACCGACACGACCTGCACCGGGAAGTCGAGGTCGCGGCACATTCGCCGGATGAGGAGCAGCTGCTGGGCGTCCTTCTGCCCGAAGTAGGCCGCGTTGCACCGCGTGAGGTGCATGAGCTTGCCGACCACGGTGAGCATCCCGTCGAAGTGGCCCGGCCGGGCCTGGCCCTCGAGCACGTCGCCGAGCGGGCCGGCCGAGACGCGCACGCCGGGGTCGCCGTCGGGGTAGATGACGTCGGGCGTCGGGGCGAAGACGAGGTCGACACCCGCGGCGGTGCAGATCTCGAGGTCGGCGTCGAAGGTGCGCGGGTAGCGCGAGAGGTCCTCCTTGGGCCCGAACTGGAGCGGGTTGAGGAAGATCGTCACGACGACGTGCGCGTGCTTCTCGCGGGCCGTGTGGATGAGCGTCGCGTGCCCCTCGTGGAGCGCCCCCATCGTCATGACGACGGCGACGTCGCCGTCGTCGAGCGCCGCGCGGGCCTCGCGCAGCTCGTCGCGGGTCCGGGCCACCACGGGTGTCGAGAGTGCGGTGGGTGCGGTGGGTGCCGCAGGTCGTGTCACGGTTGCTCCTCCTCGTGCGCCAGCAGCTCGAGCAGCGGGCCGGCGGCGGACGCACGAAGGCGCCCGCTGAGCAGGGCCCGCTGTGCCGTCGCCCGGGCCAGCGCGAGGTAGGTCGGGTGGATGTCCGGTGCGACCTTGCGCAGCATCGCGACGTGCCCGGCAACGGTACCGGCATCGCCGCGCGCCACCGGACCGGTGAGGGCTGCGTCACCCCGCTGCAGGGTGTTGGCGAGCGCCGCCGTGAGGAGCGGCTCGAGCAGGCGGGCCGGGTCCTCGATGCCGGTCTCGCCGAGCAGCTGCATCGCCTGGGCCACGAGGGTGACGAGGTGGTTGGCGCCGTGGGCGAGGGCCGCGTGGTAGGTGACGCGGTCGTCCTCGGCGACCCACACGGGCTCGCCGCCCATCTCGATCACGAGCGCCTCGCCGACCGGCCGCGCGAGGTCGACGGTGGTGACGCCGAAGCAGCAGCCGCCGAGCCGCTCGAGGTCCAGGGCCGTGCCGGTGAACGTCATGGCCGGGTGGAGGGCGAGCGGGATGATGTCGCTCGGTGCGGCCGCCTCGAAGACGGAGATGCCGTGTGCGCCGGACGTGTGCATGACGAGCTGGCCGGGGGTGAAGGTGCCTGTCGAGCTGAGTCCGGCGACGAGCGGCTCGAGGGCGTCGTCGGGAACCGCGAGCACGACGAGGTGTGCGCCCGACACGACCTCGGGGATGGGCTTCACCGGCACGCCCGGCAACAGGGTGGCGGCCCGCTCGAGACTGGCCTCGCTGACTGCCGAGACGCCCGTGACGACGTGGCCGGCCCGCACGAGCGCCGCGCCGAGCACTGCGCCGACGCGCCCTGCCCCGACGATGCCGACGTCGAAGCGCGCGGGGCGGTCGTGCGGGGTGCTCACCCACGGCACGCTATCGCCTACAGTCCGGAGGCGTGGATCCCGTTCCGTGGCACGACGCGTGGCACGACGCCCTGTATGCCGCCGGGCGCGGTTTCTACGTCGCGCGCGGTGGGCCGGCGGCGCACTTCACGACGGCAGCGCACGGTCCGACCGGGCGCGTGCTGGCCGAGGTTCTCCTGCGCCTCTGGCAGGCGCGCCACGGCGACCCGCTGCCGTCGGTCGTCGTCGACGTCGGCGCCGGCCGGGGCGAGCTGGCGACGCACCTCGTCGCCGCCTTCGCCGAGGCCGCCGAGCCGGGGTATGCCGTCGCGCCGGGTCGCGACGAGCCACCTCGACGCGCGCGAGTGGAGGGCGACGGCGTGCGCGTCGTCGCCGTCGACGTCGTGGACCGCCCGGACGGCCTCGACCCCCGCGTCGAGTGGCTGAGGTCCCCCGGAGGCGCCGACCTGCCTGCCGAGGTCCACGGGCTGGAGGATGCGCTCGTCGTCGCCCACGAGTGGCTCGACGTCGTGCCGTGCACCGTGGCCGAGGTGGACGCGAGCGGCGTGCTGCGCGAGGTCCTCGTCCACCCCACGACCGGCGACGAGTCACCCGGCGGCCCGCTGACCGACGCCGACGCGCGGTGGGCCCGGGACCACTGGCCCGACGCCGCACCGGGCGACCGGGTCGAGGTGGGACGGTCCCGCGACCGGGCGTGGGCCGACCTCGTCGCCCGGGTCACCTCGGGCACTCTCGTGGCCGTGGACTACGGCCACACCGCGACCGAGCGGCCGCACGAGGGGACGCTGACGGCATACGCGAGGGGCGGGCTGACCCACCGCGTGCCCGACGGCTCGTGCGACCTCACGGCCCACGTCGCGATGGACACGCTCGACGCCGACGAGCTGCACCGGCAGCGCGACCTGCTGCGTTCACTGGGCCTCACCGGCGCCCGGCCCGACCACGCCCTCGCCGGCACCGACCCGCTCGGCTACCTCCGCGCCCTGGAGCGCGCAGGCGCCGAGGCCGAGCTCGCCCGGCGCGGTGGGTTCGGGGACTTCTGGTGGGCGCTCAAGCGCGTGAACGGGCCCGACGTACCCTGACCGCATGCGTCGTCTCGCCTCCGCGCTGCTCGCCCTCGGACTCCTCGTCGCGGTGCCCACCACCGCCCTGGCGCACGACGTGCTCGAGCGGACGAACCCCGCCGACGGCACGACGGTCTCGACGATGCCTGCCTCGGTGGTGCTCACGTTCTCCGAGGACCCCCTCGCGATCGGCGCCCAGGTGGTCGTCACCGGGCCCTCCGGCGCGGTCTCGTCGGGCGCCCCGACGGTCACCGGGCGGGACGTCACACAGGCCGTCGCGCCCGACGCACCCGGCGGCGACTACACGGTGACCTACCGCGTCACCTCGGGAGACGGGCACCCGGTGAGCGGCACGTTCTCGTTCCACGCGACGGTCGGGCTCGACGGGTCCACGGCGACCGCCCCCGCCACCGTGCACGTGCGCCCGGTCGACACCGAGGAGCAGGCGGCCGCCCGCGGCTCGCTGCTCGTGCCGATCCTGCTCACGGTCGTGTCGACGGTCCTGCTGCTCGGGCTCGCCGGCTACCTCGTGCTCCGCAGCCGCGAAGCGGACCGCCGCCCCTGACCGGCCTGACCCCGCTCAGCTCGCTCATGTCGTCTCCTCGAGGCGGGTGCGGTCGCCGCACCGACGCTACGCCGGGTGACGTGCGGAACGGGGCTCACGGCATACTCGGGCGCATGAGCCACGTAGGGTCGACTCCGTGAGCGAGACGACGACGCCGGCGACCCCGACGACGCCGACGGCGTCCTCGCGCGAGCGTGCCCTGACGGTCGGTGTCGGCGCGGGCGGGCTCGCGACCGCCGACATGGTGCTCAACATCGGCCCGCAGCACCCGGCCACGCACGGCGTGCTGCGCCTGCGCATCGTCGTCGACGGCGAGCGCATCGTCAGCGCCGAGCCGGTCATCGGCTACATGCACCGCGGCGCCGAGAAGCTCTTCGAGGTGCGCGACTACCGCCAGATCATCGTGCTCGCCAACCGGCACGACTGGCTCAGCGCCTTCAGCAACGAGCTCGGCGTCGTGCTCGGCGTCGAGCAGATGCTCGGCATGGAGGTGCCCGAGCGAGCCGTCTGGGCGCGCACCGCGCTCGCCGAGCTCAACCGCGTGCTCAACCACCTGATGTTCCTCGGCAGCTACCCGCTCGAGCTCGGCGCGATCACGCCGGTCTTCCACGCGTTCCGCGAGCGCGAGGAGCTCCAGGCCGTGATGGAGGAGGTCTCGGGCGGCCGCATGCACTACATGTTCAACCGCGTCGGCGGCCTGAAGGAGGACCTGCCGGCCGGCTGGATGGGCCGGGTCGACAAGGCGATCGCCAACGTGCGCAAGCGGCTTCCCTCGCTCGAGCGCCTCATCGTCGGCAACGAGATCCTCGAGGCTCGCACCCGCGGCGTCGGGGTGCTCCCGCTCGAGACCGTCCGGGCGTACGGCGTCTCGGGCCCGATCGCGCGGGCGAGCGGCCTCGACGTCGACCTGCGCCGCGACGCGCCCTACCTCGCCTACGGCGAGCTCTTCGGCGACAAGGGTCCGGGGCGCGTCGTCACCCGCTCCGCCGGCGACTGCCTCGCGCGCCTCGAGGTGCTGCTCGAGCAGGTGCACGTCTCGCTCGACCTCGCGCAGGCCTGCCTCGACCGGCTCGTCCAGCTGCCGCAGGGACCGATCAACGTCAAGCTGCCCAAGGTGCTCAAGGTCCCCGAGGGCCAGATCTACTGCGCCACCGAGAACCCCCTCGGCTTCAACGGCTACTACCTCGTCTCGCGCGGCGAGAAGACGCCGTGGCGGCTCAAGCTGCGCTCCGCGTCGTTCAACAACGTCAGCGTGCTCTCGGAGATGCTGCCCGGCCAGCTCATCGCCGACATGGTCGCGATCCTCGGCTCGATGTTCTTCGTCGTCGGCGACGTGGACAAGTGAGGGGCGTCGTGCCGGACCCCTTCCCCTCGCGTATGCCGTCGCGCCGGGTCACCCGCGCGACCGTCCTACGTGCCGCAGCCGTCACGGTCATCACCGCCTCCGTCACGCTCGCCGCGGCCTGCTCGGACGAGGACACCGTCGACACGGTGCCGCCCCCCTGGCCGACCCGCACGACGACGCCCGACGGCCCGCCCCAGCCGCCCACCTCGACCACCGAGCCCGTGCCCTCGTCGACGGCCACCGTCACCGGCACCACCTGAGGGGCGTCGTCAGAAGGCGGGCACGCCGGCCACCCTGGGCCGACCGGACACGACGTCGATGACGGGCCGCGAGCCCAACGGCTTCGCCAGCTGCACGCGGGCCGGGAGCGACGCGTAGTCGGCCGTGCACGCCGTGCCCTTGGGCAGCGGGGGTGTGGTGCCGCCGACGACCACCATGTCGTCCAGCTCGACGACGTGCGCGACGAGGCCCTCGTCGCAGCCGCCCCCGGCAATGCCGACCTCGATCGTCGCGCCGTCGACGCGCCTCAGCGAGTCCATGCCCCGCACCCCGTCCGGCGGGCTCGGCAGGCCCGGCAGCGGGTCCTGCGGCTGCGGGCGGGTGAACACCCCGTCCGCGACCGCGATGACCGAGATGGTGTGCGGGAGGCCCTGGATGGTCAACCGCCAGACGGGGACCGTCGCGTCGCCCTGGGTGGTGCGCACCTTCGCCTCGGCGAGCACCGCCCTGGACACGACGAGCCGGCACGAGTCGGCCGGGACGCCGTCACAGGGCTTCGGGCCGGCGAGCGCGCCGTCGAGGGCGCGGTCGAGGGCAGGGCGCACGGCGACGAGGTCGACGGGACGGCTGCCGCCGTCAGGGAGCCGCACGGTCCCGCTGCCCGCCGCAGCCCGGTCGACGCCGGGAGCGAAGGTGACGTGGCCGTACATCCAGGCGATCTTCTGCTCGCTCGTCTCGAAGCCCTCGTCCAGGGCCCAGCTCGAGAGGAGCACGGGTCCGGTCGGGGGCACGGGCAGCCCGGCGCGACGCACCGCCTCGGCGACGACCCTCGCACGCTCGGCGAACTCCGCCGACGGGGGGCGGACCGGCACGAACGCCGTGCCCGGGGGCGCCGGGGCCGTGCCCAGGCCGTCCCGCACCGGGACGCTCGTCACGGCGTCTGAGCCACCCGGGCCGCCAGAGCCGCCCGGGCTACCCGGCGCCACTGCGGACCCACAGCCGGCGAGCAGGCCCGCGCCGAGCGCCAGCGTGACGGCCCACCGACGGGTGCGCCCGGTCGTCCCTGCACGTGCCCCCAGAGGTCCCATGTCATGGATGACACCGGACGGAGGCGGTTCGTTGCGCTCAGGCGCGGTCGGGGTCGTCGTCCTCGTCGTCGCGTGGTCGCAGCCGGCACCAGGCCTGCACGAGCATCCCCGCGGCGGCCAGCAGCACGGCGACGGCAGCGTGCACCAGGAACGGCCAGATGCGGCCGCGCTGGGACTCGACGTCGGCGTCGGGCAGCAGCACGAGCACGTTGGCGAGGTACCAGCCGACCAGCACCGAGCCGGTGAGCGCCCCGGCCTGCCCGAGCACGAGCGTGCGGGCGGCCCTGAGCGGCGTGATCGCGGGGTTCGGCGCGCCGTCACGCACCTTGCGCACCTGCCACCCGGCGACCAGCAGGCCGCCGCCGAGGAAGAGCATGGCAACCGCCCCGACCCAGCCCGGCTCGGGCACGGAGCTGCCGCCGGACGACATCAGCCGCAGCACGAGCCAGACGAGCACCGTCATGGCGACGGCCGCGAGCACGAGGGTCGTGGCGCGCACGCCGGAGTGTGGTCTCACTGCTGCTCCCAGGGGGGACCGGGGCGCACACCCGATCGGTCGAGGTCGGCCAGGAGGTCCGCCACCCGACGTATGCCGTCCGCGCCGGGTGCGATGCGCAGCGTGGCCCTCGGGTCGGCGTCGTTCCACGGCACGAGCACGAAGGCGCGCTCGTGGGCACGAGGGTGCGGAAGGGTGAGCTCGGGGTCGTCGTCGACGACCTCGCGGTGACCGCCTGGCTGGCCGTACTGGACCAGGTCGAGGTCGAGGGTCCTTGCACCCCAACGGGTTTCGCGGGTGCGGCCGTGGTCGGCCTCGATGCGGTGCAGCTCGGCCAGCAGGTCGTGCGGGTGCAGCAGCGAGCGTGCCACGACGACCGCGTTGAGGTACTCCGGCTGCTCGGGGCCGCCGACCGGGTCGGTCGCGACGATGTCGGAGACGGCCGTCACGGTGAGGCCCGGCAGCGCGGTGAGCGAGGCGACGGCATCGACGAGGGTCTGGCCGCGGTCGCCGAGGTTGGTGCCGAGCGCGATGACGACGTGGGCCGCGTTGGTGCGTTCGATGCGCACCTGGACGTCGGTGAAGGGCTGCCCCACGGGCGCCTCGGGCTTGTGCACGACGACCTCGACCCGGTCGACGAGGTCGTGGCGCAGCACGTCGTCGGCGATGACCTCGGCGAGCCGTTCGATGAGGTCGAAGGAGGGCCCGGTGATGCGGGCGACCACGTCGGCGGCGACGTCGGCGTAGTTGACGGTGGCGGCGAGGGCGTCGGTGCGCCCGGCCGGCTCGAGGTCGATGACCATCGTCACGTCGACGACGAACGTCTGGCCGTCGCGCTTCTCGACGTCGAGCACGCCGTGGTTGCCGCGGGCGGAGACGCCCTGCAGCACGATGCGGTCGACCATCAGTCGGTGTCCTCCAGGTGGTCCGGCGGGTCGGCCGGGGCGTGGTCGAGGGCGGCCTGCACGACCGAGAGGGCACGCACGGTCGAGGCGACGTCGTGCACGCGTACGCACCACAGACCCGCCATCGCCGCCATCACCGAGGTGGCCGTCGTCTCGACGTCGCGCTCGGCAGCCGGGCGGGGAGCCTCGTCGCCGCCGCGGCCGAGGCGTCCGAGGAACGTCTTGCGCGACGCGCCGAGCAGGACGGGGTGACCCAGGTCTTGGAGCGCCGGTAGCGCCGCCATGAGGGCCCAGTTGTGGTCGGCGTTCTTGGCGAAGCCGAGCCCCGGGTCGAGCACGAGGTTGTGCGCCTCGATGCCTCCACGCAGCAGGGCGTCTCGGCGCTCGGCGAGCTCGCGGCACACGTCGTCGACGACGTCGTCGTAGTGGGCCCGCGACTGCATGCTCGTGCTGTGGCCCCGCCAGTGCATTGCGATGAAGGGCAGCCGGTCGGCGGCCACCCAGGGCACCATCTCGGGGTCGGCCAGTCCACCGGAGACGTCGTTGACGATCGTGGCACCGGCATCGACGGCCGCGCGTGCCACCGCGGCGCGCATCGTGTCGACCGAGATGACGGCGCCCTCGGCGGCGAGAGCGGTGACGACGGGCACGACGCGGCGCAGCTCCTCCTCGACGGAGGGGCGCTCGGCACCCGGTCGCGTGGACTCCCCTCCGACGTCGACGATGTCGGCGCCCGCAGCCAGCACCTCGCGGCCGTGCGCGACGGCGGCGTCCTGCTCGAACCACTCCCCGCCGTCGGAGAACGAGTCGGGGGTGACGTTGACGACCCCCATGACGAGGGTGCGTTCGCGCTCGCCGAGGAGCGCTGCGCTGACCTCGGCTGCGTTCACTTGTTGCCCTCGAGCATGAGTGCCATGGCCTCCGCTCGAGTGGCCCCGTCGCGCAGCTGGCCGCGCACCGCCGAGGTGATCGTGCTCGCTCCCGGCTTGCGGATGCCGCGCATCGACATGCAGAGGTGCTCGGCCTGGATGACGACGATGACGCCGCGCACCGACAGGTGCTCGACGAGCGCGTCGGCGATCTGCGAGGTCAGCCGCTCCTGCACCTGCGGGCGGCGGGCGAACACCTCGACGAGCCGGGCGAGCTTCGACAGGCCCGTGACCCGGCCGTCCTTGTCGGGGATGTAGCCGACGTGGGCGACGCCGTGGAAGGGCACCAGGTGGTGCTCGCACGTGCTGTAGAGCTCGATGTCGCGCACGATGACGAGCTCTTCGTGGTCGATCGAGAAGGTCGTGCTGAGGACGTCCTGGGCCGTCATCTCGAGGCCGGCGAAGATCTCGGAGTAGGACCGCGCGACACGAGCAGGCGTGTCGCGCAGTCCCTCACGGTCGGGATCCTCGCCGATGGCGAGCAGCAGCTCGCGAACCGCGGCCTCGGCCCGCGCGTGGTCGATGGCCACGCTCAGCCCTTCTCGCCCGGGTTCACCGGCTGGTCGTCGGGCACCTCGATGACCTGCTCCGGCGGGTGCTCCTCGGCCAGCGGGTGCGCACCGACCGAGGCGGCCTCGTCGATCTGCTCCTCGATGACCTTGTCGGCCGGGACCGGCGGGGGCAGGTGGCCGTTCTGGCCGCCGGCACCGTTCTGGCTCGCCGCGATCTCGGCCGGCGTGAGCACCGGCGGGCGGTCGCTCAGCTGGCGCGTCTGCGACGACAGCCAGGTCGGGCGGGGCGGCTGCTTCACGACCGGCTTGAAGAGCTCGGCGAGCTCGTGGACGTTGAGCGTCTCCTTCTCGAGCAGCTCGAGGACGAGGTGGTCGAGCAGGTCGCGGTTGGCGTTGAGGGCGGCGTACGCCTCGTCGTGGGCCGCGTCGATGAGGGCGCGGACCTCTTCGTCGACGATGCGCGCGACCTCCTCGGAGTAGTCACGCTGGTGCCCCATGTCGCGACCGAGGAAGACCTCGCCCGTGCTCTGGCCCAGCTTGATCGCGCCCACCCGCTCGGACATGCCGAACTCGGTGACCATCTTGCGCGCCATCCCGGTGGCCTTCTCGATGTCGTTGCTGGCACCGGTGGTCGGCTCGTGGAAGACGATCTCCTCGGCGACGCGGCCACCGAGGGCGTACGCGAGCTGGTCGAGGATCTCGTTGCGCGTCGTGGAGTACTTGTCGTCGATCGGCATGACCATCGTGTAGCCGAGGGCCCGGCCGCGCGGCAGGATCGTCACCTTCGTCACCGGGTCGGTGTGGTTGAGCGCCGCGGCGACGAGCGCGTGACCACCCTCGTGGTACGCGGTGATCTTGCGCTCCTTGGCCGACATGATGCGGGTGCGCTTCTGCGGTCCGGCGATGACGCGGTCGATCGCCTCGTCGAGGGCGACGTTGTCGATGACCTTCTTGTCGCTGCGGGCCGTCAGCAGGGCGGCCTCGTTGAGCACGTTCGCGAGGTCGGCACCGGTGAAGCCGGGCGTGCGGCGGGCGACAGCCAGCAGGTCGACATCGGCCGTGACGGGCTTGCCCTGGGCATGCACCTCGAGGATGCGGTGGCGGCCGATCATGTCGGGCGCGTCGACGGCGATCTGGCGGTCGAAGCGGCCGGGACGCAGCAGCGCCGGGTCGAGGATGTCGGGGCGGTTGGTCGCCGCGATGAGGATGACGTTCGTCTTGACGTCGAAGCCGTCCATCTCGACGAGCAGCTGGTTGAGGGTCTGCTCGCGCTCGTCGTGACCGCCGCCCATGCCGGCGCCGCGGTGGCGGCCGACGGCGTCGATCTCGTCGACGAAGACGATGGCCGGCGCGTTGGCCTTGGCCTGCTCGAAGAGGTCGCGCACGCGGCTCGCACCGACACCGACGAACATCTCGACGAAGTCGGAGCCCGAGATCGAGTAGAACGGCACGCCGGCCTCACCTGCGACGGCGCGGGCCAGCAGCGTCTTGCCGGTGCCCGGCTGGCCGTAGAGCAGCACGCCCTTGGGGATCTTGGCGCCGACGGCAAGGAACTTCGCCGGCTCCTGGAGGAACTCCTTGATCTCCTGCAGCTCCTCGATGGCCTCGTCGCAGCCGGCGACGTCGGCGAAGGTGACCTTGGGGGTGTCCTTGGTCGCCAGCTTGGCCCGCGACTTGCCGAACTGCATGACCCGGTTGCCACCGCCCTGCATCTGGCCCATGAGGAACCAGAAGAGGCCGAGGATGATGATGATCGGCAGGATCGAGAAGAGCAGCGAGCCGAACCAGCTCGGCTCGTCGATCTGGTCGTCGACGCCCTTCGTCGGCGGCTTGGCGTTGAGCGCGTCGACGACGTCCTTGCCGCGGGCCTCGACGTAGAAGGCGTAGACCGACTTCGCGTCCTTCACCGTGCCGTCGGGCGAGGTGTAGGGCGTCTTGAGGGTCAGCTCCATGCGCTCGTTGTTGAGCAGCTTGGCCGACTCGACGTTGCCGTCGGTGATCTGCTTCATGGCAGCCGACGTGTCGATCCGGGGCGGCCCGGACTCGGAGAACATCATGCCGAAGACGAGCGCGCTGATGAGGACCAGGATCCACAGCAGTGGGGTGCGCAGAATGCGTTTGGCGTCCATGTACGTGCGGGGCTGGGGCGCCCCGGTCCTCCTGCTCGTCCGGTGAGTCTTTCCACCGGGCTCAACGTCCGGCGGACTACCAGTGTTCCGCATGGCGGGGTGGCACGGCCAACCCGGCCACCCCTTCTCCTACCCGTCCGCGGGGAGCACGCACCGTGCACGCCGACCCCACCCAACCTCGAGTGCTCACTTCCCGACGCGGCAAGTCAGTCGAGTGCCCAGTTCCCGACGCGGGTGTGCGTCGGGAAGGGAGCACTCGACTCAGGTCGTGGCGGCGCGTAGCGCCTCGAGCACGCGTCGGTCGATGCCGTCGGGACTGAGCCGGGCCTCGTAGTTCGCGTTGCCCGCCCAGTCGGCGAGGGCGCTCCCGACGCCGTCGGCCCCGGACGCCACGAACCCGGCACGGGCCAGCCGCTCGCGTACCTCGTCGGCGAGCTCGCCGACGAGTGGCTGGACGTCCTCCGGCTTGCCGAAGTACATCTCCCAGTCCGCGTGCAGGCGCGCCAGCTCGGTCACGGGGTCGGCGTGGTCGTCGACGCGGAGGTCGGCGAGCACCCCGCACGCGTCGTAGCCCGAACCCGGCTCGACGGCATACAGGGCCGCGCTCTGGCGTCCCCGCGAGTCGCCGCCGGCGGCGTCACCGGCGGCGAGGGCCGCCAGCAGACGCCGGGCGAACGGCTCGCCGGCGCTCTCGTGCCAGGCCCGCTCCATCTCCTCGACCACGTCGGGACCGGTCAGGATGTTGCCCTGGATGGCGTATGCCGTGTCGCCCTCGTCGCGTGCGACGCCGCCCGCCCAGGGGTTGCACTCCGAGCCGGTGTGGGTGGCCGCCGAACCCGTGCCGACCACCCCGAGCTGACGCGTCTCGCGCCCGTCGTCGAGGGCCGTCGCGGCGGCGAGCGCCTCGTCGGCGGCCTCACCCGTGGCGAGGCGGCCGAGCAGCTCGTCGAGGTAGGCCACGCGCGCGTACGACTGCGTGGCGACGGCCCCGACGCCGCTGCGCGCGGCGGGGACCACCGCGCCGACCGCGAGGAACTTCGAGGCGACCGCGACTCCGTAGGCCTCGCCCTGGCGGGCGACGATCGAGAAGGTCATTCGTAGACGTGGGGTGCGAGGGTGCCGACGCAGCGCAGGTTGCGGTACTTCTCCGCGTAGTCGAGGCCGTAGCCGACGACGAACTCGTTGGGGATGTCGAAGCCGACGTACTTGACCGGGATGTCGACCTTGACGACGTCGGGCTTGCGCAGCAGCGTGCAGATCTCGACCGAGGCCGGGCTGCGCGACTCGAGGTTGGACTTGATCCACGAGAGCGTCAGGCCGGAGTCGATGATGTCCTCGACGATGAGCACGTGGCGGCCGCTGATGTCGGTGTCGAGGTCCTTGAGGATGCGCACGACGCCCGAGGACTTCGTGCCGGAGCCGTAGGACGAGACCGCCATCCAGTCCATCGGGGCGGTGCCGGGCAGGGCGCGCATGAGGTCGGCCATCACGACGACCGCGCCCTTGAGGACGCCCACGAGCAGGAACTCCTTGCCCTCGTAGTCCTTCCAGATGTCGGCGGCGAGCTCGGAGAGGCGGGTCTGGATCTGCTCCTCGGTGAGCAGGACCTTGGCCAGGTCATCTCCCATGTGCTCGTGGTCCACGAAGGCTCCTCTGTGCGGGTGGTGCGGGGTCGTTCCGGGCGGGTCCATTCAACCGCACCGGCTCGGCGGGGCGGGAACGCCGTGGAGGGTTGACGTCGCCCTGGCGGCGACAAGCCTCCACGGGGCCGTATGCCGTGTGGCGGTCAGGCGATGGCCGACTCGCGGAGAGGGCTGAAGACGATGGCCCCCGCCGTGCGTGACACCGCGATGCCGCCGGGCACGTGGAGCGGCCCCTGCCCGTGCCACGACGTCAGGAGCGCGTCGAGGGACTCGACGTGGGCGGCGCTGACGTCGGCGAGCGGGGCGCCCGCCTCGGCCGCGAGCAGCCGCCACACGCGGGTGCGGATCGCCCGCGGCAGCCCCGACAGGGCATCGAGGTCGACGCCGTTGCCGCCCGGCCCGGTGGGCAGCTCGGCCCTGGCCTTGATGGCGAGGCTCTCGAGGTAGTCGGCGTCCTCGCGCAGCAGGTCGGCGCTGCGGGCGAGGGCCGCCCCGAAACCGGGTCCGAGGTCGGACTCGAGCGTCGCGAGCAGGCGCCGGGCCCGCACCCGCCGGAAGGAGTCGTCACTGTTGTGGGGGTCGGTCCACGGCTCGATGCCGTAGGCCGCGCAGGCGGCGAGCGTCGTCGCGCGCGGCAGGGCGAGGAGGGGGCGCACGAAACGGTCGCGGCGCACCGGCATACCGCTGAGGGAGCGGGCCCCGGAGCCGCGTGAGAGACCCAGCAGCACCTGCTCGGCCTGGTCGTCGCGGGTGTGGCCGATGAGCACCATGGACGCGCCGGCGCGGTCGGCTACGCCCTCGATGGCGACGTAGCGCGCCGAGCGTGCGTCGGCCTCGAGGCCGGCGCCCGTCGTGTGCAGGTCGGCGCGCACCACCTCGACGGGGTCGAGGCCGAGCTCGCGGCACAGGTCTGCAGCGTCTGCGGCGACCTGGTCGGAGCCCTCCTGCAGGCCGTGGTCGACGACGACGGCGCCACCGCGCACGCCGGCACGCGGCGCCTCGAAGGCGAGGGCGGCCGCGAGCGCGACGGAGTCGGGGCCACCCGAACAGGCGACGAGGACGACGCCTCCCTCGGGGACGTCGGAGAGGTGCTCGCGCACGGCGAGACGGGTGGCGGCGACGGCGGGGTCGGGGCCGGGCATGTCGTGCGGGCTCCTCACCGGCTCAGCCGTGGACCCGACGCACCCAGGCGTCCGGCTCGAGGATCTCGGAGGCCCGCGGGAGCGTGTCGGGCGAGCTCCACACCGCGTTGAACCCGTCACGGCCCACCTGGTCGGTGACGGCCCGCACGAAGACCGCGCCGTCTCGGTACTGCCGCATCTTCGCCTCGAGGCCGAGCAGCTTGCGCAGCAGCCGGTCGACGCCGACCGAGCTGTTGCGGCGCTCGTCGAACTTGCGGCGGATCTCCTGGACGCTCGGGATGACGCGGGGCCCGACGGCGTCCATGACGACGTCGGCGTGGCCCTCGAGCAGCGACATGACGGCGGTCAGGTCGGCGATCTTCGCCTTCTGCTCGGGAGTCGCGAAGAGCTGCCCGAGCCCCTCGCCCGAGCTGAGCACCTCGGGGAGGTTCTTCGTCAGCTGCTCGAAGCGCTTGCTGAGGTCGTCGGGCGTCGGCGCCATGTCGACCGCCAGGGCCTGGGTGCTGGCGACCATATGCTCGCGCAGCCACGGCACAGCGGTGAACTGCACGCGGTGGGTCTCCTCGTGCATCGCGACCCAGCGCCGGAAGTCGGTCGGGTCGACCGCCAGCTTGCGCTCGGTGGCGACGATGTTGGGCGCGACGAGCAGCAGCCGCGGAGTGCCACCCGGGGCGAGGTCGTACTGCCCCAGCACCTTGCTGGAGAGGAAGGCGAGCAGCCCACCCATCTCGGCGCCGGTGACCTTGCCACCGATTGCCGCAGCGGCAGCGCTCGTCTGGCCCTTCTTCGAGGCGTTGAGCTTGTCGACGACCGGCTCGAGCAGGGCTCGGAAGGAGTCGACGTTGGCGCTGATCCAGCCCACCCGGTCGACGACGAGCGGCGCAGGAGCATCGTCGGGCGCGGTCATCGCGCTCGTCTCGGCGACGGGGGCGACCGCCGACGCGGCGGCCTCGCGCAGATCGGCGACGATGGCTGCGGCCTCGTCGCCGGAGACCTGCGGGCCGGGGTTGACGATGGCGCGGCCGGTCTTCTTCGCGAACTCGTAGTCGACGTAGGCGGCCGGCGCACCTCCCGACGGGTCGGGACGGCCGGCGTCCACTGGGAGGGTCGTGTCGGTCATGCCAGCCCTTTCGTGCCGGGACGTTGTCGTCTTTCGCGCGTGGTGTCTGGAGGGGCGGACGGCTGCGGGCACGAGCCCGACCATCGTGGTGGTCGCACTCCCCGAGCTGCCCGTGGGCCTGTCAGCGACACCCGCACGAGGCGACTGTCGCTACCAGTCGGTCCAACGCCGCCCGGGCGTCGTTGGTTCCCGCTCCGGCGACCATACCCACGAAGACCAACAGCCGACCGTCGTCGTCGACGACGCTTCCGGCCAGGGCGTTCGCGCCGGTGAGGGTGCCGGTCTTGGCACGGGCGCGGCCGGCTGCGGCGTGGTCGGAGCCGGTGAGCCGCTCGGCGAGCGTGCCGGTGAGCCCGGCGATGGGGAGCCCATCGAGGGCGCGCCTCAGCACCGGGTGGGTGCCGTCGTAGCCGAGCACGAGCACGTCGGCGAGCAGGTCGGCCCGCACCCGGTTCTCGCGGGAGAGCCCGCTCGCGTCGAGGAGACGTACGCCGTCGGTGGCGAGCCCGAGCGCCGCGACCTGGGTGACCACCCAGGCGCCCACTGCGGCGAAGTCGGTGCGGGCGCCCGAGCGGTAGGCCGCCTGGCGGGCGAGGATCTCGGTGAGGGCGTTGTCGCTGTCGGTGAGGGCGAGCGCGAGCTGGTCGCGAACCGGCGCCGACTCGACGCTGCCGAGCACCGAGCCGGGGCCGCTGGCCGGGGCGCTGCCGGTGCGGGCGGCCGAGGCGGTGGCCGTGACCGTGGCGCCGTCCGTGGGCGTCGCGTCGGGCGGGGTCGTGGGACTGCCGGTGGTGGCACTCGAGGCCGTGGGCATTGGCATGGGCGAGCCCGGTGTGCCCGGGGCGTTGCCGCGCGGCGCGACCGTTACGTCGACGCCGAGCGCCTCGAGCTGCTGCGCGAACCGGCTGCGCACAGCCGCCACGGGGTCGGCCGGGCCGGGCTTGCCGCCGGTGGCCCGCTGGCTCGACAGGCCGAGCATGGCGACGGCGCCGGTGATGCCGGAGCTGCGGAAGGTCGGGCTCCAGGTGGGGGCGGTGGTGGGGCCGTCGGCGTACGTCTCGTCGACGTAGAGCGTCACCGCCGTCGTGCCGCTCTTCGCCAGGGCCGCGGCGACCTGCTCGGCGAGGTCGCGCAGGCCTGCGTGTCCGGCCACTGCCTCGGCGTCGCCCTTGCCGGGTGCGAGCAGCGAGTCTCCGCCTGCCACGAGGACGATCTGGTCGGGGCGGTCCCCCTCGCGCACGACCGTGCGCAGCGTCTCGCCGGGGGTGAACGCCCGGCCGATGGCCGCGGCGGAGAGCAGCTTCGTCGTCGACGCGGGGATGCGCAGCTGGTCGCCGCCCCGGTCGAGGAGGACGGCACCGGTCTGCCCGTCACGGACGACGACGGCGGAGTCGCGCAGTGCCGACAGCGCGAGCACCGGCGCCAGCGCCTGCTCCACCCCGGCCCGGGTCGGCGCCGCCGGATCCCCGACCAGCGACGGCAACGGAGCGTCCACCGACGTCGGCAGCGAGGGCTGCGGCACGAGCGGCAGGGTGCGCTTGGCGACGTACTCGGTCGGCGGGGGTGGCGGCAGTGGGCGCAGCGTGAGCAGGCCCGGGGACGCGTCGGCGACGTCGAGGACGGCATACCCGAGCAGGATGGCGACGACCGACCATGCGGTGGCGACGGCATACGTGAAGCGGGGGGCACGCCGCAGCGTCGTTCGCGCCACGCTGCTCACCCCCGTCCGCCGTCCGTCGCGTTTCGCGCGAGGACCGCCCTTGCTGACACACTGTCGCGGACGATTCTGTCAGCCGCCGCCGGGTGCCTCGGCACCCGAGCCGCCTACCGAAGACCGTGAAGAAGGGGAAGACGTGGAGTTCGACGTCACCATCGAGATCCCGCGCGGACAGCGCAACAAGTACGAGATCGACCACGAGACCGGGCGTGTCCGCCTCGACCGCTACCTCTTCACCCCGATGGCCTACCCCGCCGACTACGGCTACATCGAGGACTCCCTCGGCGAGGACGGCGACCCGCTGGACGCACTCGTGCTGCTGCCCGAGCCGCTCTTCCCCGGCGTTGTCGTCGAAGCCCGCCCGATCGGCGTCTTCCACATGACCGACGAGGCCGGCGGCGACGACAAGGTGCTCTGCGTGCCGGTCGACCCGCGCACCGCCGACGTCCAGGACATCTCCGACGTCAGCAAGTTCATGCTCGACGAGATCCAGCACTTCTTCGAGCGCTACAAGGACCTCGAGCCCGGCAAGCACGTCGAGGCGTCCGACTGGGGCAACCGCGAGGCCGCCGAGAAGATCATCACCGAGGCGCTCGACCGCGCCAAGGAGCAGGGCGTCTCGACCGCCCGCTGGGCGATGCCGCAGGGTCACTGAGCCCTTTCGCTTCCGAGCCGGCCCTCCGTCACCTCACCCGAGGAGGCGGAGGGTCAGCCATGTCGCGGCCATGAACACGGCGAACGTCGCGACGCCGAGGCCGGCGAGGGCGCGCGGCGTCCAACCCCTTGCGGTGTCGGTGTCCGTGCTGGCCTCCCCCGCCTCCATCCGCTCCCGTATGCCGTCGAGCCGGGCCGCGAGGTCGAGCGCGGTGCGTGGGCGGCGGGCCGGGTCGTGCGCGAGCGCCTCGCGCAGCAGCACGTCGAGGTCGCGGGGTGCGCCGATCTCGTGGGCGACCGGCGCCGGCGTGGCCTCCGGCGAACGCGCGAGGACCCCTGCGATGCCGGAGTCGCTGCCGAACGGCGGCGTGCCGGTGAGCAGCCCGTAGGTGACGGCAGCCGTGGCGTAGACGTCAGCCCGTTGGTCGAAACCTGCTGTGCCGTGGGCCTGTTCGGGTGCCATGTAGGCCGGCGTGCCCACCGTCATGGTCATGCCTGACGAGTCCGCCAAGGCCTTGGCCATGCCGAGGTCGGCGATGAGGACGCGGGGCTCGCCCTCGCGCCGGGTGAGCAGCAGGTTGCTCGGCTTCACGTCGCGGTGCACGACGCCGTTCTCGTGCAGGACGTGGAGTGCACGGGCAGACTCGGCGCCGAGCCGCAGAGCGGTAGGCGCGTCGGGGCGGTCGGCGACGAGCTCGGCGAGGGTGCCGCCGTCGGCGTGGTCCATGACGAAGTAGGGGCGGCCGTCGGGCAGCTCGCCGATGTCGTGGACGCGCACCACGCGGTCGTCGGAGATCTTGCGGAGCAGCCGCGCCTCGGCGAGGAACCGCTGACGCACGTCGGCGTCGTGGCTCCAGTTGTCGGCGAGCACCTTGATCGCGACCGGCACCGAGAGCGCGGGGTCCCAGCCGTACCAGACGGTCGCGAAAGCGCCGACGCCGAGACGTCGCACCACCTCATATCGCCCGATACCCTCCATCGCGACACATCATGACCCACGCGGGGTCGGTCTCGCCCACCGGTGCGAGCAGGTCTGCGTGGCGGGACCGGCTACAGGGGGCAGGACCATGGACGGCGTCAGCACGACCGAGACGGCGGAGGCGGAGGAGCTCGAAAGGCTGCGGGTTGCCGCGGTCGACGGCCGGCACGGGGCGATGGACGACCTGCTGCGGCGCCTCGAGCCGCTCGTCATGCGGCGCGTCAGCAAGTTCCTGCCCTACCAGCACGATGCCGAGGAGGCCTGCCAGGACGCCCTGGTCGCGGTCGCGACCAAGCTGCACACGTTCTCGGGGTCCGGGTCGTTCGCCGGCTGGGTGTCGGTGGTGGCGTCGAACAGTGCGCGAACGACGTACCGCACGCTCAAGCGCCGGGGTTCGGAGCGCACGGTCGAGACGATCCCGGAACGTGCGGACCCGCGTACGACGAGCGTCATCGCGGGGTCACGGGTCGACCTCCTCGAGGCCCTCGAGGCGCTCGAGTCGGAGAAGCCGCACCTCGTCGAGGCGTTCGTGCTGCGCGACCTCGGGACCCTGCCCTACGACGAGATCGCCCGGGCCACAGGCGTGCCGCTCGGCACCGTGAAGGCGCGCATCCACGACGCACGGGCGTTCGTGCGCCAGCGGCTCGTCGAGCAGCAGGGATGACGGGGCGCCGCGGGCGGCCAGCCCGAGTCGAGTCACCTCGCGACAACCAAACAGGTCCGGCGTGCATCAGGTGGGGTGGAGCGCCCTTCGCGCCCCCGCCGACCGCCCACCGAGGAGCAGACCGCCCGTGAAATCCCGAGTCGCGATCCTGGTGACCGTCCTGTCCACCGGGCTGGCGGGCAGCGCCGCAGGTGTCGCCGCCAACAGGGCATCGGCCCCGCTCCCTCCCTCGGCGGCCTCCACGTCGGTGGGCGACGGGACGCCTGCCTCGTCGACCCCGGCGCCCCCGACCACACCGGCGGCACCGGCGGCACCGGCGGCACCGGCGGCACCGAGCCAGGTCCCCACCACGGCGGCAGAGCCGATCACACCTACGAGTTCAGCCAAGCCCACCCCCACGCCGACGTCGGCCCAGACCACCCCCACCTTCTCGTCGAGACCGATCTACTCGCCCGCGTGGGACATCAGCTCCCTGCTCACCGCGGGTGAGTTCGCCCGTGCAGGCCTGCCACGCAAACCCGTTGACTACTCTGCGAGTCCTGGCTACGGACAGGCAGTCCTCGGTATGTGCGACCCCCACCTCGAGGCGGCGGTGGGCGCCCGCTCCTTCTTCCGTGGAGACGCCTACTACCGCGATCAGCATGCGTACGCCGGGCAGCTGACCGCGCGCTTCTCCACCAGCGGCCAGGCCAAGCGCGCGGTCGAGGGCGCACTTGCCTCGAGGGCGACCTGCGACGCTCACACGGTCGCGCCCTCGGGCCCGTGGACGTCCTCACCGCTGCGCCGGATGGTGGTCAGTGGCGCGTCGGTCGTCACGTGGACGATGACACCCACCCGACAAGGGGCGTCGCCTGAGATCGTCATGGTGCTCCGTTCCGGAGCGTTCGTCTCGGTCGTGTTGATCTCGGGTTCGACCGCCCAGCTGGGCGGGATCGACCGTGACTCCCTTGCGGACTCGGCCGCGGCCCGGCTGCCGTGAGTGGCGAGCCACCCCCGCTCCGAGGCCGCTCCCAGGTGACACGCTCCGCTCTGGGCAGACGAGCCGTCGCTCTGACCCTCACGATGGCCTGCCTCACCGGCATCTCCGCCGGCGCCGCCGCAAGCCACTTCTGGCCCGGAGACGGTCAGATCGTCGGGAGCTCTGGCCGCGCCGGCACTCCCGCAGTCTCACTCCCCACTCAGAGCACGTCGCCGGCGGGCTCAGGCATGCCGAGCGCTGTCCCGACCACGACGGCGGAACCGATCACGACCCGCATCACACTCCCACCGACCCGCACCCCGGCCACCACCGCCCCGCCACCGCGACCGATCAGCCAGGCTCTGCTCAGATTGAACGACTGGCGGGAGGCCGGCCTGCCTTCCGTCGCCTCGGCCGAGGTGCTGCGCACGCTCAGCAGGTGTCAGGATCGCAGCCTCGGTGCGATGGCGGGGGTCCGTGGCACCCGCTACTCCACCGTCGCCAGCCGCACCTTGACCGGAGCCGAAGCGGTCGTCGAGACCGGCACACCGGCACAAGCAGATGCCGTGCTTCGCGCGTTGGTCTCCTGGCGAGACACGTGCGACCCCAGAGGTCCCGGGGAGCCGAACCCCGGCTTCATCGCGGTCTCGGAACTCGCCTCGGTGCGCGTGCCGGCCCCGGACGAAGCGTATGCCTGGACCTTCACCATGGACCTGGGCGGCTACGAGGGTGTGACGAGGATCGAGAAGCTCGTCGTCGCCAGATCAGGCAACCGCGTCGCGTTGGTGGTCGTGACCAAGGAGGTCGCCCAAGGAGCAGCGCGCACCTTTGGGGGTGTCGACATGGCAGGGCTGGCCCGCAGCGCGACCGAACGGCTGACCTGAGCGTCTGACGGGCGCCAGATCAGGACTGGGCGGCGACGACTTGGGACAGGGGCGTGCCGGCCCAGCGGTCGGTGAGCTCGCCGCAGACCTGACCGACAAGGTCGACGAACTCGACGACGAGGGGTGTCAGCCGGGTGTCCCGTGAGTGGACGGCCCAGAGCTCGCGGTGCAGGCGCGGGCGCTCGAGCTCGCGATGGGTGATGCCGGGCATCGCCCGTGCCGCCATCTGCGAGATGACGGCGACCCCGAGCCCGGTGGCGACGAGCGCCTGCGCGACGTCGTAGGACTCCGTCTCGAACTGGATGCTCGGCTCGACACCGGCCGACGCCGCCGCGGTGTCGAACTGGTCGCGTGCGGCCTGCCCGGCGAGGATCACGATCCACCGGTCGCCGCGCAGCTGGCTCATCCGGACCCGTCGGCCCGCCGCCGTGGCAGCGAGCCGGTGGTCGCTCGGCAGGCACAGCACGAGGGGGTCGCGGAAGAGGCGCGTCGCCGTCAGCCAAGCCGGCAGCGTCGGCTCCTCGCCGTAGGAGCCGATCACGGCGACGTCGAGCTCGCCCGCTGCGACGCGCTCCAACAGGTCGGGGCTCGTGCCCTCGACGATGGAGAGGTCGCCCTCCGGGTGCCGGTGTCGCAGGGCCGTGACCGCCTCGGGCAGGACCCGGAGCGCCGCAGACATGAAGGTCCCGATGCGCAGCCGTCGGGAGGTCCGGGTCAGGGCGCCCGACATCTGCGACTCGGCGAGCTCGCACACGGTGTCGATCTCGCGACCGTGCGCCGCCAGCGCCTCCCCGGCGTCCGTGAGGCGGGCTCCACGAGAGCCTCGGACGACGAGCGGAACGCCCCACTGGCGTTCGGCCCGAGCCACCTGACCGGTGACGGCCGCAGGGGTGAGACCGAGCTCGGCGGCCGCCCCAGCCAGGGAGCCGTGGGCGCCGACGAGGGCGAGCATGCGCAGCTGTTCCGGTTCGATCCGCATTAACTGATGTTAATGCTCTGACTCATCGATGTGACTTCACTGACATCCCTGTGGAGCGAAGACTCGATGACATGACCATCGCAGCCGCGCTCCTCGCCTTCCTGCCCGTCGCCGTGTCGCTCGTCCTCGTGCCCGGCGTCAACAACCTCGTCGTCCTGCGCGAGACGGTGGCGCACGGGCGACACGGCGGGTATGCCGCGATCGCCGGCACGAGCATCGGCATCCTCGCCTGGTCGGCGGCGGTGGCCGTGGGGCTCGGTAGCCTGGCGACGCAGCACCCGCAGGCCTTCGTGTGGTTCCAGGTCGCCGGCGCCGCCCTGCTGGTCGCGAACGGCCTGTGGTCTGGGCTGCGGGTGCTCCGACGCCCCGAACCGGCGCACACCGAACAATCGAGAGAACACTCCGTGCCGTTCCAGCCGACGGATCGTTCCGATGGCAGGGGACGGAGTGTTCTCTCGATTGAAGGGCGGGCCAGCTTCCGGTCGGCGGCGGCCACCTCGCTCGCCAACCCGCGCTGCCCGGTGACGGCGGCCTCCGTGCTGCCGCAGTTCGTCGCGCCGGGCTCCGCTGCTGCCATGACGACGCTCGCTCTCGGCGCGCTGTGGACCCTCGTGGCCGGCTTGTGGAACATGGTCGGCGTCCAGCTCGCCCACCGCGGCCGCGGGCTCCTCTCACGACCGAGAGCCACTCGCGCGATCGAGGGTTTCAGCGCTGCAGCGCTCGTCGCGGTCGGCATCTCCGTCGCCGCAGCCGCCACCTGACGAAGACCCTGCGCGCGAACGCCGCGTTTGGTGTGGGAGGCGGGGGTCAGCCGGTTTCGGCACCTTCGGCCGCTGCTGCGACCGCGACCGTCTCGCGGCGCGGCCGGAGCACGACCGCCGCCACGAGCAGGGCCACGAGCGTGAAGCTCGCCGAGGTGTAGAACGCCGGCTCGACGCCCGGGACGAACTGGCCCGGGACCGACTGCGAGGCATACACGCTCACGATCGCCGCCAGTCCCACCGCTCCCCCGAGCTGCTGCGCCGTTTGGAGCAAACCCGAAACGGTGCCGGCCTGGGACCGCTCGACGCCGCCCAGCACGACGACCGTGACCGGCATGAAGACCAGGGCGGCCGAGACGCCGTTCAGCACCAGCGCACCCAGGAGGTGGACGGCATACGTGCTCGTGGTCGAGATCGAGCTGAGCCACACGAAGCTCGCCGTGAGACCCAGGGTGCCCGTGAGCAGCATCGGCCGGGGGCCGACCTTGGCGACGAGGCGGGCGCTGACCCGCGAGGTCGCGAAGATCGCGAGGCTGAGCGGCAGGAACGCGGCACCGGTCGCGACCGGGCTGAAGCCGAGCACGAGCTGGAGGTACTGCGTCACGAGGAAGAACGTCGAGAACTGCGCGCCGACGACGAGCGCCATGAGCACGAGGGCTCCCCCGCGCGTGCGGTTGCGCACGAGCGACAGCGGCAGCAGCGGCGCCGCGACGCGGTTCTCGGTGCGGACGAAGAGTCCGAGCAGGGCGACTCCGACCACGAACGAGGCGAACGTCAGGGGCGGCGTCCAGCCGCGCTCGGCGGCACTGATGAAGCCGTGCACGACCGCGACGGAGCCGAGGGTGGCCGTGACCGCGCCGACGACGTCGAAACGACCGCGGATGCGGGGCGTCTCGGTGACGAAGCGTCGGGCGAGCAGGAGGACTGCAGCGCCGATCGGCACGTTGACGAAGAGCGTCCAGTGCCAGCTGACGAAGTCGGTGAGGACACCGCCGAGGAGCAGGCCGATGGACGCGCCCGCGGACGAGACGGCCGTGAAGAGGGCGAGGCCACGGTTGCGGGCCGCCTCGTTCGGGGCGCTCGTCGTCACGAGGGCGAGCACGCCGGGGGCTGCCAGTGCCGCACCGACGCCCTGCAGGGTGCGCGCGGCGATGAGCCAGGTGGGCGACGTCGCGAGGCCGCCGAGGAGGCTCGCGACGGTGAAGATGCCGAGGCCGAGCTCGAAGGTGCGCAGCCGCCCGAGCACGTCACCGAGACGACCGCCGAGGAGCAACAGTCCGCCGAAGGCGAGGGTGTACGCGTTGAGCACCCACGACAGGCCGGCGGGCGAGAAGCCGAGGTCGGTCTGGATGTGTGGCAGCGCGACGTTCACGACGGTGGCGTCGAGCACGAGCATGAGCTGGGCGACGAGCACGATGCCGACGCCGACCGCGGCCCGGCGCGCTGCACGGGGGCTCGGGGCCGCAGCACCTGGCGCGGCGGACGGGTCGGACGAGGTGCGTGGGGTGGCGCCGGATGGCGCCTGGGTGGTGCTGGTGGACATCGGGAACCTCAGGATTCCGGGGTGTTGGGCTGAAGCTGGGCCTGGATCTGGGTGTGGACCTGGTGCCGCGGCTTCTCCTGGTCGACGCCCTCGGGCGCCATCGGGGTGAAGGCGGTGGCACGGGTGCGGGGAGCGCCCGACGGGCGGGAGGCGGTGCCGGTCCCGCCGGGGGTGCGGCTGACGAGCGGTGCGCGGTAGGTGGTCGCCAGGTGCGACATGTGCATGCGCAGGGCCTGTCGGGTGGGGCGGATGGTGGTTGTCATGGGTGCTCGACTCCTCTTTGACGACGGTCGGCGCTACGATTAGCGGAGAACCACTCCGGTTCTGCCTGACCCACAATACGGAGACAGTCTCCGTTTTAGCAAGGGAGTTTTCTCGTGACGCCTGCCGCCACCGGCAAGGCGACGCTGGAATCGTCGCCGAGTTCCGTTGCCACAGAAGCGAATTCGCTGGCAACAGACTCCACCGAAGCTCCCCAGAAATCTGCCCGGCCGATGCGCGCCGACGCCCGCCGCAACTACGACAAGATCCTCGCGACAGCCCGGATCGTCTTCACCGAACGCGGCACGGACGCCTCCCTCGACGAGATCGCCAAGCGCGCCGGCGTGGGCCCGGGCACCCTCTACCGCCACTTCCCCACCCGCGAGGCCCTGGTCGACGCGCTGATGCAGGACTGGACCGACCGGGTCGCGTCCGACGCCGAGGCAGCCATCGCCTCCGGCGCCCCCGCCCCCGCGATGCTGCTCGACTGGTTCGAGCACTTCATCGACCACATCACCCTGCACCGGGGTGCCGCGACGAAGATCTGCGCGGCCATGGACGACCCGGCGTCGCCGATGTACCGCAAGTGCCGCGTCATGGGCGAGGCCAACCGTCGCGTCATCGAGCACCTCGACGAGCGCGGCGAGCTGCGCCCCGGGGTCGACGCGGCCAACGTCATGCGCCTCGTGAGCGGCGTCGCGAGCGTGGCCGACACGAGCCGGGCCGAGATCGAGGTCCGCCCGATGCTCGAGGTCGTCGTCGACGGGATTGTCCGCGCCTGACCCGTGGTTGCAGGGGCATGACCCTCGACCTCCGCATCTTCACCGAGCCCCAGCAGGGCGCCACCTACGACGACCTGCTCGCCGTCGCGCGAGCCGCCGAGGACCTCGGCTTCGGCGGCTTCTTCCGCTCCGACCACTACCTCCACATGGGCGGCGACGGCGGCCCCGGCCCCACCGATGCGTGGACGACTCTCGCCGGCCTCGCGCGTGACACCTCGACGATCCGCCTGGGCACGCTCGTCACCTCCGCCACCTTCCGCCTGCCCGGGCCGCTCGCCGTGCAGGTCGCCGGCGTCGACCAGATGAGCGGCGGACGCGTCGAGCTGGGACTCGGCGCCGGCTGGTTCGAGGCCGAGCACACGGCATACGGGATCCCCTTCCCGCCGCTCGGCGAGCGGTTCGACCGTCTCGAGGAGCAGCTCGCAGTCATCACCGGCCTCTGGGCCACCGAGCCCGGCGCCACGTTCAGCCACGACGGGCCCCACTACCCGGTCAGCAACTCGCCGGCCCTCGCGAAGCCGACCCAGACGGGCGGCGTGCCGATCATCATCGGCGGTGGCGGGGCACGCCGCACCCCTGCCCTCGCCATCAGGTATGCCGCCGAGTTCAATGCGCCGTTCACGTCGCCCTCCGAGGCCGGCCACCTCTTCGAGCGGGTGCGCGACGCCGCTCGCGAGGCGGGTCGCGACCCGTCGTCGTTGACCTACTCGGCGGCGCAGGTCGTGTGCCTGGGCAAGGACGACGCGACCCTGCGACGCCGCGCGGACGCGATCGGGCGCGATGTCGACGAGCTGCGCGAGAACGGCCTGACCGGCTCGCCCGACGAGGTCGTCGACCGGCTGGGGACGTTCGCCGAGGCCGGGGCCGAGCGCGTCTACCTCCAGGTGCTCGACCTGTCGGACCTCGACCACCTCGCCGACATCGCCGACGAGGTCCTGCGCCAGCTCGCCTGAGCGCCTCGTGACGGAGTGTTCTCTCGATTGCTGATCGAGAGAACACTCCGTCACGTCCCGACCCCTCGCGCACCCTCCTCAGCCACTCAGCCCGATCGAGAGAACGCTCCGTCACGGCCTGAGTTGATATGCATAGATTATCTATGTAAATTGCGTGGGTGACCGTTCCGACGACCCTGGGCAACGACCTGCTGCGCTCGGCCGCGCGACTCTCGCGCTGGGCCAGCCGGCACGCGTCGTTCGACGTGCCGTTCGCGCAGGCCCGCCTGCTCGCCCTCCTCGACGAGCTCGGGCCCTCGCGCGTCAGCACCCTCGCGGCCGCCGACCACAGCAGCCAGCCGACGACGACCACCCAGCTGAACCGCCTCGAGGCGGCGGGCTGGGTGCACCGTGCGCCCGACCCCGACGACGCCCGGGCCACGCTCGTCAGCCTCAGCGAGGAGGGCCACGCCGCGCTCGACAGCGTGCGCCTCGCGCGGCTGGCCGTCCTGTCCCCCGCCCTCGACCAGCTCGACGGCCCGGCGCTCGACCGCGTACGCGTCGCCATCGACGTCATGAACGAGCTGCTCGCCGCCGCGGCGGACGCCCCTGTCCCCCACCCCACCCGAAAGGACGGATGACCACCCCCATGTGGCGCCAACCCAAGACCGTCTGGTCGATCGCCTTCGCCTGCGTGATCTCCTTCATGGGCATCGGCCTCGTCGACCCCATCCTCAAGCCGATCGCCGACGAGCTCGGCGCGGGACCGTCGCAGGTCTCCCTCCTCTTCACGAGCTACCTCGCCGTCATGGGCGTGGCGATGCTCGGCACCGGCTGGGTCAGCAGCCGCGTCGGCGCCAAGCGCACCCTGCTGCTCGGCCTCGCCCTCATCATCGTCGGCTCTGCCCTCGCCGGCAGCCAGGACACCGTCGGCGGCATCGTCGCCTTCCGCGCCCTCTGGGGCCTCGGCAACGCCCTCTTCATCGCCACCGCGCTTGCGACGATCGTCAGCGCGGCGTCCGGCTCGGTGAAGCAGGCGATCATCCTCTACGAGGCCGCCCTCGGCGTCGGCATCGCGACCGGCCCGCTCCTCGGCGGCTGGCTCGGCGGCATCTCGTGGCGCTGGCCGTTCTACGGCGTCGCCGTCCTCATGGCCGTCGCCTTCATCGCCACCGTGACCACCCTCCCGGCCACCCCGGCCGCCGCCCGCCCGACCTCGATCGCGGCGCCCCTGAAGGCCCTCGGGCACCGGGGACTGCTCACCGTCGGCCTCACCGCGCTGCTCTACAACTTCGGGTTCTTCACGCTGCTCGCGTTCACGCCGTTCCCCCTCGCGATGGGCGCCCACGAGATCGGCTTCATCTTCTTCGGCTGGGGCCTGCTTCTCGCCATCACCTCGGTCTTCGTCGCGCCGATGGTGCAGCGCCGGTTCGGCACGATGGCCGGCATCGTCGGAGCCCTGCTCGGCTTCGCCGTCATCCTCGCCGTGATGGCCGTCGCGACGGACAACAAGACGGTGCTCGTCGTCGGCGTCATCCTCGCCGGCGCCTTCCTGGGCGTGAACAACACCCTCATCACCGAGACCGTCATGAAGGTCGCTCCCGTCGAGCGCGGCGTCGCGTCGGCGGCATACAGCTTCGTCCGCTTCAGCGGTGGCGCGGTCGCCCCGTGGCTGGCCGGCAACCTCGGCGAGAAGTCGATCCACCTGCCGTTCTGGGTCGGTTCCGTCGCGGTCGTGCTCGCGGTCGTCGTGCTGTCGACGGCACGCCGCGTCATCGGCGCCCTCGACGAGGCACCCGGTCACGGGGCCGAGCCGGTCACCTCGCGCACGGAGGCTGAGGCCCTCACCGTCGGCGACGCCTGACCGCCCCTGAGTCCCTCAGCCCCCACGAGCGCAACACACCGAACAGGTTGCAACCCACCGGGATCCGATCCCGGTGGGTTGCGGCTTTCACGGTGTGTTGCGCAGGAGGTCGGCCAGGCCGGTTGCGCCGCGTCGCCGGTGTCCGCCGCGGATGTCATAGGACTCGACGAGCAGCTCGGCGAGCTCACGCAGGTCGAGTCGGTCCAGCCGGGCCCACATCGTGACGCGGAAGCGGAAGGTGTCGATCCGCACGAACGTGTCACGTCGACCAGCGAGCGCCAGCGCCGTGTCCATCTCGCCGGTCCACACCTGGACGAGCTCGCGTCCCTCGTCGTCCCACCGCAGGCGGGCGAACGTATGCCGTCCGGCGTGCCAGGCGGGCGACCCCTCGTGCGCGACTCCGAGCTCCGCTCCGGGCAGCCGACGGGCCAGATCGTCCACGTCGGCCCACGTCGCCATCTCGCCTCCTCCCGAGCAGGCTAGACCCCACGGGCCGGCCACTCGACGGTTCGGGCGGGGGTGTCAGTGGAACGTGACGGAGCGGCCGGCCTGCATGGCGGCGTACGCCTCGGGGTCGGCCTCGAGGGCGGCCCGGCGCGCCTTGTGCCGGTAGCGCAGGATCTGCACGATGCCCAGGGCCCACACCGGGTACTGCACCGTCATGGCGACCCGGAAGGCGTCGACGTCCCACGTCGACGGACCACCCGGGGCGACGTGGTCGAGCACCACACCGACGAGCGCGACGGCGGTGAGCGTCGCGACGAAGCCGCCGGTGTTGACGATGCCCGAGGCGCTGCCGATGCGGGTCGGCGGGTTGAAGGTGCGGGCCACGTCGAAGCCGATCATCGAGCCGGGACCGCCGACGGCGATGAGCACGACAAGGGCGACGAGCAGCCACAGCGGTGCCCGTCCGGGCCAGAGCAGCACGACGGTCCAGGCGACGATGGCCGCCGATGCAATCCAGAGCACGAGGGTGCTGCGCGAGAACGGGTAGCGCATCGTCAACGTGCCGATGACCGGGCTGGAGACGACCGTCGTGACGACCATGACCATGAGCAGGATGCTCGCCGTCGCGGGTGAGAGACCTTGGCCGGCGACGAGGAACGGGAAGCCCCAGAGCATCGTGAACATGTTGGCCGCGAACTGTGACGTGAAGTGCGACCACAGCCCGAGGCGCGTGCCCGGCACGAGCCAGGCAGCCCGCAACGTGCGGGCGACGGCTCGCAGGCGCAGCTCGTCACGGTGACGGTCGGCGTACGGGCTGTCCTTGACCAGCACCACGAGCGCGATGCCGGTGACGACACCGAAGGAGGCGGCGACGGCATACGACGGCGTCCATCCGAACCGGTCGAGCGCGGCGGCGAGGGGTCCCGCCGACGCGAAGGCGCCGATCTGACCGAGCACGCCCGTCAGCTGGGTGACCATCGGGGTGCGCCGCGGGGAGAACCACAGCGCCACGAGGCGCAGCACCGAGATGAACACCATCGCGTCGCCGATGCCGAGCAGCACCCGGCACACGAGCGCTGCGCCGAACGAGTGGACGAACGCGAAGCCGAGCTGGGCGACCGTGAGCAGGGTCAGGCCGATGCCGAGCAGCTTCTTCGAGCCGTAGCGGTCGAGCAGCGCACCGACGGGCAGCTGCATCGCCGCGTAGACGAAGACCTGCACGATCGTGAACGTCGACAGCTGCGAGCTGCTGATGCCGAAGCGCTCCGCGGCATCGAGACCGGCGACACCGAGCGACGTGCGGTGGAAGACGGCGAGCACGTAGACGGCGATCGCCGCTGCCCAGACTGCCCAGGCGCGGCGACCGTCGAGGGGGAAGGGCTGTCCGGGGTGGGTGGTGCTCGTCATCCGGTCTTTCGTCCTCAGCTGCCGCTCAGTTGGCCCCGGTCATCGGGATGCTCTTGGCGGGCGCCTTGGGCACGCAGTCGACGATCGCCTTGGCGACCGTCTTGCTCATGTCGGGCTGGAAGACGCTCGGGATGATGTAGTTCGGGTTGAGCTGCTCGTCGGTGACGACCGACGCGATGGCGTCGGCGGCCTTGATGAGCATCTCGGTCGTGACGTCGGTGGCGCGAGCGTCGAGCAGGCCGCGGAAGACGCCCGGGAACGCGAGCACGTTGTTGATCTGGTTCGGGTAGTCGCTGCGCCCGGACGCCACGACCGTCGCGCGCTGCGTCGCCTCGTGGATGTCGACCTCGGGGTCGGGGTTGGCGAGGGCGAAGACGATGCGCTTGTCGGCCATCTCGTCGATCCACTCGGGGTCGAGGATGCGCGGGGCGCTGACACCGATGAAGACGTCGGCGCCCTGGAGGCCGTCGCGCAGAGTGCCGGTGAGGCCGCGCGGGTTGGTCTTCTCGGCGAGCTCGCGCCACGCCGGGGTCAGCGACTCGTCGGCCTTGTTGAGCAGGCCGGGGCGGTCGCTCACCGTGACGTCGGTGGCGCCCGCGGCGAGGAGCAGCTGGACGATGGCCGAGCCTGCGGCCCCACCGCCGGAGACGATGATGCGGGCGTCGGGGAGCTTCTTGTCGGTGATGCGCAGCGCGTTCTTGAGGGCGGCGAGCACGACGATGGCGGTGCCGTGCTGGTCGTCGTGGAAGACCGGGATCGAGAGCCGCTCGCGCAGCTTCGCCTCGATCTCGAAGCAGCGCGGCGCGGCGATGTCCTCGAGGTTGATGCCGCCGAAGCCCGGCGCGATGAGCTCGACGGTGCGCACGATCTCGTCGACGTCGGTCGTGTCGATGCAGATCGGCCACGCGTCGATGTCGGCGAACCGCTTGAAGAGCGCGGCCTTGCCCTCCATGACGGGCAGCGCCGCCATCGGGCCGATGTCGCCGAGACCCAGGACCGCGGTGCCGTCGGTGACGACGGCGACCGAGTTGCCCTTGATCGTCAGCTTCGGCACGTCCTCGGGGTGCTCGGCGAGGGCCTGGCTCACGCGTCCGACGCCGGGCGTGTAGGCCATCGCGAGGTCCTGGCGGTTGCGCAGGTTGACCTTGGACTCGACGGAGATCTTGCCGCCGAGGTGGAGCAGGAAGACGCGGTCGGAGACCTTGTGCACACGCACGCCCTCGAGCGTCTCGACGGCGTCGACGATCTCGGTCGAGTGCTCGGCGTTGCTCGCGGAGCAGGTGAGGTCGATGACGAGCCGGTCGGGGTGCGAGTCGACGATGTCGAGCGCCGTCGTGATGCCACCGCTCTCGGCGACCTTGACCGCGAGCGTGCCGATGACGGCCGGGTCGGTGCCGGTGTGGATTCGCATCGTGATCGAGTAGGAGGCGGTGGTGGCGCGGGCACGTTGGATCGACTCAGTCACGGAGCAATCGTCCCACGATCCGAGAAACGCCCCGGACCCCGTCCGTAGACCGATCAGTAACAAGCGGGCGCCGGCTCAGGCAGGCGTGTCCGCTTCGTCCCGGGCGTCCACGACGGGGTCACCGACGCCGAGGAGGCGCCGGACGCCGGCCCGGGCGACGAGCAGCGCGAGGATCAGCAGGGTCACCGACACGAAGCCGCCCAGCTCGACGCGGTCGCCGAGGACCAGGTCCTCCACCTCGAGGACGAGGAACTTGCTGCCGACGAGGACCAGCCAGAGCAGGAGCCCGGACCCGAGCCTGCCGGTCGGTGTCGTCGCCGCGCTGAACCGGCGCCGGGCGCCGCCCTTGACCACCACGACGAGCTCGAGCACGAGCTTGAGCAGCACTGCCGTCAGCAACGAGACGGTGAACGACTCCGTCATGACGGAGGGGACGTGCTCTGCGGCCAGCCCCAGCACGACGACGTAGACGAAGACGTCGACGACATCCGCGGGCGCCACCCACGCCACCCGTCGGGCGCGTTCGCCCACCTCGCCACTTCGCGGTGTCGACCCCACCACGCAGCCAGCGTATGCCGCGGGCGACCTGCCCGAAGCCGTATGCCGGGTCGTCGCCTCTCGAGGGGTGCCGTCCTCGCCCGGCAGCGCCGTCGCCTCTCGGGGCGCGCACCGCGCATTCCGGGGCGGCCCGCGCGACGGCATACGACAATGGGCGCGTGACCACCGCCGAGGACACCTCCCTGACACGGGCGTCCGGTCTGACCTCCACGGAGGTCGACGAGCGCGTCGCGCGGGGGGCCGTGAACCGGCTCTCGGAGCGCACGTCCCGGTCGGTCGGCGAGATCGTGCGCGCCAACGTGCTGACCCGCTTCAACGCCATCCTCGGTGCGCTCTTCGTCCTCGTCATGGTGACGGGGTCGTGGGCCGACGGGCTCTTCGGGCTCGTCCTCGTCGTCAACTCGGCCATCGGGATCACCCAGGAGTACCTCGCCAAGCGCAAGCTCGACCGTCTCGCGCTGCTCAACGCGCCGACGACGCGCGTCGTGCGCGACGGGCAGGTGCGGGTCGTGCCCACGACGGAGGTCGTGCAGGACGACCTCATCGAGCTGCGCACCGGCGACGAGGTGCCCGCCGACGGCCCCCTCCTCAGCAGCGCCGGGCTCGAGCTCAACGAGGCGAACCTCACCGGCGAGTCCGACCCGGTGCCCCACGACGAGGGCGACGACATCATGTCGGGCACGAGCGTCGTCGCCGGCTCGGGGCGCTACCACGCGCGCCACGTCGGGGCCGACGCGTACGTCAACCGGATCGCCGCCGACGCGCGCCGCTTCACCCGCACCCGTTCGGAGATCCAGGAGTCGATCAACACGCTGCTGCGCTACATCACCTGGGTGATCGCGGCCGCGCTGCCGATCGCGATCTGGTCGCAGTGGCGCACCGTCGGTGACCACGGCTGGCAGCAGGTCGTCATCCGCTCCGCCGCGGGGGTGGTCGGGCTCGTGCCGGAGGGCCTCGTCCTGCTGACGTCGGTGGCGTTCCTGCTCTCGGCGGTCCAGCTGACGCGCCGGAACGTCCTCGTGCAGCAGCTGCCCGCCGTCGAGGGGCTCGCCCGCGTCGACGTCGTCTGCCTCGACAAGACCGGCACGCTGACCGCGGGCGAGATCGCCTACGACGACGCAGAGCCGCTCGCCGGACAGGACGGCGACGAGATCCGTTGCGCGCTGGGTGCGCTCGCCGATGACCCCAACGCCAACGGCACCCTGACGGCCGTGGCGGCCGTGCTCGCCTCGCCCGGCTGGGAGCGCACCCGCACCATCCCGTTCAACTCCGCACGCAAGTGGAGCGCCGCCTGCTTCACGGCCCACGCGACCTGGGTGCTCGGCGCGCCGGAGGTGCTGCTCGCCGCAGACCCGCAGCCGAGCCCGCCGGAGGTCATCGAGGCGATCCGCGCGCGCGTCGCCGAGCTCGCCGCGTCGGGGCGTCGCGTCGTGCTGCTCGCCCGCAGCGACGTCGACCTCACCGAGCCCACCCTGCCCCCCGACCTGACGCCTGCGGCGCTCGTCACGCTGACCGAGCAGGTGCGCCCCGACGCCCGCGACACCCTCGCCTACTTCGCCGAGCAGGACGTCGCGATCAAGGTCATCTCCGGCGACAACCCCGTCACGGTCGCTGCCGTCGCCCGCGAGGTCGGCCTCGACGTCGGGGAGCCCGTCGACGCGCGGACCCTCCCCGACGACCCCGCCGTGCTCCGCGAGGTGCTCGCGCGCACGACCGTCTTCGGCCGCGTCACCCCGGAGCAGAAACGCGCCTTCGTGAACGCCCTGCAGGCCGACGGGCACGTCGTCGCGATGACGGGCGACGGCGTCAACGACGCGCTCGCCCTCAAGGACGCCGACATCGGGGTCGCCATGGGCAACGGCGCGCAGGCCACCAAGGCCGTCGCCGAGCTCGTGCTGCTCGACGGGCGGTTCTCGCACCTGCCCGACGTGCTCGCCGAGGGCCGCCGCGTCATCGGCAACGTCGAGCGCGTCGCCAACCTCTTCGTGGCCAAGAACGCGATGAGCCTCGTGGCGATCCTCGCCGCCGCGCTGGCCACCCTGCCCTTCCCGTTCCTGCCGCGGCACCTGACGCTCGTGTCGGCCGTGACGATCGGCATCCCGGCCTTCTTCCTCGCCCTGGGACCGAACCGGCGCCGCTACCTGCCGGGCTTCCTCGCGCGCATCCTGCGGTTCGCCGTGCCGTCGGGCGCCGTCGCGGGCCTGGCGGTCATCGCCTCCTACCTGCTCGCCGGCAGCGGGTACGGCGTGCCGCGGGAGCAGTTCGCGGCGCGGTGCGCCGTCGAGGAGGGCGGACGCACCGTCGCGGACGTCGCGTGCTGGCAGCCCGGCAGCGGGGCCACGATCACCCTGCTCTCCGTCTTCTTCTGGATCCTCGCGGTGCTCGCCCGCCCCTTCCTCGCGTGGAAGGCGGCGCTCGTCGCGGCGATGGTGGGGCTGGCGGTGCTCGCGTTCGTGGTGCCGCTCGCGGCGCAGTTCTTCAACCTCGACGCGCCGGCGGCGCTGCTGTGGCAGTCGCTGGCGATCGGGCTCGTCGGCGCCGCGCTCGTCGAGGCGGTCTACCGGCTCTCCCCGTCGGTGCGGCACGCCCACCACGTCCGCGACTGAGGTCCGACCCGACCGAGGGCCGACCCGCCTGAGGACCACCTCGACGGTGGCCGGGCCGGTCTCGTGGACGCCCTACAATGGGACCTGCACAGGGATCCGGCGTGGCCTGATGGGCGGGTAGGCACGCACCCGCCGTCGCGCACCCCGCGACCAGTTCCGGAGCCGCCCCGTGTCACCCATCGACTCGTACCGCCACCTCTTCGGCCTCACCGGCCGCACGTACATCGTCGTCGCCTTCCTCGCCCGTATGCCGCTCGCGATGAGCCAGCTCGGCACCCTCCTTCTCGTGTCGGCCGCCACCGGCAGCTACGGCGCGGGGGGTTTCTGCGCCGGGGCGCTGGCGGTCGCCAACGCGGCCGGCGCGGCCTTCTGGGGCGCTCGGGCCGACCGGCTCGGCCAGCGTCGAGTCGTCGCCGTCCAGTCCCTCGCCGGGGCCGCCGGCCTCGTCGCCCTGCTGCTCGTCGTGAACGCCGGACTCCCTTGGGGAGCAGCGGCCGTCGCGAGCGCGGCCACCGGCCTCGTGCTGCCGCAGATCGGTCCGCTCGCGCGCGTCCGGTGGCGCCCGATCACCGCCCACACGGGACCTCGCCAGCACCGGCTCGTCGACGCCGCCTTTTCCTACGAGGGCGCAGCCGACGAGGCGTCGTTCGTGCTCGGGCCGGCGCTCGTCGGCCTCGGCGTCTCGGTCGCGAGCCCGACGGCAGCGCTCGCCCTCGCCGCCCTCGGCCTCGCCGTCTTCGGCACGTGGTTCGCCCTGCACGAGACCGCGACGGTCACGCACGCGGCGACCTCGGGAGACACGGTCGCCACCGGTCGCCTGCTCACGCCGGCCCTCGTCGTGCTCTGCGTCGCCCAGGTGCTCGTCGGCAGCGTCTTCGGGTCGGTGCAGACCGGCACCTCGGTGCTCGCCACGGCCGCCGGCAGCGCCGGGGCGACCGGCTACTTCCATGCCCTGCTCGGTGTCGGGAGCGTGCTCGCCGGCCTCGCCGTGGCGGGCCTGCCGGCACGCTTCGGGCTCCCGAGCCGCCTGCGCTGGTTCGCCGTGGGACTGCTCGTGCTGTCGGCGCCGCTGCTGCTCGTCGGCTCGCTGCCCGCGCTGGTGCCGGTGCTCCTCGTGCTCGGCCTCACGGTCGCGCCCTACATGATCACGACCTTCACGCTCGGCGAGCGCGTGACGCCGGCGTCGCGCACCGGGGCTGCCATGACGGCCCTCGCGGCAGCCACGGGGCTCGGCTACGCCATCGGGGCCGCCCTCGCCGGACGGCTCGCCGACTGGGGCGGACACACTCCGGCGTATGCCGTCACGGTCGTCGCCGGCGCCGCCGCCGTCACGCTCTCGTGGACCTGCGGTCGCGTGCTCACGACGGCGACCGAGCAGCCGATCGCTCCCGCAGCCCCCGCGGGCTGAGGCGAGGGCCGGCTCCAGCACACGTTCTCCGCCCCGGCGGAGTTGTCGAGGGGGGCGCCGGTCAGCGGGGCAGGCGCAGGCGCATCGCGGGCCACGCCGTCCGCGTGAAGCCCAGATCCTCGTACAGTCCGGCGCCCTCGCCCGTCGCAAAGAGCTCGACGACGCCCGCGGACGTGTCGTCGCGCAGCCAGTCGAGCACGCCGACGACGCACTCACGAGCGAGTCCCCGACGGCGCGCCTCCGGCTGGGTCGCGACGTTGTTGACGAGCGCCGACACCCCGCTGGGGTTCGCCGGCGAGGGCGTCTCGAAGCGCAGCGTCCCCATGGCGGCGGCGACGACTCTGCCGTCGATGCCCTGCGCGACCACGGCGCACGCGTTCGGCCCGTCCAGCTCGCGCCGCAGCCACTCGGCCGCCGCATCGCGCCAGCCGTGGGCCTCGACGCCGGGCACACCCATCGCGGAGAACATCAGCGCCCGCAGCTCGACGACGGCCTCGACGTCGGCGGCGGTCGCTCTCCGCACCGTGAACTCGCTCACCGGAACCCTCCTCCCGTGAAGGCCGGCGCCAGCGGGACCGGCTCGGCGGCATACGTCCTCGTGACGGCGTCGGCGAGGGCACTCGCGACGTCGGCGAGCTCGGGGATCGCCCGCCCCGTCGAGGCGGTGCGCAGGAAGCGGAGGGTCCGGTCCGGCATACGCGGCATCGGCTTGACCGGGTTGGCCGGTGCAGGCGCGCCGTCGACGAGCGGGCCGAGGCACCAGCTGCCGGCGAGCCACGCCCAGGCCTCGGTGGCCAGGTCGAGGTCGTGCTCGAAGTCCGGCCCGGCCACCTCGGGCCAGACCTTCACGACGGCCGTCCGCCACCGCGCCAACGCCGCGTCGGAGGCTGCCGCGTCGAGGGACCACGCGCACCAGCACGTCGGCCACGGCACGCGCAGGTACGCCGCGTCCCAAGCGATCGGTCGCCACAGCGCCCACTCGAAGTCGAGCAGCGCCAGCCCGGCATCGGTGAGGAGGTTGTTGTCGGGGCACATGTCGGCTGCCGAGAGGCTCGTGGCATCGACCCGGAAACGCGACGGCACCGACTCGAGCACGTCGAACGTGCCAGGGGTCACCTCGACGTCGAGGGCGGTGGCCAGCCGCTGCCACTCGGCGGCGGCCTCGGCCAGCTGCCCCAGCAGGTAGTCGAGCTCCAGCTGCTCCCCCGAGCGGGCCGCGACCCCCTCGACGAAGGCGTCTCGGACGCCGCGGCCGGCCACGTGGAGTGCCCCCACGGAGTCGCCCCAGCCACGCAGCCCGGCCGCGGCGCGACCTGCGTCGTCGGCGAGCAGGACCTCGGCCAGGTGGGCGCCGTCGCCGAGATCGTCCATCACGACGAGCCGCGGGTCGCCGCACTCGGCGAGCAGCCGCGGCGTGCGGGCGCGGCCTGCCAACGCGGCCAGGGCCGACGCCTCACGCGCGTAGGTTTCGGCGGCCCCTTCACCGGTGTAGCGCTTGACCACGTACGCGTCGCCGACCTCCCCGGCGGCCCGCACCACGAGCGTGCGGCGGCTCCCGGGAAAGGGCGCCGCCGCGGCCGTCAGCGTCGTGCCGAGCAGGCGCGAGGCCACGTCGAGCGTCTCGGCGACGAGCGCTGCGCGATCGGCCTCGGTGCTGGCGGACATCACCGGGTCACTGTGCCAGAACCCCGGACGAGTGGTACGAACAGAAATATTGACGACAATTTCGCCGAAACTGCTTACACCGGGGCACAGATTGACTAACGTCTCTCTTGTAACACCCCCACGGCTGGCACGCACCCCCCCATCCGCACCAGCCTCGAAGGAGCCCACCTGCGCGCGCGGGTCGGGCTCCTTCGCCTTTCCCAGCCGAGGGTTGGCAACGGGACGACCACCAACATGGAAGAAGCGGTGAGCCCGGATCCGGCGGCGCACTCGGCACAATGCAGGAGGCCGTACGCGGGCACGGACCGCTGCGCACTCACAGGGTCACCCAGAGCGCCGCCGGACCCGCCCGTCCCGCGACGATGCCCAGCGAGACGGGGGTCACCGAGGTGGCGGAGGGCGGATACGGCGGCGACGCGCAGCAGAACGACTTCTTCGACTGGGCCGCCCAGCATCGCGTCGGGTCGCTGAACCTGCCGGGGATGGACGCGAGCACGGGCGAGCTGGAGCGCGTGGCGACCGGCTACTGCGACCTGCTCTCCGACGAGCCCGGCGGCTCGGGCGCAGACGTCACCCGGATGATCCGCCTGCAGACCGGGGCGACGAAGTCCATGTCGCAGGAGCTGCTCGAGCGCTCCGTCGCCGCCTTCTGCCCGCAGAAGGCGCGCCACCTCGTCTAGCACGACAGACGCATCCGACCGCCGCACCCGACCGGCACGGCCGCCGCGGCACCGACGGCGCTCAGCGGCTCAGTCGGAGCACCGAGCAGCCACGCAGATCGAGCAGGACGTCCTCGCGCACCTCGGCGACACGCAGCACGACGTCCCCGCACCCCCGACAGCGCGCGACCGACCCCATCGCCGAGGCGTAGACGACGAGCTCGCCGACGGCCTGTCGGCGCCCGCAGCCTGCGCACGCGACGACGGCGACCGTGACGTCGATCCCCAACGCCCCGCCCAACGCTCCCGCGAGGACGTTGCCGTCGAGCGGTCGGTCGTGCACGGCATACGTCGGGTGCTCCTGTTCGGTGTGTGGGCCAGTCATCTCATCCTCCACTCGGTCCGAACCGCTCGGTCCGCACCAGCCGCGCCGGCACGCCGACCTCGACGAGGGTGTCGGCGACGGCGTCGACGAAACCCGTTGGGCCGCAGACGAACACGTCAGTGTCCGTCCCCAGCCGATCGACCCAGCCGACCAGCTCGTCGCGCGACAGCCGGCCCGCCGGTCGCCCGTCACCCGCCGGGGCCCGTCGGGTGTGGACGAGCTCGACCGCCAGCCCTTCGTCGTGCGCGCTGCGACGGGCGAGCTCGTCTGCGTAGATGACGTCGTCGGGCATGCGGACCGAGTAGGCGAGGACCAGCGGCGCGGTGCTGCCCGCCTCGTGCCGGGCACGGACCATCGCCATCAGCGGCACGACCCCCGAGCCGCCCGCGAGGAGCAGGGTCGGGCGCGAGGACTGCGGGTGCCAGACGAACCACCCACCGATCGGGCCGCGCAGCTCCACCGGGTCGCCGATGGCGAGCTCGCGCGCAAGGAACGGCGACACCTCACCGTCGGCGACGACCTGCACCGTGACCTCGACCTGGGCGCCGTGGTCGGGCGCCGCGATCGAGTAGGAGCGCTGCGTCGAGTAGCCGTCCTCCGCCGTCAGCCGCACGTCCACGTGCTGCCCCGGCAGGTGGCCCGGCCAGCCCGGCACCCCGAGCACGAGGGTCACCGCGTCGGCCGTCTCGTCCTTGCGCGACACGAGGTAGGCCGCCTGCCACGCCACCGGCGCCACGTCAGTCGCCCGCGTAGCGCTGCTCGCGCCAGGGGTCGCCGTACTCGTGGTAGCCGAGCTGTTCCCAGAAGCCGGGCTCGTCGTAGAGGAGCAGGTCGATCCGGGTGACCCACTTGGCCGACTTCCAGAGGTAGAGGTGCGGCACGAGCAGACGCGCGGGACCGCCGTGCCACGGCTCGAGCGCTTCGCCGTCGTACTCGTGGACGATCCACGCCTTGCCGTCGACCAGGTCCTCGAGGGGGAGGTTCGTGGTGTAGTCGCCGTAGGACGTGACGAGTGCGAAATCGGCTGCCGTCTCGACGTCCTGGAGGATCACGTCGAGCGAGACACCGCGCCACGACGTGCCGAGCTTGCTCCACTTCGTCACGCAGTGCAGGTCGACCGTCGGGGTCTCCTGCGGCAGGGCCTGGAGCTCGTCCCAGCTCCACGCATGCTCCTCGCCCGTCTCGGTGCGCACCGTGAGCGACCAGTCGGCCGCCTCGACGCGTGGCGTCGGCCCGGCCTGGAGCACCGGGAAGTCGTGGGTGAGGTACTGGCCAGGCGGTAGCTGCACGTCGTCCTGACGCCGCCCGCGAAAGCCCGGGGTCACGATGCCCATGCCCGATCATGGCACCGGTCCCCGCCGGACGTCGGAGGGTTCGCACCGAGCCCGCACGTCGGGGATGGATGCCGGGCGTCATGATGGGGTCGTGGTGACTCCACGTTCGCATGAGCCCAAGCCGACCGCCTCACGTCCCGGTGACGCCTCGCCCGGCCTGGCCCGAGTGTGGTCGGGGCAGGCGCCCCCGCGCGAGAGCGCACGTGAGACGCGGCTCAGGATCATGTCGGCGACAGTGCTCCTGTTTGAACGGATGGAGTACCACGACGTGACGATCGAGGCCGTCGCCCGAGCGTCCGGAGTCAGCAAGTCGACGATCTACCGCCACTGGTCTTCCCGGCAGAGGCTCGTGCTCGACGCCTTCGCGTACAAGACCGACACGATGACACGGATCGCGCCGACGGGTGACGCCGTCCGGGACCTCAGGACCTACCTGGGCAAGCTGGCGTTCTGCCTCGACTTCGGAGGAGCCGCCTCGACGGTCGCCGGGCTCATCGGCGAGGCGGTCGGCGACGAGGACTTCGCGGCCCTCTTCCGCGAGGGCCTCATCGGCCATCGCCGCCAGACCTTCGAAGGGATCCTTCGTGGCGGTCAGCAGCGTGGGCAGATCCGTCGTGATCTCGATGTCGAGACGACGATCGATGCCGTGTACGGAGCGCTGCACCATCGTCTGCTGGTGACCCGCAGGCCCATCGACGCGCTCTTCGTGGGGGCCCTCGTCGACCTTGTCGTCGGTGGGTTGACCACCGCGCCCTGACCCGTCCCCCGCGTGGAGCTCCGACGCGATCCGAGCGTTTCTGCCTGGTCCCCCGCGGCCCCGTCAAGGCAGCGGGACGAACGTTGCGTGCCTGTCCCGATCCGTCGACCCGGGCAGCGGCCCCGAGTCACTGTCGTGACACCCGGTGAACGACACCGGTGGAGGGCCGAAGGCCATCGTCAGGAAAGGGGACAGCCCAGATGTCCGCACCCACCAACGTCAGCACGCAGCACCCGCACCTCTATCGGTTGGCCATCGACATGGCCTCTCGGGCCGAGGCGGCCGGCTTGCGGGCAGGCCTGGCCACGGGCCTGCTCGAACTGCTCAAGATCCGCGTGTCGCAGCTCAACGGCTGCGCGTTCTGTCTGCGTCAGCACACCCGTGACGCCCTGGCCGCGGGCGAGTCGACCGACCGGCTCGCGGTCCTTCCCGCGTGGCGTGAGACGGCGTACTTCACGGACGCCGAGCGTGCGGCGCTGACGCTGGCCGAGCGCGTCACCGACATCGGCTCGGACGCCTCGTACCACATCTCCGAGGACACGGTCAGCCCCCTGACCGACGAGCAGGTGTCGGCCGTGGCCTGGCTCGCGATCGCGCTGAACACCTTCAACCGCATCGCCATCACCAGCCACTACGAGGTCGCGCCGCCGGCGCTCCAGGCGGCTGCCGGCTGACTGGCCGTCCCGCCCGGCCATGTCCCACCGCGCGTGGCCCCTACGGACGCGCAGCGGTGAGGACCTGAGCCGCCAGGTCCCTGGCGACGTGCACGGCATCGGCACGCCCGTCCAGCTGGGAGGTCGACACGGCGCCGTCGTAGAGCACCTGAAGACGCACCGCGACACTCTCCGGATCCACCACCTCCGCCTCCTCGGCGAGCCGACGGAACTCCCCGCCCAGCCATGCCCGGAACTCATGCAGCGCTTGGGCCTCGACGCCGTCGGGCGAGGCCTCGGCGTTCGCGTTGGCGAACGGGCAGCCGTTGTACGTCGGCGAGGCGGCCGCTTCTGCGAGGGCGTCGAACATGGCCAGGATCTTCTCGGCCGGATCCGACACACCCTCCTGGTGTGCCGCGATCCGCTCACGGCGCTGCGTCGCACGACCTTCGAGGTACGCGCCGACGAGCTCCTCCTTGCCGCTGAAGTTGTAGAAGAGCGACCCCTTCGCGACTCCCGCTTCCTCGAGCAGTCGGTCGATGCCGACCGTGTGGACACCTTCCGCGTAGAAGAGCCGGTCCGCTGCCGTCAGGAGACGCTCGCGGGCACTCCCTCGAGTTGCTGTCGCCATGGCCTGCAGTCTATCAGACAGATCTGTCTAATAAGGGGTTGACATCATTGAACCGATCTGTCTAACTGAATTCATGTTGATTAGACAGATCGGTTCAAGGAGTCTCTGATGTACACCCCAGTCCGTCCCACCCTCGCCTTCGCCGGCACCGCCGGCATCTTCGGCACCTTCTTCCTCGCTGCCGGGGCGCCGACCCCGTTGCTCGGGCTCCGCCAGCAGCAGTGGGGGTTCTCCCCCGGCCTGCTGACCATCGCGTTCTCGGTCTACGCGCTGGCCCTGCTCGTGGCCCTGCTGGTCGGGGGCTCCCTGTCAGACCATCTCGGCCGCCGACCCGTCCTCCTGGCGGCCCTCGCCGTCGAGACGGTCTCGATGGTCGGGTTCCTGACAGCCCCCTCGATCAGCTGGCTCATCGCGGCACGGGTCCTGCAGGGACTGGCCACAGGGCTGGGCACGAGCGCTTTCAGCGCCGCCATCACCGAGCACGCGCCCGCCCATCTGAAGAAGCTCGCCGGCGGCCTGTCCGCCGCCTCGGTCGCCGGCGGCCTGGGCCTCGGCGCCCTGCTCACCGGGGCCGCGATCCAGCTGACGGACGCCGCCAACACCATCGTGTTCACCACCCTGGCGGGGCTCATGGTGGCGGCCGTCGCGTTCGTGCTCGCCACCCCCGAAACCGGAGTCCGCCGGCCCGGCGCCCGACGCTCACTGAGCCCGACGGTCGCGGTGCCCGTCAGCGCCCGCGGCGAGTTCCTGGCCAGCATCCCCGTGCACATCGCCGGATGGATGTTCCCCGCCTTCTTCCTCGGCCTCTCACCGGCGATCCTGCGCCTGCACTTCGGCCTGCACGGCGGCCTCGTCACCGGCTTCACCGCCTTCGTCGGCCCCTTCTCCGCCGCGCTGGCCGGCTTCGTCTTCGCCCGGCACGACCCACGACGAGGCACCCTCGCCGGTCTGGCCCTGGTCCTGCTCGGCATGCTCGTCGTCCTCATCGGGGTCACCGCCACCCTGCTGCCTCTCGTATGGGTCGGTGCGCTGCTGGGCGGGGCCGGCTTCGGCGGCACCTTCGGCGGACAAGTACGCCTGATCGCCCCACACGCCGGCGCCCACCAGCGCGCCAGCCTGTTCTCGGCCGTCTACACCGTCGCCTACCTGGCCTTCGGCGTCCCGGTCGTCATCGCCGGCCAGCTCGCACCCCGATGGGGCCTGCTGCCGACCTTCGACATCTACGCCGCCGTCGTCATCACCCTCGCGCTGGTCGGCCTTGCCGTCCAGGGCGCCCGTGCCGTGCGTCAGCGTCGGGAGAGCGAGGCGGTGCCTGCCACATCCTGACTCAGTCCAAACGCCCATCCCTGACCTCAAACAGCGAAACGGGCATCGGCACCAGCCCGCGGGCAGCCACGGTCCCGCCTCGCCACCTCGCATCGAACTCATCGCATCGAACTCAACGCGTCGCCTCATCGCGTCGCCTCCCCGAGGCACACACCCTCGGATCCACCACCAACCATCAGCACCAGGAGAATCACCATGACCGCACTTCCTGACACCCACAGCCGCACCGCGCCCGCGGAACCGGCCACCGTCGCGCTTCGCCTCGAGGCCGTCGTCATCCCCGTCGCCGACTACGACCGCGCGAAGGCCTTCTACACCGGACTGGGGTGGCGGGTCGACGCGGACGTCGACGACCAGGCCGGCTACCGCCTCATGCAACTGACCCCGCCCGGATCCGATGCCTCCGTCCTCTTCGGCACCCGCGTCACCGCCGCCCCAGCCGGCTCACTCGACGGCCTGCTGCTCGTCGTCGACGACATCGAGCAGGCCCGCGCCGCCCTGGTCGCGCGCGGCGTCGACGTCAGCGAGCCCTTCCACGACGTCAACGGCGGCCTCGGCGGGGGTTTCCACCCCGGTGAAGAAGGGCGCGCCCCCGGCCCGGACCCAGAGCGCCGCTCCTACGCCACCTACGCGTCCTTCGAGGACCTGGACGGCAACCGCTGGGTGCTCCAAGAGCTGACGACACGACTGCCCGGGCGACTGTGGGAGACGACCGCACAGCCCGAGCCCGCCCACGACGCCGAGCAGTCGAGCGCCTCGCCCGTCAGGTCTGACCCGGACCCCGGCCGCCTGGCCGAACTGCTCCGCGAGACGGCACAGCACCACGACGCGTTCGAGAAGGCCGCGCCCGAGCACCACTGGTGGCACTGGTACGCGCCGTACCTGCTCGCCCGCCAGGGAGGCGCGAGCGTCGCCGAGGCGCAGCGCCACGCCGACGCCCACATGGCCACACGGCACGGAGTCAGCGCAGCCCGTGGCTGAGCGGTCCGCCGGAGCCAGAGAGCACCGGTGAGCACGTGACCTCGGGCCGTGGGCCAGCACTGCAACCCTCTGGAGGCCGGCGCCCATCGGGCAGGCTCACTCGAGGCCTGCGTCCGAAGAGGAGCGCGGCAACGGGTGCCTGAACAGCACAAACGCCCCCGGCAGAAGCCGGGGGCGTTGCTGGAGCCGCTTGTCGGAATCGAACCGACGACCTATTCATTACGAGCGCTGTGAACCACCGGGCGCCTCTCCCTGCCCGGCTGATTTAGAGTCCACAGGCGTCCACGGAAGACCGCTCCCAGACGCAGCAATGGATGGTCACTTGGATGTACTAGCGCTAGTGGGCGGCTCGTTACGCCATGAAGGGACCGACGAGACACCCGCACGTTCCCACCCCTCGACGCCAAACGCCTCACGCTAGAAAGGCGTTCTGCGGGGCAGGATCTGGCGTGGCGAACGTCCTCCTGATGCGCTTGTCGGGCTTGGTGTCCCATCGCATCGAAGGAGGACGTTCATGTCTCACGGTAGTGGTGTTTCCCGCGGTGATCGGAACCGGAATGCTCGACTTTCGAGGCTGCGGGCGACCGGCCCGGACACGAACGCGATCGTCGGGATCGACCTGGCCGACCGCAAGCAGATGCTCGTCGTCACCGACCACGACTCCAAGGTTCTGGCGCGGCGGACGTTCCGGTGCAAGGCGTGGGACCTCGGGGCTGCGCTGGACTGGGCCGCCGACCGGGCCCACGCCAAGGGGTTCGCCGGGGTGACTGTCGCGTGTGAGCCGACCGGGCACCGGTGGATGGTCCTGGCGCAGCTGGCGGCCGAACGCGGGATGGCGTTCGTGTGCGTGCAGCCGGCTGCCTCGTCGTGGGCCCGGAAGAGCGAGGACCTGACCACGGACAAGACCGACGACAAGGACGCCGTCCTGATCGCCCGGCTGACCGGGCAGCTGCGCTGCTACCTGCCCGAACGGGTCGACGACGCGAACGCAACCTGGACCCGGCTGCGTCACCTCGGGTCCCGCCGCGAAGAGCTGATCGGTCAGCACGTCGCGGCCGTGCAGACGATCCGGGACCTGCTCGAGTGCGTGTGGCCGGCCGCGCTCGAGGCCGCCAAGTGGCCGTTCCGCTCCGCCACGTGGGTCGCCGCGCTGGCTGTCGTCGTGCGCCGTGACGGTGGGGACCTGGACCGGACCCGCCGGCTCGGGCTGGCCCGGTTCGAGCGAGCCGTCCGCGCCGAGGGTCGTCCCTCGGGGCGGGGTCCGTCCATGCCTGCCGATCGCACGGCGCATGTTCGCCGTCCTCGGTGATGATGCTGGGGTGCTGGCGCACCGGCCGGCAGTCTTCAAGCGGATCGAGTGGATCCTGACGGACTGGGACACCACTCGCGCGAAGCTTGTCGACATCGAGGCACGGATGGCATCTGTCCTTGACGAGCTCGGCCTCACCGCACTCGTGACGAGCATCGACGGGCTGTCGCCGGTCGGCGCGGCCGCGATCCTGGCCCAGACCGGCGACCTGGCCCGGTTCACCTCCGCGCGGGCCGTCGTCAAGCACGCCGGCCTGGCGCCGCGGGAACGCAAGTCCGGCACGTTCACCGGCCGGGCGCGGGTCACCGGCGCCGGACGGCCGCAGCTGCGGGTCGCCGCCTGGCGGGCGGTGTGGGGCTGCCTGCAGACGAACCGGGTGTACGCCGCCCGCTACCGCCACCTCACCAGCCGCGAGCACAACCGGCTGACCCCGACCCAGGCACAGACCGCGGTCGCCGCGGCGATCCTGCGCCAGCTGTACGCCATCGTCACCCAGCAGCGCGCGTGGGATCCGGTCATCGCCGCCCACGGCACCACCACGTGGAAGGAGACCACGAGCACCGCTGCTGCATAACGAGATCCAGCACATAGTCACGAGCACGAGGCGCTAACCATCAAGAGCCGGGGGCGGGGTGAGCCTTCCGCGGCATTGAGAACCCCTAGGTATCTCGTCGGTCATCGCAGGCCGCCCCGTCCCGTCGTCGACACAACCCGATCACACGCTGCCGAGCACGACCTCGATTAGCTATGCAGGGACCGACGACGAGACACCGGCACCCGCCCAACTCTTGACGCTAAACACCTCACGCTGATGACCGGAAGGGTCCCGGATGGTCGCGAGGGCAGCCACCCGACCAACCCCAGGCCGTCGGCTCAGATCGAACCTAGTCAACCCTGAGTCGGCGCGGACCGTCCGTTTCGGCACAGCCTGAGGGCATCCGACACGCCAACAACGTGATCTGCGTCACAAACTTTGATTCCATATCTGACACTTCTGGTATCAGATTTGGACGGTTGTAACGATTCGACCCGCACTCGCAGGGCCCAACCGCGTGGTGTGCGTCACTACGGTGTCGTTACTCATAGGTAGACTCCGGACCGGAGCAACACAGAACCCCGGCAACGCAGTCGGGTGACTGGATGACGGGGTTCGGCTACTTGGAGGTAGACGGCAAACGTACACCCGCTAACGTCCTCTGTCCCAATCCTGGGGCCTGTCGTCAGAGGGTGATGTCCGGTCGCGTGTGCTCCCCTACCGCGCCTCTGCGGAGGCAGGAAGGGGAGGCCGTCATGGCCAACCACAAGCCGGGTACGCCCGCACCGAAGTCCGGTCAGTACAAGCAGCCCGGACGCAGCACTGAGATCACGGCGGTACAGGGGAAGCCCTTGCCGCCCACGTCGAAGCCCGGCGGCTCCTGGAAGCTGGTCGACCCGACGAAGCACAAGCGCTGACATGGGCAGCGGCTTCGAAAAGCCGAGGGGCTGACCATGGGACCGAATCATCGGGCACGGGTCAAGGTCGTATGTCGGAGTGGGCATACTCATGAGATCTGCGTAGGTATTCACCGAGAGGTCCATCCTGACCTTCGCTGCGATCCACAGCAGGACGATGGATACGGGTTCTCGGGCGGTGGCACCGGATGCCTGCTGCCGAACAACCTGCCGGATCTGGTGGAGCGCGAGCTCCGTGATCACTACCAGGACTCGCGGCGACGCGGCTTCGTCATGATCGCCGCCTAGCGACCGTGTGAAGGCCCCGGCCCTCATGTGGGGGCCGGGGCCTTCGACGTGTCGGGGGGCGGAGAGGGGGCCGATGTCGGTTGGCTTGCCTTGGTGCGAACGGTGAGCAGGCACCCGCTCGAAGAGCGGCGCTTGCGGCACTCGCCGGTCGGGTCAGGAGATGATGGCTTGTGTGACCACTGCGGTGACGAGCCCGTAGGTCAGGTGGGGGATCGCGTCGGCGGCCCAGTCGGTGCCCGTCCAGGTCGTGGGTCTAGAGATGCCCAGCGCGGTCATCGGCACGTCACTGCCGGCCATCGCGGCCGCGCCGGTCAGTAGCCCGGCAACTGGTAGGGGGGGACGCCACCCGGCGGCGCGGGCCAGACCGAACGCGGCGCCGACACCGACGCCGGTGAGCAGGCCGAGTAGCGGGCCCAGTCCAGCGACCCGGTTGCTGCGGCTGTCCCGGTCGCCGGGGATGGTGGTGCCGCTCTTCTCGGCCAGCGTGGTCACGGTGTCCTCGGGCGCGCTGGACGTGGCGCGACCGCGCAGCGCCATGTCGAGATAGGTTGTCGCGTTCAGCGCGGTGCTGCCGGCGGCGCCACCCGCGGCGCCGGCGAGCAGTCCGCGGCCCAGCCTGCCCAGCACGCCGGCGCGGGCGCGGCTCACCGGAGCCCGAGCTGGGTGGCGATACCCCGCTCGTCGGAGCTGCCCCACCGCTCGACCAGCTTGCCGTCGGCGAACTTGCTGATCTGCACCCCCCGGACCTTGATCGACTTGCTGGTGGGCGGGTGGCCCTGGAACGGGCCGTCCTGGGTGCCGGTGAGGGTATAGGCGAAGGCCACCTGGTCATCGTCGGCGACCAACGTCTCCATGGCGACATGCAGATCCGGAAACGCGTCCCGCATCTCGGTGAAGAAGGCCTTGAAACCCGCCGGGCCGGCCACCTGTCCCGGCGCCGGATCGTGGTCAACGCAGTCGGGCGCGACCAGCTCATCCAGCGCGTCGAGCCGACCAGTGTTGACCGCCTCTCCAAACGCCTCCTAGGCCGCGATATTGGACTTCTTATCGAACACGACATCTCCTCATCTCTATGCGGCTCTTCCTGTGTCGCCGGACGGCACGAGGCCGGATGCGTCCCTACCCGAGGCCGCCACAGGCGATGGCCGCGACACGTTCAGAACCAGGTCCCGCGGGCGCCAGACTCGGCACCGATCCCGGCGCCAAGGTTCCTTCGAACACTTGGCTCACCGTCGACCCCCGACCAGGTCGACGTACCCGCCGCGGCAGACCGGCAAACGCCAGCTCCGGAATCATCCAACGACGTGCCGGGCCGTCGTGAAGACGGCCAAGCACGCATTCGCACATCTTTGGCCGCGGCAAAGGGCTGCCCGCCGTCGCTGGATCGGTTCCACGCTCACGAAGCGAGGTGTCGACCACAAGAACGATCGCAGACGGCGACACCTTCGTCACGAGGAAGTCACGTGCGTTGACCGGGCTTCCCCATGTTGCGCGCAGGCGGACGCGCTGTCACGCCTCGCTGCGCGATCCGCCCATGGCGACGGGTGCGGCCGTCGGCAGGCCGGGCAACAAACCTCAAGCGGTCCTATCGAGAATCAGTCGGGTCGCTTCATGCGGTGCGTCCCATTGTGGGAAATGACCGCACCGCTCGAACCAGTGCAGGACCGCGTCGGGGAAGAGTTCCGTAGCACGTGCGGCCTGTCTCGGCACGGTTACCAGGTCACGACGACCCCAACCGATCGTGACCCGGCCGGGTACTGTGCCAGCAGGAGCTCCCGCTTGCCTGGGCCCCTTGGTCAGCGCGTCCATGGCAGCGCCGGTCGCCGGGGAGTCGGCGAGCCCGCGCACGTCCGGCAGCACGGTCCCGCGCGAGAGCGCCCAGGGCCGCGCCGACAACTGCGCCAGCAGTAACGTCCTTCCCGCAGAGCTGCCGAGCAGCGGCGGCAGCATGCCGCGCAGCGCTCGAACCAAAGCGATCGACGGCCGCAGCGTGGCGCCGAAGACGGCGACCTCGCGGTCGCTCCAGAAGCCGCCCGGGTCCAACGCCACGGTGTCGCCGCCGACGCCCCGCCGCGCGAGCTCGAGCACCATTCGGCCGCCCATCGACTGGCCGACGGTCGAAACCCCGTCCAGGCCCTGTTCGCGGATGAAGTTCGCGACTGAGTCGGTCAGAGTGGCGATCGAGACCTCGCCGGTCAGCGGCGGCGTCTCGCCGAACCCCGGTAGGTCGACGGCGACCACTTCACGGCGCTCGGCCAGTTCGTCAAGGATCGGCGACCAGGATCGCCACCCCGCACCCAGACCATGCACGAGCAACAGCGGGCTACCGGTCCCTCGTCTTACATGATTCAACGCCACACTGGGGACGCTAGCTCACCCGGAGCTCGGGGTCGTCGTCCGGAGACAACGCGATGTCGAGCACGGCTAGGGTCTTGCTCAGATCCGGCAGCCCGGCGGGCGTTGCAAGCTGTGGCAGCACGTCGTGGATCGTCACCCGCGCTACTGTCGCAGATGGCTCTCGTCTGGGCATCGAGCCCGAGCGACCCGGCAGCACGACACACCTGCGGCATGTCGGGACATCGTCGCCGATCGGAGTTCAGGAGAGGCTGCGGAGGCCTCAATCCCGGTTCACGCGTGAGAGCGTGAGCGCTGTGCACGAGTACATGTTCGTCCCGGCCAAAGAATCACGCGCTGCTCCTCTCGTGCTCCTCCACGGTTCCGACGGGCGAGAAACCGACCTGATCCCATTCGCGGAACGGCTCATGCCCTCAGCGGCCAAGATCAGCATCCGTGGGGCCGTGGCTACGCCTGGCGGTTTCGCGTTCTTCCACCGTTTCGCTGACCGGCGCATCGACGAGCAGGACCTGGCGGCACGGGTTTTACCGCTCAGCGAGTTCATCAAAACTGCCCTGTCCGAGCACGAGTTGGCCCGGCGCCCAGTCGTCGTCGGATTCTCCAATGGCGCCATCATGGCGGCGGCGATGTTCCGAACCGAGCCCCAAGTGTTCTCCGGCGCGATCCTGCTCCGGCCCCTCTCGCCGTTCACCGTCGGCCCCGAGCAGGCGCTGAACGGGCTTCCGGTCCTGCTCGTCGATGGTGCTCACGACGACCGCCGAAACCCTGGCGACGGCCAGCTCCTTGCCGAGACCCTCCGGCAGGCGGGAGCAGACGTGCAACACGAGGTGCTCCCAACAGGACACCTCATCGGAGACCTTGATGAGCAGATCGCGGTCCGCTGGATGCGGAGCAACGCTACCTTCAAGAGTTAGGCCGAACAGGCCAGTGAGAAGCGGACGCTACGCGTCCTCAGCGTGCCTACTTAGAGACTGGTCGCAGGATCGACGTGCGGCCAGACTCGGTCCAGGTGCTCGTGCTTCGTGGGCGTGGTGGTTCGGATCTGCGGCCGCGCTGGACTCACGGAAGGCTCCCGTCCGTAAGGGTGCGCACGCGTGGGAGTGTTCAGCTCGTGGTGAGGTGGCCGAAGACGATGACGTTGTCGCGGTATTCGTTGCGGTCGTCGGTGGGGCCGCCGCAGGTGACGAGGCGGATTTCGGCGTGGGTGAAGTCGCCGTCGTATACCTGGTGGGTCGGGAACTGCGTTTTTCGGAAGGCATCGACGCGGTCGACGGTAAAGGTGAGGTGGGTACCGTCCTGCCGGGAGATCTTCACCAGGTCGCCGGTCTTGACTTCGCGCAGGTTTGCGAAGATGCCGGGCACCCCGGCGGGGGTGTCGACGTGTGCTGCGAGGACGGCTGGGCCCAGCTGCCCGGGGGTGGGGCCTGAGTCGTAGAGGCCGACCTCTTGGGCCGTTTCCGGGACGGAGAGGGTGCCGTCACGTTGAATGCTGAGCGGCACGAAGCGCGTTGAGTGGACCCCGATGGCGGGGATGTCGATGGCGGTCGGTTCGGAGGCGGGGAGGAACTCCCCGATGGCGCCGCTAGTCGTGTCGTGGTGGGTGCTGGCATCCGGGGCAAGCGCGGCTGGACGGCTGGTTGGTCCGGCTGGGCTTTCTGCGGGCGTCCCCTTCGGCCTGGCCGAGGCGGTTGCTGCGGGTTGATTCGCGGAGGCAGCAAGACTCTGGCCCGTCGCTGGGTGCGACGGGCCAGAAGTGCCTTGCAGGCCCAGGACAAGCGCGAGTATCCCTACGGCGAGCAGCACAGCTGCGGCCGCCGCGGCCGCCGCGACACCAGTGGTGACGCGGCGGCTCGCTTGTTTCGGTGGGCGCTCGGGCATGGACCTGTTGCCTCTGTACCGGTCAGCCGCGCGAACGGGCGCGGCGGGCGGCGAGGGTGCCGGTGCCAGCGGCGGCGAGGAGGACGCCGCCGCCGACGATGAGGAGGGCCTCGTTCGGGCCAGTGTTGAGGCTCGCGTTCTTGAGGGTGTCGGTGGGCAGGCCGCCACCGGTGTGCATGCCGCCGACGGGGGCGACGCGCAGCGCGCCGCACAGGGCCGGGTCGGTGGCCTCGGTGGGCAGCGAAGGCATCAGGTCGCTCTTGGTGTTGCCGGAGTACTTGCCGTCCTTGTTGTAGTCGACACCGTGGATGACGACGACGGACTCCCCTGCCGAGATCGCCTTCGCGACGTCGCTGGAGACCTTGATGCTGCCGCGCTGGTAGGCGATCTTGCCGCCGGGCGCGGTGCTGAATCGGTCAATGGCGAGGCCAGACTTCGGGCTCGTGTCGCCGGTCTTGGTCAGCGAGACGACGATACCGCCGTAGGCGGGGCCGCCCTCGGTGGTGTTGAGGTGCCCGTCACCGTTCTTGTCGTCGGACAGGACGGGGCACTCGTGGCGGGCCTCGGCGCCGAAGTGGATGTGCGCGGCGTGCGGGTTGTCCGGGAGTAGGCCGGTGGCGGCCATGGTCACGGTGATCGTGTTGCCCTGCACGTCGACCATGGCGGTTCCGCTGCCCTGGACGCCGTTGCCGGCGACGGGCTTGAGGTTGGCGCTGACCGAGCCGTCGGCGGCGAAGGCCGGGCCGACGCTGAGGGCCAGGGCGGCTGCGGCCGCGAAGCTGGCTCCGACGATACGGGTCGTACCGCGGGTGCTGGGTCGGGTGGTCTTCGTTCGAATAGCGGTGGTTGGCATGCGTTTCTTCCTCCTTGACGAGGAGACGAACTCGTCCATCCCTCTGCTGGTTCGGACGGGGGGTCGTCGTCGACCGTCTCCACCAAGGGCTTCGTCACGGGCCGCAGGATCGGATTGGATGCGCAGTGGACGGACTCCACGCCTCGCATCGCCGCCCGAGTCCTGGCGCCTGCCGCCTGCCGTGCGGCGACGCGGCGATGCGCCGATGCGCCGATGCCGTTCATCAACGAAAAGGCTCGCGGGTTGAGCCGGTGAGCAGCGCAAAGGTCTAGGCGGGCCGCGGTGTGGCTCTCGCACGTGTGCGCAAGGGAGGTTGAATCCAGGCAGGGAACAGGGCAAGGGACAGTCCGTGACGCGCAGGTGTCCGCTAACGGGTATGCACTCAGGGATAACAGTTTTGCGACGGCGCGCGTTCGGAGGTTGTGTGAGGGGCAGCACAGAGCGCGGTCCTCCCCACGGCACTGACCCGCAGCTGGCTCGGCTGATCGCGGGTTGCGCCGTCGGTGACCATCACGCCATGGCCGCACTCTTCGACCAAACCGCCGAGCTCGTGCTGCGCATGTGCTGGCTCGTCGTACGCGACAACGACCAGGCCGAGCGCTGCGCCGTGGCCGCGTACCGCCGGGTATGGAGCGAAGCGATCTCCTATGAAGTCGGCGCGGTCTCACCGCGCTGTTGGTTGGCCACGATCGCCTACCTGAGTGCTCGCGAGATGTAGGCCTCGATCCACCGATGAGGGTGTCGGTGTGGGCGTGCCGCAAAGACGTGATGGCTTCCGGGCAGCAATGTCATCCTTGCGAGGGGGCCAGGACTCACCGGTTAGGGGCATCTCTGGGATGCGACCTTCTCACCGCTCGCGCCCAGGTTGGTGGCGTCCATCGACCCTCGTGGTCACGACGGGTGGGGTGGCCCTGACCGGCGTCTGCCGCCTGGGCCGAGTTTGGGCAACGTCTCTGAGTTGGCCCGAACTGGTCATCGATACGTTGGGGTCGTCGGATCTGTCCGGGAACTCCGCAGATCGACGGCCTTGCTGATCGTTCGCTTATGACGCTCCCGCGGGGACATCCTCGGTCCTGCCCCAACTGTCGTCCAGTCATGGAGTGGATGGGCTTCCACCAGCCCTGGAGCGGGACAATCGCGGGCGAGCGTCTTTCACGCTCCGGTAGCTACTCGGTCGCGGGAGGCGCGGCGCGCTGAGACGACCAGTGCCACGAGCGCCGCCGCTGCTGCGAGGGCCTCGGCCACCGCGCTCACGGTTTTTTCGAAGAACCAGACGGGCTCGTACATCGCCGGTAACGGCCCAACGGCGGGGATGTCGACGTAGCGGTAGAGGACGACAGCAACGACAGCACTCAGGCCGACGCCGAACGCCACCATGAAGGCCCTTCGGCTTCCACGCAATATCACCCAGGCAGCCACGACCATGGCCGCAGCCGCTTCGATGCGGAAAAGACTTCCTGCGCCGATCCCGGTCGGGGCCGCCTGCTGGTACCCACTGGCCAGCCGCAGGTGTACCACCGCATCGACCATGAGCGCAGCCGCGACGACCAGTCTCAGCACCCATGGGGTGACACCGTCCGGGTTGCCATGCCGTTCTGCGGTCATGGACGTCACTGGACTACCAATGTCCCGCTCATGCTGGCATGGAAGGTGCAGACGAACTTGTAGCTGCCCGGCTTCAAGGGCGCGGTTACGGTCGCGGAGCTGCCGGGGTCGATCTTGACGTCGAAGCCCCCGTCCTGCGACGTGACGGTATGCGCCTCCGAGTCACCGTTCTTGATGGTGATCGTCGCGCCGGGCGCCACCGAGGTGGGCACCTTGTAGGCGAAGTCGGCGATCGAGATGACTGGTGCCGCAACGGCCTTGCTTGGCGAGGTGGATGGTTCGGCGGAACGACTACGACTGCTACTACTCGAAGCAGATGGGGGCGCCATGGTCGACGACATAGACGTCGAGGGGGCTGCATCGGTGCTCGACGTGCCACAGGCCGCCAGGCTTAGCGCCAGGGCTGGAACGGCGGCGAGGAGCGGGGTCTTGCGTGTCATGGTTGCCTCCAGATCAAGCGGCCGATTCGAGGGCCGCACGATGGAGTTCGGAACGGCACCACGATCGGCTTGGTTGGAGGCGAGCCTGCGCGACCAGCAACCTGCTTGGGTGGCGAGCCCGGCTTCGCCGGGCTCGACGAGTCCGGCTGGCGATGTTCGGTGCTTCTACTCTCCGAATCCAACTGGAAGCGCTCCGTCGGATGGCGTGAGGCCCGCGCGGCCATCGGCCGTGGTGTCCGCGGCGGACTGGAATCCGCTCTGTTCGCAACGGACCGCGAGGAGGAGAGGGTCGCTGACGGCCCCGTCTAATGCGCAGCAGGACGGACAGTTTGTCTCCTCGTCAAGCAGGAACACAGATCCCCCGCCACCACTCGGATCGCCGGCGCCACCCTCTCCCCAGCAGCAGCCAGGGCCCTCAGCATTGACCCGGTCTTCGCCGCAGACATCTGGGTCATCGCCAAGCTCACGCCCGTCGCCGGCGGCGTCGACGGTAGTGGCACGGCCATGGTCGACGTCCAGGGCAACTGCCTCGCAGAGAACGCACGCGTCGTGCTGTCGGCCGACCAATCCGCACGGCCTCTGGCGCCGAACAGACAGGTGGGTGGGTGCGTGCGCACGCTCGGGGCCAGCCTTCAACGGTGAAGGATCCACCATGCAGAAGAGACTCAAGATCGCCATGGCCGTGCCGGCCGCGGTGCTGCTGTCCGCGGGAGCCGCCGCAGCGGTCAGCGCCGGCAGCTTCCACGCGAACCTCCTCCCGGTTCCGCACGACCACGTCGCCGACGGCGGCTCGAACGTCACGGGACAGGCGGCCCTACGCCTGACCGGGCGGACGCTCGACATCACCCTCAACGCCACAGGGCTCACGCCCAACGAGCCGCACGCCATGCACATCCACGGCCTGACGCAGTCGAAGAACGAGTGCCCATCGATCGAGGCCGACGTCAACACCGGCGACCCCATCGATCCACCGTCGTTTGTGGCAGGCAGGCCGGACGGCCTGATCTCGCTCGGCGAGGGTGCTCCCGACTACGGCCCCATCGACGTCTCGATGACGGTCGCGGGTGACACGAGCCCGTCCAGCGGGCTCAGCCTCGAGCGTTTCGTGGCGGCCGACGCCGACGGCAATCTCGCCTACCACCGCAGCGTCGTGGTGCCGAAGGAGGTCGCCAAGAACCTGGCGGACCTGCACATCGTGCTGCACGGCGCCGACCTGCCCGGCGACGCCGACCACAGCTCGCTGAGCAGCCTCTTCGAGGCCACCCTTCCCGTCGCCTGCGGCGAGATCGTCTCGAACCGCTGATCCCATCGCTGTCGTTCGCTCGGACGGGGCCCGACCCGCCGCAAGTTGACGGGCGGGTCCCGTCACCCACCGGCGGCCCGATACTGCTGCCGGGATGAACTCAGCTGGACAGCCAGCCAAAGCCGCGATGCTCCGACGAGACCTGCAATCGGACCTCGACAGCGCTCTCGCGAGGAAGGCTGAGCGCGGCCGCGCCACCTGTGTCGCGGGGGTCAGGACAGGAGCCGGGACAGCTGCACGAGGTCGGTCGCCTCAATGTCCGGTGCAGTGAAGTAGCCCGGATACCTCGTGCCTTTGCGGTTGAGCCACCCCGTTCGGAGCCCAGCACGGGCGGCCCCGTCGATATCCCAAGGGTGTACTGCCACGAGCATTGCCGCTGATGCCGACACCCCGCACCTGTCGAGCGCGTAGGCATATGCCGCCGGGTGCGGCTTCCAAGCGCCGGCATCCTCCACCGTCATGAGGGCCTCGAAGGCCCCAGTCAGCCCGGCGCGCTCGAAGAGACCTTGGGCGACGCCAGTCGAGCCGTTGCTGAGTGTCACCAGGCGCGCCCCGAGCTCGCGCAGCGCCTGGACTCCCTCCACGACGTCAGGGTGCACGGTCAACGAGCTGAAGGTGCCCATGATCTCGTCGACCGACTGCTGGGCCGACTCCGCGCCGGATCCGGGATGAGTTCCTCCCTCACGAGCCATCGCAAGGCGGACGTGGAGGGCCTCCGAGGCAATCTCCGCGAACCCCGGGTTCACGCCCACCGCGGTCAGCGCAAAGCCGTCGCGGAGAACTCCCGCGAACCATGCCTCGACCGCGCCCGCGCCGAGCCTGACCCGGTCGAAACTGGCGGCCAGGGGAGCCATGTCGGACAGCGTCTCGTTCACGTCGAAGATCACCACCGCCGGCGTTCCGTTGGTGATGTTGCTAGCAGACGCGGGGGCGGTCATGAGTTCGTGCCTTTCGTCAGCATCGTGGAGTGTCCCGTACCGGTTTTAGTGGAGGCTCGAACTGACGCAACGACGGTAGCCGCCACGGGATTGTGTCGGTAGTGCTGGTCCTCGAACTCGGCCGGTGGCACCAGCCCGAGCTCGCCGTGCAGGCGTCGGTGGTTGAACCAGTCGATGTACTCCGCGACCGCGATCTCCAGGTCATCGATCGACCGCCACGGGCCGCGGTTGCGGATCAGCTCGGCCTTGAACAGCGAGTTGAACGCCTCGGCCAGGGCGCAACCTGATCGCCCGCTCCCGAAGCTCGTCCGGGTACTTCCTCGGTGCTGCCAAAACTCTCATCCTTCCGTGGAATGAGAGCCTCCATCAGACCCGGCACGGGACATATCGGCAAAGCACCGACGCAGTGACGAACGCGCGTGAAGGTCTTACTCGGGGTTGGTGGCGATCAGTAGACCCGCCCAAGAACCGACCGCGGACTTGATGTGGCTCTCCGTGGCGAACACATACCGCCATGTGCCGAATTCGCCCTCGTCACGGACGGATCGGGCCCACTGCTCAGCGGCGACCCGCTTCCGCCGCACGTCCTCGTCGTTGGCGTTCTTGTCCGACTTGCCTTCGATGAGCCAGTACGCACCGGCGGTGTCAAGGGCGATGAAGTCGGGGAAGTACGACCCCTCCGAGGTGGGGATGTAGGCAGGGCCGCCGGTGTAGACCCGGAGCCACCAAACGATGGCCGGCTCGCGGTCGAGCAGGTGGGCCAGCGCCCACTCGGTTGTGCCGGCGTCGAAGCTCGCAATCGGCATCACGTTGTGTTGCCAGCCGCAGAATTGGACGTGCTTCACGAACGTGTCGTTGTAGGCGTCCCGAGCGTCGGGATCGACCATCACCGGCTCGACCGGCAGCGTGATCGCCATGAGCTCGTAGCGCATCTCCGTCTTGCGGGCGGCGTACGTGGCCTTTATCAGGTCTGCCATGCCGGCGATCGCCTGCTGCCGTCGGATCTCGCCCCACTCAGCGGTTTGGGCGTCGTCGACGACGCCGGCGCCCTTGAGGAACGCTCGCACGAGGCGCCGCGCAGCGTTCTTCTCGGCGCGCTCCTGGATCACCCCGGGGTGACGGAGGATCGCCGCGACCAGGTCCTCGCGGATGGTGTCGATACCCGTAAGCGCCTGCTGAGCCTCGGCGTGGGCTTGAGGGGTCACCTTGATCGTCACCTCATCGCCGTGCCGTGCCGCGGTGAGTGCGTCCCGGACAAGGAAGGTGGGGACCTCCGTGATGAAGCGGGTGCCTGCGGCCTGGGCGTCCCCGTCGGGAATCTCAGACAGTGTGAACGCGGCGTAGGTCAGCCTGGACTGCCGGCGCGGGAACACGATCTGTGGCGCGCCCTTGACGCGGCCCATCGGCGTCGGGGTCGGCTCGGCGATGCGGTCGTCGGTCTCGATCAGGAAGAGCCCCGGTTCGTCGCTGGTCTCTTCGTCATCACCGAAGATGAAGGTGAGTTCGCTCGAGGAGCTCGAGGTCTCCACTCCCCCGCTGGTCAGCTGCGCACCTAAGGCCTCTGCGCCGTCGGCGGCCGCCACCTGTCCAGTCGGGGTGTCCGGTGACGGTACCGGCAGGCTGCCGGCCGTCGTCGCCGCTCCCTGCTCGTCGACCTCGACTGTCGAGGCTGGCATCTGGATCCGTTCGCGCAGCACGTCCTTCTGTGCGAGCAGCTGCTGGTACGAGTCGTGCGCTACCAGGTCGACCTGGTCGACGGGCAGGGACCCGGTACGGGCCCCAAACGGGAGCCGCAGGCCGCGGCCGAGGATCTGCTCGGTCAGCGTCTGGGAGGCGAGCTTCCGTAGCGCCACTATGACCGCGATGTTCTTCACGTCCCAGCCCTCGCGGAGCATGTTCACACTCACGATGGCACGGATCGGCGAGGCCTCCGCCTCGACCTCGGCCAGCGCGGTGAGCGCATGGTCGGAGGACTGCGAGGTGATCTCCAGGACCGCACCCGGGTCTCCAAGGAAGCCTGGCTGGGCCAGCAGCTGCCCAACCTCGCCAGCGTGCTCGATGCTGCTGGCCACGATGAACAGGACCGGCCGCACGGCGGCCGAGTCGGGGTTCATCGCTTGGTAACGCGCGTACGACTTCTCCTTCGACCGCAGCAACTGACATGCATCGCCGAGCTGTGTGCGCTCGTCCTTAGTCCCGTCCTTGCGGTAGACGATCACCGGGATCTTCACGTGCCCGTCCGCGATCGCCTCCCCCAACGTGTACTGGAAGACCACCTTGCTCAGATCGGCGGTGCTCGGCGTTGCAGTGAGCCCGACCAGGCTGACGGGATGCAGGTCGCGAATCGCGCCGGAGAACGCCTTGGCCTTCTCGTGGTAGATGTGATGCTCGTCTGCGATGACGAAGAGATCGTCAGCCTGATGCAGGTACTCGTAGAGCGCCGCACCGAGGTACTCATCGACGTCGCGGACCTTCCGAGAGACCCTGTCGGTTGGCCGGATGAGCTGCTGGACGTTGAACACGAACACCTTCAGTGCTTCCGCGTCCCTTAGTGCCGCGCCGATCGCACCCGCCTGGAAGTTGTCCGGGGTGATGATCACCGGGAGGTGCTCGGCGCCGGCGACGTACTTCTGGCTCGCGGCATCGAAGTTGGCGAGTGTCTTCGCCTGGATCACGCTGCCGGGCGTCACCACGAGCACATGCCGCACGCCCTGCGCTGCGAGGTAGTCGATCAGCGACGACATCAGGAACGTCTTGCCGACACCGGTGGCCAGGTCGGCCACCATCTCTCGGAACTCGCCGTCCGCGTCGACGATCGCTCGGACGAGCGCGGCGAGGGCCTTGCGGTTCGGTTCGCGCAGGTCGAACCGTGCCGCGATCTCGGCCAAGAGGGCTTCGTCGTAGGTGATCTCCGCGGCCATCACTTCACCGTCCTCTTGGGGAACAGGTCATCTGGCGCCTTGCGCATCCGCGAGCCAGGTGACTGCGTGCTGAGCAGGGCTTGGGCCTCTGGGAGCACTGCCTTGGCGACAATCACTGCCCGCTCCCGATCGGCTAGGTTCTCCAAGACAGTCAGCACAACCACTTCGTCAGCAACGCCGTCGATCACTGCGAGTCGTTGGCGGCCACGGAGCCCGCAGAACACGGGGTGATCAGGTGTCAGTGCGAACTTGAGTTGGGCGGCGACTGACTTCGACCAGGCTCCGTTGGTGGCCGCGGGAGACAGAAATACGTCTCCGTCTTCGTCGACTTCGTACATTGAGGGGCAGACGGAAAGGTGGGTGAACGCGCCGCCGCCATGCCAGGTCTGGGTGACCTGGTCCTTCGTTCTGGTGGCTTGACGGATCGCCCGGATCGTGACCGCGTCGACGGCTTCGTCCGCGTCCGTCAGATGCTTCACGGTCCGGTTGAGCAAGGTGTTCAACTGCTGCGCTTCCAGCGGGCTCAGGTTCTCAGGGAGCTCGCCATCTGCTGCCCGCTCGGACGTGGTCGTTATCCCGCCTGGATCCTGTCCACGGACCACTTTCGTGAGCCGCGGCAGCGTGAACGTCGCAGCGGTTGCGGGGAGCAGCTCACTCGTAATCCACCGTCGACCCATCTTGTGCGCCACAGCGGCTGTCGTTCCTGATCCGGCGTAACAGTCCAGGACGATGTCACCGGGGTTGGTTGCGATGTGGAGGATTCGCTGGAGGAGCCGCTCCGGCTTCGGGGTGGAGAACGGGTCAGAGTCGGGGAAGAGCGCCTTGATCTCGGCCTTTGCGGACCTGTTGTGCCCGACCTCTGAGTGGGGCCACAAGGTCACAGGCGGCGTGGCCTTCCGCTCCTCGTCCTCATACTCCTTGACGTACGCGCCGTATCCGTTTCCCCGGTCTTCCCAGTGGAGTCGGTCGTAGTTGTTTGCAACCATCTGCCGGCCCCAGCGCCAGGTCCCCTCGCTGCCGTCGGAGCGAATGGGCCAGACCTCGACCCCTTGAGGGTCGGTGATGGGGTACCACCCCTTGGGGCGGTCTTCTCGTGCGGAGTTGTTGCCCCACTTCCGCAGCGAGTAGGGAGCGCGGTAGCGCCGCCCATCCGCATCAGCGAACGGGTAGTCGAGCCTCGAAGCGGCAGCGAAACGGTTAGGCGCCCAGTTGGGCCGCTTCGCGTAAACCAGGATGCTGTCGTGGCTCGAGGAGAACTGTTTGGCGTCCATCCTTGGGCTATCGGCCTTCTGCCAGATGACTTCAGTGACGAAGCACTCGGAACCGAACATCTCGTCCATGACGATCCGGCAACGGTGCACCTCGACGTCATCCAGGTGCACCCAAACCGAGCCGTCTTCAGCGAGGAGCGGGCGGATCTGTCGCAGGCGATCGCGAAGCATCGTGAGCCAGATCGAGTGCTCGATGTTGTCCTCGTAGTGCGCGAACGCTTGGCCGGTGTTGAAGGGCGGATCGATGTAGGCGAGCTTGATCTTCCCTAGGTACTTGGCGGCCAGCTCGGGCGTCTTTGTCAACGCGTCGAGCGCGTGCATCGCGTCGCCCGTGATCAGCAGGTTGCCAGTGGTTGGCTCCGGCATATCGGGCGGCCGAGTGGCGGGGACGGCTGCCTCTACCTCCTCGACCTCATGAAGGATCCTGACCTCTAGCACACGGGGGTCGTGGGGGTCGACGAACTCGTAGTCGTACCTCCCATCACCGGTGGAGAGCAGGGCTTGGTCCTTGTTGGTCCACGTGAGCTCAAGTCGACCCTGATACCTACCCATGCCCATCCGTTCACGCGATAATCGATGCCTGGCTACGTCCGGCAGGCATCACTCTAGGGACCCGGACCGCTGTCCTACGGCGCGACCCGCTCATCCTGACCGCAGCCCCTGCTCCCTATGGAGCAGCTTCCTGCCACCGCTGGCCGCTCTCAGCATCCCGGGCAGCTCGCCTACGCGATCCTGAGAATCCTGCCAAGTTCGGTATGAACTAGTCCCGGCCAGACGACTGAGCGGCGCGACCGGGCACATTTCCGAGATCGCCCGCGGTTGCAGCCGGGCAGCTATCCGCCAGGACCGGTCTCGATGGCAAACTCGTCATCTGGGACGGTGGCCGACTCGAGCTTCACTTTCTGCAAGACGCTTGGTCAACCGCTCACAGCGCCCAGGGGCTGGGAGGCAAGATCCGGGCCATCCCTCGCCATTCGACGTTCTCGCCGTCCGCGTCAAGCGCGCCTAACGGACGTCTACCCCTGGTCCAGCACCGCATCCAAGCAGTCCAGGACCCACGCCCACTTGAATCTGCCCGCGACTTCCCCGCCGGTCCCGGACGCGACTGGCTCGACAGAACCCACGATTCCGTCGTGGGGATCAACGATCGTCACTCCGGCGTATCTAAGAACGGCTAGGGAAGCTAACCACGCGGGATGGCCCGTCAGGTCGGACTTCGCGAATGGAACAGCCACAGTCGGTACCCGGGCTCCCAGCCCGGCGCAGAGGGTCACGAGCGAGAGGGTGTTTGCCCTGCCGTTAGCCCAGCCCGTAAGGGTGTTGAACGTTGCGGGAACGACGGCGATGGCCGATGGTGACGGAGCGCGCTTAGCCTCGCCAGGCGCACGCTGTCCATCGAGAACGGTTATCCCCTCTAACGATTTCGGGTCGAGCCACGCTCGCGACGCGTCTGTCGGTACGAGCACGGGCGACCAGCCCCGGTCTGTTGCCGCGTGCACGCCTTCGACGGCGCGACTCGCCAACGGCGCGCCGCAGGTGACTATGTAGAGGGTTCGCTCAGTCACGCCAGGACTCCACTTCGCGCGGCAAGTTTGTTGAGGGCGGGGGCCGGTCGACGGGATCTCTTGAGCAACCCCCGAATGAGTTCCCTTGCCACGCAATCGAATCGCACAACCTCGGGTGCCACCCGCTCTGCTTGGAGGAGGTGCATGGTCGCCTCCAGGTCATGGCGTGCCTGGGACTGCGCCCATGCAAGGTTGAGGTGAAGCCGAGAGCGGCGGCCGTTGAGACCGCCGGGCAGAGCGTCAGGATCGATGAGGGTTGCCGCCTCCAGGACACCGCGATGGTTCCCCAGCTCGGCACTGACTGATGCCCGATGGATGAGCGTGTTTGTTGGGCCGAAAGCAGTCCACGCGTGGTTAGCATCCTGAGCCAGTACCCCCGAGAGCCCATCTGCCTGGTCCAGCCGTTGCATGGCCGTTGCTCGGTCAGCACGACGGGCTGCGATCACGGAGCCGATGAGCCAATGCGCACCAGCCAGGGACACGATATCTGGCCGATCCGAGGTTGCGCGCCCCATCAGGGACTCGGCCGTGCTGACGGCGATGCGCTCGGCGTTGTCGTTTTGTTGGCCCTTGAGAAGCGCAGTCACGACTTGGTATGCCGCCATTGCCTTTGCGGAGGTCGAGTCGGCTGCCATCGCAGCGCGGGCAGCCCGGTCTGCGGACAGCCAGGCGAGGTGCGACTCCCCCACCTTCGTCAGGAGTTTCGCCGTGACCGTGTAGACCATGCAGCGCGCGAGGTGAATCTCCCGCGAATCATCGCCGCTGAAGGCATCAAGTGCATCAGCGGCACCCAGGACATCCGGAAGCATCGCTGATGCACTCGCGTAGTTGGCGGCCTGGTACTCGCGATTGACGAGCACGGCCGCGGTGCGAAGTTGTGGCAGTGGCCAGAGGTCCACATCCGCTCCCAGCAGATGCGCATACCCCGCGAGCTGCGATCGGATGGCGTCCAAGGCACGAACCTGAGGGGCCACATCGGGGCCAAGCTTCCAGTCCTTGCCGATCAACTCGTTGACCTCGACGCGCAGCACCGAGGCCAGGTCAGTCAGCGTCGAGAGTCGATCGACTCCGCGCAATCCGCGCTCGACCTGGGAAAGCCAGGTTCGCGACATCCCTACGAGCCCGGCCAACGCCTCCTGCGACATGCCACGTCGTTTTCTGTGGGCGGCAATCCGTTCACCAACATGCATGTGGCGTGCCCTTCCTTGTCTGCTCGGGGCCTTCTCACTGTCGCGTCACTTTCGGCCCGGAATGTGCACTTTTGTGCGCATCTCATGGGCTGCACAACACGGCACCGGATTCGGGTGAGGGTCATCGCATGCAGACCCGATCACCCCTCTTCCGCCGCATCCTCCAGCGCTTCGACCCTGCGCCGGAGGTCGTCTACCTGCTCTTGCAGGCTCGCCGTCGACGGGCTGGAAGCGCTCGGCGCCTCGCGAACCACCGTGCCGATACCGGGCCGGCCCTGGACTATGCCATCCCGCTTCAAGACGTCCATCGCCTTTGCCGCCGTGGCCGTGGCAACTCCATATTCATCCGCCAGGGTGCGGACGCTCGGCAAGCGAGCTCCCACGGCATAGGTCCCATCCGTCACGGCAGCGCGCAGCCGGGCGGCCAGTTGGAGGTAACTGGGCCGCGGGTCGTCCATGTCCAGTTCCATGCCGCCAACCCTAACGACCTAGCACACGCAGCACATCACTTGCGTGGCTGCCGGTCCTATGTTCTAGTCGTTCTAGCACACCTAGTACACCTCGGAGGTTGACAGTGATTTGCGAACCCCGGCCCTCTGACTTGGCCAGCATCGCCGCCGAATGGCGCGTGATCGAGGCCGAACTGGCCGTAGTCGATGCGGAGTGCCGCCTAGCCGCATCGCCTGATCCGTTGGCCGTGCGTCGGCATCGCCGCGCAGTTGCTCGTCTGGCCCGGGTGACCCGTGCCAACTCTGCGGCTGCTACTCGTATCGCGATCGTGGCCCTTCCCGGTACGGCTGCCCCAAGCTCCAACCCGACCCAGTCCGTTTCTGCCTGAGGGGAATTCATCATGCTTACCGCACCTCTGTTCGTTGTTGTGCTCTTGCTAACCGCCGTCTGCATCGGGGGCAAGTTGGCCGAGGTCGGCAGCGTGTTCTTGGGCGTGCTGCTGGGCCTGACTCTCGCCTCGACCTCGCTCGGGGCGCCGATCCTGCAGGCGCTGACGGCAGCGTCTTCGGGCCTTGTCGACGCCCTCAGCTCGCTGGCCGGCAAGTAATGCCGGCCCCTTTGCAATCGCCACGTCGGCGACTGCCCACCCGGTTGCCGCTTGCGCTGCTGTCCCTCCCGGCCGGCGTGGCCATCTGGTCCGGGTGGGTCGCCCTTGGCACGTTGTGCGGGTTCGGCAAGGTCCAGCCGCTGCCGGGCCTGTGGGACTCCCTGGTGATCGACACACGCGTCACGCTTCCCATCGGCATGGAGACCTACGCCGCGTTCGCGCTGCGGGTTTGGCTGACCAGCGCTCCCGGCACCGCACGGCAGTTTGCCAAGCTCTCGGCGCTGGCCGCGCTCACGATCGGGGCGGCCGGGCAGGTCGCCTACCACCTGATGAGCGCGGCCGGGATCACCGCCGCACCGTGGCCGGTCGTCGCGATGGTCGCCACGCTGCCCGTGGTTGTCCTGGGCATGGGCGCCGCCCTGGCTCACCTGCACGGCACTGAGACAACCGACGCCAACGAGGCCGCCCCCGCCCCCGCGCTCGGTCGGCCTGCCAAAACCGCCAGAACTGCCAAAACGCCGAATGTACAGGTCAGCGGCCCCGAGGTTCGGCCCGAGGCACCTGCCAAAACCCCTACTGGCCCTGCCAAAACGCGCCTCGAGGCGGCTCGCAGGGCTCCGGCGACCACGGCGACCGTCTCGCAGCTCGCGGCGTCTGTACGGGCGTTGGCCGAGGCCAACCCGACTTGGACTCAAGCCCGGATCGCCGCCGAGGCCGGGTGCTCGGTGCGCACCGTGCGCCGGCACCTAACCAACCCCACCCAGCCGGACACCGAGCCCGCACAGCCCGACACACGTCCGGTGCTCGAGTCCGTCCCGGCCGCTGCTGACCAGGACGCCAGCAACGACACCGAGGACGCGGCATGAGCACCTGCCCAGTCACCGCGACGGCCCGGCACTGCCTGTCCGTCCGAGGGACGGCGCGCGATACGGCCCTGACGCCCACGAGCCTGGCCGCGTGTATCGAGCCGGCCGTGTCCCGACTCGGTGAACGCGTCCACGAGCGGCGAGGACGCGTCCGCCAGCACGGAGGGCTGGTAGATCACCCGCACGCCATGGGGGGGTGCCAGTACCGGCACCCCGCCTTCACACCGCTCGACCTGGAAGCCGAGCACCGACCGCACCAGCAACAACGGCACGACCGAGACCACGGAGGTTCGCTGATGAGCTCGTACACGGGCGCTAACACGACTGCGGAGGCCGCGGCGGTCGTTGACCTGGCTGCCGAGCGTGCGGCCCGAATGGGCCACGCGCAGCCCAAAGCCCTGGCCGAACACGACGGGCCGCACGACCCGGACGACGACGAAGACGAGAACGGACGCCGGGTGGTCGATGCTGTCGTGGATGGTGTCGTGGTCGAGCACCACGGGCAGGCCGTGACGCACGATGCCAAGCTTGGCGCGCAGCGGGGCGCCCGGGGCGCGGCGCCGCTGCGGGCGCTGCCATCGCGCCCGGTGGTCCCGCCGTGGATGCGCGACCGGGAGTCGGCTCGCGCGGCGACGGTCTGGGCAAGCAAGTACGCCGCGCACTCGGTCGGGTTCCACACGGTCCGGCTGCCCATTTACTGGGCGCGTCTGGCGGGCCGGTCCCCGGTCGGGGTCTACCGCATCGCCCGCGCGACCGGGCGATGGGTGTTCGACGCGGACGGCGCGCAGGTACGTAAGGCAATGTCGACGGCCGCTGGCGGCGCCGGGTACGGGACGGAGGATGCCGCGGCGTGGGCGCGGCTCGAGGAACAACGCCGCAAGGTCACCCGCACCCGCGCCTGGCTCGTGGCCGCCGCACTGGCCGCCCTGGGCGTCACGGCATGGGTGGTGTTGGCCTTGGTGCCAGGGTGGGCGGCCGTGCTCGTGGTGTCCGCTGCCCTGGCGCTGCTCGGGGTGGCCGGGCGCGACGCGGCCGCCCGCGTGGTGTCCCGGTACACCGACGCGGCCGAGATGCCCCGGCTGTCCTCTGACCTGCTGCTGACCGCGCTCGGGGCGCTCGGGGTCGCCGAGCTGAACCGTGGCCTCAGGCCAGGCGCGGACGGCGTCCGGTTCCCGTCCCCGATCGCGCGCGACGGCGTCGGGTGGCGCGCCGAGGTTGATCTGCCGGCCGGGGTCACCTCGGGCATGATCGTGGACCGCCGTGACCGGCTGGCCGCTGGCCTGCGCCGTCCGTTGTCCGCCGTGTGGCCCGAAGGGGACAGCGACGTGCACGAGGGCCGCCTCATCGTGTGGGTCGGGGACAAGCCGATGAGCAAGGCCAAGCCGCTGCCGTGGCCGCTGGCGGACAAGGGCACCGTTGATCTGTTCGCTCCGTTCCCGTTCGGCGCGGACCCGCGCGGCCGCGCGGTGCCGATCACGCTCATGTTCGCCTCGATGGTCATCGGCGGACAGCCCCGCATGGGCAAGTCGTTCCTGGCGCGGCTGCTGCTGCTAGCGGCCGCGCTCGATGTCCGGTGCGCCCTGTACCTGTTCGACCTCAAGGGCTCGCCCGACCTGCTGCCGCTGGGGCAGGTGGCCCACGCCTTCCGCTCCGGGGATGAGCCCGAGGACATGGACTATCTGCTCGGCGCCGCGCGCGAGCTCCATCAGGATCTGACCCGCCGCAACAAGACTCTGAGGTCCCTGCCGCGTGACATCTGCCCCGAGGGCAAGATCACCCCGGAACTGGCCTCCCGCAAGGACCTCGGGCTGCACCCGGTCGTGATGTTCATCGACGAGTGCCAGATCGCGTTCGAGCACCCGACCCACGGCAAGGAGCTCGAAGCCGTCATCACTGACCTGACCAAGCGGGGCCCCTCGGTCGGCATCATCGTCATCTGCGCCACCCAGCGCCCCGACGCCAAGTCGCTGCCCTCGGGCATCCGCTCTAACGCCGTCCTGCGGCTGTGCCTGCGGGTGCAGGGCCAGATGGAAAATGACATGGTGCTTGGGACCAGCGCCTACAAGAGCGGGCACCGCGCGACGATGTTCGCCCGCAGCGAGCGGGGCGTGGCGTACCTCTCCGGTGAGGCAGATGACCCGCAGATCGTGCGCGCGGCTTACATCGACGCCGTGCAGGCCGAGAAGATCGCCGCCCGAGCCCGGGCCGCCCGGGTCGCGGCCGGACGCCTCACCGGCTACGCCGCCGACCAGGACCTCACCCCGGACGACGACACCGCATCGATCATCGACCACCTGCTCGCCGTCTGGCCCGCGACCGAGGACCGCGCCTGGTGCGACACCCTCGCCGCCCGACTGGCCGAGGCGTTCCCGTCCGCGTACGCCGGGTGGACCGCCGAGAACGTCACCACCGCCGTCAAGCCCCACGGGCTGCGCACCCGGCAGATCAAGCTCGACGGCCAGAACCGGCGCGGACTGCGCCGCGACGACCTCGCCCTCACCGGCGCCGACCAGGGAAGCGACGTCGCGGACGACGGCAGCGACGAACCGGAGGTTTTCGACAGGTAGCACCTCCGCAGGAAGGTAGCGGGGCCGCTACCGCCGCAAACCCCCGCTGACCAGCGGCGATACCTCGGTAGCGGCCCGACACCGACCTGCTCAAACACCCCCGAAACCCACACCCGCACCGCTCGGGCGCTGCTACCCGCTACCGACGCGCCCCTACCCACCCATGCCTGAACAGGCCACGAACCAGTGAAGGAGGACCCTCATGCAGCCATCACCCGACCCCCACGGCACGGGCCCTGCGACCACCACCCAAGGCGCGCCAGCAGCGCAGTCCGGCGCAGCGTCCCTGCCCGAGGTCCGCGCCACCGCGCTATGGCTCGCAGCACACGACGTGCCCGTCTTCCCGCTCACCGTCGCAGGCAAGACCCCCGCGACAGCGGCCGGGTTCAAGGACGCAACCACCGATCCCGACGTCATCGCCCGGTGGTGGACCCGGCGCCCGTACAACGTCGGACTCTCGACCGGCCCGGCCCGGCTCGTCGTCCTGGATCTGGACACCCGCAACCACGGCCAGCACGACCCAGGCCTGTCCGATCCGGGCCAGCACGACCAAGGCGGCGCCGTCCCAGCTGCGCGCGCCAGCGACCTGCCGGGCGCCTGGGCGACCGAGCCTGGCGTGATGGACGGCGCCGACGTGCTCGCCGTCTTGGCCGCCCGCGCCGGGCAGCCTGTGCCCCTCGAGACGCGCACCGTTAGGACGCCCTCGGGCGGGATGCACCTGTACTTCCTGGCGCCGCACCCGCTGCCCTCGACGTGCGGGCGGCTCGGGCCGATGATCGACACCCGCGCGATGGGTGGATACGTCGTCGCCCCACCATCGCGGACGACCGCCGGTGGATACCAGACGATCAACCCCGCCCCTCCCGCGCCGCTGCCCGGATGGCTGCTCGACGCACTGACCCCGGCCGCACCCGTTGGCGCGAGCCGTCCGGGCCCGGCCATGCGGCGCACCGCCGCAGCTCGAGGCCCGGTCACCGACCCGTACGTGTTCGCCGCGTTCGAGAACGAGGTCGACGCCGTGCTCGCGGCCCGACCCGGAACCCGGAACGACGCTTTGAACCGGGCCGCCTACGCGCTCGGGCAGTTCATCGCCGCCGGGCGGCTCAACGAGTCGATGGCCATCGACGCGCTGACCATTGCCGCCGAGCACATCGGCCTCTCCCCGGCCGAGACCGCCCGCACCATCGCCTCTGGCCTGGCCGCCGCCGCGCACAGGCCCCGCCACCAGACCGACCGCGACAGCACCCGTGGCCCCGACGCCGGGAGGCGAGCATGACCGACCACCAGCACCGCAACACGACCAGCTCGGGCGGCGCGACGACGGCCGACTCAGCGACGGTGATGCCGCTGGATGCCCGCAGGGTGCTCCGCGACGTCGGGGCTGGGCAGAGCGCCGCACAGGCCGCCAGAGACGCCGCGATGGCCGCGCCGTGGGACGCTCCCGTGCCGCTGACGCCGGTCCGGGTCCGGCCCCCGTTCCCGGTCGAGACGCTGCCGACGTGGCTGCGCGCCATGGTCGATGAGGTCACCGAGGCCTTGCAGGTCCCCACCGACCTGCCCGCGACTCTGGCCCTGGCGTGCCTGGCAGTCGCGGCCGGGGGGCGCGTCGACGTCGCGCCGGTGCCCGGCTGGGTCGAGCCGACGAACCTCTACACCGTCGTGGCGCTCGTGCCCGGCTCGCGCAAGTCGCCTGCGTTCTCCGCGATGACCCGGCCCCTGTACGCGGCCGAGACCGCGCTATGCGAGGCCACCGAGCCCGCCCGGATCGAGGCGACCCTGATGGCCCGGCGCGCCCGCGCCCACGCCGAGCGGACCGCAACGGCCGCCGAGAACACCGACACCGACGAGGCCATGGCCGAAGCCATCGCCGCCGCCCGCGCCGCGCACGAGCACGACGAACCACCAGAGCCACGACTGCTCGCCGACGACCTCACCCCTGAGACCGCCGCCACCCTGCTGGCCCGGCACGACGGGCGCCTCGCGCTCATGTCCGCCGAAGGCGGCTCGTTCTCCACCATCGCCGGGACCAGGTACAGCGCCGCCGCGAACCTCGAACCCCTGCTCAAGGCCCACGCCGGGGACATGATCCGCATCGACCGCAAGGGCAGGCCCTCGGAGCGGATCGAACGGCCCGCCCTGACCATCGCCATCACCACCCAGCCCGGGCACCTGGCCAGCATCGCCAACACCCCCGACGCGCGCGAGCGTGGCCTACTCGCCCGGTTCCTCTACAGCCTGCCGACCAACACTGTCGGCAACCGGCAGATCCACCCGGCGCCCGTCACCGACACCACCCGCCAGGCCTATGAGACCTGCCTGTCCCGCCTCGTGCTCGACCTCGCCCTCACCCCCGAGCGAGTCCAGCTCGATATCGACAGCCAGGCACGGACAGTTCTGGCCGACCTCGAGACTTGGCTAGAGCCGCGCCTGCACCCCGAGACCGGCGAACTCGCTGCCGTTACCGACTGGGCCTCCAAGATGGCCGGAACCGCAGTCCGCATCGCGGGGCTCCTGCACCTGGCACACCACGGCACCAGCGGCCGACACGTGCTCATCACCGGCGACACCATGACCGCCGCCGTCACCATCGCGCGCTACTACCTGGCCCACACCCTCGCCGTGTTCGACACCCTCACGGCCGATCCCGACCTGGACGCGGCCCGCCGGGTCCTCGACTGGATCGCGCGCGCTCGGCCCGACACGTTCACACGCCGGGAGCTGCACCGAGGCATCAAGTCGCAACGCTTCCCCAAGCCCGAATCGGTCGACCCCGCCATCCGGCTGCTGCTGGACCACGGCCTCATCCGGGACGTCCCCGAGCCCAAGAAGGGAGGCCGCCCCAGCCCCACCTACCAGACCCACCCGGACCTTTGACCTGCCCTCACCCGCATGCCACAGAGGTATTGGCAGGCCTGTCAAGGGTTTTGGCAGACAGCCCGTGCCAAAACTCATCCCCTGCGACCGGCGGAACAGATCTTTTGGCAGTTTGGGCAGTTTTGACGCACCACCGCTCAGCGCGCCACCACACCACCGGCCCGATTCGCGAGAACCAATCCCTGAGGTACCACGAGGAGAACGCGTGAACAACCCACTCATGTACCGAGTTCCCGAGGCCGCCAGCGCCCTCAGGATTAGCCGGAGTCGGCTCTACGAACTCATTCGCTCCGGCCAAATCCGCTCCGTCACGGTCGGTCGGACGCGGCTCATCTCCCATGCCGCACTGACCGACTACATCTACCGCCTCGAGGAGGCCGCGTGAGCGACGACCACAGGAAACGAGCACGGGGAGATCACTCGCTCACGTGGTACGAGAGCAGACAGCGCTGGCGCGCACAGGCCAGCGCGGGCTACGACGCCCGTGGCAAGCGCATCTACGTCACTCGATGGGGCAAGTCACAATCGGCAGCCATGGCGGCGCTGCGCGCCGCGCTGCGCGACCGCGAGAAGGGCATCACGCCAAAGGCCGAGCGGTACACCGTTGGTGAGGCCGTACGCGACTGGCTCGAGTACGGCCTCACCGGCCGCGATCCCAACACCATCAAGAGCTTTGCCTCTGTCGCGGACAGTCACGTCATTCCGAGCCTCGGCGGCGCCAGGGTGAAGGACCTCACTGTGCGCGATGTGGAGAAGTGGCTCCACGAGATGTCAGACAAGGTGGGCAAGGCGACTCTGAAGAAGGCGCGAGCCGTACTCAGTCGCTCACTCCGACGGGCCGTGGCTCACGAACTTGCCATTCGAAATGTCGCTGAGCACGTCGACTTACCGGAAGGCCGGCCGGGCAGGCCATCCAAGAGTTTCACAGCTGCTCAGGCCGACCTGATCCTCAAAGGGACGGAGTCCCACCGGATGCATGCCTACATCTTGGTGTCGATGCTCACCGGGGCGCGGACGGAGGAGATGCGCGAGCTCACTTGGGATGACGTGGTCCTCAAGAGCAGCGGCGATGTCCCGCCTCACATGATGGTCTGGCGCTCAGTTCGCCGGAATGGTGACACCAAGACGCGCAAGTCGCGCCGAACCATCGCCCTGCCGCAACTCTGCGTCGAGGCGCTCATCAAGCACCGCCGCGCACAAGCCGGGGCGCGGCAGGCGGCAGGCGAGCGGTGGAAGCCTGGTCCCGGCTACGTCTTCACCGACACCATCGGCGGCCAACTCGACGTCAATAACGTCCGGCGTGATTTCCGGGCGGCGCTCAAGGGCGTCCCCGGTATCGATGAAACCCAGTGGACACCGCGCGAGCTGCGCCACTCGTTCGTCTCGCTGCTCTCCGACGCAGGGATGCGCATCGAGGACATCTCCCGCCTCGTCGGCCACTCGGGGACGAGCGTCACCGAACTCGTCTACCGCCATCAGATCCGGCCGGTAGTCGAGACCGGCGCGGAGGTCATGGACGCCATCTTCGGCCAGACATCGAGGCCCGCTGGGCTCGACCCGCGAGGAATCGGTATGGGCGAGGTAAACGGGAAGTAAAGAGTGGCGTATCGCTTTGCACTTCTCTGCACGATCCGCCACACTCAAAACGTCACGCACGCATGTACGCGCGACTTTTACACGCATTCAGGGAGGAAAACTCAATGCAGACAATGACTTTCATCGCGGCCAACGCGGCGGCACTGCCCGCGGCCGGCGAGGCTCCGAGCTTCTTCAAGCTCGACGCGATCAGCGCCTTCGCGGCAGCAGTATTCGGGATCATCTGCATCTTCGTTGCCGTATTTATGGCGTGGCGGGCGAAGAAGGCGAAGATCAGCGAGAACGGCACGATCCTCGGCAACCTCGGGCTCGCCGCGGTCGCGTTCGTCATCGGCGCGGGCTCGCTCGCACTGCCGTTCGCCAAGAGCATCGTCGGCTTCTTCACCAACACGTCGCTCTGAGGTCAACGCCATGCGACTCATAGAGACCGACGACGCTGCCGCCCGGCAGTCCTACGTCTACCTCGGGCCGTCCGACACGCCATTCCCCGTGTCAGCGCGCCTGTCGTCCCAGGTCGCAGGGCTCGCGGTGTCGATCTTCCTGAGCTTCGTGGTTTACGTGGCGACGCCGTTCATCGACTTCGTCGGCCTCCCCGGCATCGGTGCCTGGGCTGCACACGCGGCCATCGCGACGGTAGCCGGGGTGGCCGGCGCAATCATCATCACCCGCAAGCTCGCCAAGCACGTCACGCCCTACATGCCGTGGTCTCACCACTTCGCCACGATGCAGGCCGAGATTGCGGTCCCGCGACCGAACACGGAGACCGTCGAGGCCGTGCTCGCAGTCCCCCCACACCTATGGATCGAGGGCCGGCCCGAGAGCCGACAAGTCAGAGTCGCAGCTGTCCCCCACTTCGTCGACGACGTCGACGAGAACCCCACTCACTGAGGCAAGGGACCCCAAGATGACCTTCTGGAAGCGCAACCAGCGCGGCGCCGCCACCGATGGCACCGAGACCACCCCCGACCTGACCGGCGAGCCGGAGGGCGCACGCACCCCCCACGCGAACGAGCTGCACATGACCGCCGCTCACCGCAACCTCGTCGTCGATTCCGACGGCACGTGGGCCTACTACTTACTCGAGGACGAGAACTGGCTCTACACCACCCCCGGCCACCGCGCCACGGTCATGCGCCAGCAGACGTTCCGCTGGGCCGAGCTCGTCGGCAGCCGCGTGAAGATGTACGGCGCCACGTCGCCTCTTAACACCAAGGCCGCGGCCGCCACCCTCGATTCCGAGCACCCGCTCGCCGACGCTGCCAATGTCGCCCGCGCCCGCTCGTTCCGCCTCCCTGCCATCGACGGGGCATGGTCCTTCCCCGACTACCTCATCGACATGCAGGTGCGCATGAAGGACTACGAGGCGCGCCGGTCAGTCGTGCTGCTCGCGGTGCGCATCACCGAGGCCAAGGTCAAGGCCGACGAACTGCCCCACTTGCTCTCGTCCCGCCCGCTCGGCGACTCCCGCGGCGTCCTCGAGACCTACCGGCAGAAGCTCCGTCAGGTCACCGCCTCGGTGGCCGGCGACAGCTGGCAGGCGCGTCCAGCGCGTCCGCGGGTCATCGCGTGGTTCATGCACTCCGCGCTGGGCCTCGGCGCGCCCGTCCCGTCGCTGCTCCTCGACGCCTGCGCGGATGGCTGGGACAACGACGACCTGCCCGGCTTCACGAACCCGGTCTACGCGACGCACAACCCGTATGCCGCCTCGACGACGGTCCGCGTCGTGCGCAACGTCACGAACCACACGAGCCACGTCGTGATGCTGCACGGGTCGAAGTTCGGCCGTCGCGACCTCGACAACCAGGGCCTCGAGCCGTGGCTGTCGTGGCTGTCCAACAGCGCCCCGTGCCCCACGCGCTGGGTGCTCGACTTCGACGTGGTCCCCGGCGAGGACCTCAAGGAGCAGGCCGACTACTGGCGCCGTCTCGGTATCGACCAGGACGAGCACTTCCGCTCCCACGGGGAGGAGCCGCCCGCCGAGGTCGGTCGCGCGATCGCTCGCTCCCGCGAGGTCCTCGACGAGGTCTCCACCGGTGACGTCGCCATGGCCCCGCGCGCCCGTGGCGTCGTTCTCGTCGGCGTCGTCGGCGACACCGAGGACGAGGCGCGCGAGCACGCCCGAAAGCTCATGTCGGCGGCCGCGGAGAAGCAGCAGATCATCCTCACGCACGACTATGCGCAGTGGGAGTCCTACCGGAGCCTGTGCCCCGGCGAGCCCGTGCGTCGCACGGGCCACGTCACTCGGCAGCCGTGCTACTTCGTCGGGCCTGCGGTGCCCAACGCGTCGCCGTCATTCGGTGACTCCTCCGGCATGTACGTCGGTCCGATCGCCGGAGGGCACGACGTGTTCCTGTTCGATCCGCACGGCGGCACGCGCCGCGGCGGCTCCGGCATGTTCGCAATCGGGGGCGACCAGGGCGCCGGCAAGTCGACGCTCATGGGCGCGATCGCGCACCACAGCGCGATGCTCGGCATGCGCACCGTCCTGAGCGACCCGGCCGGGCACCTGTTCAAGCTCACCCAGATGCCGGCGCTCAAGGCGAACTCTCGGCACTTGGACCTGCAGCACGTCAAGCCCGGGACGCTCTCGCCGACGCTTGACCCCGAGCCGAGCAGGGACGCCTACTCCACCGCCGAGGACTTCCAGGCAGCCATCATGGCGGCGAAGCAGGAGCGTCGGAGCCTGCTCGTCGAGACGTTCCGGTCGCTCCTGCCGCACGAGATGATCGCCTACGACACTGGTGGCGCCGTGGCCCGTGCGATCACCGGCGCCATCGGCAGGGTTGGTGGCGACTTCGGCGAGGACCCGTGGCGCTACCTCGCGGTCATGCGCGAGCGCTACGGCGAGGCCGGGCGGGACGTCGCCGACGCCCTCGAGTCCCGAGCCGAGTTCCGCGACGGTGCGCTCGTTTTCCAGCCCAAGGGGCAGGACGTCGACCCGGACCACTACCGCGCACTCATGGATCAGGCGGTGCTCACCGTCGTCACTCTCAAGGGTGTCGCGCACCCGCCGGCTGGCAGCCTCGACCGTGCCGCCTGGACCGACGAGCAGCGTCAGGCCGTCCCGATCCTCAACCTTGCGGCCCGGTTCGCCTCTCGCGCGATGTACCTCGACCGGAAGCCGAAGGTCATCGGCAACGACGAGCTCGGCATCCAGGCGGCGGCCGGGTCCGCGCACGCCGCGTTCCTCTCCCGCGGCTCAGTGGAGACGCGACGCACCAACACGCTGTTCATGCTCCTGTTCCAGAACCCGAACATGCTCCTTCGCATCGACGATGAGATTCCGAACCTCATCGGCGCCGCGGCGATCGGGCGCATGGAGGAGGAGGTCGCCGTGCGCGCACTGCGCCTTCTGCGCCTCAAGGAGGGCTTCGGCTACGAGCAGGACATCACGACCCTGCCCAAGGGCGGGTTCCTCTGGCGCGACTGGTCGGGCAGGCACCGTCAGGTGCAGGTCGACCAGGGCTGGTGGCACGAGCAGCTGCTCGACGCCCTCGACACGAACGCTGAAGGCCGCCACCGCACCTACGACACGTCGGCCGGTCGCGACACGATCTTCGAGGGAGCGGTCGCGTGAAGCTCCGACTCCGCTCGCGCCGCGCGGTCGTCGCGCTAGTGCTCTCGGTAGCAACGCTGCTCGGCGGCGGCGCCGCGGCCGCGTGGGCAATCGACATTCCATCCGGCAACGACTGCATGGTCCCGCCGGACCCGGAGCGCCCCAACATCGGCACGGCCGGCGATTGGGACGCTGGCCCGTCCAAGCCGACCCCCGGCAACCCGTTCGCTGCGCCGATGGCCGGCAAGCCGCAGCCGACGATCTACGACACCTACGGCTACGGAGGCCTGCACGTGCAGCGCGCCGACCCCGGCTGCAACCCGGTCCCATCGTGGTCCGACACCGAGAACTCCTGGGCCAACGGCCTGCTCGACTGGACCGAGGGCGCCGTCGCACTGTCCGTGATGCTCTACCGCGCCGCCATGTCCTCGCCGCTCGGCGTGGTGTTCGAACCGCTGCAGGAAGGGCTCAGGAGCATGCTCGGCAGCGCGATCTTCGTGCCGCTCGTCGGTGTCGTGTTCATCGGGACGGCGCTCCTGCTCGCCTTCCGCGCCGCGCGGGCGAAGGTCGGGGAGACCGCGAGCATTCTCGCCAAGAGCACGCTCATCCTCACGGTGGGCATGTTCACCGTGCTGATGGCGGTGCCGCTGGGCAACGCCGTCGACAAGGGCATGACGACGCTCATCAGCTCGGCCGCGAACACCGGCGTCCTCGAGGGCAGCGTGAACCCTTCCGACGCGCTCGGCGGCACAGCGCACAACTCACTGCTCTACAACACGTGGCTGCAGATGACGTTCGGCAGCGGCAAGCAGAACGCTGCGGCCGCAAAGGAGTTCGGCGGTCCGCTGTTCATGGCGTCCACGTTCTCGCGCGACGAGCAGGCCCGCATCGACAAGGACCCGTCCATCGCCGGGGACCTCTCGGATCAGAAGCGCGAGGACTACAAGGAGGTCCTCACCGAGATCAAGGGGAAGTACCCGCAGCCGTACGAGTACGTCGCCGGCAACCACACGGGAGAGCAGCTTTCGTTCGCGCTCGTCGCTTTCCTGGCCGCGGTCGTCTCGCTCCTGTTCATCGTGGTGGCGCTGCTCAAGCTCATCTACGCCATGGCCGTGACCCGCATCATGGTCGGCATCTTCCCGGCCGTCGCGACCGCCGCGGTGTTCCCGCGCTTCCAGCACCTTGCCCTCAACGTGTTCGGCATCATGTGGGATGCGATCGTGAAGGCGCTCTACTTCGGCCTGGCCGTCGTGGTTTTCGTCGGGTTCGGCATCGGCGGCATCTTGTCCCCGGCGACGACGATGCACCCGCTCCTGAAGCTCATCGCCCTGGCGGTTGCGACCTACGTCGCGTGGCGAGTCGCGAAGAGGCTCGGCATCGCCAACGACCTGCAGAAGCTCCGCCGTATGGGCCGCCGCTTCCCCGACGACGTCCGGGAGCCCCTGGGCGTCGACGAGGTCGAGGAGGTCCGGCCTTCGGGTGAGCGGCGCGTCCGCAAGCCCCAGAACGCGCAGGAGCTGTTCGACGGCACTGATTCCCCGGCCGACTACCCGCGTCGCGGGTCCGACGCGTCTGCCACGCGCATCCGGCAGGAGTACGTGATGACCGGCGTGCGTGACGTCCCGCGGACCACCCCGCCGGAGGCGCTGCATCTGCCTGCGGACGCAGCCTCGAGAGGCATGAGCAAGGCCGCCGCGAAGGGCGCCGCATCGAACGCCGCGGTTGTTGGCATCGGCACCGTCGTCTCTGGAGGCACGGCCACCATCCCGCTCCTCGCGGGCGCGGCGGCCAAGGGCGCCGCAGGAGGCGCCGCAGGGCACGCCCTGCAGAGGAAGGGCGGTGCCAACGCCCCGTCCCGGGTCGTCGAGCCGTCGGCGATCTACCACCCATCGACCACGAGCACCGTCGGGCCTGCCGAGGCTGCGCAGACGCGCGTCGTCGCCGGCAAGCGCGTCTATGACATCTACCAGGCCGCAGGAGGCAAGGCGTGAGGACGATCAAGGTCACCCTGACCCGCATCTCGGCGGCCCTGGCTCGGCGTGCCGACAAAGTCAAGGTGCGCACGACCCGGCACGGCGCCGCACACCGCGCGATGACGTGGGTGTTCTGGAACCGGCGCAACGCGATGCGGACGCTCATCGTCACCATGGCGGCGCTCACACTGGCGGTGCTCGTGTTCACCCGACTCACGACGTACCGGCACGAGGTCACGCAGTACGAGGAGCAGCTCCGGGCCGAGGCCGCGGCCAAGGTGGCCTCGGTGTCCCCGTCCTCCACGCCCAAGTCGGAGGCCACCTACCGCGAGCTCGGCAGCACCGAGGGCACTGACACCGAGGCCACTGAACCGGTTCCGGAGCCCACCACGACGCCAGCGGCGCCCAGCCTCACGCCGACCGGCCCGCCCGTCATCGCGTCCGGCGTCCCCGACGTCGAGCAGGCCCCGCGGAAGGTCGCGGGCACGTTCCTGAAGACCTGGGCCGGCGCCGCCAGCTACCCGAACACGGGGGAATGGCTCGACGCCATGGCCCCGTACACCACGCAGGCCATGCTCGACCTGTTCCGGCTCACCGACGTCACCCGCGTGTCCCCGGCCAAGGTGAAGTCGATGACGTCAGTCACCACCGGCTCGTCATCCGCCGTGGACGCATCCATGAGCGACGGGCAGATTCTTTCCATCACGCTCGAGGTCATCGACGGACGGTGGAAGGTCACCGACCTCGACGAGGCGCTGTGAAGAAGCCTCTGCTCCTGACGGCCGGGGTGCTCACCGCCCCGGCCGTCCTGTTCGCTTTCCTGGTCGCGGGAACCCCGCGGCCCGGGCAGGTGCAGGCCGGCGCCGCGCCCGGCACGTGTGTCGTGCCCGCGTCGAACCAGCGCGTCCCGCAGTCGGAAGCACGCGACCGGAATTGGAGCACCATCATCGAGCGCGGCATCGCCAAGAAGATCCCCGGCCGCGGCATCCAGATCGCCCTCGCGGTGACGCTCGTCGAGTCCACCGGCCTGAACTACGCATCGCGCAAGGTCCCCGAGTCGCTGCGCTACCCGAACGACGGCATCGTGCCCGGCGACCACCTATCCATCAACCTGTTCCAGCAGCAGGTCGGCATGGGGTGGTTCGACACCATCGAGAACGGCATGAGAGTCCCCGTCGCGGCCGACTCGTTCTACGACCACCTGCTCAAGGTGAACGGGTGGCAGGTCATGTCGTTCGGCGCGGCCGCCCAGGCAGTGCAGCGCTCGGCGTTCCCGTCGCGATACGGCAAGCGGCAGGCCGAGGCTGTCGCGATCTACAACCGGCTCGTCGGCTCTGCTTCGCCCGTGGTGCCGGCCGTCGCCGCCGCCGGCCCCAACATCGACGAGTGCAAGCAGGAGACTTCCGGGCCCGTCGTAATCTCCGGTCGGTGGGCCAACCCGCTCAAGCCCGCGGCATATGTCCTCACGTCCCCGATGGGATGGCGCGAGTTTCGCGGCATCCCCAACTTCCACAAGGGGCAGGACCTCGGCGTCCCCGTCGGCACGCCCGTGCACGCAGTGTGCGACGGCGTCGTGGCTCGCGCGGAGTGGGACCACTACGGCGGCGGCTACCAGCTCGACCTTGACTGCGGCGGAGAAATTCTCATCAAGCTCATGCACAACGTGGGCTTCAAGGTGAAGAGGGGCGCCAAGGTCCACGCAGGGGACGTCGTCGCCATCTCCGGCAACGAGGGCAACTCCACCGGCCCGCACCTGCACGTGCAGGTCGAGAAGGCCGGCGAGCTCATCAATCCCGTCGCGTTCTTCGCCGATCGGGGCGTGCCGCTATGACGCGCACTTCTCCGTCCGACATACTCCCTCCATGTCCGAGGAAGGCGGCGCGAGAGTGCAACTGACCGCCGAGGAGTCCCGAACGGCGGCCTGCGCGGCAGTCGCAAACTCGATGCCTCCCCGGATGCGCAACGTGATCGCAGCCTCAGCCACATGGCCCACCAAGGACCGGGTCGCTGACGTCGCGTTCATGATCGAGACGCGTATGGCGAACCAGGCCGACCTCGACCGAACGCTCCCGTGGTGGGAGGCGTCCGGCACCGCGGTTACCGCCGCCCTCGTCGACGTGAGCGGCACGGAGCAAGGGCTCGCGTCGCACATCATCGGGGCCGTCGTCGAGGCACGGATCCTCGCTGAACAGCCCCTCGCCGAGGACCTCGTGCTCCGCTGGGGAGAGCGAGCAGCCGCATGGATCGACGGCAACCAGTCGTCGCAGAAGGTGGCCCCGTGACGTCCGACATGGACGCTGCGATCGTTGAGCTGCGTGCCGCGTGCAGGCGCGCGTACGAGGCGCAGAAGGCGAAGGACGCCGCGCTCAAGAAGCGCAAGCAGGTCGCGAAGCAGACATGGAAGTCACTGCACGAGCTCGGCCCAACCAACATCGCGAAGCAGATGGGCATGGAGAGCAGCCGCGCTATGGTGCGGGCCCTCACAGCCGACCTCGAGCCGAGGCCTCCTCGCGGCCCTCGCAGTGACGTGACCCTGACCCGCCGCCAAGCCGATGCTGTGACCCGGCTGCGCGATGCGCTCGTAGCCGTCGACAACGCCAACAAGGAACACACCGCGGCCCTCGATGAGCGATGGTTCACGATCCGTCGCACGTGGCCCATCCTTGCCCCGATGGGACAGCGAGCGATCGCACGCGCCGTCGGAGGCGGTTACGTCGGCGAATCGACCATCAGCGTCACCACGACCGACCTACGCAGGGCCTAGAAGGACGCGATGTTCGGGGTCCATCGCTTCCCACCAGGGCATGGCCACCGAGGGCACAGGCGGCGGGCCCGCTGGTGAGCCCGTCGCCGTCCTGCCGGTCGACGAGGACGGTCCCTGGCCGACGGCGTACCAGCCGGCGCCGTCGCCGCGCCCAAGAGCTTCGACGAGCTCCTCGGCGACATGCTGTCGAACCCGCTGAACGACGACAGCCGCCGTCACTGACGGCCGCTGTCGGAGGCGAGACGTAGCGTCAGCTTCGCGACCAGATCGCAGCGCCGGCCGCGGCGCCCCACGCCACAGAAGCGGCCAGCACAGAGCCCCCGCCCCCTATCTCGGGGCGGGGGCTCTTCTTTGTGCAGCTCGCGCGACGGCCATCCCCGACCCGAGCGCGAAGGCGCCCGTCCGCCCCAACCGCAACGGGCGGGGCCACTTGACCACTCCTCGCAAGATGGGCGCGTCTGAGTGTGCGGTCAGTACAGGTCGGCGTCCTCGACGGGCCGGTAGAGGCCGGTCTCCCACCTGCGGTCGAGGCGTGCTGCGACGGCTGCGAGCCCGTCCGGGCAGCCGAGCCAGCGGATGACGAGCCAATACGTCCAGATGGGCAGCCCGTCGATGATGAAGCAGGCGTGGTCGAGAGCGTTGACGATGAGGCGCTTGGCGCGCATGGTGACTCCTGGGTTTGAGGCCCGTGCCCGCCTGTCGGGCTCAGGCTGGGAGTCGCCGCGCCGTCCTCATGGTGATGACGATATCGCTGGCGCGCCTCGCCCACGGCGTTCCACCCCTGCCTGGTCAAGCGCACGCCGCACCGCACATGTTGACTGCACCTGCTCACCGGGTTCGCTGTGGCGTTCAGCTGTTGATCTGCGGTGCTCCCCGGTCTCGCAGCGGCACGTCCTGCTCCCGTAGGGCACGTCGGATTGCGGTCTGGGTTCTGTCCGTCTCGGCCGCCAGGACCCGCAACGACTTCCCTTCCCGGTAACCCTTCGCGACGTACTCGAGGAAGGTCTTGCGCTGCTCGAAGGTCTGCCGGTTTGTGGCTGTCCCGCGGAACTGCGGAAGCGGGTCGGGAACCGGCCGCGATGGATAGGGCATGGACCAAGTCTCGGGGTACGGCTCGGGGTGGACAGCGAGCCGCCGGAGTAGATCAGTCTTTCAGGAAGGCGTTCACGCGCTCGAACAGCTCTTCGGCGAAACCCAGCGTCTTGTCGCTGATCTTCGGCACGTACTTGGCCTGGTTCCGGTTGAGTGCCGATGCTGGGGCGAAGTGGTTGATGCGTCCGTTGTTCAGGCCGCGCGAATGAAAGGCCAACTCAACCCGGCGCACCAGCCGGTCGTCCTTGGGGAGGTCTGTGACCTTGAGCTTGTTCGACTTCAGGAGACCCGCATATGCATCGTTGATCAGTTCCAGGTAGAAGCCCTGATCAAACATATCCTCGATGTCAGCGTCGGCTCGGCCCACGACGTCGCCGAGTTCAACCAGGCCGCCCTGACCCAGACGACCCGCTTCCCTTAGCCGCTGGATCGGCGCCTTGTCTGTGGTGGACGAGTCAGCCAGCACGACGGTGTTGATCTTGTTCGCGCCGAGGAGAGTGACGAACGCTGGCAACTTGGCGATGCCGCCGGCCGGCGTGACGACGAAGCGGTCGTCTAGGCCCGAGCGTCCCTTGTCCTTCAAGGCGCTCGACAGAACCTCGAGGAAGATGACATCACCAGGTCCCTCCACGAGCAGCACGTTCGGGCCAACGAAGAGCGTCTGGCTCAGTTCGATGCCGAGCGCCGCGTGTAGCGGAAAGGCGGTCTCAGCGTCAGCCTTGAGCACGTCCGCAGAGACGACCGTGCCAAGTTTTTCGTCATCGGTCACCGTACGGACGCGCTCGAACTTGTGCGCGTCGACCATGAAGGGGGAGTGGGTCGAGAAGATGACTTGGTGCTTCGGAGCCAGGCGCTCGTCGATGAAGCGCAGCAGGTCTGCTTGGGCGGTGCCATGCAGGTTGAGGCCCGGCTCATCAAGGAGGAGGATGAGCGGCTGATTGGCAGCCTCCTCGACGTGAGTGAAGTACGCCAGGAACGAAAAGAACCAGACGAAGCCGCGTGAGCGCTCATCGAACGGAACACTGACGTTGTGCCGTTGGTTGACGACTCGGATCTGCAGCAACGGTACGCGGTCAAGCGGTGGCACAGCGTCCGCCTCGGCCTTGCCGATGACGTCCAGCCGCACAGAGAGGTTCTTGTTCTGACTCCAGTATTCGAACACCTCGTCGCTGATGCTGTTGGATGCGTTCTCTAGGTCGCGGATCAGGTGCTCGTGAGACTGCGGGTCTTGGAACTCCTCCGGCTTTACGCCGGCCATGTCAAGGAGCGCAAGAACAGCCTCTTCCCCACGCGCAAGATCTTCCTCGTCACGTTGCTCAATCAGGTAAGGGATCGAGACCTTGCCGGGCATCGAGTCGTAGTCACCGAAGTAGACGAACTTGGGGCGGCGAGGGGCGAGCGCGGAGATGACCGCCAAGTCTAAATCTTCGCCGCGCCAGCCCTTGACCTCAGCCAGCGCCGCGGTGGCCGCCTCTGTGGGTGCCTCCATGGATTCCAGCGCGGCGATAAAGTCGCTCTCGGTTTTCGCCTCATCAACGGCCTTTTTCGTCTTCTGGGGGAGATCGAGACCCTTGCGCAGGTGGGTCAATGCGGCTGGCACGTCAGTCTCGACGTGCCAGATCTGCTTGTCGAACCGGTAACCGGTTGTCACCCTAACGATGTGGCTCCTCATGACGCCCTCGCCGAAGCGTGACTCAATGAACGTGATGTCCTCGTCGGCCAGCTCGTAGGTCAGGTCGGACACCGGGATGGAGTCGGTGCCCTTGCGCTCCCTGGTCATGCGGCTCGGGAAGTCAATGCCCTCGTCAAACTTGGCCCTGTCGACCGGGTTCGACTTGTACAGCGACTGGAGGACCGCTGTCTTGCCGGACTCGTTCTTGCCTACTAGGCAGGTCACATCGGGCTGGATCTCGAACGTGCCACCTTCCTCGATGCTCCGGTACCTGCGTAGGTTTACCTTGACCAGCCTCACGAGCGTCCTCCCTGTAGTCGCGTGGGAGCTTGAGCGTAACCGGGACCATCGACGCAAGTAGGTCAAAAGTCTTCTGAGGCGCCGGGCTCGGCGAGCGTGCGCCCAAGGCGCCAATACACCGGTGCCTGGCTGTCCGATCCGTTAGGTGGGGTGCCCCCGGCAGTGGGAGCGCGCGTCGACGCCGCGATTGAAGCCGATTGTCGACGTTCGACCATGCCGCGAGGCGCGTCGAGCTCCTAGGCGTCGACCTCGACATCGTCGCCCCGGATGATCGCCTGCGCCTTACCGGGAGGCCACTGACGCTCGAGCTGGTGGCTACTGGCCTGCGTCTGACGGGGAGTGCGTGAAGCGAGGTAGATGGTCACTTAGATGGTCACCCGGTCATGCCCCGCCGAGCGGAGCGTTACACAGCGTCGGCGATGACCTACCGAACAGGCGCGGTAACGGGCGCCTGACCAGCAGAAACGCCCCCGGCAGAAGCCGGGGGCGTTGCTGGAGCCGCTTATCGGAATCGAACCGATGACCTATTCATTACGAGTGAATCGCTCTGGCCGACTGAGCTAAAGCGGCAGGTTGCGACGGCCCACACGGGGTGGTCCGGCACGGTGGTCGAGTATACGCATCGGCCCCGCCCAGAGAGAAATCGGCCGCCGCCCGAAGGGCTGCCCGCGCGCCGACCACGCGTCGAGCGCGGTGATCGCCCTCACGCGCGCGCCCGGGAATGACACGCCGGGCCGCTCGCCTTCCCTCCACGTGAGCGAAACGAAGACCAATGACACCACGATGCGCGCCATGACCTACGCCGAGTACGGGACCCCGGACGTCCTGAGCCTGACGGAGCAGCCGCGACCCAAGGTCGGGCCGGGCGAGGTCCTCGTGCGGGTGCAGTCGGCCTCGGTCAACCCCGTCGACTGGAAGCTGATGTCCGGCGGCCTCGACGCCGTCATGGACGTGCGCTTCCCGGTCGTTCCGGGCTGGGACGTCGCGGGGGTGGTCGAGGCCGTCGGCTTCGACACCCCGGAGTTCGCTCCCGGTGACGAGGTCATCGCCTATGCCCGCAAGGACTACGTGCACGGCGGGACCTTCGCCGAGTACGTCACCGTGCCAGCCCGGTCTCTGGCCCCCAAGCCGCGCAGCCTCTCGTGGGACGAGGCCGCGGGCCTGCCGCTCGCCGGGCTCACCGCCTGGCGGGTGCTCAAGCGCCTCGGCGTCGGCGAGGGCGACACGGTGCTCGTGCACGGCGCAGCCGGCGGCGTCGGCTCGCTCGGCGTGCAGCTGGCCCGCTCGCTCGGCGCCCGGGTCATCGGAACGGCCTCCGAGCGCAACCACGAGCGCCTGCGTGATCTCGGTGCCGAACCGGTCACCTACGGTGACGGCCTCGCCGGCCGGGTGCGCGCCCTGGAGCCCGAGGGCGTCGACGCCGTGGCCGACTTCGTGGGCGGCGTGCTCGACGCGACGCTCGCCGTCCTCGCCCCCGGTGGGCGCCACGCCTCGATCGCCGACGGCTCCGTCGCCGAGAACGGCGGCTCGTACATCTGGGTGCGCCCCGACGGGGTCGAGCTGGGCGAGCTGGCCGACCTCGCCGATGCCGGCGTCATCCGTGTCCCGGTCGCGCGCACCTTCCCTCTCGAGGAGCTCGCCGACGCGTTCCGGTTCAGCGCCGAGGGCCACGCCGCCGGCAAGGTCGTCGTGCGCGTCTCCCAGGACTGAGGCCCATCACGCCTCGAGTGCCCACCTCTCTCCTCGCGCGAAGGTGGGCACTCGTTGGACAGCGGTCAGGACTCGCAGACGAAGTCGTTCTCGGGCGCCAGCTGCCGCGTCAGGTAGGCGTCGACGATGCCGTCCGCGCAGTCGTTGCCCCGGCCGTACGCGCCGTGCCCCTCGGCCTCGACCGTGACGAAGCGGGAGCGCACGATCTCGCCGGCCAGGGCCTCGGTGTCCTCGATCGGCGTGGTGCGGTCGCCGTCGTTGCCGATGACCAGGACCGGGGTCGACACGTCCGCGCCGACGAGCAAGGTCTGGCGCACGGCGCCGGTCCAGCCGCTGCACGGGTCGGGCCGCGCCGGCTGAACGCGGGCCCACAGGGGATGGTTGTCCAGGACGTCCTTGCTCGGGACGACGGAGTCCCACGGCGACCTCGGCCAGTCAGCGCACATCACGAGCAGGTGGGTGCGACCGAAGTTCGCTTGCGGGTAGGAGCCGTCTTCATCGCGCTCGACCGTCCCCATCGCGAACGAGGCCAGCGCCTCTCCGTCGTCCTCGTTGATCGCGAGGTCCAGGGCATCGACGAGGTCGGGCCACGACTCCCGGTCGCGCAGGCCCTCGTCGATGGCCATGCTCGCCCAGCCCTCGGTGAGCGCCGGCAGGCTGTCGATGCCGGTGGCGACCGGCCTGCGGTCCAGCCGGTCGAGGAAGCCGACGAGCGCCGCGACGACCGCCTTCGTGTCCGCGCCCAGCGGGCAGTCCGCGCCGTCCCCGCACTCGCCGGCGAAGTCGTCGACGACGTCGTCGAAGTCGTAGGCCGCGCCGCGGGCGGCGGCATCGACGTCCTCCCGGCTCGGCGCCTCCTCGGCGAGGGCGTCGGGCACCACTGCGGAGTCGAGGACCATGAGTCCGACCCGGGAGGTGAAGAAGTCCGCGTACAGCGCGCCGATCATCGTGCCGTAGCTGACGCCGTAGTAGTTGAGCCGCTCGTCACCGACGGCCGAGCGCAGCACGTCGAGGTCGCGCGCCACGGACTCGGTGCCCATGTGGGCCGTGAGCGCTCCCCCGCGCGCGAGGCAATGGCGGACGCGCTCGACAGGCGCTCGGCGAGCAGCCTCCCGCTCGGCGCCGGTGTCAGGAGTCGGGTCGGCCCCGTACATGGCGTCGAGGTCCGCGTCGCTCATGCAGTCGACGGGGTCGGACTCGCCCATGCCGCGGGGGTCGAACCCGATGACGTCGTAGCGCTCGCGCACGGCGTCACCAAAGACGTACGCCGCGTCGTTCACGAACTCGATCCCGGACCCTCCCGGCCCGCCCGGGTTGATGAAGAGCGAGCCGATCCGCTGCGCGGGGAGCGATGCCTGGAGGCGCCGCACGGCGATCCTCGTCGTCGCTCCGCGCGGCTTGGCGTAGTCGACGGGCACCGTGACGGTGCCGCAGTCGTAGAGGTCGTCGTCCTCGCACTCCTGCCAGGCGACCGGCTTGCCGTAGAAGGCCGCGAGCTCGGCCGGGTCGGGTTCGACCGGTCCGGTGAAGGTGATCGGCGTCCTCTCCGGCTCCTCGTCGCCGTTCTCGCCGTCCGAGCGGTGTGAGCCACCGGAGCCGCCGGACGCCTCGCGTGTCGTCGTCGGTGTCACCGACGCGTCACCGGCCGGGCCCGTGACGGGCGCAGCAGCGAGCAGCAGGAGGCCCGCGAGGATCGCGAGGGAGACGAAGGGCGCGAGCAGCCGGCTCAGCAGGTCGTGCCGTCTGACGGCGCCGTTCCCCTGAGCAGGTACCCGTCCACGGCGGAGTCCACGCACGAGTTGCCAGCGTAGTAGGTGCCGTGTCCGTCATGGTCGGAAGTGAGAAGAACGCCCGATGCGAGGTCCTTCGCGAGCTGCTTCGTGCCGCCGATGGGGGTGGCCGGGTCGCGCTCGTTGCCGATGACGAGGATCGGGGCCGCCCCCGCGGCCAGGGTGGTCCCCTTCGGGGCGCGGCCCGCGGTCGGCCAGGTGCGGCAGTTGTCGTAGAGCTCGCCCGTCATCCGCGCCCAGAGCGGGTGGTCCTTCTTGGCCTTCGCCTGGTCGGCCGCCAGCGACGGGTCGGACGACATGCGGGGCCAGTCGGCGCAGCGCACCGGGATCATCGCCTGCAGGTAGGTGGTCGGCGCGTAGGCACCGGAGGCGCTGCGTTCGACGACCGACATGCCCTTGGCGAGGAGGATGTCGCCCTTGCCGGTGAGGGCCTGGGCCAGCCCGCGGTTGAGCGTCGGCCACGAGGTGTCGGAGTAGAGGCACATGAAGATCGAGAAGCCGACCCAGCCCTCGCCGATGGTCGTGAGGCCCGGCTTGCTCGTCTTCAGGCCGTTCTTCTCGACGCTGTCGAGCAGGTCGACGATCTTCTGACGGGCACTGCCCTTGTCGCTGCCCAGGGCGCAGTCGGAGCGGGCGACGCACCAGTCGATGAAGGCGTCGATCGAGGACTCGAAGCCCTGGATGTCGTAGGTCATCTCCTGCTGCTCGGTCTGGTTCGGCGACATCGCCGAGTCGAGCACCATGCGCCCGACCTTCTTCGGGAACGCGTCGGCGTACATCGCGCCGAGGAAGGTGCCGTAGGAGCCGCCGAAGAAGTTGAGGCGCTCGTCACCGAGCAGCACGCGCATGACGTCCATGTCGCGGGCCACCTCGGCGGTGCTCATGTGCAGCGCCCGCTGCCCACCGCGGGCGGCGCAGCGCTTGGTGATGGCGTCGACGTCGCCGAGCAGCTTGGCGCGCTCGGCCGCCGAGTCGGGCGTCGGGTCGTCGCTGAAGAGCAGGTCCATGTCGGAGTCACCGAGGCAGCGCACCGGGCTCGACGCGCCGATGCCACGCGGGTCGAAACCGACGATGTCGTAGGCCGACCGCACCTCGGGCGAGAAGACGAACGACGCGTACTGGGCGTACTCCACCCCCGAGCCACCAGGGCCGCCGGGGTTGATCACGAGCGAGCCGATGCGCTTCGCGGGGTCGGTCGCGGGGGCCTTGCGCAGGGCCAGGGTGAAGCGCCCACCCGTGGGGTCTGCGTAGTCGACCGGGACCTGCATCGTGCCGCACTCGTGCTTGGCGTTGTCGGGGCACGGCGACCACGAGACCTGCTGCGTGTAGAAGCCACGCAGGGCCGCCGGGTAGTCGCCGCTGGCGGGGGCGCTGCTCCGGCTCGCGCTCGGGGTGGGCGTCGGCACGACCTGCGTCGGCGACGGCACCGGCGGCTGTTTCTGGGCCACCACCGGCGGGCTGCTGATGCGCCAGACGGCGAGCACCACGACCGCGACGACGGCGACGATGGCGACGGCGGCGAGGACGGTCCGCAGCGGCGACCGCACCGGCGAGCCTGCGGGCGAGGCGGCGTACGGGACGCCGTGGCCCGCGGCTGACCCCGACCCACCCGCTGCACCCGCTGCACCCGAGCCCGACGAGTAGCTCGGCGGAAGGGCGGCATACCCCGTCGGGGCGTCCGGGAGGTCGTCGGGACGCGGGTCGTCACTCATCATCGGTCACCAGGATCCGCCGCTCAGCATCGGAGTCCGTCCTTGGGCACGCGCCCCTGGACGTAGTAGGCGTCGATGGCGCTGTCGACGCACGTGTTGCTCCGACCATAAGCCGTGTGCCCGTCACCGTCGAAGGACACGAGCACGGCGTTCTCGAGCTGGTCGCGCAGCTGCGCGGACCACTCGTAGATCGTGGCGGGGTCGCGGGTGGTGCCGACGACGACGATGGGATCGCTGCCGGCTGCCTTGATCTTGTGCGGCCCGACGGCGGCCTTGGCCGGCCAGAAGCCGCACGGCAGCGAGCCCCACGCGAGGGTGGAGCCCCACGTCGGAGCCTTCACCGAGAAGTCCTTCGCGTACGTCTCGTACGTCGACAGGTCCGAGCTGTCGGGGCGGTCGAGGCAGTTGACGGCGAAGATCGACTCCATGATGTTGCCGTCGTAGCCGCCGCCCGGACGGCGGTCGGCGTACGCGTCGGCCAGCTGCATGAGGCTCTGCCCACTGCCGGCCTTGGCCTGCTTGAGGGCTTCGGTCAGGATGCCCCACGAGCCCTGGTCGTAGAGGGCGATCGCGACGCCGACGCGCGCCCAGCCCTCGGTAAGCTCGGGCGCGCTCGGGTCGCCGGTGGGCAGCGGCTGCCGGTCGACCTGTCGGAAGAGGGCTTCGAGGCCTTGGCGGGCGGCCTCAGGGGTGTCGCCGAGCGGGCAGCCGGACTCGCTGGTGCAGTCCTGGAGGTAGGCCTGGGTCGCGATCTCGAAGCCCCGGGCCTGCCCCTCGCTCAGCTGCGCGCTCGTGAGGTCTGGCGGCACGACGCCGTCGAGGACGACGCGCCCGACGCGCTGCGGGAAGAGGTCGGCGTACGTCGAGCCGAGGAAGGTGCCGTAGGACTTGCCGAGGTAGTTCAGCTGCGGGTCGCCGACGGCCGCCCGGAGGATGTCCATGTCACGAGCGGCGTCCGCGGTCGACAGGTGCTTGACCAGCTCGGGGTTGTCGGCCTCGCACCCGTCGGCCATCGCCTTCGCCTGTGAGCGCAGCGCCTGCTCCTCGGCCGCGTCGTCGGGCGTCGGGTCCGTGGCCAGGAAGCGGTCGAGGGCCTTGTCGTCGAGGCAGTCGATCGGGCTCGACCGCGCGACGCCGCGAGGGTCGAAGCCGATGAGGTCGTAGTAGCGGCGCACCTGGGTGCCCCCGATGGTGCTCGCGCCGGCGCGGACGTAGTCGATGCCCGACGCCCCGGGACCGCCCGGGTTGACGAGCAGCGAGCCGAGTCGCTTCGCCTGGTCGCGGGCCTTGACCCGCACGACCTTGATGGTGAGGTCCTTCGCCGGGTCGGGGGCGGCGTGGTCGAGGGGCACGCGCAGGTCGGCGCACTCGAGGCCGCCGCAGGCCTGCCAGTCGAGGCGCTGGGAGTAGTAGGAGGCGAGGGCGGGACTGGGCGCCGCCGTGGCCGCCGGGAGGCCGGTCCGGGACGTCGCCGCCACCGGCGGCTCGTCGGTCGTGCACGCCCCCGCAGCCAGCACCAGCGCCGCGACCGCCGCCACGGCGGACAGGGCACGGGAGCTGGCGGCAGGGCGTGTCGTCATGCCCGAAACCGTAACGTGTCGGGCCCTGTCGGGCCGCATCCGAGGAGCCGTCCCATCGCTTGCCCCGAGGACGCTGATGGCGTATGCCGGGGGGCGGCTCGGGCGGCGCCCCTCAGACCCCGAGGTCGCGTGGGACGCGCAGCTGCAGGGCCATCGCCTCGAGCGCGAGCAGGGGCGGGACGTTGGCGTTGATGCGGTCGCGGGCCTCGTTGATGGCGTCCATCGCGGCGAGCAGCTGCTCGGGGCCGAAGACGCCGGCCAGGGCGCGCACCTTGTCGATGGCATCAGGGTTGACGAGGTCGACGTCGGAGTGGAGCCGCAGCACGAGCGCGTCGCGGTAGACGGACGTGAGGTCGACGAGGGCACGGTCGACGACGTCGCGACCGTAGCGGGTGGCCCGCATCTTCTGCTCGCGCTCGAGGGCGGCCAGCTGCGAGCGGATGTGGGGCGGCTGGGTGCGGGCGGTCGGGTCGGCGCCGAGGGTCTCCATCAGCCGGGTGCGCTCGGCGGCGTCGCGCTCGGCGCCGGAGGCGGACGACTCCTCGTCGGCGATCTGCGCCAGGTCGGTAGCCGCGCCGATGGCGTCGCCGACCCCCTGGATCTTGGTCGCCATGGCGATGACGTCGCGCCGCCGGATGCGGGCCTGCTCGTCGCGGGCGAGGCGGCGGGCCAGCCCGACGTGGCACTGCGCGGCGCGGGCGGCATACAGGGCCATCGCGGGGTCGATGCCGTCGCGCCGCTGGAGCAGGTCGGCCACGGCCTCGACGGGCGGGGTGCGCAGCCGCACGTGGCGCGAGCGCGAGCGGATGGTGACGATGACGTCCTCGAGACTCGGCGCGCAGAGCATCCAGACAGTGCGGGGCGTCGGCTCCTCGAGCGCCTTGAGCAGCGCGTCGGCGGGGGCGTCGGTGTAGGCGGTGAGGCGGTCGGCGTCCTCGATGATGATGATGCGCCAGCGGCCGACCGACGGGCGCAGCGCCGCCTCCTGCACGAGCGCCCGGGCCTCGGCGACCTTGATCGACAGACCCTCGGTCGCGACGACCTTGACGTCGGCGTGGCTGCCGTCGAGCGCGGTGCGGCACTCGCGGCACTCGCCGCAACCGCCCTGCGGGCACTGGAGCGCGGCGGCGAAGGCCCGCGCAGCGGTGGACCGGCCCGACCCGGGCGGGCCGGTGAAGAGCCACGCGTGCGTCATCGCCGACTCGTCGGAGACGGCGCGCGAGAGCGTCTCGATGGTCGGCTCCTGGCCGACGAGGTCGGCCCAGACGGTCATGCTCGCCCCGCCGTGACGCGGTCGATGCCGTCGACCACCGCTGCGTGCAGGTGCTCGACGGGCTTGCTCGCGTCGAGCACGAGGTAGCGCTCCGGGTCCTGCGCCGCGAGCTCGAGGTAGCCCCGGCGGACCGCCGCGTGGAAGGCGTCGGCCTCGGACTCGAGCCGGTCGTGCACGTCGCCGCGCCGCTCGCGGCCGACCTCGGGCGAGACGTCGAGGACGATCGTGAGGTCGGGCAGCAGTCCGCCGACGGCCCAGTGCTGCAGGGCCGTGATCTCGTCGGCCCCCAGCTCGCGACCGGCGCCCTGGTAGGTGATCGAGCTGTCGACGTAGCGGTCGGTGATGACGACCTTGCCGTCGGCGAGCGCCGGCTTGATGAGCTGGTCGACGTGGTGCGCCTTGTCGGCGGCGAAGAGCAGCGCCTCGGCCCGGGCCGACACGTGGTCACCGTGCAGCACGAGCTCGCGGATCTGCGCACCGAGGGGCGTTCCGCCGGGCTGGCGCGTCACGACCACCTCGCGGCCCTGCTGCTCGAGCACGTCGGTGAGCAGGCGCACCTGGGTGGACTTGCCCGCGCCGTCACCACCCTCGAAGCACACGAAGAGCCCGGGGGCGGTGTCGACTCGATGGGTCGCGGCCGCGAGGTTCTCCGTCACGCCCCGAGCCTATGCGACCCCGACGACACGAGGCCCCCCGTCCTCTCAGGCGCGACGGCGGGCGACGAGCTCCTCGGCGATCTGGACCGCGTTGAGCGCCGCGCCCTTGCGCAGGTTGTCGCCGACGACGAAGAGCACGAGGCCCTTGCCCTCGGGGGCGGCCTGGTCGGCGCGCACGCGGCCGACGAACACCTCGTCGCGGCCGGCGGCCTCGAGCGGGTTGGGCACGTCGGTGACGACGACGCCGGGCGCGTTCTTGAGCAGGTCCAGCGCCTCGTCGGGCGTGATGTCGCGCTCGAACTCCGCGTGGATCGCGAGGCTGTGCCCGGTGAAGACGGGCACGCGCACGCACGTCCCGCTCACCCGCAGGTCGGGGATGTGCAGGATCTTGCGCGACTCGTTGCGCAGCTTCTGCTCCTCGTCGGTCTCGAGCGAGCCGTCGTCGACGATCGACCCCGCGAGCGGCACGACGTTGAAGGCGACCGGCACGGCATACACGTTCGGGTCGGGCACGGCGACCGCGCGCCCGTCGAGGGCGAGCCCCGCGGGGTCACCGGCGGCGTACGCGCCCCGCAGCTGGCCGTCGAGCTCCTGCACGCCCTTGCCTCCGGAGCCGCTCACGGCCTGGTAGCTGGAGACGTGGAGGCGCACGAGACCCGCCTTGTCGTGCAGCGGCTTGAGCGCCGGCATCGCGGCCATCGTCGTGCAGTTGGGGTTGGCGACGATGCCCTTGGGGATCAGGTCGAGGTCGGCCGCGTTCACCTCGGAGACGACGAGCGGGACCTCGGGGTCCTTGCGCCACGCGCTCGAGTTGTCGATGACGGTCGCGCCCGCGGCCGCGACCTTGGGCGCGAGCTCCTTGGAAGCGGCGCCGCCGTTGCTGAACAGGGCGATGTCGATGCCGGAGAAGTCGGCCGTCGCGGAGTCCTCGACGACGACGTCCTCGCCCTTGAACGGGAGCGTCGTGCCGGCCGAGCGGGCGGACGCGAAGAACCGCACCTGCGTGACCGGGAAGTCGCGCTCCTCGAGAAGGGCGCGCATGACGCCGCCGACCTGACCCGTTGCACCGAAGACACCTACTCGCATGCCACAAGGTTACGGCGAGGGAGGTCGCCCTCCCCCGCCGCGTTCACCTGTCGGTCGCCGCCCCGTGGCGGTCGGCGTTCGCGTGGATCGCGTCGCGCACGTATGCCGCGAGGCCGGGTGCGAGGTCCTCGTACGTCTTCGTGAACCGCGGGTCGGCGACGTACATGTCGGCGAGCCCGCGATGGAAGGTGTGGTCGAGGTCGTAGAAGCGGTCGTGGATGTGGCGGCGGTGCTGCTCGGCGGCGTCCATCGCCGCCTCGCCCGTCGCGGGCTCGCCCGACTGCAGGGCGCGGACGAAGGCCGAGTTCACGGCCTCCGTCTCGGCCTTGACCTCGGCCCAGTCGGCCTTCGTGTAGCGCTTGGTCCGGGCCGCCGACTGCTTCCACGCGTCGGACTCGCCCCAGCGCTCCTGCGCCTCCTGCTGGTACTCGTCGCTGAAGCCGTCGCCGAAGAGCTCCCTGAGGTCGTCGGGCGTGGCGGGCTGGTCGTTCATCTCTCTCTCCAGTGCTCGGTCGATGGCCGACACGAGCTCGCGCAGCTCGTCCAGCCGGGTCATGACCGTCGCGCGCTGACGGCGCAGGTGGTCGGCCGCGTCCTCGCCGCCGTCCAGCAGGGTCGCGATCTCGTCGAGCGGCAGCTCCAGCCGCCGGTAGACCACGACCTGCTGCAGGCGGACGAGGTCCTCGTCGGTGTAGAGCCGGTAGCCCGCCCGCGAGCGCTCGCTCGGGACGAGCAGGCCGATCTCGTCGTAGTGGTGCAGCGTGCGCACCGTCACGCCGAAGAGGTCGGCGACCTGCCCCACCGTCCAGGTGGTCATCTCCTGTGTCCTTCCGGTCATGGCACCGAGCGTGTCGCCTCACGTCGCGTGAGGGTCAACCCCATTCAAGACGAGACCGACCCGATGACGAGTGCGTATGCCGTGCGCCTCCTCCCGCGTGCGACCTGCCGCCTGCCTCGAACGGGCGGGGCGGGGGCGCCGAGCCGTCGGGCGGCGGCCCGGCCCGGGTCGCCCTACTCTCGGAACCGTGGAGCTCGAGGTCCGGCACCTGCGTGTCATCGCGGTGGTCGCGCAGCAGGGCAGCCTGCCCGCGGCGGCTGCCGTCCTCGGCGTGTCGCCGGCAGCCCTGGGCTCGGAGGTGGGCCGCATCGAGCGGGCACTCGGCTGCTCCCTGTTCCGCACGAGCGGTGACTCGGTCTCGTGCACGGCGATCGGCGAGCGGGTCGCGGCGCGGGCCCGGGCCGTCGTCAACGAGGTGGCGCTGCTCCGCGAGGACGTGCGCGGCCACCAGTCCGGCGAGGGCCCGCTGCGCATCTCGTCCGACTCGCTGCGCTACTTCACCTCGTTCGTCAGCCACGCCTATGCGACCGACATGCGGCGGCCACTGCTGCCCGTGCCGCCGCTCACCGGCACCACCACGACCGAGGCCATCAGCGACGGCCGCATCGACGTCGCCGTCGTCATCGCGCTGGCGGCCGCGCGCACGAAGGAGCGCGCGGACGTCGGCGAGCGCCTCATCGTCGAGCGCGAGCCGCTGCTCGTAGCGCTCTCCGCGACGCACCCGCTCGCGGCCCAGCGCTGCGTCGACATCCGGGACCTCGCGGACGAGGACTGGATCCTGCCCCCGGTCGAGATCGACCCCGGCTCCGAGGCGACGAGCTCGGTGCTCGGCGCGCTCGGCGTCACGCTCCGGTCGTCGTACGGGCCGCACGACCTGGGGCCGCTGTGGCCGGCCGTCGTGACCGGGCGCGCGGTCTCGTTCGCGGTGCCGACCGCCGCAGCCCCGCCCGGTGGGGTGCTGCGCCCGCTCTGCGACCAGCCGATCATCGCCCGGCGCGTGCTGCGCTGGCGGCTCGGCTCGATCGGCGAGGAGGACGTCGAGCGGTGCGTGCGGGCCGCGGGGTCGGCGTACCGGGAGCAGCTGACCCACACGGCACAGACCCAGGGGTGGTGGCCGACGGCGCGCTCGGAGGAGAAGCCGACGCTCGCGTCCTGACGGGCGACGAGCGCGCCCGGTCGGCCTCGTTCCGCCACCCATAGGGTGAGCGCGTGCATCGTCGCCTCGCGCTCGTCCGCCGCCCCTCGCCCCGACTCGCGGACGGGATCGTGACACACCTCGAGCGGTCGACGACGGTCGACGCGGACCTGGCCCTGCGGCAGTGGCAGGAGTACGTCGACGTGCTGCGTCGCCGCGGCTGGTCGGTCGTCGACGCACCGGCCGCCGACGACTGCCCCGACGGCGTCTTCATCGAGGACCAGGTCGTCGTCCACGGCGACGTGGCGGTGCTGTGCCGCTCCGGCGCCCCCGAGCGGCGGGGCGAGCGCGCCGGCGTGCGCGAGGCCGTCGAGGCACACGGCTACCGCACCGTCGAGATCGAGGGGCCCGGCACGCTCGACGGAGGTGACGTGCTCAAGCACGGCCACCACGTGTGGGTCGGGGTCGGCGGGCGCACCAACCACGACGGCGTCGCGCAGCTCGCCCGGGCCCTGGAGGGTCACCGCGTCGACGTCGTGCCGGTGCCGGTCTCCAAGGTGCTGCACCTCAAGTCGGCCGTGACCGCCCTGCCCGACGGCACTGTCGTCGGACACCTCCCCCTCGTCGACGACCCCACCGTGTGGCCCCGGTTCCTGCCCGTGCCAGAGGAGCCGGGCGCCCACGTCGTGCTGCTCGGCGGGCAGTCCGTGCTCATGTCGGCGGCGGCACCCCGTACCGCCCAGCTCTTCGCGGCGAGAGGGCTCGACGTGACGATGGTCGACATCTCCGAGTTCGAGAAGCTCGAGGGCTGCGTCACCTGCCTCTCCGTGCGGCTGCGCGGCTAGCGGCATACGCCCTCGGGCCCCGGCCCCGGGCCGTGCGACGGGTCGCGGTTTGCTAAGGTCGCTAACTGGATGAGCAATCTCCCGAGCGATCGAGGTGAGGGCATGACCACACGACCTCCACGACCAGCGCGCGAGCGCGGGTTGACGCCGACCGACCAGGTGCGCCGCACCACCGTCGTCGCTGCCGAGGTGTTCTGCGTCGTGGGCACGCTCGTGGGCCTCGGGGTGTTCGGCACCCGCGTCGAGGAGTCATCGGGTGGGGCCCTCGCGGCCACGGCGACGCTCATCGCGCCGGCCACCCCGGCCTTCTCGATCTGGACGCCCATCTACCTCGGTCTCCTGGCGTATGCCGTGTGGCAGGCGCTGCCCGCCAACGCCGTGCGCGCCCGGGTGCGCAGCACCGGCTGGCTCGCCGCGGCCTCGATGGTGCTGAACGCGGGGTGGCTCCTCGTGACGCAGCAGGGATGGATCTGGGTGAGCGTCGTCGTGATCGTCGCGCTCGCCCTGACGCTCGGCGTCCTGATGCGACGCCTCACCGAGGCGCCCGCCGCCTCGCCGATCGAGACGGTTGTCGTCGACGGCACCTTCGGCGCCTACCTCGGCTGGGTCGCGGTGGCCACGTGCGCGAACATCACTGCGGCACTGGTCGACTCGGGCGTCGACCTCAGTGCCTGGCTCAACCAGGTCGCGGCGGTGCTGGTCCTCGCCGTCGCCGGCGGTCTCGGGGTGCTGTTCGCGCGTCGTCTCGGCGGTCGCTGGGCCGTGGCCGGGGCCATGGCGTGGGGCCTGGCCTGGATCGCGGTGGGGCGCATCGCCGACACGCCCCGCTCGCTGGTCACCGGGATCGCCGCCGTGGTGGCTGCCCTCGTGGTGCTCGGTGCCGCGGCCCGCTGGCACACGCCCGCCGGGTCACGCGACACCCGCGACACCCGCGACCGCTCGGCGGCCCGACTCCAGCCGGAGGGCTGAGCGCCGTGGACGCCGACGTCGTCGTCGTGGGCGCGGGCCTTGCCGGCCTGCGGTGCGCGGTGCGGCTCGCCGAGCTGGGCCGCGAGGTGCTCGTCCTCGAGTCGGCCGATGCCGTCGGAGGGCGCATCCGCACCGACGTCGTCGACGGCTTCCGCTGCGACCGCGGGTTCCAGGTGCTCAACCCGGCCTACCCGGCCGTCCGTCGATGGGTCGACCTCGAGTCGCTCGACCTCAGACCCTTCGGCGCCGGGGTGCTGGTCCGCCAGGCCGACGGCCTCAAGGTGGTGGCCGACCCGGTGCGGGAGCCGCGCCGACTCGCTGCCACCCTGCGCAGCGGCTACGCGAACCCCGTCGAGCTGGCGGCACTGGGCCGGTGGGCCGGGCGCGTGATGGTCGACCCGAAAGGCGTTCTGGCGCAACAGGACTGCACGCTCGCCGAGTCCTTCGACCGCGCTGGTGTGACGGGACGGCTGCGCCGTGAGGTCCTCGAGCCCTTCCTCGCCGGCGTGCTCGTCGACAGCCATGGGCGATCCTCGGCCACCTTCACCAAGCTGCTCGTGCGGATGTTCGCGCTCGGTCGACCCTCGGTGCCGGCACTCGGCATGCAAGCCCTTCCCCGGCAGCTGGCCGAACGGCTGGGTGACCGCGTGCGCCTGAACCGTCGTGTCGAGGCGGTGGTGCCGGTCGAGGGTGGCACCGAGGGCAGGGTCGAGGTCCGGACCGGGGAGGGGGTCCTGAGCGCCCGCCGCGCCGTCGTGGCGACCGACCCGCTCGGCGCCTCGGCGCTCACGGGCCTACCCGAGCCGCACGTCCGGGGGCTGGTGACGTGGTGGTTCGACGCCCCGGAGGCGCCGCACGCGCTCCCCTTCGTCGCCGTCGACGGAAGACGGTCCGGGGACCAAGCACCCGGGCCGGTGTGGAACGCGGCGGTCATGACCGCGGCGGCGCCCAGCTACGCCCCGCCCGCGCGGCACCTCGTCGAGGCCACCTGCCTGCTCGACCGGCCCGACGGCGACGCGTCGCAGGCCGACGTCCTGCGCCACGTCGGCGAGATCTACGGCTGCGACACCTCCGGGTGGCGGCTCGTGACCCGGCACCGCGTCGAGGCCGCGCTGCCGGCGATGGCGCCACCCCTGCAGGCACGCTCGTCCGTCGACCTCGGTGACGGCGTCTTCGTGTGCGGCGACCACCGCGACACCGCCTCGATCCAGGGCGCCCTGGTCTCGGGACACCGCACCGCCGAGGCGGTCCACGCGTCCCTCTGAGGGGCGGTCGGCGAGACCCGCTGCGACGACCCCGTCGGGCGCGCGGCAAGAATCCGCGGAAAAAGATCGGCTCCGGTGCATCCGGGGCGGGTGTCCACCCGGAAGTAGGAGGCAGACGGCACCCCACGCCGTCGACCGCGCACCTCCCCTCCTGGAACGTCCGCCCGACGAGAGCGACCCGGTCGCACTCGAGAACTCACACCGGAAAGGAACGACCATGAAGTCCATCCGCATCGCCGCCGCCGCTTCGCTCGCCCTCGCCCCCGCCGCCCTCGTCGCGGCCCCCGCACACGCCGCCGACGCCACCGTCTCGGTGCTGCACGGCGTGCCCGGTGCGACGGTCGACGTCTACGCCAACGGCAAGGCCCTGCTCACCAACTTCAAGCCCGGCACGCTCACCGACCCGCTGATGCTCCCCGAGGGCACCTACGACCTCAAGGTCACCCAGGCGGGGGCCGGCGCCGGCGGCGCCGCCGTCATCGAGGCCAAGGACGTGCAGGTCCCGGGCGGCGCCAACGTCACCGTGGTGGCCCACCTGTCGGAGGCCGGCAAGCCGGTGCTCACCCCGTTCGTCAACGACACCTCGAAGGTGCCGGCGGGCAAGGCCCGGCTGACGGTCCGCCACACCGCTGCGGCTCCCGCCGTCGACGTCAGGGCCAACGGCGCCGCTGCGCTCAAGGGCCTGACCAACCCGAACGAGGCGAAGGCCGTCGTCGGCGCGGGCACCATCAAGGCCGACGTCGTGCTCGCCGGGACGTCCGACGTCGCGATCGGCCCCGCCGACCTCGACCTCAAGGAGGGCACGAACACCATCGTGTACGCCTGGGGCAGCGCCGCCGACAAGAACCTCAAGCTCGCGGTGCAGACCATCTCCGGCATGCACTCCGCTCCCGGCGGCGTGCCCGCCGGCGCGGGCGGGCAGGTCGCCGCCGCGCAGCAGTCCTCCGACGTCGCCCGCTACTCGGCCGTCGTCGGTGCGGCAGCCGCGGCCGGAGCGCTCGTGCTCGTGACGCGTCGCCGGTCGGCGCGCGCCGAGAGCTGAGCGGCCCACACCCGAGGAGAGCCCCCATGCCCGGCCCACAGCACCGGACGGCCGCCCGAGCCGGCTCCGTGACGCGGGACGACGTCGCCGACGCGCACGTCACCCCGTCGCGGCACCGCGCGCCGGCCGGCGACCCTCCCGCCCCGTTCGCCGAGGGGCGGGAGGCCGGAGCCGGGGTCGGGACCGAGGGACCCGTGCCTGGGCGTGTTCGGGGGCACGTCCCGGCGGGGGCTCGGGGAGCCCGGACCGTGGCCGCCGCACTGGCGGCGGCCCTCCTGGCCGGGCTGGCGGTGGCGTGGCTGACGCGCCCGCAGCAGAGCGCACGCCCTGCCGGGAGTGAGGGGATCCGGTCGGTCACGGCACCGTCCAGCGCGCCCGGCGCTCCGGCGGCGCGTGCGCCCGCCGCCGGAGCGTCCCCCTCGGAGCCCTTGTCGACCCCGGTGTCCGCCAGACCCGCGACGGTTCCGGCCGTGCCAGCCGACAGTCGACAGGGCATGCCGGAGCAGCTGACCATCCAGCGCCTGGGCATCGACATGCCGGTCGTCCCCCAGGGGGTGGCCCGGGACGGCGAGATGGCGCTGCCCGCCACCCCGGCGCAGGTCGGGTGGTACCGCTACGGACCACGTCCCGGCGACCGCGCCGGTGCCACCGTCCTGGCGGCCCACCTCGACATGCCGGGCTACGGCATCGGCCCGATCGCCAAGGTCGAGGACCTGCGCGCCGGTGACGTCATCACCGTGCGCTCGGCGGCCACGACGCACCGCTTCCGGGTGACCGGCGTCGCGAGCGTCCGCAAGACCTCGCTCGACCTGGCCGCCCTTTTCGCCCGCGACGGCCCGCCCCGCCTCCACGTGGTGACCTGCGGCGGTGAGTTCGACAGAGAACGCCGGCGGTACGACGAGAACGTCGTCGTGACGGCCGTGCCGATGACGTGAGCGTGAGCCGACATGCCGTGGTTAGGTGTACTCGTGCACGTGCACGACGACCCTGATGTCGAGTCCGCCGAGCTCGCCGCCCGGTTGTCCGGCGGCGACCGCGAGGCGCTCGCCGAGATGTACCGCCGCTGGTCACCCCTCGTACACACCATCGCGCTGCGTGCCCTCGGCACCCGTGAGGACGCCGAGGACGTCGTCCAGCAGGTCTTCGTCGCCGCGTGGCGGGGCCGGGCGACCCTGCGTCCCGACCGCGGCTCCCCGGCCGCCTGGCTCGTAGGCATCACGAAGCACCGGGTGGCCGACGTGCGGGCCGAGCGCTACCGGGCCCACCGCAACCTGCAGGCCGTCGCCTCCGAGGTCGCGACCGCACCCGACGCCGCCGGCGACTCGGACTGGGCGGAGCGGCTGCTGCTGGTGCACGAGCTGGAACGGATGGGTGACCCGCGCGCGACGGTGCTGCGCATGGCGTTCATCGAGGACCGCACCCACGAGGACATCGCCCGGGCCCTCGACCTGCCCCTCGGCACGGTCAAGAGCCACGTGCGCCGGGGCCTGATGGCACTGAGAGATCGACTGAAGGAGGTGGAACGTGTCTCACCCGAGTGACGACGAGCTGGTCGACCTCGCCCTGGGCGAGCCGGCCGGCGACGTGTCGGCCCACGTCGCGCAGTGCGCGGCGTGCTCCTCCGCGGTGACCGACCTCCGCCGCACCGTGCGCCTCGTCTCCAACCCCGGCCCGTATGCCGGGTGGCAGGCTCCGGACGACGCTGTCTGGACGAGGGTCGTGGCCCAGCTCGACACCGCCGAGGACGCGATACCCGAGGCTCCCGACGCTTCCGGAACGGCTCCCGACCCTTCCGGAACGGCGCCCGCCGCACCGTCGGCACCCGTCGTCCGGCTCGATCGACCCGGCCGGCGGCGTACGGCAGCGTGGGCCGCCGCCCTCGTCGCCGCCAGCCTCGTCGTCGGGCTGCTCACCGGACGCGCCATCTGGGGCACGACGGAGGGCGGTCAGGTCGCCCAGGTGGCCCTCGCGACCCTCGACACCCGACGCACCGAGGGCGAGGCCACGCTCGTGCGCGCAGCCTCGGGCCTCGACCTGCAGGTCAGCACCGACACCGCCCTCGACGCCGGAGACGGCTACCTCGAGGTGTGGCTCATCAACGCCGACGGCAAGCGGATGGTGTCCGTGGGAGTCCTGCGACCCGGCGAGCCCGGCTCGTTCCCGGTCACCCAGGCGCTGATCGACCAGGGCTACGTCGTCGTCGACATCTCCAAGGAGCAGTTCGACGACAAGCCGGCCCACTCGGGCGACAGCCTGCTCCGAGGGCAGCTGCCCGCCTGAGGGCGCGACCGGTGAGACGGCATACGCCATGGGCCCCGAGCGGCCGGGACACGGACGGCACGGAAGGCACGGGCGGGTCGGGTGGGTCGGCCTCGCGGAGGTCAGGGTCGGTCGACGGGGCTCAGGACATGAGGTTGCGCATGGCGGCGGTCGCGCCGAGCAGGTAACGCTCGACGACGGCGCGATCACGGTCGTCGAGCGAGGCGTCGAGGTCGGCGAGCGCCTCGAACATCGGGCGCATGCGGGCGAGCACCTCGGCGCGTCCGCTGTCGGTGATGACCACCTCGGTGCGCCGGCCGTCGCCCGGGTGCGAGCGACGCTCGGCGTGCCCCCGCGAGACGAGCCGGTCGACGACGCCCGACGAGGCCGCCGAGGTGACACCGAGCAGGCGTCCGATCTCGACGGGTCCGAGCGGTCCGCGCATGAGGTGGCGCAGCGAGTGCAGCTCCGTGGTCGACAGGCCGGCCTGGCGCGCGACGACCGCCGGCACCGTCTCGGACACCTCGACGAGCTCCTGGAGCGCAGCGAGGGTCGCGGTCGTGCGCCACTGAGGCACCCCGGGGACGAGCCCGAGCTCGGGCATGCCGGAGCGGACGGCGTCTCCCGTCGCGCGTGCGGATGCGTGCGGGGTGCCGTCGTCAGGGCCGTGGCGGCCGGGGGGTGCGTCTGTTGCGGATCGACGCTTCGTGCTAATGTCACTCACCAACTTAGTAATCATCTGAGTAACTGAGTTACTCATCCTAACCCGGAGGTCTCTCGTGCGGGGTCTGACCGACACCATCGTGCGGCGGTGGTGGGCCATCGCCATCGTCATTCTCGCGCTCGCCGGCGCCATGGGCGTCACGAGCGCCCTCGGCGAGGCGACGCGCACCGCTGCATCCACCGACCAGCTGCCCGTCGACTCCGACAGCGCGAAGGCAGCCCAGCTGCGCGAGCGCCTCCCGGAGGCGAAGGGATCCACCGCCGTCGTGCTCTTCACCCGAGAAGGCGGCCGGCTGAGCACCGCCGACGTGGCAGCCATCGAGACGCGGGCCCGTGAGCTGCCGGGCGGCGGGCGCATCCCGCTCCAGCGCAGCGACGACGGCAGCGCCGCCCTCGCCGTCGTGCCCGTCGCCGCCGAGAGCGCGACGGACACCTCCAAAGCCGTGGCCGACATCCGCAGCACCGCCAAGCAGGGCCTGCCCGACGGGGTCACGGCTCAGGTCACCGGCCCCGCAGCGGTCCAGGCGGACCTCGCGAAGGTCTTCGACGGCGCCAACACCCGACTGCTCATCGCGACCGCCTCGGTCGTCGCGCTGCTGCTCGTGATCACCTACCGCAGCCCCGTGCTCTGGCTCGTGCCGCTCATCGTCGTCGGTGTGGCCGACCGCCTCTCGGCCGTCGTCGCCACCCACGTGCTCTCCGCCTTCGGCCTCGTCTGGGACGAGTCGACGATCGGCATCCTCTCCGTCCTCGTCTTCGGCGCCGGCACCGACTACGCCCTCCTCCTCATCTCGCGCTACCGCGACGAGCTGCGCCGCCACGACGACCGGCGTGAGGCCATGTCCCTGGCCCTGCGGCGTACGGCAGAGGCTGTGCTCTCCAGTGCCGTCACCGTCGTCGTCGGCCTGCTCACGCTGGCCCTCTCGCTGTTCCCCGCGACCCGCGGGCTCGGCGTCGCCTGCGCCGTCGGCGTCGTCGTCGCCGCCGCCTTCGTGCTCGTGGTCCTTCCGGCCGCCCTCGTCTGCTTCGGCCGCTGGGTCTTCTGGCCGAAGGTCCCCCACGTCGGTGAGGACGCCCTCGCCGACGGCCACTCCCTCTGGCGGCGCGTCGGGGACCGGGTCGCGGCGCACCCGAAGCGCGTCATCGGCGTGACGCTCGTGATCCTCGCGGCGATGGCCGCCGGGCTCTTCGCGGTCGACACCGGGCTCAAGCAGTCCGACCAGTTCCTGCAGAAGCCCGAGGCCATCGCGGCCGGCGAGCGCCTCGCCCGGTCCTTCCCGGCCGGCAGCGCCGACCCTGCGGTCATCGTGACCACGGGCGACGCCGAGCGGGTGCGCACCGCGGCCGCCGGGGTCGAGGGGGTCGCGAGCGCCCGCGTCGTCAACACCGGCAGCGGCGTGACCGAGGTCGACGCCGTCATCTCGGCGGCACCCGGGACCGAGGAGGCCACCCAGGCCGTGCGCGCCCTCCGCGCCGCGGTCGCGCCCATCGCGCAGACGCACGTCGGCGGCACCGAGGCGGTGGCCCTCGACCAGGCCGAGGCGTCCTCACGCGACCGGTTCGTCATCCTCCCGCTGGTGCTGGGCCTCGTCCTGCTGGCCCTGGGACTGCTCCTCCGCTCGGTCGTCGCGCCCATCGTCCTCGTGACGACCGTCGTCGCGACCTACCTGGCGAGCGTCGGTGCCTCGTGGTGGATCTTCACCAAGGTCTTCCACTTCTCGGCCCTCGACGACAGTGCGCCGCTCTTCGCGTTCGTCTTCCTGGTGGCGCTCGGCGTCGACTACAACATCTTCCTCGTCACCCGCGCCCGGGAGGAGTCGCGCACGCACGGCTCACGCGCCGGCATGCTGCGCGGCCTGGCTGCCACCGGTGGCGTCATCACGAGCGCCGGCATCCTGCTCGCGGCCGTCTTCGCAGTGCTCGGCGTGCTGCCGCTCGTGGTGCTGGCGCAGATCGGCGTCATCATCTGCATCGGCGTCCTGCTCGACACCCTCGTGGTGCGCACCCTGCTCGTGCCGGCGATCGGCATCGTGCTCGGCGACCGGTTCTGGTGGCCGCGGCGGCCGCACCCCGTGGGCCCTGGCACGGCGGCGCAGACGGGCGCCCCGGGCCCGGGGTCCGAGGCGTCGGACAGCGGCCTGGACAGGACCTCCAACCGGGCGGCGACCCGCGCGTAGGGGCACCACCTCGACGGGGTCAAGCCGGGTTCGAACCCCCGGAGTCAACCCTCTACAAACTCTTGACAAACACTCGGCAAAGATCTTCAATCTCGGTGTCGGAAAGTTCGGGCCGACGTCTCGAGATCCGTCGACGAACCGTCCGGCGCTCCAACTGAAACGCCTGTCGACCCCCTTGTCCGCACTTCCTGAAATCCCCTCGGACGGACACCTCGCGGAGACCTGCTGCCCCCCAGGCGGGCCTCCGGCGTCTCGGCCGATCCCCCTCCCCAACCGGCCGAGGCGGGTGGGGCCGCGCGTCGGACTCCCTTCCGGCGCGCGGCCTCCTTCCTCCCAGCCGGGCTCGACGCTCGCACCGAGCCGCGACTCCCACCGACAGACCGGTGTCGGTGGGAGTCGTTGCCATGACCCGGGGGTGGACGGCTTCGGCTAGCCGGGCTGCCCCGGCTGCACGGGCCCGATCCGGAAGGGCCGCATCATCTCGTTGTCCTCGTGCTCGAGGATGTGGCAGTGCCAGACGAACTGGCCGGGCCGTTCGAAGTGCGCACGCAGGCGCGTCACCTGTCCGGGATACGAGGTCACCGTGTCCTTGACGCCCGACTCCCACGCCTCGGGCCCCGTCGGCTCACCGACGACCACCATCGGCTGTACGACCTCCTCGCCCGCGAGGAGCAGCGGCTGCCGTTCGACGACCTCGAAAGCCACCTGGTGCAGGTGGATGGGGTGCGCGTCGGCCGTCGTGTTGTGGATCTCCCACACCTCCGTGTCGCCCACGCCAGGGTCCTCGGTCACCGGGTGCATCCACTCGTGCTCCATCGCCATGCCGTCGTGCACCACGCCCAGGGCGCCCTCGATGGGGCCCTCGACCCTTGCCCCCGCCGCGTCCGCACCGACGTCGGCCAGCTCGATGAGCGCCAGCTTGCGCGACCGCTGCTCGGCGGGCAGCGCGGCCACCGCGGGCAGCTGCAGGTCCTCACCCGGGGTGGACAGGTCGGCGCTCGTGGCCGGCCCCACCCGGAACTCCATGACGAGCCCGGTGCTCTCGGGGTCGGCGACGTCGAAGTCGCCGGGCTCGTCCGGGAGGCTCGGCTCACCGCCACCGAAGGGCTCGTCCGGGCCGACGTTGCGCAGGACGTACCTGCCCGCCGGCACCCCGGTGAAGTCGACGATGAGGTCGGCGCGCTCGGCCAGCCCCATGAGCAGGCGGTTCGCGTGGCCCGACGTCAGGTCGACCGACAGGGCCAGGAAGCCGCCCTCGTTGCCGATCATCCACACCTTGACGCCCGGGATCTTCTGGAAGTCGAGGATCAGGAAGCGCGACTGGCAGCCGTTCAGGACCCGGAACCGGTAGCGCCGCTTCTCGACGTCCAGGTAGGGCCACGTACGGCCGTTGACCATGAGCGCGTTGCCGAAGAACTCCGGGTTCCAGAACGGCGAGAACGTGCCCTTCGGGATGTACGGGCGCACGATGCCGTCGAAGAAGACGCGCGAGTCCGGGTAGAAGAGCGATCCGTCGGCGTTGAACGCCCGGTCCTGGATGGCGATCGGGATCTCGTAGTAGCGCTTCGTCGTCGGGAACCCGTCGGCCTTGCTCGGGGCCGGGCCGGGCAGCACCGCAGCCCTCCCCGTCTTGGCGTCGCGCACCGCTCCGTCGCCGTCCGGCCCACCGCGGATGAGGTAGAACCCGGCGCCGCCGGCATACACGTTGACCCGCGTCATCCCGAGGGTGTGGTCGTGGAACCACTTCGTCGACGCGCGGTCGGGGTTCGGGTACTGGAAGACGGAGTAGCCGGGACCCCACGTGGCGCCATAGCCGGCCTTCGCCTTGCCCGCGAAGAAGTCGTACCAGGTGCCTCTCGCGGCGTACCCGCTGGGAAGGTTGGTCGCGGCCGGCAGGAACCACGCCTCCGGGTAGCCGTCGCTCTCGTCACCGACGCCGACGGCCCCGTGCAGGTGCACCACCATCGGCACCGGTCCGGTGTACGGGCCCGGCGTCCGCTTGAAGACCGGTCGCGAGTCCCGGCCGGCCGTCCCGCCCGGCGGGTTCGCCCAGTGCAGGGTGGGGTCGACCGTGAGCAGGTGCGGCAGGTAGCGGCCCTGGCCGTCGACGAGCTCGTTGACCCACTTCACCCGCACCGGCCGACCGTGCTCCGCCTCGATCGTCGGGCAGGGCGCGTGGTGCAGCAGCACTCCCTGCTTGCTGTCCGACGACAGCGCGCCGTAGCCCCACACGGTCGTCGCGGGAAGGCCCGCGGGAAGGATCTGCTGCCTGAACTGGCGCAGCGAGATCTCGTAGTAGTCGACGGGCGGGCCCGAGGCCTGCTTGATGGTCCCCGCTCGCGCCATCACCGGTGGGATGACGAGCGGGGTGGTGAACTTCGGGATGGTGGCCGGGTCCAGGGTCCCCCCGGGCACCTGGGCCACGGCCACCTTCTCGCCTCCCGGCAGGTACGCGTACAGCGCGAACCCGATTCCTGCACCCCCGACTGCCTTGACGAACGTGCGCCTCGACACGCCCGCATCTGCCCCTCTGCGACCTCCCATGGCGAACTCTCCCCGCACTCAGCCACCCCGCCCCGGAGTCCCCCGGGGTGAACCAGTGGACCCCTCCAGAATGGGCGGGGACACCTCTCGCCGCTGGGCTTTCCTGTGCTTCCGCCATGAGCGGTGTTACGTGGAAACGCTTGCGCCCCAGTGCGTCCCGGTTCGTCCGAGCGTGATCTCGCTCACGCCGGCGGCGTCCGTCAGGAGTTCGTCATGCGCCCGTCATGAATCCGTCATCCACGCCACTCCTCACGGAGCAGCGCCCACGTGTTGTCGTCGAGCCACGTGCCGTCCTTGCCCAGCGACGTCGCGACGCTCGTCGACTCGAGCCGCATGCCGATGCGGTGCAGTACGCGGTTGGAGGCGACGTTGTCGGCATACGCGTCGGCGGTGATCCGTCGCAGCCCCAGGTCGCGGAAGCCGATGGCGAGCAGCGCGGCAGCCGCTTCGGCGGCGAGGCCGCGGCCGTGCACGTCGGGGTGCAGCGCGTAGCCGATGGTGCCCTCCCACTCGTCGGTGACCGGGCCGATGCTGTGGCTCGGCTCGAGCCGGAGCATCACGTCGCCGACGACCCGGCCCGTCCGCGGATCCGCGACGGCGAGGCCGAGCAGTGGGTTCCCGGCGCCCGGGAGCCCCCGGGCGATGCGGTCGGCGATACGGGCCGTGACCTGCTCACGGTCGAGCACGCCGTGGCTCAGGTGCACCACGACCTCGGGCAGACCGCGGTAGGCCAGGACCGCGTCGACGTCGTCGGGCGTGAGCGGGCGCAGGACGAGGCGGTCGGTGCGCCGCGGCCAGGTCAGCGCGGACAGGTCGGGGCGGGGCACTATCGCCAACCGGCCTCGTCGACGCCGCCGGGCACGTCGGCCGCTGGGTCGTACGGGGTGCGCGTGAAGCGGAACGAGGCGAGGTCGAGGTGCGAGGGCGTGCCGTCGCCCGCCCGGACGACGCGCAACGGCTCGCCGGTGTAGTAACCGTCGAGGCCGACCCACTCGTCGGTGCCCGCCGGGGCGAACCTCGAGCCGCGCCCCTGCCCCGGCTCGCCGAGGACCAGGTGCTCCCCCACTGCCTTCGCGACCGACACCGACGGCCCCCAGTGCCACGTGCCGACGAGCTCGAGCACACCCCGGTCGCCCGCGGCGTGCCACGGCTGGGGTGTCAGCGGTTCGCGCTCGGCGAGCGCAGCGAGCAGGTCGGGACCGATGGTGCCCATGCCGGACGTCGAGTTGGCCATCACGACGACGCCGTCACCCGACTCGACCGCGACGCGCAGTCCGGCGAGGAAGCCGGGCATCGAGCCGCCGTGACCGGCATACCGGGTGCCCTCGAGGTTCCAGACCTGCCAGCCGAGCCCGTGGGCGACCGTCCACGGCAGGCCGGGGTTGTCGGCGACGGTGTGCGGCTCGTACATCTCGTCGAGCGTGCCCTTCGAGAGCACCTCGCCCGTGTCACCGCCCGCGAAGGCGGCCCAGCGCGAGAGATCCTGGACGGTCGTCCACAGCTGGCCGGCGGGGGCCATCGCGCCGGCGTCGTGCTCGGGCTCGGGCAGCAGCACGTCGGCGAAGGGGTGGACCGCGAGACCCTGCGCGGCCTTGCCCGTCGGCCGGGTCGTGGTGCGCGTCATCCCCAACGGTGCGAGCAGGTCGCGCCGGATGACGTCGAACCAGTCCGCACCGTTGGCCCGGGCCACGACCTCGCCGAGCGCCGCGAAGCCGACGTTGGTGTAGTGGAAGCGTCGACCGGCCCGGAAGCGTTGCGCCACAGACGAATTCACGAGCTCGTCCCAGTCGTCGCCCGGCGTCCGCTCCCACCACGGGCCGTTCGTCTCGGCCTGGACGCCACCGCCGTGCGACAGCAGCTGGGCGATCGTCGCGCGGCCGAGCTGTGAGCCGGGCACGTGGTCGTCGAGGTGGTCGGTGAGGTCGAGACGTCCCTGGTCGCGCAGCCGCATGACCGCGACGGCCACGAAGGTCTTGGTGATCGACCCCATGCGGTACTGCGTGTCGGTGTCGGCAGCCTCGCCGCCCTCCCTCCCGTCGAGGGTGCCCACCGCGTCGGACCACACGAGGCCGCCGCCCCGCACGAGGCCGGCCGCGACGGAGGGCAGCCGGTTCGTTCGCTGCTCCGTGGCGAGGAGGTGGTGCAGGTGCCGTGAGGTGGACGGGTCGAGGGCCGGCGCGGGGTCGGCGGTGGGGGCCGGCTCGACGGCGCTGTCGGGGCTGGTGCTCACCCGCTCCACCCTAGGCCGGGCTCTCTGGCGTGGCGCAGAGCACCCCGGCAGGATGGGACGGCGGCCCCACGGCCGCGACCGATCCGTTATCTTGACATCAAGATTTATTCGGATCCTCTTCTCGGATCTCGGCACGACCCGCAACCCGAACGGAGCACCAGCGTTGGACTCGACAATCATCTACACGCACACGGACGAGGCGCCCGCCCTGGCCACGGCCTCGCTGCTGCCGATCGTCTCGGCCTTCGCCAAGCAGGCCGGCGTCGACGTCGAGACGCGCGACATCTCGCTCTCGGGCCGCATCATCGCCGGCTTCCCCGAAGCCCTGAAGCCGGAGCAGCGCATCGGGGACGCCCTGGCCGAGCTCGGTGAGCTCGCGAAGACGCCCGAGGCGAACATCATCAAGCTGCCCAACATCTCGGCCTCGATCCCGCAGCTCAAGGCCGCGGTCGCCGAGCTGCAGGCCGCCGGCTACGACCTGCCCGACTACCCCGACAACCCGACCACCGACGCCGAGAAGGCGGCCCGGGCGGCATACGACAAGGTCAAGGGGTCGGCGGTCAACCCCGTTCTGCGCGAAGGCAACTCCGACCGCCGCGCTCCCGCGTCGGTCAAGAGCTACGCGCGCAAGCACCCGCACTCGATGGGCGCCTGGACCGCCGACTCGAAGACCAACGTCGCCACCATGGGCGAGCACGACTTCCGCCACAACGAGAAGTCCGTCGTCATCACGGACGACGACACGCTCCGCGTCGAGCTCGTCGGCGCCGACGGGCAGACGACCGTGCTCAAGGAGTCGATCCCGGTCCTCGCGGGCGAGGTCGTCGACGCCACCTTCATGGACGTCGCGAAGCTGCGCGAGTTCCTCTCCGAGCAGGTCGCCCGCGCCAAGGCGGAGGACGTGCTCTTCTCGGTGCACCTCAAGGCCACGATGATGAAGGTCTCCGACCCGATCATCTTCGGCCACGTCGTGCGCGCCTTCTTCCCCGAGGTCTTCCAGGCGTATGCCGCCGAGCTGGCCTCGGTCGGAGCCTCCCCCAACGACGGCCTCGGCGCCGTCCTCAAGGCCGTCGAGGGCCTGCCCGCCGACCAGCGCGCCGAGGTCGAGGCCGCGGTGAAGAAGGGCTTCGAGGAGGGCCCGGCCATCGCGATGGTCGACTCCGACAAGGGCATCACCAACCTGCACGTGCCGAGCGACGTCATCGTCGACGCGTCGATGCCCGCGATGATCCGCACCTCGGGCCACATGTGGAACGCCGAGGGCGACGAGGCCGACACGCTCGCCGTGCTGCCCGACAGCTCGTACGCCGGCATCTACCAGGTCGTCATCGACGACTGCCGCGCCAACGGCGCCTACGACCCGGCCACCATGGGCTCGGTGCCGAACGTCGGCCTCATGGCGCAGGCCGCCGAGGAGTACGGCAGCCACGACAAGACGTTCGAGATCCCCGCCGACGGCACCGTGCGCATCGTCGACGGCTCGGGCAACGCGCTCATCGAGCACGCCGTCTCGGCCGGCGACATCTGGCGCGCCTGCCAGACCAAGGACGTGCCGATCCGCGACTGGGTCAAGCTCGCCGTCACCCGCGCCCGCGCCACGGGCTCCCCCGCCGTGTTCTGGCTCGACGCCGACCGTGCGCACGACGCCAACCTCATCGGCAAGGTCGAGGAGTACCTGAAGGAGCACGACACCGAGGGGCTCGACATCCAGATCCTCAAGCCGACCGACGCGATCGCCTTCTCCCTGGGCCGCATCCGCAAGGGTGAGGACACCATCTCGGTCACCGGCAACGTGCTGCGCGACTACCTCACCGACCTCTTCCCGATCCTCGAGCTCGGCACCTCGGCCAAGATGCTCTCGGTCGTTCCGCTCATCAACGGCGGTGGCCTCTTCGAGACCGGCGCGGGCGGCTCGGCCCCGAAGCACGTGCAGCAGCTCGTCAAGGAGAACTACCTCCGCTGGGACAGCCTCGGCGAGTTCCTCGCTCTCGCAGTCTCGTTCGAGCACCTCGCCGGTGTCACCGGCAACGCCCGGGCCAAGGTCCTCGGCGAGGCCCTCGACCGCGCGACGGGCACCCTGCTCGACGAGAACAAGGGACCGGCCCGCAAGGTCGGGCAGATCGACAACCGGGGCAGCCACGTGTGGCTCGCCCTCTACTGGGCCCAGGAGCTCGCGAAGCAGACCGACGACGCCGCGCTCGCCGAGACGTTCGCGCCGGTCGCCCAGACCCTGTCGGACAACATCGAGACGATCTCCCAGGAGCTCGTCGACGCGCAGGGCCACCCCGTCGACATCGGTGGCTACTACCGCCCCGACGCCGACAAGGTCGCCACGGTGATGCGCCCGTCGAAGACGTTCAACTCGATCATCGACTCGCTCGCCTGAGCCACCTCCCGCCTGTCAGAGTGCCCACTCGGCTCACCCAGCCGAGTGGGCACTCTGCTGTCTGGACGCCCAGCGGAGATGGGGCCACGCGACGCGCTGGAGGCGGGGTGGCGACTACGCGTCCGGGTCGCGCAGGGCGTCGCTCGCCTCGGCGATGATCGCCTGCATCGCGGCGGACGCGGCAGCGCCGTCGCCCGACTGGACGGCCTCCGCGACGTCACCGTGGAGGCGCACCGCGACGGGGTTCGGCGTGCTCGGCATGAGGTCGTGGTGCGTGCGGCCGGCGAGCACCTCGCCGACGACGTCACCGAGCGCGGCGAGCATCTCGTTGCCCGAGGCCGCGAGCAACGTCGCGTGGAACAGCTGGTCGGCCCGCAGGTACGCCTCGAGATCCCCGGACTTCGCATGCACCGCCATCTGCACCACCGCCCCGACCATCGCCCCGCACTGCTCCGGGCTCGCGTGCGCCGCCGCCAGCTCGGCCGCCACCGGCTCGATCCCGCGCCGCAGGTCACCCAGCGACAGCAGCTGCTCCTCACGCCCCGGGCCGTCCAGACGCCACCGGATCACCCGCGGGTCGAACACGTTCCACGACGAGCTCGGCAGCACGCGTACGCCCAGGCGCTTGCGCGCCTCGACCAGGCCCATCGAGTCGAGCACCCGCACCGCCTCACGCACGACCGACCGGGACACGCCGTGGCGCTCGTCGAGCTGGTCGATGCGCAGCACCGTCCCGGCCGGCAGGTCACCCGAGACGATCTCGCGTCCGAGCGTGTCGAGGACGCTCGCGTGGAGCGCGGGGCGGGGGGCGTCGGGCACGGCCACAGCCTCCCACACGACCGCCGTGCTGCGACCGTTGACATATTAAAGATGCTTTGTTTGCCCACATGACTTGATAAGACGCCCTTCTTGCTGCACTCTGGCTCCTGCGACTCGACGATGAGAGCGATCGAGCCGGACGAAGGAGTCACGGACCATGTCGCAGCAGACGACATCGAAACCCCAGCACCACCCCCCGCCCCTGGTCGTCGTCATGGGCGTCTCGGGCTCTGGCAAGACCACGGTCGGCGCGGCCCTGGCCCAGCGCCTGCGCGTCCCCTTCGCGGACGCCGACGACTTCCACCCGCAGGCCAACATCGACAAGATGTCCGCCGGCATCCCCCTCACCGACGACGACCGCGGCCCCTGGCTCGCGATCATCGGCGAGTGGCTCGCCGCGCACGCCGATACCGGCGGCGTCGTCAGCTGCTCTGCCCTGCGACGCGCCTACCGCGAGGTCCTCACGGCCGCTGCACCGCAGGCGTACTTCATCCACCTGCACGGCACGCCACAGGTCATCGCTGCCCGCGTCGCAGGCCGCCCCGGCCACTTCATGCCCGCGGCCCTCGTCGAGTCGCAGTTCGCGACCCTCGAGCCGCTCGAGCACGACGAGCGCGGCTCGGTGCTCGACGTCGACCAGGCGGTCGACGAGCTCGTGACGCAGTCGGTCGGCCTCGTGCAGCCCGGCCCCGCCACCGATCCGTCGAACCCCACCCCCACCTCCACCCCCACCTCCACGCCCAGCGCCGGCGGCGACGCCGACAACCCGGAAGAGACCCGCAGATGACGACCGACCTCCTGTCCCTCCTGCCCCTGTCGGCGGTCGCCGCCGACACCCCTCCTGACATCCCGGCGGGGCGGCTCGTCCCCGCAGCGCTGCTCGGCATCGCCGTGCTCGTCGTGCTCATCGTGCGCTTCAAGCTGCACCCGTTCCTCGCCCTGACGCTCGGGTCGCTCACCGTCGGCGGGGTGGCGGGCGTCTCGATGTCCGACGTGCTCGACAGCTACACCAAGGGCTTCGGCAGCACCGCAGCCGGCGTCGGCATCCTCATCGCGCTGGGCGCGATGTTCGGCAAGCTGCTCGCCGACTCGGGCGGCGCCGACGAGATCGTCGACACCATCATCGGCCGCAGCTCCGCCCGCAGCCTGCCGTGGGCGATGGCGGGCGTCGGCGCGATCATCGGCCTGCCGATGTTCTTCGAGATCGGCCTCGTGCTGCTCATGCCGGTGATCTTCCTCGTGGCCCGCCGCTCGGGCCTGTCGCTCGTGCGCGTCGGCATCCCGGCCCTCGCCGGCCTCTCGGCCATGCACGGACTCGTGCCCCCGCACCCGGGCCCCCTCGTGGCCATCGACGCCCTCAAGGCCGACCTCGGCGTCACCCTGGGCCTCGGCATCCTCGTGGCGATCCCCACCATCGCCGTCGCCGGTCCGTGGTTCGCCCGCATCGCCGGCCGCTGGGTCGACGTGCCCGCCCCCGAGCTGTTCGAGTCGCGCGACACCGAGAACGGCCCGCGGCCCTCGTTCGGCGTCACGATGCTCACCGTCCTCACGCCCGTGGTCCTCATGATGGGCAAGGCCCTGGCCGACATCCTCGCGCCCAAGGACACGCCCGTCCGCGTCGTGCTCGACTTCCTCGGCACGCCGCTCATCGCGCTGCTCATCGCCGTGATCCTCGCGATGTTCACCCTCGGCCGCGGCGCCGGCATGGGCATCAAGCAGGTCGGCACGTCGCTCGAGTCCTCGCTCGGCCCGATCGCCGGGATCATCCTCATCGTCGCGGCCGGCGGCGGCTTCAAGCAGACCCTCGTCGACACCGGCATCGGCCAGCTCGTGGCCGACTGGATCGCCCAGAGCGGCCTGTCGGTCCTGCTGCTCGCCTGGCTCGTGGCCGTCTTCATCCGCCTCGCCACCGGCTCGGCCACCGTCGCCACCGTCACGGCCTCCGGCATCCTCGCGCCGCTGGCAGCCAACATGTCGACCACCGAGGTCTCGCTCATGGTGCTCGCGATCGGCGCCGGCTCGGTGTTCTTCTCGCACGTCAACGACGCCGGCTTCTGGCTGGTCAAGGAGTACTTCGGCCTCAAGGTCGGCCAGACCATCAAGACCTGGTCGGTGATGGAGACGATCCTGTCGGTGACCGGCCTCGTCCTGGTCATGCTCCTCGACCTGGTCGTCTAGCGGAAGTCGACGTGGGAAGGGCCGGTTCTCGCCACGAGAACCGGCCCTTGACACGTGGGCGAAGCGGCTAGTGGATGCGGACGCCGCTGATGGCGCGGGCGATGACGATGCGCTGGATCTCGCTGGTGCCCTCGAAGATCGTGTAGATCTTCGCGTCGCGCGACCACCGCTCGACGGGGTGGTCGGTGACGTAGCCGGCGCCCCCGAGGATCTGCACCGCCTTGTCGGTGACCGCGACCGCCACCTCGCCCGCCTTGAGCTTGCTCATCGAGCCCTCGGCCGCCGTGAACGGCTGGTTGGTGCGGCCCATCCACGACGCCCGCCACACGAGCAGCCGCGCGGCGTCGATCTCGGTGCGCATGTCGGCGAGGGCGAACGCGATCGCCTGGTTCTCGATGATGGGGCGTCCGAACGCGACGCGCTCCTTGGCGTAGTCGAGGGCGTACTCGTATGCCGCCCGGGCGATCCCGATCGCCTGCGCCCCCACCGTGGGCCGTGAGATCTCGAAGGTGCGCATCGCCGCCTGACCACTGGACGACCCGCCCTCGCGCGCCCGGGCGAGACGCTCGTCGAGCTTCTCCTTGCCGCCGAGCAGGCACGAGCCCGGCACGCGCACGTCGTCGAGGAAGACGTCGGCGGTGTGCGAGGCCCGCAGCCCCAGCTTGCGCAGCTTCTTGGCGCCCACGAGCCCAGCAGTGCCCGGCGGCACGACGAACGCCGCCTGCCCTCGGGAGCCGAGCTCGGGGTCGACCACCGCGGTGACGACGTGGATGTTGGCGATGCCGCCATTGGTGATGTAGGCCTTCTGCCCGTTGATCACCCACTCGTCGGTCGCCTCGTCGTAGCGGGCTCGGGTGCGCATGGCGCCGACGTCGGAGCCGGCCTGCGGCTCGGTCGTGGCGAAGGCGGCGAGCTTCGGGTCGTCGGCGTCGCCGTAGCACTGGGGCAGCCACTCGACCATCTGGTCGGGGGTGCCCGAGCCATAGATCGCGGCCACCGCGAGGGTGGTGCCGAAGATCGACATGCCGATGCCGGCGTCACCCCAGAAGAGCTCCTCGTTGGCGAGGTTGATCGAGATGCCGGTGGGGTCGGACCAGCACTGGGCGAGGAACTCGAAGCCGTAGAGGCCGTTCTTCGCGGCCTCCTGGATGACCGGCCAGGGCGTCTCCTCGCGGGCGTCCCACTCCGCGGCGGCCGGGCGCACGACGTCGGCGGCGAAGCCGTGCACCCAGTCGCGGATCTCGGTCTGGTCGTCGTCCAGGGCGAGGGAGAACTCGGCCACGACCGGCGCCTCAGGCCTTGGGGATGTCGAAGAAGTTCGCGATGTTGGCGGCGAGACCGAGGTCGCCCTTCGCCTTGATCTTGCCGGTCATGAACATCATCACCGGGTTGCCGCTCTTGGTGATGACCTTGGTGAAGTCGACGGGCGACATCGCGAGCGAGAGGGTGGAGTCGCCGTCGTGACCGGGCAGCGTGGTGCAGGTGCCGTCGGCGAAGCGCACGGTCCACTCGTCGGCGCCGCCGTCGGGGCGGCCGGTGATGCTCCAGTGCGTGGTGGCCGTCGTCGTGCCTGCGCGGTCGGCGCGGAAGAGCTCGGGCATGCGGGAGAAGATCGCCGCGACGATCGGCTCGCGGTTGGCGCTCTCCATCACCTGCTTGACGTCCTTGTCGGACATCTCCTTGACGATGCGGATGAAGTCACCCGGCTCGACGGCGGCGAGCTCGTCGGCGCTGGCGGTGGTGAAGTCGATGTCGGGCATGGGTGGACCTCCGGTGCAGAACGGCGTTGTTACCGCGAGTAGGTTACCCGACGGTCTCGTTGTCGAGGAACCACCCGACGACCATGCCGTCAGGCCGGCCGGGCTCGATGTAGTGCTCCCACGAGAAGCCCTGGGTGAACCAGTCCTCGGGCATCTGGAGCATGCCCTGGGCGTCGGACTGGCTGGCGTGGGCCTTGAGCGCCGAGCGCTTGACCTCGAGGAACTCCCCGACGTCGCAGGCCCAGTGCAGCTCCTCCTCGAGGCTGCCGAGCGGGTTGCCGTCGTCCATCGGCGCGCGGGGGTCCCAGTCGCCGACGTCCTGCCCGGCCGCGAGCGCGGCCTCGTGCGAGCGGATCATCGCCGTGCGGTTCATCGAGCTCTCGAGGTAGCGCGGCGTGCCGGCGATCTCGGCCGCCCGCTTGGTGACGGCGTGCACCTTGACGTGGTCGGGGTGGCCGTAGCCACCGTGCCAGTCGTAGCCGACGACGACGTCGGCGTCCTCCTCGCGAAGGATCCCCGCGAGCCTCCGGGCCGCCTGCTCGGTGTCGGCGCGGGTGAAGCTCAGCTCGTGGTCGTTCTGGGCCCACCCGGTCATGCCGGAGTCGGCGTAGTCGAGCCACGCGACCCGGTGGGTGCCGATGACCTCGTTGGACGCGGCCGCCTCGGCGCGGCGTCGGTGGACGACCGTCTCGCCCTCGGCGAGGTCGTCGGGTGCGTCGCCGTGGTCGCCGTTCGTCGCGACGACGAGGACGACCCGGTGCCCCTCGCTGACGGCGCGGGCCATCGACCCGGCCGTCTGCGACGCCTCGTCGTCGGGATGGGCATGGACGAAGACCACGGTTGCCATGCCGTCAGCCTCTCACCGCCCGCCGACGGTCAGAGCGGCAGCCGGTAGACGAGGAAGCCGTCGCGCACGGCGACCTCGTCGTAGAGCCGTCGCGCGGTCGCGTTCGTCTCGTGGGTCTGCCAGTAGACGCGGCCGCAACCCTGTCCGCGCGCCCAGTCGGCGACGGCCTCGATGAGCGCCCGCCCGACGCCGCGACCGCGCGCCTCGGGAGCGGTGAAGAGGTCCTGCAGGTAGCAGACGTCCGGACCGGACGTGCTGGGGTGCACGAGGAAGTGGGTGAGGCCGACGACGACGCCGTCCACGACCGCCAAGCGCGCGTGCATCCTTGCGCCGGAGACGAACTCACGCCACGCCCTGTCGTATGCCGCTTGGTCGAGCTCGCGCTCGTAGAAGGCGATGTACGCGCGGAACAGCTCCTCCCACCGCTGCCGGTCGTCGTCCCCGAGGGCTCGGATGGTGGTCACGACGTGACCGTAGCGCGAGGCCCGGGGGGACCGGGAGGGCCACTCGGCGGCATACGCAATGGGCCAATCCCCCGGAGATCGAAAGAACACTCCGTCCCCTGCGAGCACGACCGCGCGGCCACGCGTACGAGGACGGAGTGTTCTTTCGATCGGGAGAGCGGGTCAGGACTTCTTGGCGGACGTCTTGCGCGTCGTCGCCTTCTTCGCCGTCGCCTTCTTCGTCGTCGTCTTCTTCGCCGTCTTCTTCACGGCACGCTTGCGGGTGGTCGGGCCCTTAGCCCGCTTCTCGGCGAGCAGCTCGAAGCCGCGCTCGGGCGTGATCGACGCGGGGTCGTCGTCCTTGCGCAGCGTCGCGTTCGTCTCGCCGTCGGTGACGTACGGGCCGAAGCGGCCGTCCTTCACGACGACCGGCCTTCCGCTGACGGGGTCGGCGCCGAGCTCCTTGAGCGGCGGGGCGGCTGCGGCGCGGCCACGCTGCTTGGGCTGGGCGTAGATCGCCAGCGCCTCCTCGAGCGTGATGTCGAAGAGCTGCTGCTCGGTGGTCAGCGACCGCGAGTCGGTGCCCTTCTTGAGGTAGGGCCCGTAGCGGCCGTTCTGCGCCGTGATCTCGACACCCTCGGCGTCGGCGCCGACGACGCGGGGCAGCGAGAGCAGCTTCAACGCGTCGTCGATCGTGAGCGTCGAGAGCTCCATGTCCTTGAAGAGCGACGCCGTGCGCGGCTTGACCTTCGCGGCCTTGCGCCCCTTGGGCTTGTCGCCGGAGGGCGCCTCGTCGTCGTCGATGACCTCGGTGACGTAGGGGCCGTAGCGGCCGGCCCGGGCCACGATGTCGCGGCCGGTCTCGGGGTCCTGGCCGAGCACCTTGCCGTCGTCGGCCGCGACCTCGAGCAGCTCGCGCGCCTTCTCGGGCGTCATCTCGTCGGGCGCGATGTCGTCGGTGATCGTCGCGCGCCGCGGGGTGCCCGACACGTCGGCGCCGTCGGCGACCTCGCCCGTCGAGAGGTCGACCCCGGCGGGCGCGACCTCCTCGACATAGGGGCCGTAGCGGCCGACGCGCACGACCATGCCCTTGCCGATCGGGATCGTGCTGATCTCCTTGGCGTCGATCTCGCCGAGGTCGTCGACGAGGCTCTTGAGCCCGGCGCCGCTCGTCGCCTCCTCACCGAAGTAGAAGCGCTTGAGCCAGGCGACCCGGCCCTCGTCGCCGTTGGCGATGCGGTCGAGGTCCTCCTCCATCGAGGCGGTGAACTCGTAGTCGACGAGACTGCCGAAGTGCTCCTCGAGCAGCCGCGTCACCGCGAAGGCGAGCCACGTCGGCACGAGCGCCTGCCCCTTGGTGAAGACGTAGCCGCGGTCCTGGATGGTGCCGATCGTCGCGGCGTACGTGGACGGGCGGCCGATACCGCGCTCCTCCATCGCCTTGACGAGGGTGGCCTCGGTGTAGCGCGCGGGCGGGCTGGTCTCGTGTCCGTCGGCCTCGGCACGCACGACCTCGAGCGGCACGCCGGCGCTCAGCTTGGGCAGGCGGCGCTCCTCGGCGGCGGCGTCGGCCTTCGCGGCGGCCTCGTCGTCGCGCCCCTCCTCGTAGGCGGCGAGGAAGCCCTTGAACGTGATGACCGTGCCGCTGGCGCTGAACTCGACGGTCTGTGCGCCCTCGACAGCGGTGTCGACGGCGAGCCGGACGGTGGCGGTCGAGCCGCGCGCGTCGGCCATCTGCGAGGCGACGGTGCGCTTCCAGATCAGCTCGTAGAGCGCGAACTCCTCGCCGCGCAGCTCGCCCGCGACCTGGGCGGGCGAGCGGAAGCGGTCACCGGCGGGGCGGATGGCCTCGTGCGCCTCCTGGGCGTTCTTGACCTTCTTCTCGTAGCGGCGCGGGCTGTCGGGCACGTACTCGGCGCCGTACATGTCGCGGGCCTGGCTGCGCGCCGCGGTGGTCGCGGCGTCCGACAGCGTCGTGCTGTCGGTACGCATGTAGGTGATGTAGCCGTTCTCGTAGAGCCGCTGCGCGACGCGCATCGCGTTCTTCGAGCTCAGCCGCAGCTTGCGCGAGGCCTCCTGCTGGAGCGTCGACGTGGTGAACGGCGCCGACGGGCGACGGGTGTACGGCTTCTCCTGGACGTCGGTGACGCGGGCGCGCTGCGGCAGGCAGGCCTCGGCGATGCGGGTCGCGAGCGCCTCGTCGAGGTGCACGACCCCCTTGCCCGTCAGGCTGCCGTCGTCGGCGAAGTCGCGACCGGTCGCGACGCGGGCGCCGTCGACCGCCGCGAGGCGAGCGGTGAACTGCTGGCTCGCGCCGTCGGGCGTGAAGTCGCCCTCGACGTCCCAGTAGGAGGCGCGGACGAACGCCATGCGCTCGCGCTCGCGCTCGACGACCATGCGGGTCGCGACGGACTGGACGCGGCCGGCGGAAAGTCCCTGGCGGACCTTGCGCCACAGCACCGGGCTGACCTCGTAGCCGTAGAGGCGGTCGAGGATGCGGCGGGTCTCCTGGGCGTCGACCATCGCGGTGTCGATCTCACGGGTGTCGTTGACCGCCCGCTGGATCGCCTCGCGGGTGATCTCGTGGAAGACCATGCGCTTCACGGGAACTCGCGGCTTGAGCGCCTCGAGCAGGTGCCACGCGATGGCCTCGCCCTCGCGGTCCTCATCGGTGGCGAGGTAGAGCTCGCTGGAGTCCTTGAGGAGACGCTTGAGCTCGGCGACCTTCTTCTTCTTGTCGGGGTCGACGACGTAGTAGGGCTCGAAGCCGTTCTCGACGTCGACGGCGAACTTGCCGAACGGGCCCTTCTTCATGTCGGCGGGCAGCTCGGACGGGTTGGGCAGGTCACGGATGTGGCCCACCGAGGCCTCGACCTCGAACTCACCTCCGAGGTAACCGGCGATCGTCTTCGCCTTCGCGGGCGACTCGACGATGACGAGCTTGCGGCCCTTGCCAGCGGCCATGGTGCACCTTCAACTTCCCGCATCACACGTGCAGCGGATTCGTCGCTGCTCCTGCGTGGACGCGGACCGACCGTAACAGCCCGCGCCGGGAAGGTCGCCCAGACATCCGCAGGAGGGAGCGTATGCCGTGTCACGAGGTGAGCCCGGTCGGTGACCTCCAGCGACCGCCGGGACGCTGGTGGCGGCGGTTCGGGAGCGCCCTCCGGTCAGGAGACGGGCCAGTGGATGACGGTGCGCCAGGTGGCAGGGTCGGGCTCGCGCTCCGGGTCGCTGAGGTAGCTCTCCCAGACGACGGGACCGCGGGCCAGTCGTCGGCCGGCCATCCACTGCTCGACCCGGCCGTAGGTCTCGCCCATGGTGTCGTAGGGCCCGACGTGCACGGCCTCGACGGCCCGCCCACCCGGCAGCACGCCCGGCGCCACCTCGCCGTCGGGCACGACGGGGGTCCCGACGGGGAAGCCGGCCTCGACGTCGACGGACGACGACGGCAGGCCATGGTAGAGCCCGAAGGGCGGTCCGGCCGGGGCCTGGCCCTGCTTCGCGATCACCGCTGCCGTCGCCGCGAAGGCACGCGCGAAGAAGGCGGGCAGCTGGTCCATCGGCACCGTCGCGCGCAGGACGGCGGTGGGCTGTTCGGTCAGCTCGACGGTGCGCATCTCGTTCATCGCCCCAGCCTTGCCCCTCCTGCCTGCCCCTCGACAGGGCCGAAGGGCCCGCCGGCGGCGGGTCCTCAAAGGTGACCACACGGCATACGTGCTGGGGAATGATGGCGGGCAGGGCCACGTTGGACGTGATAGTTTATTGTTCAACCAAACGCCGGAAGGACCCCTCATGACCACCGCCCCCGTCCTCTACCTGAGCCACGGCGCGCCGCCGCTCGCCGACGACGAGCGCTGGACGGCCCAGCTCGCCGAGTGGTCCTCCGACCTGCCCAAGCCCGAGAGCGTGCTCATGGTCTCGGCCCACTGGGAGGACGCACCCACGACGCTCGGCTCCACGTCCGGCGCCCCCCTCACGTACGACTTCTGGGGGTTCCCGCAGAAGTACTACGAGGTCACCTACGACGCACCGGCCGCGCCCGGCCTCGCCGACGACGTGACCAAGCTGCTCACCTGGCCCGGTCACCAGGTCCACCGCGACGAGGCCCGCGGCCTCGACCACGGCGCCTACGTGCCCCTCAAGGAGATGTTTCCCGAGGCCGACGTGCCGGTGCTCCAGATGTCGATGCCGACGCTCGACCCGCGCGGCCTCTTCGAGATCGGCCGCCGCCTCGCCCCGTTGCGCGAGCAGGGCACGATGATCGTCGGCTCGGGCTTTACCACCCACAACCTGCGCTGGTTCAACCCGCGCGCCGGCGCCGACGCGCTGCCGCCCCGGGCGAGCGCCGAGTTCGACCACTGGGCACAGGAGGCCATGAAGGCCAAGGACGTCGACAGCCTGCTCGACTTCCTCGACAAGGCCCCGGCCGCGCACGAGGCGCACCCGCGCACCGAGCACTTCGCACCCCTCTTCGTCACGCTCGGGGCCGCGTACGAGTCCGGCGGACTCGACAACAAGAGCGTCATCGACGGCTTCTGGTTCGGCCTGTCCAAGCGCTCCTGGCAGTTCAGCTGAACGTCCTCCCGACGCGCGCACCCCCGGTCCGGCGCGACGGGAACCCGCCGATAACCCCACCCGTTCCTCAGGTGTGGGTACCCACACCTCGGCCGTGGCGTGGAACCTCCCCTGACTCCGCGCCACGGTCACTCTCGCGCCTGCGGATTCGGAGCTTCGCCACCGCGTTGGCACCAGCGTCGGCACCGCGTCAGCAGGGCGGCGGAACCGGTCCGATCGGCATCCCGTCGCAGGCGCACGGCACGTAGAGTGGCCGTACGCCCGACGAGCGCGCCGCAGGCGTGTGTGGTGCACGCGAGCAGTGCACCTGCAGGACGTGCCCCGGCACGTCGCGACGGGTGGGGACTTCGGTCGCGTCGCCGACGCGGCCGCACTGAGGGAAGGACCCGTTGGAGATGACTGACCAGCCCGCCGCCCAGGCAGCCGCACCCGCCCAGGTGGCCCCGCTCGAGCCGCCGCCCGGCGAGGCGTTCATCCTCACCGCCCCGGCCCCCACGGCGCCCGTCGCCGCGACCTCGGCCCCGAAGATGGCACCGGCGGTGCCCGAGGCGGCCCTGCCCGGGCTCGACGCCAAGGTCGACACCTACCTCGACTCCCTCCTCAAGGCCGCCGCGAGGTCGCCCGAGTGGGAGCACAAGGCCGCCGACGTGCGCTCGATGGGCAACGACGAGGTCCGCTTCGCCGCCGAGTCGAGCAACCGGATGCTCCAGATGCCGGTCAAGGCGCTCAACGAGGGGGGCCTCTCCGGCAACTCGAAGGTCGGCAAGACCCTGCTGGACCTGCGCCGCACCGTCGAGGACCTCGACCCCGGCCAGGCCACGGGCGCGAAGAAGTTCCTCGGCATGATCCCGTTCGGCGACAAGGTCACCGACTACTTCCGCAAGTACCAGTCGGCGCAGAGCCACCTCAACGGCATCCTCCACTCGCTCCAGTCGGGCCAGGACGAGCTCGTCAAGGACAACGTCGCCCTCAACCTCGAGAAGAAGAACCTCTGGGAGTCGATGGGCCGGCTCAACCAGTACGTCTACGTCGCCGAGAAGCTCGACGCCAAGCTCGCGGCCCAGGTCGCGACCCTCGAGGCCGGCGACCCCGAGCGGGCCAAGGCGCTGCGCGAGGACGTCCTCTTCTACGTGCGCCAGAAGCACCAGGACCTGCTGACGCAGCTCGCGGTCTCGATCCAGAACTACCTGGCCATCGACATCATCATCAAGAACAACATCGAGCTCATCAAGGGCGTCGACCGAGCCACGACGACCACCGTGTCGGCCCTGCGCACCGCCGTCATCGTGGCCCAGGCGCTCAACAACCAGCAGCTCGTGCTCGACCAGATCACGGCCCTCAACACGACGACGTCCGGCATCATCGAGCGCACGTCCGAGGCTCTCAAGCAGAACTCGGCCCGCATCCAGGAGCAGTCGGCGAGCTCGACCCTGTCGATCGAGTCCCTGCAGAAGGCCTTCGCCAACATCTACGAGACGATGGACACCATCGACCAGTTCAAGGTGCGGGCCCTCGACAACATGGCCGCCACCATCGGCACGCTCGAGACCGAGGTCGCCAAGTCGCGCAGCTACCTCGACCGGGTCGCCAAGCAGGACGCCCGCCGCACCGAGAACTCCGCGCCCGGCCTGCTCGACCTCGGGTCGGGGCGGTGAGCTCACTGGGCTGAGAGGGGTCCGACGGCACACGAGAGACGGGTGGACGGCGCGTGACGCGCCGGTGAGGTGAGCAGGGTCGCCGACGAGCGGCCCGTGCTGCAGGATGTGCGGGGCCGACCAGCGGTCGGCCCCGCGGACACCAGAGGGGACAACGCAGTGGGAATCCGGTCGTGGTTCGGGTTGGGCGAGCCCGAGGCACCCGAGCCCGCGCGCCCGGGGCCGCCGACCACGGAGCAGCTGCTCGAGGCGCTCGCGCTGATCGAGCAGCAGGCCCGTGACGGCAAGGTGCCGGGCGTCGTGCTCTCCCGGCTGCTGCGCGTCACCCGCATCGTGCGCCAGGCCCTCCCCCGGCTCGACAACCTCGGTCTCGGCAGCAGCCAGGGCTTCAGCGTCATGGCGACGGTCACCGACTACCTGCCCGTCGCCATCGGCAACTACCTGCGGCTGCCGCGCGACTGGGCCGACACCCGCCCCATCGCTGCCGGCAAGAGCTCGGTGATGCTGCTCGTCGACCAGCTCGACCTGCTCGGCACGACGATGGACAAGGTCTACGACGCCGTGAACCGCGCCGACGCCGAGGCGATCATCATCCACGGGGCCTTCCTCGAGGAGAAGTTCGGCCACGCCTCGGCCGGCGGGGTGCTCGGCCTCGGGCCCGACCCCGTCCAGGTCGCGCCGCCACCCGCTCCCGGCACACCGTCGCCCGCTCCACTGGCGCCCCCCGAGTGAGGATGCACGACGCATGAGCAGTCATGAGCAGTCATGAGTACTGACGAGTCCCGTCTCGCCGAGAGCCTGCAGCAGCTGACAGACGTCGCGGCCGAGGCCGGGCTCGACCCTGCCGCCGCGCGCGACGAGGGGCTCCGGGTGGCGGCCGCCCTCGCCGAGGCGGTGCCCGGTGCCGCCACCGCGTGGGCCGAGGTCGCCCACCCGGGTCTCACCGACCTCGCCCGCATCAACGAGGTCTTCTTCGACGCCGCCTCGCGCGGACGCCGGTGGCGCGCCGCACCCACCGACCTGCTCGACACGCTCGTCGCCTCCCGCCACGACCTCGCCGACGAGTACGCCGAGGCGCTGACCGAGGTCGCGTCGTCGGCCGTCATGCTCGGCACCGCCCCGATCTGGGTCATCGCGAACGCGTCGGCCGCGTCGGGCGCCTACCTCGCTGCCGCACGGGTGCCGACGCACGGGGTCCCGGCGTTCCCCGGTGCCGAGCTAGCCGGCATACCCGGCCTTTCCGGGGTGCCCGGCTTCGGACTCGGCTCGCCCGACACGATGCGACCCACCGTTCCCGGCCCGATGGACCCGTCTGCCGCACAAGGGAACCCGACTGACGGCACCGTGGCCGAGGCGCAGCCCGCGGCGCCCGAGCCCGAGCCGGAGCAGCCGGCCGAGCCCGAGAAGTCGGTCGAGGAGCTGCTCGCCGAGCTCGACGCGATGATCGGGCTCGAGCGGGTCAAGAAGGAGATCCACCGCCAGGTGGCCCTGCTCACCGTCGAGAAGATGCGCACCGAGGCCGGCCTCAAGGCCCCGAAGATGAGTCGACACCTCATCTTCGTCGGCAACCCCGGCACGGGGAAGACCACGGTGGCCCGCCTCGTCGGCGCCATCTACAAGGCGCTGGGGCTGTTGCCGAAGGGCCAGCTCGTCGAGGTCGACCGCAGCGAGCTCGTCGCCGGCTACGTCGGCCAGACCGCGCTCAAGACCGCGGAGGTGTGCGCCAAGGCCGTCGGCGGCGTGCTCTTCATCGATGAGGCGTACGCCCTCACCGGTGACCAGTACGCCCAGGAGGCGGTCAACACCCTCGTCAAGGAGATGGAGGACCACCGCGAGGACCTCGTCGTCATCGTCGCCGGCTACCCCGACCCGATGGTCGGCTTCATCGCCCAGAACCCCGGGCTCGCGAGCCGCTTCACGACGACGATCGAGTTCGACGACTACTCCGACGACGAGCTGCTCGCGATCCTCGACTCCATCGCCGGGGGCAGCGACTACGAGCTGACCGACGACGCGCACGAGCGTGTCCGCCACATCTTCCAGGCGTCCCCGCGCACGCCGGCCTTCGGGAACGGCCGCTTCTCGCGCAACCTCTTCGAGCACGCCGTCGGCCGCCACGCCTGGCGACTCAAGGACGCGACGGAGCCGACGCGCGACGACCTGCGTCTACTCACCGCAGGCGACTTCACCGACCAGCCGGACGACGAACCCGACGAGGAGCCCGAGAGCTCGGGGACCGACCCGGTGCCGGTCAGGGAGGACCCTGATGGTCCCACGGCCGTCGATGAGGCAGCCTCGGACGACGAGCACCACCACAGCGACGAGGACACCGCATGACCGCACCGACGACGAACATCCCCGTCGCTGTCACGGCCGGAGCGGCGTCCGGCACGTCCGGCGGCCAGCAGCCGCAGCCCCGCACCATCGCCGGCAGCCTGCCCAGTGCCCGGTCGCTCGCGAGCCGCCTGCTGCACGGCACCCCCGGACGGATGCGGCTCTTCGGGCTCCTCGGCGTCCTGGCCGCCGTCCTCCTCGGCGCGATCAGCGCGAACGCCCTGCTCGCCTCGCAGGCCGCGGTCGAGCGGGCGGCCAACAACACCGAGCAGGTCGTCCGCGTCCAGTCGATCCACGTCGACCTGCTCCGCGCCGACGCCGTCGCCACCAACGCCTTCCTCGTCGGCGGCCTCGAGTCCGCCGACTCGCGGCTGAGGTACGAGCAGGCCCTCTCGCGCGTGGCCACCAGCCTCGCGAAGGCCGCCGCCGCCCAGCCGGCCGACGGCAACGCCCTCGGTGCCCTCTCCGTCAAGGTCCAGGCGTATGCCGCCCTCGTCGAGCAGGCCCGCTCCAACAACCGCCTCGGGCTGCCCGTGGGCGCCCAGTACCTCACTCAGGCCAGCGCCGGGCTGCGGGCCGACGCGATCCCGATCGTCACGCAGATCGTCAAGGCCAACGAGGACCGTTCCCGCAAGGAGTTCGAGCGCAGCAACTCGAGCCTGCAGCTGCTCGTCGGCGTCGTCTCGGTCATCGGGCTGGTCGCCCTCGCCGTGTGGCTCGCCCGCCGCACGCACCGCTACCTCAACCGCTCGCTGAGCGGCGCCATCGTCCTGCTGCTCGTCGCGCTCTTCGTCGCGGCGACGCAGATCAGCGGCATCGGCACCGCGACGGCCGACGTGTCGCGAGGGAACTTCCAGCAGGCCGTCTCGCTCGCGAACGTCACGACCGCCGCCAACGACGCACGGTCCAACGAGAGCCTGACGCTCATCCGCCGCGGCTCGGGCGCCTCGAACGAGGCCTCGTGGAAGGCCGACCGCGACGCCGTCGAGAAGGGTCTGGACGGCATACGCGACGGGGCCGAGCTGAGAGGCCTGTGGGCCGCCTACGTCGTCGCCCACGAGCAGGTGCGCAAGCTCGACGACGGTGGTCGGTGGGACGACGCCGTGAAGGCCTCGACCAACACCACCGCCGCCGGGGCCGCCGGCACGTTCGACGAGTTCGACCAGCGCGTCGCCCAGGCCCGAGACACGGCTGCGAAGGCCACCGTCAGCACGCTGCAGGGCCTCGGCGGCAGCGCCCCCCTCTACGCCGTCCTCGTCGCCCTCGCCGCGCTCGTCGCGTCGTGGCTCATCGTGCGGGGAGTCGGCCAGCGGATCGAGGAGTACCGATGAGCACGCAGGGCTGGCGCCGTCGCACCGGCGCCCTGGCGACCGTCGTGGGCATCGCCGCCCTCGCCGGCTGCTCGGGCGTCACCTACGCGGAGACCCCGCTCCCGGCCCCGGTGGCGGCGAAGCCGACCACGGCCGCGCCGGCGACGAGCGCCCCGACCTGCTCGAACGCGACCCAGTCCTACGACCCGCTGCCGAGCCTGCCGAGTCGCGCCGAGATCACGGACCAGAAGATGCGCGACCTCTACACCAAGGGCTACCTCACCGTCGGGGTCTCGGCCGACACCTACCTCTTCGGCGCCCGCGACCCGTTCACGAGCTCGCTCGAGGGCTTCGACATCGACATGTCGAAGGCGGTCGCGAAGGCGATCTTCGGCGACCCGAGCAAGGTGCAGTTCCGCGTCATCACGGCCGCCGAACGGTTGCCGCTGCTGCAGTCGAAGCAGGTCGACATGGTCGCCCGCAACATGTCGATGACCTGCGCCCGGTGGAACGACATCGCCTTCTCCGCGGAGTACTACCGTTCCGGCCAGAAGGTCCTCGTCGGCAAGAACCTCCCCAACGCGGCGAACCTCGGGCTGGCCGACCTCAAGGGCAAGAAGGTGTGCGCGCCCACCGGCACGACGTCCCTGACCAAGCTCCAGCAGGTCGCCGCGCAGAGCAGCGGCGGCCCCGAGGTCGTCACGGCGCCGAACCACACGGGCTGCCTCGTGCTGTTCCAGCAGGGCAAGGCCGACGCCATCACCGGCGACGACACCGTGCTGGCGGGCCTGGCCGCCCAGGACCCCAACACCGTCATCACGAAGGCCAAGGCCATCACGGCCGAGCCGTACGGCCTCGGGTTCAACAAGGCCGACACGTACCTAACGCGCTACGTCAACCGGGTCATCGCCGACCTCGAGGCCGACGGCGAGTGGAAGGCGATCTACAACCGCTGGTTGGCCGCCCCGCTCGGCCCGGCGCCCGCACCCCCGACCCCGGTCTACGGGCGATGACGGCAGTGCCCCAGCAGCATCCCGACCCCGGTGTCGTCGCGCCCGCGGCGCCCGGGCGGCTCGGCGTGCCCGTCCAGGCGCCCGAGGCCCAGACCTACCTGGGCGCCCTGCGCGAGTGGGTGGCCCAGCGCCGCGCCGACCTCGGCGAGGTCGACCGCGCCGTGCTCAAGCTCTCGCAGGCCGAGCAGGTCGCCATCACCAACGACCTCACCGTGGCCCTCACCTTCTGGAAGGCCGTCAGCGACCGGCTCACCCTGCTCGAGACGACCTTCGACGGCGGTCGTGTCGGGCCGGTCGAGGCCGAGCGGCTCTCCACGCTCATCCACGGACGTCTCGACTCCAACACGACCGAGCACCTGTCGCTGCCCTCGAGCGGGTCGCTCGCCGTGAGCCTGCCCGAGGCGTGCCGGCTGCTCGACTCGCTCACCCGCACCCTCCAGGCCCGCGCGTCGCTGGCTCCCGGAGCCGCCGAGGCGACCCAGCGGATCACTCTGGTGCGCGCGGGGATCGAGCGCACGCGCGACCAGATCCCGCTCGTGCCGGCGGGATCGCAGCGAGACGACGCGAGCGAGAAGCTCGCCCGGCTCGACCGACGCATGGACGACCTCGTCGACCGAGCCCGCCGCGGCGCCGACGTCGGGGGCATCATCGGGCCCCTCGAGATCGAGGTCGCCACCCTCGAGCGCGACCTCATCGTCGCCGCGGCCGAGCGGGCCTCCGCCGCCCGCAGCCGGGTGCGCACGCAGCAGCAGGTCGAGGAGCTCGACGCCCGAGCCGCGGCGATCCGCGCCCTCGAGCGGGCGTGCCTCGAGGCCATCACCCCCGCGCCGCACCTGGCCATCCCCAACGTGCGCGCGCTGGGGCCCGTGCCGCAGGCGGCGGCCGAGCTCGCGGCCTACCGCGACAAGCTCGAGCGGGTGTCGCGGGCGCTCGACCTCGCCCACGAGAGGTATGCCGCCGGGCTCGCCGAGCGCGACGAGGTCGTCGGTCTCGCCGGCGCCGTCGGTGCCATGGCCGCGGCCGCAGCCGCGACGCTCGGACCGGAGGTGCAGGCCGACGTCGCCGACCTGCGCGCCCGCCTCGACGAGACGCTCGCGACGAAGCCGCTCCCCCTCGGGCGCGCGCGTGCGCTCGCGGCGGCCTACCAGGCGTACGTCGACGCCGCGACGAGAGCCGTGACCCGACCCGGCAGCAGGTCGACGACCCGACCCGCCGCCCGCCCGTCCGCACCCCGAACGCAGAGGCCTCGCCCATGAAGTGCACCCAGCCCGGCTGCTCCGGCACCGTCGTCGACGGCTACTGCGACGTCTGCGGCATGGCCGCCGGCTCGACTCCGGCGCCCCTCGCCGCCGCCTCGAGCAGCGCGGCAAGCAGTGCCACCGCACCCACCGGAGGGGCGACTGGCTCGGCCGGAACGGGCGGGGCGTCGCTGCCCGTCCCCCCGGCCCCGTCCAGCTCCCTCCCCGGCGGCCCCGGCATCCCCGAGGGCGGCGCGTGCCAGCAGCCGGGCTGCTCGGGGACCATCGAGGCCGGCTACTGCAACGTCTGCGGCACCCCGGCCGACCAGCAGGGCGTCGCCGCGTACGCCGGTCCTCCGACCCCCGAGCCCGGCGGGACCAACGGTGGCGGCAGCAACGGCGGCAACGGGACCGCCGGGGTCGGGCCCGAGATGTCCACCCGCTCGGCGGCCTCGAGCAACCTCGCCTCGGCAGCGCTGGGCTCCAAGCGCGCCCGCGAGTCCGGTTCGGTCGCGACGCGTCGCACCAGTGGTTCGCAGCGGCTGCGCTCGGCCCGACTCGGCGGCGGCATCACGACCGTCCGCCCGGCGCCCGAGATCGACGCTGGGAAGGCCCTCCTCAAGGACCCCACCGTCCCCGAGAACAAGCGCTTCTGCCCCAAGTGCGGCGAGCCCGTCGGCCGCGGCCGCGACGGCAAGCCCGGTCGCACGACCGGTTTCTGCGCCAAGTGCCGCCACCCGTTCTCGTTCGACCCGAAGCTCAAGGCCGGTGACCTCGTCGCCGGGCAGTACGAAGTGGCGGGCTGCCTCGCCCACGGCGGTCTCGGCTGGATCTACCTCGCGCGTGACAAGAACGTGTCCGACCGGTGGGTCGTGCTCAAGGGCCTGCTCAACTCGGCCGACCCCGACGCGCTCGCCGCGGCGATCGCCGAGCAGCGGTTCCTCGCCCAGGTGTCGCACCCGAGCATCGTCGAGATCTACAACTTCGTCACCCACGACGACGCCGGCTACATCGTCATGGAGTACGTCGGTGGCACGTCGCTCAAGTCGATCCTCAAGCAGCGACTGCAGGCCGCCGGCAGGTACGATCCGCTGCCCGTCGACCAGGCCCTCGCCTACCTGCTCGAGATCCTCCCGGCGTTCCAGTACCTCCACGACCTCGGGCTCGTCTACTGCGACTTCAAGCCCGACAACATCATCCAGGTCGGCGACGAGGTGAAGCTCATCGACCTCGGCGGCGTGCGCCGGGCCGACGACGAGGACTCCGCGATCTTCGGCACCGTCGGCTACCAGGCCCCTGAGGTCGCCGAGCTCGGGGTCTCGGTCGCGTCCGACATCTACACGATCGGCCGCACGCTCGTCGTGCTGACGATGGAGTTCCGGGGCTACCAGACGACCTACCTCAACACGCTGCCCGCGCAGGACACCGTGCCGGTCTTCCAGCGCTACGACTCCTTCTACCGGCTCGTCGCCAAGGCCTGCGCACCGAACCGCGACGACCGCTTCGTCTCCGCCGACGAGCTGCGGTCTCAGATGGTCGGTGTGCTGCGCGAGGTCGTGGCGCTCGACCGCGGGTCGGGCGCGGCCTCCACCACGGTCAGCTCGCTGCTCTTCGACGTGCCGACGCCCGGCGTCGAGCCCGACGACTGGCGCAACCTCCCGGCCCTGCGCCGCGACCCGCACGACGCGCTCGTGGGCTGGCTGCAGACCGTCAACGGCACGCCGACCGAGCGCCTCGACCGACTCATGAACCCGCCGAAGAGCTCGACCGAGGTGTTGCTCGAGCGCGGCCGCACCGCCCTCGAGGCGGGCAAGCGCGACGTCGCCGAGGCCACCGCGGGCGAGCTGCTCACCGCCGACCCGTGGGAGTGGCGCGCCGTCTGGATCCAGGGCCTCGCCGCCCTCGAGCGTGGCGACGCCCGCGCGGCGCAGGCGGCCTTCAACGCCGTCTACGGGCAGGTGCCCGGCGAGCTCGCCCCCAAGCTCGCGCTCGCCCAGGCGTGCGAGCAGGCCGGCGACGACGCCGTCGCCGAGAACCTCTACGTCGCCTGCGCCCGCACCGACGCGACCTACGTGCCGATGGCCGCCTTCGGGCTCGCCCGCATCCGAGCGGCCCGCTCCGACGTCGACGGCGCCGTGTCGGCGTACCGGCTCGTGCCCCCGCAGTCGAGCGCCTACCGCACGGCGCGAGCGGGCCTCGCCGAGCTGCTCACCAAGGCCAACCGCGGGCTCCCCGACCTGGCCGAGGCGCTGCGCACGCTCGACGACACCTCGCTCTCGGCGCGGCGGCGGGCCGAGCTCACGACGCTCATCTACCGTGAGGCGCTCGAGACGGTGGAGAAGACCGGCAACAAGGCCGACATCCGCCTCGGCACCCACAAGGGCACCCCGCACGGCCTGCGACTCGGGCTCGAGGACGCCCTGCGCGAGCTGGCCAAGCGCACCCCCGACCTTTCCGAGCGCGTGCCCCTCGTCGACGAGGCGAACGCCATCCGACCCTGGAGCCTCTGGTGACCGACACCCCGACGACGGGATCCCCCCAGCCCGAGGCGACGGCCCCGGCCACGCAGGCGCCCTCACGCACCTGCCGCGCGTGCGGCACCGCCAACCCGGCCGAGTCGAGCTTCTGCGAGGCGTGCGGCGCCGACCTGGTCGTCCTCAACGCTCCCGCCTTCCCGGCAGGCACCGCCGGCGACCTTGCCGGAGGGGCTGCCGCTGACGGCACCGCCGTCTCCGACGGCACGCTGCTCGCGTCGGCGACGCCGCAGACCGCCCCGGCGGGCGAGGAGTCGCCGCTCGACGTCGGCTGGACCGGCGCCGTGCCGTCGGCCGTCGTGCCGCCCGCTCCGGCCGACGACGACCTGCTCTGTCGCGTGTGCGGCCAGGGCCACATCGTCGACGGCTACTGCGACCAGTGCGGATCCCCACCGCCCGACCCGCGCGACCACTTCGCCGAGGCGCCCGCGGCCTGGGTCGGTGGGGTGTGCGACATCGGTCGGCGCCACGCCCGCAACGAGGACGCCATGTCGCTCAGCGCTACCGAGGCACCCGGCTCCCGGGCCGTGCTCGTGGTCTGCGACGGCGTCTCGATGGCGACGGACTCGCACATCGCCTCGCTCGCGGCCGCCAAGGCGGCGAGATCGGTGCTCGACCAGCCCTTCCCGAAGGGAGTGGGCACCCCGGACGCGTGGGCCGCTGCCGCGGGCCGCGCCCTCACCGTCGCCGTCGCGAGCGCCAACGAGGCCGTCGCCGAGTGCGTCCACGAAGACGTGCCCAACCCCCCGTCCTGCACGATCGCCGCCGCCGTCGTCGAGGACGACGTCGTCGTCGCCGGCAACGTCGGCGACAGCCGCGTCTACTGGCTGCCCGACGCGTCGGAGCAGCCCGCATTGCAGCTCGGCCGCGACGACTCGTTCGCCCAGGAGCAGATGGTGGCGGGCGTGCCCCGGGTCGAGGCGGAGAACGGCCCGCACGCGCACTCGATCACGCGCTGGCTCGGCAAGGACGCTCCCGACGACCTCACCCCGCACCTGACGACGCTGCAGGCCACGCCGGGGTGGCTCATGGTCTGTTCCGACGGGCTGTGGAACTACTGCTCCGAGGCCGAGGACCTGCGCACGCTGCTGCGCGAGGCGGCCGCGCGCCTGCAGCAGTCCGGTGCCCACGAGTCGGGTGCCGACGAGTCTGCCGCCTACGAGTCGGGTGCCGGGGACCCGGCCACGAGGGCCATCAACGCCAGCTCGGCCGCCGGCACCACCGCCACTCCCACCCCGACGGCGCTGGCCCAGGCACTCGTCGACTTCGCGAACGAGCAGGGTGGACGCGACAACATCACGGTTGCCCTCGCCAGACTGGCTGGGCGAGGATCGACCACGAGCGAGGCGACCGCTGCCGCGGCGCCGATGGAAGGGGACCCGATCGATGGCTGACTTCACGGCAGAGGTGTTCCAGAACGAGTTCCTGCCCGACGGCGGCACCGACGTGCACGCCATCGTCCGCGTGACCTCGACCGGCGCCTCCGCGGGTGCGTCCGGCGCCGGCGCGGTCGGTCTGGCCGACCCCGGCTCGGCGGCCGAGGTGATCCTCATCGACACGTCGGGCTCGATGGGCCGGCGCGGGGTCGCGGCCGCCGGTGAGGCCGCCAAGGCCGCCCTCGCCGAGATCGTCGACGGCACGCTCTTCTCGATCGTGTCGGGCAACGGCACCGCCCAGATCATCTACCCCTACAGCCACCAGGGCGCGCTCGTGCCGATGTCGTCGCACACGCGCGGCGAGGCCAACCGGGCCATCGAGGGGCTGCGCGCCAACGGCGGCACGGCGATGGGCACGTGGCTCACGCTCGCGCGGCAGATCTTCGAGACCGTCCCGCACGTGACCAAGCGCCACGCGATCCTGCTCACCGACGGCGTCAACGAGGGCGAGACACCGGCGTCGCTGCAGGCCGCGGTCCGCAGCTGCGTCGGGGCCTTCCAGTGCGACTGCCGCGGCGTGGGCGACCAGTGGCGTGTCGACGAGGTGCGCGGCATCGCCTCGGCCCTTCTCGGCACGGTCGACCTCATCCCGGCGCCCGAGGAGATGGCCGCCGAGTTCCGGTCGATGATGCGCGCCTCGATGTCGCGCGGCATCGCCAGCTCCGAGCTGCGGGTGTGGGTGCCGCAGGGCGCCGAGCTGCTCTTCGTCAAGCAGGTGTCTCCGACCCTCGAGGACCTCACCTCGCGGCGCACCGTCGTCAACCCGCTCACCGGCGCCTACCCGACCGGCGCATGGTCCGACGAGAGCCGCGACTACCACGTCGCCGTGCGTCTGCCGGCGCGCACGCTCGGCCAGGAGCAGCTCGCGGCCCGGGTGCAGTTCTCCCTCGGCGGCGACCCCGTCGCGCAGGCTCTCGTCAAGGCCAAGTGGAGCAACGACGACTCGCTGACGACGCGCATCGACCCGGCGGTCGCCGCCTACACGGGCCAGGCCGAGCTCGCCACGGTGATCCAGGAGGGGCTGGCCGCGAAGGCCGCCGGCCAGGACGACGTTGCCACCTCGAAGCTCGGGCGTGCGGTGCAGCTGGCCGGGATGACCGGCAACGACGAGATGACCTCGCGCCTGCGCAAGGTCGTCGACATCGACGACGCCGACACCGGCACGGTGCGGCTGAAGAAGGGGGCGTCGAAGATCGACGAGATGTCGCTCGACACGGCCTCGACGAAGACGAGCCGGGTGCGCCGGTGAGCGCGGTCTGCCCCAACGGGCACACCTCCGAGGCCGAGGACTACTGCGACACCTGCGGTTCCCCCATCGACGCGAGCGCCCAGCCCGCCGCCGGCGCGGGCGGCTCTCCGGCCGCCTCCGGGTCCGGTGCAGCCGCCGGCGCGGGTGGGTCGCGCTCGTCGCTGGACCTCGACCCAGCAGGTATGCCGTCCGGCTCAGCGGGTGCCCCGGCCGAGACCGCGCCGGCCGAGGCCGCGCCGGCCGAGGCCGCGCCGACGTCGCTCGAGTGCCCGAACTGCGCCACCGAGAACCCCGACGGAGCCCTCTTCTGCGAGGCCTGCGGCTACGACTTCACGACCGGAGCGATGCCGCGCGACCCCGCCGCCGGGCCGGGCGACCTCGACGACACCCAGCCCGACAACGAGCCAGTCACCCTCGAAGGAGCCGCCGCAGCCCGTGCGAGTGCCGCCGCGTCTGCGGCGGGCACCGCTGGGGCCGAAGGATCCTCGGCCGAGGCCGGCGCCGGCGGGGCCGCGTTCGAGTGGCTCGCCGAGGTGTGGGTCGACCCCGACTGGTACCAGACGCAGGAGGCCGACGACCCGTGCCCGTCGCCCGGCCTGCCGACGATCATGCCGCTGCGTCACCGCAGCGTGCTGCTCGGCCGGGTCTCCACGAGCCGCAACACCCACCCAGAGATCGACCTCTCCTCAGACCCGGGCGTGAGCCGGCGGCACGCGCAGCTGACGACCGACGGGTCGCGCTGGTTCGTCGAGGACCTCGGCAGCTCCAACGGCACCTTCGTCGGGCCCGCCTCCGGCCCTCTGCCCGACCGCGCGATCTCCGTCGGGCCCAAGACCGAGCTCGACGACGACGACCGCCTCTACGTCGGCGCGTGGACGCGCGTCGTCGTCCGGCGGGCCACCCCCGACGAGGTCGAGGCGTACGCCTGAAAGACGCGAGGAACTGGGCACTCGACTGCGGGTCCCGGTCTAGTGCCCGGTTCCCGACGGGGAAACCGGGCACTCGACCTGAACTTCACCTGAGGTCCGGCGACATTTCGCCCACCGCCCCCTAGGGTTGTGGTCTGTGAGCGACCGGTCCCTCCACACCGACGTCGACATCCCGCAGGTCATCGTCGTCACTGGCGTGATGGCCGCAGGCAAGTCGACCGTGTCCCAGCTCCTTGCGGAGCGCTTCACCCGTGCTGTGCACCTGCGCGGCGACGAGTTCCGCCGCGTCGTGGTGCGCGGGCGCGTCGACATGTCACCCCACGGTGACCCCGAGGCCGAGCGCCAGCTCGCCCTGCGGCACCGCATCACGGCGCGCACCGCCGACGTGTACGCCGAGGCGGGCTTCACCGTCGTGGTGCAGGACCTCTTCGTCGGCGCCAGCCTCATGCCCTTCCTCGAGCAGGTCTCGGCCCGGCCCCTCAGCCTCGTGATGCTCGCTCCCGACGTCGGCACGGTCATGCGCCGCGAGTCCGAGCGCAGCAAGGTGGGCTACGGCGACCTGTGGTCGATCCGCGACTTCGACCTCAAGGTGCGCGCCGAGACGCCGCACATCGGGCTGTGGCTCGACAGCTCGCAGCAGACCCCCGACGAGACCGTCACCGAGATCGTCTCCCGGCTGCCCGAGGCGAGGATCGCCTGAGATGTCGGCCCTGACGATCGGCGAGGTGGCCCAGCGCACGGGCGCGGCCACCTCGGCCCTTCGCTACTGGGAGGACCTCGGGCTCATCACGGCGGTCCGCACGACCGGCAACCAGCGCCGCTACGAGCGGGCCACCATCCGCCGCGTCTCCTTCATCCGCGCCGCGCAGCGGGTGGGTCTTTCGCTCGACGAGATCGGCGCCGCCCTGGCGACGCTGCCCGAGCAGCGCACCCCGACGGCCCGCGACTGGGCTCGGCTCTCGCGCGCCTGGCGGGCGCGCCTCGACGAGCAGATCCGGCGCATCGAGAAGCTGCGCGACGACCTCGACGGCTGCATCGGGTGCGGCTGTCTCAGCCTGACGACCTGCGCCCTCAACAACACCGCCGACTGGCAGGCGGACCTCGGACCCGGTCCTCACAAGCTCGACGTCTAGCCCGAGCCCCGGCCCGAGTGCCGGCCGGGAAACACCTTGCGCCGGAGTGCATCCCGCCACGGTTAGTGGCTTGTTAGGACACTTCGCGACGGTCTCCTCGATGGATCACCGACCGGTCACCCGGTCGCCGGCCCACCACTTCCAGCACCCACCACAGGGATCCAGGAGACCACCATGAAGCTCAACACCGCCATCCTGCGCCGCGCCGCGGCCGCCACCGTCCTCACCGCCTCCGCGGCGTCCTTCATGCCGATGAGCGCCACGACCGCCGTCGCGGCGCCGGCCATCGTCGAGCACGCCCGCAGCCACATCGGCGAGTGGGGCGGCCAGTGCAAGGCGTTCGTCCAGAGGATGTACAACGAGACCCACGCCAACAACCTCGGCACCGGCTACTACCAGGCCTACATCGACGCCGGCTACCACCGCGTGGCCAAGGCCGACGTCGTGCCCGGCGACATCATCCAGGAGACCGACTCCACCCACACGCGCGGCATCCACACCGCGATCGTGACGGGCGACCCGGCGGGCGCCACCATCCGCGTGGTCGACTCGAACTGGGTCGGCTACGAGATCGTCGGCGAGCACTCGTACGACCCGACGACGCACGCCGCCAACAACGGCGGTGCCGCGTACTACTGGCACAAGTGACGGCCGGCCGTGGGGTCCCCGGCGACGGGGGCTCCCACGGTCAGCCGGTCCTCGTCAGCGACGTGTTAGCGACTTGTTAGCGGGGCCGGCCACAGTTGCCCTGTCCGCGCGAGTCGTACAGGGGCGACTCCGCGCGGTCGCGTCCTCCGGCACGAACGCAGCACCTGCTGCCCCGGGATCCATCCTCCACCACGACCGGTGGGGACGCCGGGGCAGCAGGTGCCTGCGCTCCGTGGCGACGTGGCGCCGTCGTTCCGGTATCAATGCCCTGTGCAGTTTCGCTTGCTCGGGCCCATGGAGGTCGTCGCCGACGACGGCGCGCTCCTGCGGCTCGGCAGCGCCCGCGAACGCTTCGTGCTGGCGACGCTGCTCGTCGGCGCCGACCGTCTCGTTCCGGCAGAGCGGCTCATCGACGGCCTGTGGGACGAGCCCCCGCCGACGGCGAGACAGCAGCTGCAGAACCTCATCGCGGGCCTGCGCCGCCGCCTGGCCGGTCACGACCGCGGCCTGGTGACGACCCGCCCGTTCGGCTACGAGCTGCGGATGGGCGACCACACCCTCGACCTCGCCGAGTTCCGGCGCGAGGTGGCCGAGGCCCGCGCGCTGGAGGGCAGCGACCAGCCGGCCACCGTCGTGCGGCACCTCGAACGCGCCGTGGCCCTGTGGCGCGGCACCGCCCTGGGCGATGTCGCCCCGGCGGCCGACTCCTCCACCGAGAGCCTCCAGCAGGCCCTGCGCGACGAGCGCATCGCCGCCGTCGACCTGCTCGTCGACTCCCTCGCCCAGCTCGGCCGGCACGAGGAGGTGCTCGCGACCGCGGCGGCCCAGCTCGAGGACGACCCGTGGAACGAGCGCCTCCACGAGCACCGGCTCCGCGCACTCGCCGCCACCGGCCGCCGCTCCGAGGCCAGCGACGCCTACCTCCGGCTCCGCCGCCGCTTCATCGACGAGCTCGGGGTGCCACCCAGCCAGACCCTCGCCGACCTCAACACCCAGATCCTCGACGGCAGCCCACTGGGCGCGACGTCGTCACGGCGTCGCGTCGTCCCGCGCGAGCTCCCGGCACCCACCTGGACCCTCGTCGGCAGGGAGGCCCTGCTCGGGGCGGTCCTCGCCCGCCTCGCCCCGCGGGTGCCGGACGTCGCCGGCGGGTCCCGCTCGCCTGTCGCCCTGGCCTCCCGGGCCGCCGCGCCCCCGGCACTCGTCGTCCTCGTGGGCGTCGGCGGGGTGGGCAAGACGGCCTTGGCGGTGACCGCGGGCCACGCCCTCGCCGACGCCTACCCCGACGGCACGCTCTACGCCGCCCTCAGCGACGACCCGACCGGCGCCATCGACCCCCACCACGTCGCCGCGCGGTTCCTCAGGGCGCTCGGCGTCGACGGCCCCTCGATCCCGGCCGGCCGCGAGGACCGCATCGCGCTCTACCGCACCACCATCGCGGGCAAGCGCATCCTCACCGTCATCGACGGCGCCAGCACCGAGTCGCAGGTGCGGCCCCTGCTGCCGACCTCACCGGGCGCCGGGGCCATCGTCACCTCCCGCAGCCGCCTAGCCGGTCTCGTCGGCGTGCGCCGGCACACCGTGCAGCCGCTGACGGAGGAGGCGAGCCTGGCGCTGCTGACCGAGCTGGCCGGTCCCGAGCGAGAGGTCGACGCTCCCGACGCCCTCGTCGACATCTCGGCCCTCTGCGGGCACCTGCCCCTGGCGCTGTGCGTCGCGGGCTCGAAGCTCGCCACCAACCCGACCCTCGCCCTGCCCGAGCTGAGGGACCGCCTCACCCACGAGCACACCCGTCTCGACGAGCTGTCGGCCGGCGACATCGACGTGCGGGCCAGCATCGCGCTCTCGGTCGAGGACCTGCCGGGGCCGGCGCGCACCCTCTTCCGGCGGCTGGCGCTCGCTCCGAGCGCGGACTGGCCCGCGTGGGTCGCGCGCCGGCTCCTCAAGGACGTGACGCGCGAGATCGAGGCGCACCACGCCCTCGACGAGCTGGTCGACCGTCACCTCGTCGAGCCCACGGGCCGCGACGCCGCCGGGCAGCCGCGCTACCGCGTGCACAGCCTGGTCTCGGAGCTGGCAGCCGAGTACCTCGAGGCCGAGGAGGCGCCGGCGTCCGTCGCCGTGCTGCGGCTCGACCTCGGCGAGGCGTGGCTGCAGCTCGCGGCCGCTGCCGGGCCACGCCTCGACGGCGCCTCGGACGCGCTGCCGGAGCCGCAGGGCGACGGCGCCATGGACGCGGTCTCGGCCCCCGCCGAGTGGTTCGAGTCCGAGCGGCTCAACCTCGTCGAGGCGGTGACCGTCGCCGCCCGCCTCGGTGACCCCGACCTCGCGGGCCGCCTGGCGCTCGCGATCCGGAGCTTCCTCACGGTGCGTGCCTACGACGACGACCGCGAGCGGGTGCTGCGCGCTGCCCTCGAGTCGAGGGCAGCCGAGGGCCGGACCCCATCAAGCGACCGCCAGCGCCTGGACCTGCTCGGAGCCCGTTTCGCCGTGCTCGGCCAGGTGCACCGGGACGTCGAGCTGCCCGACGTCGCCGCCGAAGCGCTGGCCATCGCGCGGCGCATCGGCGACCGGGACGGCGAGCAGCGCGCCCTCTCGCAGTCGGCGTGGGCATCCATGGCGCTGCACCGCTTCGAGGCGGCGCTCGAGGGTTTCGCCCGCACCGCCGCCTTCGCCGAGCTGCGAGGCGACCGCCTCGGACGCATCCGGGCCGAGGCGCACCGGGGCATCGTGCTGCGCAACGTCGGACGCGCCGACGAGGGAGACCCCCACCTCGCCGCCATGGTCGCAGAGGCCCGGCGTTCCGGGTCGCGACGCGACGCGAGCATCTGGATGGCCTCGCGCGGTGAGGGGCTCGTCGACCTCGGCCGGTACGACGAGGCGAAGGGCGTGCTCGAGGAGGCGCTACGGGTCGCGGCGGACATCCGCGACGACCTCGGGGCCGCCCACTGCCGTCTCGCGCTGGCCCGGGCCCTCCTCGGCCTCGGCGACGTGCGGGAAGCCCTGCAGGAGCTGCACGCGGCCCGGGTCGAGCTCGACGCGCGGGCGGGCGACGGCGGCGACCTCGACGTGCTGCGTCTCGAAGTCGACGTGCTCGCGCACCAGCAGGAGTGGGCACGCGCCGCCGACCATGCGCAGAGGCTCGTCACGGGCCGCCGACGGGACGGCACCCCCCTCGAGCTCGCCGCCGACCTGGCCCGCCGGGGGTGGGTCGCCGCCCGCCTGGACGAGCCCGAGGCGTCCGCTTCCGACCATGCGGAGGCGACCGCGATCCTGGCCGACCTCCACGTGGCACCTCAGGCGCTGAGGCTGCCGAGCCCGCCCTACCCAGAGGCGAATTCGCTGTTAGCGGTTAGTTAGGGCCCCAGGTCTATCCTCCGATCACCGCTTGGTCGACAGGGACCGGGCGCAAGAGATCCAGGGGTTCATCATGAAGGTCGTCATCCGTTCCGCAGCCGCCCTCACCGCCGCACTCGCCGTCGCGTTCACCGTGAGCCCGGCGTCCGCGGCTCCCTCCGCCGTGCCGTCGGCCGCCACGACCAGCGGCTGGTGCCTCCGCGCCGACCCGGGCACGAACGGCCCGTGCCCCATCCTCATGACCCCGTCCTTCAGCTGACCGGCCGGCTGACCTGTCAAAGGCTGACCGGTCAGCGCGACGACTCGGGCGTCGCAACGGAGCGGCCCCCTCACCCAGCCGGGTGAGGGGGCCGCTTCCGTGTCGTGATCCGAACGCGCACGCGTCGGCCGAGCCGAGCGCGTACGCCGGGCCTCCGACGCTCGACGCTCGCGGGCCAGGGCGCTCAGTCGCCGCGCGAGTCGGCCGGGACCGCGTTGTCCGGAGCCGGCACTCCCGGCCCGCCGGCCGGACCGGGAGCCCCGGCGCCGACCCGTGCCAGCTCGGGTGGAGCGGGCGGACCGGCGACCTGTTCGTCGAGGTCGGCCGCCGCACCCGAGAACTGGGCGGCATACAGCGTGGCGTACGCACCGTCGCGAGCGAGCAGCTCTGCGTGCGAGCCCTGCTCGACGATGCGGCCGTCCTCCATGACGAGGATGAGGTCGGCGTCGCGGATGGTCGAGAGGCGGTGCGCGATGACGAAGCTCGTGCGGTCGGACCGGAGCGCCGCCATGGCCTGCTGGACGAGCAGCTCGGTGCGCGTGTCGACCGAGCTCGTCGCCTCGTCGAGGATGAGCAGCGCCGGGTCGGAGAGGAACGCCCTCGCGATGGTGACGAGCTGCTTCTCACCGGCGGAGATGTTGCTCGCCTCGTCGTCCAGCACCGTGTCGTAGCCGTCGGGCAGCGAGTGCACGAAGCGGTCGACGTAGGTGGCGCGCGCCGCCTCGAGCACCTCCTCCTTGCTGGCTCCCGGTCGGCCGTACGCGATGTTGTCGCGGATCGTGCCACCGAAGAGCCAGGTGTCCTGCAGCACCATGCCGATGCGCGAGCGCAGGTCGTGGCGGGTCAGGTCGCGGATGTCGACGCCGTCGAGCGTGATGCGGCCGCCGTCGAGCTCGTAGAACCGCATGATGAGGTTGACGAGAGTCGTCTTGCCCGCACCGGTCGGACCGACGATGGCGACGGTCTGTCCCGGGCTGACCGACAGGTCGAGGTGCTCGATGAGCGGCTTGTCGGCGACGTAGCTGAACGACACGTCCTCGAAGGCCACCGCGCCGTGCGGGTCGTCGATGGTCGCCGGGGTGCCCGCGTCGGCCTGCTGCTCCTCGGCGTCGAGCACCTCGAAGACACGCTCGGCCGAGGCGACACCCGACTGCAGCAGGTTGGCCATCGAGGCCACCTGCGTGAGCGGCTGCGTGAACTGGCGGGAGTACTGGATGAAGGCCTGCACGTCACCGAGGCTCATCGAGCCGCTCGCCACGCGCAGTCCGCCGACGACGGCGACGAGCACGTAGTTGAGGTTCCCGATGAACATCATCGTCGGCATGATGATGCCGCTGATGAACTGGGCGCCGAAGGCGGCACCGAAGAGCTCGTCGTTCTTCTTCTCGAACGCCGCCTCGGCCTCCTTCTGGCGACCGAAGACCTTGACGACGCCGTGGCCGGTGAAGGTCTCCTCGATGATGCCGTTCAGCTCACCGGTGTTGCGCCACTGCTGGATGAAGAGCTTCTGCGAGCGCTTGCCGATGGCCGCCGTCACCATGACCGAGATCGGGATCGTGACGAGCGCGATGAGGGCGAGCAGCCACGAGATCCAGAACATCATGCCGAGCACCGCGACCACGGTGAGCAGTGACGTCAACAGCTGGGAGAGCGTCTGCTGCAGCGACATCGAGATGTTGTCGATGTCGTTGGTGACGCGCGAGAGCACCTCGCCGCGCGGCTGCCGGTCGAAGTAGGGCAGCGGCAGCCGGTTGAGCTTGGCCTCGACCTCCTCGCGCAGCCGGAACATCGTGCGCTGCAGCAGGCCCTGGAGCACCCAGCCCTGGATCCACATGAGCAGCGAGGCGATCGCGAAGAGCGCGACGACGAGCAGCAGCACACCCTTGAGCGCCTCGAAGTCGATGCCGACGCCCGGGGTGAAGTCCACGTTGGCCAGCAGGTCGGCATACGTGGTCTGGCCGTTCGCGCGCAGTCCGTCGACGAGCTGCTGCTTCGTCGTGCCCGGCGGCACCTTGACGGTGCTGCCGATGACGCCGGCGAAGATGATGTCGGTCGCGCGACCGAGGATCTTCGGGCCGATCGAGCTCAGCACGACGCTGACGACCGCGAGCGCGATGACGACGACGAGCTTGGTGCGCTCGGGCCGGAGCAGGCCGAGCAGGCGCTTGGCCGACGGGCCGAAGTTCAGCGACTTCTCACCCGGCTGGCCCATCTGCATGTGCGGCGGTCCGCCGCGACGGGCGGGACCCCGACGTGCCTCGGCGGCCTTCTCCTCCGCGGTCTTGACTCCCTCGGCCATCAGGCCGCCTCCTCCGCGCTGCGCTGGGACTCGACGATCTCCTGGTAGGTCTCACAGGAGTCGAGGAGCTGGTCGTGGGTGCCCTGGCCGACGACGCGGCCGTCCTCGAGCACGACGATGTGGTCGGCGTCGACGATGGTCGAGACGCGCTGGGCCACGATGACGACGGCGCTCTCGCGGGTGACCGGACGCAACGCCTGCCGCAGGCGGGCGTCCGTCGCGAGGTCGAGGGCCGAGAACGAGTCGTCGAACAGGTAGACGTCGGGCCGCTTGACGACGGCCCGCGCGATCGCGAGGCGCTGGCGCTGACCGCCCGACACGTTGGTGCCGCCCTGCGCGATCGGCGCGTCGAGGCCACCGTCCATCTTCTCGACGAAGTCGCGGGCCTGAGCGATGCGCAGGGCCTCCCACAGCTCGTCGTCGGTGGCGTCGGGGTTGCCGTAGCGCAGGTTGCTCGCGACGGTGCCGCTGAAGAGGTAGGGCTTCTGCGGCACGAGGCCGATGCGTGACCACAGCTCGTCGAGGGCGAGGTCGCGCACGTCGACGCCGCCCACCTTCACCCGCCCGGACGACACGTCGAAGAGGCGCGGCACCAGGCCGATGAGGGTCGTCTTGCCGGCACCCGTGGAGCCGATGATCGCCGTGGTGCGCCCCGGCTCGGCCGTGAACGAGACGTCGTGGAGCACGGCGTTCTCGGCGCCCGGGTAGTGGAAGTCGACGTCGACGAGCTCGACGCCGGCGCGGTCCGCCTTGATGGGCAGCGGCTGCACCGACTCGCCGACCGACGAGCTCGTATCGAGCACCTCCTGGATGCGGCCGGCCGAGACCGCGGCGCGCGGGATCATCGTGGCCATGAAGGTCGCCATCATGACGCCCATGAGGATCTGGATGAGGTAGCTGAGGAACGCCGTCAGCGCCCCGATCTGCATGTCTCCCGTGGCGATGCGGTGCGCACCGAACCACAGCACCGCGACCGACGAGACGTTGAAGATGAACATCACGATCGGGAAGACGAGCGACATGAGCCGGCCGACGCGCAGGCCCGCCTCGGTCAGGGTCGCGTTGGCCTCTGAGAAGCGCTCCTCCTCGTGGCCCTCGCGCACGAACGCCCGCACGACGCGGATGCCCGTGATCTGCTCGCGCAGCACCCGGTTCACCCCGTCGAGAGAGGTCTGCATGCGGCCGAACCACGGCACCATGCGCCAGACGATGAGACCGACGCACAGGCCGAGGAGCGGCACCGCGACCGCGACGAGCCAGGAGAGGCCGACGTCCTCGCGCAGGGCCATGATGACGCCGCCGACCATCATGATCGGCGTCGTGACGAGCAGCGCGAACGCCATGAACGTCACCATCTGCACCTGGGTGACGTCGTTGGTGTTGCGCGAGATGAGGGTGGGGGCGCCGAACTTCGCGACCTCCTGGGCGGAGTAGTCGACGACGGTGCCGAAGATGTTCGCGCGCATCTGGCGACCCATCCCCATGGCGACCCTGGCGGCGAGGTAGGTGGCACCCACCGCGGCGGCGATCTGCACGACGCTGACGCCGAGCATGAGGCCTCCGTGCCGCATGATGAAGCCGGTGTCGCCCTTGGCCACGCCGTCGTCGATGATCTCGCCGTTGAGGCTCGGCAGGTAGAGGGAGGCGAGGGTGCTCACGAGCTGCAGCAGCACGATGAGCGAGATCTCGCCCCCGTAGGGCCGCAGGTGGCTGCGGAGCAGTCGCATCAACATGCGCATGCCTTTCGTTCGGTGTGGTTTGTGTGCTGGCTGTGCTCGGTGTGGGTGCAGAGGGGGTGCGGGCCGGTCGGCGACGCTACGACCTCACGTCGGGTGAGGGTCAACGGCTGGTGCCTGCCTTGCATGCGCTGGCTCCTCTCCGACGAGTGCGCTGGGGTCGCCGCCGAGCTCGCCGCCGAGCTCGCCGCCGAGTTCGGCGTAGAGCTCGGCGATGCCGAGGCCGCTGCCCGCCGCCGGCGGCCGGGGCACGACGCCGTAGAGCACGGTGTCGACGATCTCCTCGGGCGTGAGGGTCAGGCCGTCGGCGATGCCGGGGTGGCTGCCCGAGAAGCAGAGCAGCCGGATGCGGTGCACGACGTCGCGGGCCGGCACGACGAACAGGTCGGACTCGCCGAGGACGAGCTGGTGGATGGTGTCGAGCAGGGGCTGGTGCGGCTCGCACTCCTCGGCGCCGGGCTGGGGTGCGTCACCGGCGCCGCGCAGGTGGCGGCCGGCGGCGTAGCAGGCGAGGTGCGGACCGCGGTTGGGCGGCTCGGTGAGGCCGAGCGCCCCCATGAGCCCGAAGACCTCGGTGAAGCGCCGCTGCAGGATCGTGGTGAACGCGACGAGCCGGTCGCGCACCGGCAGGTCGGTGCCGATGGCGGCGATCGACCGCCGCACCGGCGCGGGGCAGAACGCCGTCTGCACCGCTTCGTCCTGCAGGGCGTCCTTGGTGGCGAAGACCCGGAAGATCGTGCCCTCGGCCACTCCCGCCTCGCGTGCGATCTCGCTCGTCGTCGGAGGTCTGCCCTCCCGGTGGGCGAGGTCGAGGAAGACGCCGATGAGCGCCTCTCGGCGGTCGTCCGGGTGCATGGGCGCGGCGCGCCCCGTTCGCTGTCGCACCGGACCATTCTGAATGAGTGAGCACTCACTCACAACCGGTTTCAGGCCATGGGCGTACAGAACGTCCTCGAGAGTGCGGACGGACTGCTTTCTCGATGCAGAGAGGGTCAGACGAGGAGGCCGTCGGCGACGAGGTCGCGGACCTGGGGGACGAGCTCGGCGCGCACCTCGCCCGGGTCGAGCTCGAGCACCGTCGCGATCGCGTCGAGCGCGGCGCGTGCCGTGAGCTCGCCGTCGGCCACCCCGAGGTATGCCGCCAGCAGGGTTCCGGCACGCACGACGCGTCCCAGCCCGCCGCCCTGCCGGACGAGGATCACGCTCGGATCGTCGGCGCCGGGAACGCCGTGCCGCTCCTCGGTGACATCGGGCGCGCAGGACCACGCGACGTCGAGCACCTCGTCGTCGGAGTGCTCGGCCAGCCAGGTGCGGGCGCGCAGGCCGGCGTCGACGGCCGGGCCCATGGGTGCAGCCACCGGTCCGTGCGCCTCGTCGAGCGAGCGCCACGTCGGCCGGTCGGTGGCGGGACGCTGCAGGGTGACCACCCCGAAGCCGATCGACTCGACGTCGCGCGACGCGAAGTCACGCAGCCAGGCGGCATACATCTGCGAGTGCGCCTCGCTGCCCGGGCTGGCACCGCCGTCGCGAGCCCAGAGCTCGGCGTACTCGGCGGGGTCCTGGGACTCGCGTTGGACCACCCACGCATCGAGAGCCACCCCGTGAGCGGCCTGCTCGTCGAGCCACTCGATCCAGACGTCGCGCCAGGAGCGGCCGGTCGGCACCTCCCAGTTGCCGAGGAACTGGGCGACCCCGCCGGGCTCGAGCACGCTGCCGACCTGCTGCACGAGCGAGCGCACGAGCACGTCTCCGGGGCGGCCACCGTCGCGGTACTCGTAGAGCGGCAGGCCTTGGTCGCGCGGGGTGATGACGAAGGGCGGGTTGCTCACGACGAGCGAGAACCGTTGGCCGGCAACGGGATCCAGCAGGTCACCGGGGAGCAGCTCGACGTCGGGAACCGCGCCGGCACCCTCGGACGCGGCTAGCGCGAGGTTGAAGGCGGCATACGCGAGGGCTCGCTGGGAGATGTCGGTGGCGACGATCGCACCCGCGTGGGCGGTGAGGTGCAGCGCCTGCACGCCGCACCCGGTGCCCAGGTCGAGGGCGCGGTCGACGGGGCGACGCACCGTCCACGACGCGAGGGTGGTGGACGCGCCGCCGATGCCGAGCACGTGGTCGGCGCGCAACGGCCCGCCGACGGCGAGCTCGGAGAGGTCCGAGGCGACCCACCAGTCGTGCGCGTCGTCGCCGTAGGGACGCAGGTCGCAGGTGGCGACGGCCAGACGCCCCGAGACGTCACGGCCGGCGCCGAAGCCGGCCCGGCCGTTCTCGACACGGACGAGCCCGAGGGCCACCGCCCCCTCGACCGTCAGGGTCGGCAGCGCCTCGGCGAGGGCCGAGGCCGGAACGGCGCGGCCCAGCGTGAAGACGCGGATGAGCGTGCCGCACGCATCGGGCGCGGCGGATCCCGACGGCGACTCGAGGTCGGTGGCGAGGAGGGCCGGCAGGGGCTGCTCGCGGTGCAACGCAGCCGACGCGACGGGCCCGAGGCGCTCGGCGACACCGTCGACCGTGAAGCCGGCCGCGGACAGGTCGGCGCGCAGCAGCGCGACCAGCCGCTCGTCGACGACGGGGGTGTCGCTCAGGACTTCTCGCCCTGCGCCGGGCCGGAGGTCGCGGCCGCCGACTCGCCCGCTGCGAGCGCAGAGTCGAGGTCGGGGTGGATCTCGAAGACCTTGTCGAGGCCGGTGATCGAGAAGACCTTGAGCACGCGGTCGTCCTTGCCGACGAGGCGCATCGAGCCGCCGCGCGTGCGGGCCAGCTTGAGCCGCCCGACGAGGACGCCGAGGCCCGTGGAGTCGAGGAACGTCACGTCGGTGAGGTCGACGACGAGCTGAGTGCGTCCGCCCTGGATCTGCTCGTCGAGCTTCTCGCGAACGAGCGGCGCCGTGTAGACGTCGATCTCGCCGCCGAGGTGCACCACGGTCTGGTCGCCGTGGTCGGCTCGGGTGATCGAGAGATCCACCTGTGCCCCTTCCTGTCCCCACACTTGTGCTGCGTGCGGCTGCCCCGAGCGGGGTCAGCCGTTCTCCTGGTCATGCCTGTCGTCGTGCGTGTCTGCGTGCGTGTCTGCGTGCGTGTCGTCGTGCTGACCGAACCGCGTCGATCACGATTCCCCGACGTGACTGACCGCGCAGTAACATGCCCCGCACGTCGGTTACCGTACCCCGACGACATACCGTTGCTCCACATGAACGGCGAGCCAGCGCCCCGCGGATCCGTGCCGGGATCGTCCGGCCACGGCCCGAGCGCGGCCGCGGCCCGTGCGGGCGGCCGAGCCGGTGCCCGAGCGGGTGTCCGAGCGGGTGTCCGAGCGGCGGCGCAGCACCGTCCCACCCCCGACGAGCTGCTGCGCATCCTGGTCGGCGACCACCCCGAACGTCTCGTGCACGTGCACGAGGTCCCGGCCCGCGACGCGGAGCACGCGCCGTGGCCCGAGTGGGTCGACACCACGCTGCTCGGGTCGCTGCTCGCGTCGGGCATCGAGGCGCCGTGGGCGCACCAGGTCGAGGTGGCCGAGGCCGCCCACGCGGGTCGCCACGTCGTCGTCAGCACGGGGACGGCGTCGGGCAAGAGCCTCGGCTACCACCTGCCGATCCTCAGCGACCTCGTCTCCGGCGCGAGCGCCCCCAACGGGCGTGGGGCGACCGCGCTCTACCTCTCCCCCACCAAGGCCCTGGCCGCCGACCAGCTGAGCCGCATCGGGGCGCTGGCGCTGCCGCAGGTGCGGCCGGCGACCTACGACGGCGACACCCCGACGGACGAGCGCCGGTGGATCCGCGACCACGCGAACCTCGTGCTCACCAACCCCGACCTCCTGCACCACTCGCTCCTGCCGGGGCACGAGCGCTGGAGCTCGTTCCTCCGCGCGCTGCGCTACGTCGTCGTCGACGAGTGCCACGTCTACAAGGGCGTCTTCGGGGCGCACATGGCCGCGGTCCTGAGGCGGCTGCGCCGGGTCGCGAGCCGTTACCGGTCCGAGCCGACGTTCGTCTTCGCGTCCGCCACCGTGGCCGACCCCGAGCAGCACGCGAGCCGTCTCCTGGGTATGCCGGTCGCCCCGGTCACGCGCGACACGTCCCCTCGCGCGTCGATGACCTTCGCCCTGTGGGAGCCGCCGCTGCTCGTGGACGAGAACGGCCAGCCCAAGCGGGTGAGCACCGTGGCCGAGACGGGTGAGCTGCTCGCCGGTTGCGTGCGCGAGCAGGTGCAGACCGTCGCGTTCGCGCGCTCGCGCGCCGGGGTGGAGGTCGTCGCCCGCATCGCCCGCGAGCGCGTCTCGGTCACCGAGGAGGAGCAGGTCGCGGCCTACCGGGGCGGCTACCTGCCCGAGGAGCGGCGCGAGCTCGAGAAGGCGCTGCGTTCGAAGCAGCTGCTCGGCCTCGCGGCGACGAACGCCCTCGAGCTCGGAGTCGACGTCAGCGGGCTCGACGCGGTGCTGCTCGCGGGCTGGCCGGGCACCCTGTCGTCGCTGTGGCAGCAGGCCGGGCGCGCCGGGCGGTCGGGCGAGCGCTCGCTCGCGGTGCTCGTCGCCGCCGACGACCCGCTCGACACCTTCGTCGTGCACCACCCCGAGGCGATCTTCGGTCGGGGCATCGAGGCGACGGTCGTCGACCCCGACAACCCGCACGTTCTGGCGCCGCACCTGGCCGCCGCCGCTGCCGAGCTGCCACTGACCGAGGCGGACTTCGAGATCTTCGGGGCGCAGACCCGCTCGCTGCTCGACGCGCTCGTCGACCGGGGCATCCTGCGCAAACGGCCGCGTGGGTGGTTCTGGGGCCGCGAGGACCGGCCGGCCGACCACCTCTCGCTGCGCGGCGCCGGCGAGCCGGTGCGCATCATCGAGACCCGCACCGGGCGGGTCGTCGGCACCGTCGACGAGGCTGCTGCGCACGCCCAGGTGCACACCGGGGCCGTGCACCTGCACCAGGGCCAGACGTGGGTCGTGACCGAGCTGCAGCTCGACGACCACGCCGCCTTCGCCGTACGCGGTGACCCCGGCTGGACGACGCAGGCGCAGTCCGTGAGCGACTTCCAGATCGTCCACGAGGTCGAGCACCAGCAGTGGGGGCCGCTGCGCTGCTCGTTCGGTCACGTCACCGTGCGCAACCAGGTGACCTCGTTCCTGCGGCGGCTGCCCGGTGGCGAGGTGCTCGGCGAGCACCCGCTCGACCTGCCCCCGCGGTCGCTCGCCACCAAGGCCGTCTGGTGGACGATGCCCGTCGAGGAGCTCGCGGCGGCCGGGGTCGAGGAAGCCGGCATACCCGGTGCGGCGCACGCCGCCGAGCACGCAGCCATCGGGATGCTGCCCCTCTTCGCGACCGCCGACCGGTGGGACATCGGCGGCGTGTCCACGGCCCTGCACCCCGACACGGGGCTGCCGACGATCCTCATCTACGACGGGCACCCGGGCGGGGCCGGCTTCGCGGAGCGCGGCTACCGCCGGGTGCGCTCGTGGCTGTCGGCGACGCGCGAGGCGATCGCGTCGTGCGAGTGCGCGTCGGGCTGCCCGTCGTGCGTCCAGTCGCCCAAGTGCGGCAACGGCAACGAGCCCCTCGACAAGGCCGGCGCCGTGGCGCTGCTCGACCTCACCCTTCGCCATTCCGGTCACGGCTCGGGCGACTCCGGCGAACCGGACTCATCGGTCACGCCCGCGCAAGAACGTCGGCGGACCTGGGACTGATCGGTCCTCACGTGCGGATTACACGGCGCCGACCGGAAAAGTGAAGGTCGTCGAAGCCTCCCCAAACGAGCCATCGCGCGGTTATGGTCCTCCCACACGGGTGCAGCAGTTCGCCCACGTGCCTGCTCGGGGACCACACCTCAGGAGAGCCATGAATCGCCGATGGTTTGCTGCACTCGCCGCAGTGCCACTCTCACTCAGCGTCGCGGGCACGGGGGCGGCCGACGCCGCCTCGACCGCCGCTGCCCCCGCCGTCTCGGCCGCCGCCGACGGCCTGGACTCGGACGGCGTCTACGTCGTCCAGATGGCCGACCTCCCGGTCGTCGCCTATGACGGGTCGACGGCCGGCTACGCGGCCACGCGACCCGCCAAGGGCAAGAAGATCGACGTCACGTCGGCGGCCGTGACCCGCTGGACGGACAACCTCAAGAGCAAGCACGGCAACGCGCTGCGGTCCGTCGGTGCGACCTCGCGCCTCTACGACTACGCGTACACCTACAACGGCTTCGCCGCGCGGCTCACCGGCGCACAGGCCAAGGCGATGCGCTCGACCGCCGGCGTGCTGGCAGTCACCAGGCAGCAGACCTACACGATCGACACGTCCACCACGCCGGGCTTCCTCGGCCTCACCGATCCGGGCGGTCTGTGGGACCAGCTCGGTGGCACGAAGAGCGCCGGCGAGAACATCGTGATCGGCGTCATCGACTCCGGCATCTGGCCCGAGTCCCTGTCGTTCGCCGACCGCGTCGACGCCAACGGCACCCCGACACGCACGGCCACCGGCAAGCTGGCCTACCAGCAGATCCCCGGCTGGAACGCCAAGTGCCAGAACGGCGAGCAGTGGAACAACTCGCTCTGCAACCAGAAGCTCGTCGCCGCTCGCTACTTCAACGAGGGACAGGGCGGCAACGCCGCCATCGACCGCGACAAGCCGTGGGAGTTCACCTCACCCCGTGACTACAACGGCCACGGCACGCACACGGCGAGCACGTCGGGCGGCAACTTCGCCGTTCCCGTCACCGGCGCTGCCGCCGGTATCGCCCCCAAGGGCATCAGCGGCATCGCGCCGCGGGCCCGCATCGCTGCCTACAAGGCCCTGTGGTCGACGCAGAGCGGCGACACGGCCGGCGGCACGACGTCCGACCTCGTGGCCGCCATCGACCAGTCGGTGGCCGACGGCGTCGACGTCATCAACTACTCGGTGAGCGGCACGCAGACGAACTTCGCCGACCCCGCCGAGATCGCGTTCCTCTTCGCCGCCCGCGCCGGCATCTTCGTCTCGGCGTCCGCAGGCAACAGCGGACCGACGCCCTCGACGGTGGCGCACCCGTCGCCGTGGGTGACCACGGTCGCCGCAGGCACCCACAACCGCGACGGTCGCGGCTCGGTCACGCTCGGCAACGACACGACGTACACCGGGGCGAGCATCGCCGCCAGCGCGGTCACCGCGCCACTCGTCGACTCCACCGCCGTGGGCAAGGCCGGGGCCGACCCGACCCAGGTGGCCCTGTGCTACTCCAGTGCCGACGGCGCCACCGTGCTCGACCCGGCGAAGGTCGCGGGCAAGATCGTCGTCTGCGACCGCGGCGTCACGGGCCGCACCAACAAGAGCCTTGCGGTGCAGGAGGCGGGTGGCGTCGGCATGATCCTCGTCAACCCGACGAGCAACTCCATCAACGCAGACCTGCACTCCGTGCCGACGGTCCACCTGCAGAACACCGACCGCGCTGCCGTCAAGGCGTACGCGGCCACGGCGGGTGCGACGGCCACGATCAACAAGGCCGAGCTGGTCACCAACGCGACGGCGCCGTTCACGGCTGCCTTCTCGTCGCGGGGGCCGCTGCAGGCCGGCGGCGGCGACCTGCTCAAGCCGGACGTCATCGCACCGGGCCAGGACATCCTCGCGGCGGTGTCGCCCTCGACGAACCGTGGCTACGGCTTCAACCTGCTCTCGGGCACGTCGATGTCGGCGCCGCACGTCGCGGGTCTCGCGGCCCTGCTCATGGACCTGCACCCGGGCTGGTCGCCGATGGCGGTCAAGAGCGCGCTCATGACGACCGGCTACGACGTCAAGGACAGCGCCTCGCCGGCGCGGCTGGCGTTCTCGCAGGGCGCCGGTCACGTCAAGCCGAACGCCGCAGCCGACCCCGGCCTCGTCTACGACAGCGGCTGGAACGACTGGCTCGCCTTCCTCTGCGGCAGCTCGAGCGCGGTGAGTGCGGGGACCTGCTCGACCCTCACGGCCGCCGGTTACAAGACCGACGCCAGCGACTTCAACGGCGCGTCGATCGCCGTCGGTGACCTGGCAGGAGTTCAGACGGTGACTCGCAAGGTGACCAACGCGGGCACCACGGCGTCCGTCTACTCGGCGGCTGCCAGTGTGCCGGGCCTCTCGGTGACGGTGACGCCGTCCACGCTGAGCCTCGCACCCGGGGCGAGCGGTTCGTTCACGGTGAGGCTCCAGCGCGACACGGCGACGCTCAACGAGTACACGGCCGGCAACCTTGAGTGGTCGGACGGCAAGCACTCGGTCCGCTCGCCCATCGTCGTCCGGCCCGTCGCTCTCGCGGCGCCACGGACCGTGACGGCGCCCCCGACGGGCACGTCCTACGGCGTCACCTTCGGCTACACCGGGCCGTTCAGCGCCACGCCGCGCGGGCTCGTGCCCGCGACCGTGACGGCCGGCACCGTGGCCGACGACCCGACGGACTCGACCTGCTCGCTCAGCTCGCCCAACGCCCAGAAGCACGCCGTGAGCGTGCCGGACGGCACGTCGTTCGCGCGGTTCGCCATGTTCGACGCCGACGTCAACGCCGGTAGCGACATCGACCTGTGCGTCTTCAAGGGCACCGACCTGGTGGGATCGAGCGGCTCGGGCACCTCGGCCGAGGAGGTCAACCTCCTCGCTCCGTCCGCGGGCACCTACACCGTCGTCGTGCAGGGCTGGGGCGTGGCCGGTTCCACGCCGTACAAGCTGCACACGTGGGTGCTGCCCACCACCCCGGTCTCGCCCGCCAACATGACGGTCACCGCGCCGACGCAGGCGACGACCGGCGGCACGGGCACGATCGCGCTCGGCTTCACCGGCCTCACGTCGGGCAAGTGGCTCGGTTCGGTCGCCTATGGCGGCAGCGTGGGCATGCCCAACCCGACCATCGTGCGGGTGGACGTGCCGTAGGGGTGAACAACCAACGAGGGCCGGCAGGCCCTGAACGACGGGGAGGTCCCGGCAGCCGCCGGGGCCTCCCCGCTCGGCGTCCGGGCGGAGGTCGGGAGCCCGGACAGGGGACGGATCCCGCTGGGCCGGAGGGCGTCCCGTCACTCGGCGTGCCGGAGGAGCTGCGACGCCTGGCGAGGGCGTCGGAGTCCCGGAAGGCCTCGACGGTGGTCGCCCGTGGCACGCTGCGGCGCGCCGACGTGGAGATGCGGCCCCTCGTGCTCGATGCCGACGACGGCACCACGTGGGAGCTGCTCCTGCCCGAGGGGCGGGCGCTGGACGCCGAGCCGGGCGCGAGGGTGACGGTCAGCGGCGACCGGGCCACCGCCGTCATGACGACCTCGATGGTCGGGCCGGTGCTGCGCGTGCGATCACTGTCGGCCGATTGCTGAGGTGCAGCGCTGAGGTGCACCGCTGCGTCGCCGGGCCGGACCACACTCTGAGACATAATTCCGAGTTATTTGACCGGTAACGCCCGCCTATTCGAAACTCCCATGCAACAGATAGGAAAGCCTCCCGCTCTCCCCTGGGCACGACCCCCGCACACGACCGCCGCCCCACCTCTCAGGAGCCAGCCATGCGCCGCCCCAACCTCGCCCTCGCCGCCATCGCCCTCACCGCGACCCTGGGCCTGTCGGCGTGCGCCGGCGGCGGCGCCAGCGACACCGTCGAGCAGCCCGGCTCCACGGCGGCCGGTGCCGCGACGAGCACCATCAACCTCTTTGCGTATGCCGTCCCGAAGGTCGGCTTCGACGTCGTCATCCCTGCCTTCCAGAAGACCGATGCCGGCAAGGGCGTCCAGTTCCAGCAGAGCTACGGCGCCTCCGGCGACCAGAGCCGCAAGGTCGCCGCCGGCGCCGAGGCCGACTTCGTCAACTTCTCGGTAGAACCCGACGTCACGCGCCTGGTGGACGCCGGCCTCGTCGATGCGAACTGGAATGCGAACGAGCACAAGGGAATTCCCTTCGGCTCAGTGGTCACGATCGTCGTGCGCAAGGGCAACCCGAAGGGCATCAAGGACTGGGACGACCTGCTCAAGCCAGGGGTCGAGGTCGTGACGCCCAACCCGTTCTCGTCGGGGTCGGCCAAGTGGAACCTGCTCGCGCCGTACGCCGCGAAGAGCAACGGCGGCGCCGACAAGGCGACCGGCCTCGCCTACGTGAGCGCGCTCGTCAAGGACCATGTCAAGATCCAGCCCAAGTCGGGCCGCGAGGCCACCGAGGCCTTCCTCCAGGGCAGCGGCGACGTCCTGCTCAGCTACGAGAACGAGGCGCTCTTCGTCGAGAAGAACGGCGACCCCGTGCAGCACGTCACGCCGCCCACGACGTTCAAGATCGAGAACCCGGCCGCCGTGCTCAGGGGCAGCAAGAACCTTGCCAAGGCGACCGCCTTCAACGACTACCTCTACACGCCGGAGGCCCAGAAGCTGCTGGCCGAGGCCGGCTTCCGCCCCGTCGACGCGTCCGTCGCCCAGGAGTTCGCCTCGAAGTTCCCGACGCCCACGAAGCTCTGGGCGATCGCCGACCTCGGGGGCTGGAAGAAGGTCGACTCCACGCTCTTCAAGAAGGACGTCGGTGACATCGCCAAGATCTACGACCAGGCGACGCAGTGACCGCCAGGATCCACCAGCGCAGGGGTGCCGCCGCCGCGGCGCCCCTGCCGGCGCGTCCGGAAGCCGACAAGCACCAACCCGACGAGCACCGGCCCGACGGGAACCGGCCGGGCGAGCGTGAGGACCGGGACGGCATACGGCCTCGGGTGAGCGGCGACGACGCTACGGACCCGGGGGCCGCGCCACCGCCCAGCAGGCCGCGGCGCCGGATCGGCCTCGCCCGCCCGCTCGGCGTCGGGGTGGTGACCCTGTGGCTCAGCGTCATCGTGCTGCTCCCGCTGGCAGCGCTCACGGTCGCATCGTTCGGGGAAGGCGTCTCCGGCTTCTGGGCGGCCGTCACAGCCCCGACCGCGCTCGCGTCGCTGTGGGTCACGGTGCTCGTGTCGGCCATCGTGGCCGTCGTCAACGCCGTGCTCGGGACGCTCGTCGCGTGGGTGCTGGTGCGCGACGAGTTCCCGGGCAAGCGTGTGGTCAACGCGCTCATCGACCTGCCGTTCGCCCTGCCGACGATCGTGGCGAGCATCGTGCTGCTCTCGCTCTACGGGCCGAACAGCCCGATCGGCGTCGAGCTCAACGCGACCCGATGGGGCCTCGTCGTCGCCCTGCTGTTCGTCACGCTGCCCTTCGTCGTGCGCTCGGTGCAGCCGGTGCTCATCGAGGCCGACCGTGAGGTCGAGGAGGCTGCGGCCTCGCTCGGCGCCTCGAACTGGACGACGTTCCGCCGGATCGTGCTGCCGACCCTCGCGCCGGCCATCCTCGGCGGCACGGGACTCGCCTTCGCCCGTGCGATCGGCGAGTACGGCTCCGTCGTGCTCATCGGCGGCAACATCCCGCGCGAGACGCAGGTCGCCTCGCAGTACATCCAGCAGCAGATCGAGATCGACCGCCCGCTCAACGCCGCCGCGGTGTCGGTGGCGCTCCTCGCGATCGCCTTCCTGACGCTGCTCGTCCTGCGGGTGCTCTCGAGCCGCACCCAGCGTCGTGAGGAGCGTGACGCATGAGGATCTCGACGGGCACCCGGATCTCGCTGCGCGTCATCGCGCTCGGCTACCTCTTCGTGCTGCTCGCGGTGCCGATCGCCGTCATCCTCTGGCGCACCTTCTCGCCCGGCATCGGCGAGTTCGTCGCGTCCGTGTCGACGCCTGCGGCCCAGTCGGCCATCAACCTCTCGCTGCTCATCGTGGCGATCGTCGTGCCGCTCAACGTCGTGTTCGGGGTGGCCACGGCACTGGCGCTCGTGCGCGGACGGTTCCGCGGGCGCGGACTGCTGCAGGCCGTCGTCGACCTGCCGTTCGCCGTGTCGCCGATCGTCGTCGGGGTCGCGCTCATCATGCTGTGGGGGGCCGGCGGCTGGTTCGGCGGTCTCGACAATGCCGGCTTCAAGGTCATCTTCGGCCTGCCCGGAATGGTCATCGCGACCCTCTTCGTCACCCTGCCGTTCGTCGTGCGCGAGGTTGAGCCGGTGCTGCACGAGATCGGCCAGGAGCAGGAGCAGGCGGCCTCGACGCTCGGCGCGAACCGCTGGCAGACGTTCTGGCGCATCACGTTGCCGGCCATCCGCTGGGGCCTGACCTACGGGATCGTCCTCACGGTCGCCCGCGCCCTCGGCGAGTTCGGAGCCGTGATCATGGTGTCGTCCGGGTTCCCCGGGGTGTCGCAGACGCTCACCCTGCTCGTCCACTCGCGCTACATCGACGACCACAACACCTACGGCGCGTATGCCGCCGCCACCCTCCTCATGGGCATCGCGCTCGTCGTCCTGCTGCTCATGACCGTGCTCGACCGCAAGAGGAGCGACCGATGATCACCGTGACCGACGCGCGCAAGAACTACGGGTCCTTCGCCGCCCTCGACGACGTGAGTCTCGACATCCCCAGCGGGTCGCTCACCGCCCTGCTGGGGCCGAGCGGGTCGGGCAAGTCGACGCTGCTGCGCTCGATCGCGGGGCTCGAGGGGCTCGACTCGGGCACCGTTACCATCGAGGGCCGCGACGTCACGAACGAGCCGCCCCAGCGGCGGGGCATCGGCTTCGTCTTCCAGCACTACGCCGCGTTCAAGCACATGACCGTGCGCGACAACGTGGCGTTCGGCCTGACGATCCGCAAGCGGCCCAAGGCCGAGACCGACAAGAAGGTCGACGAGCTGCTCGAGATCGTCGGGCTCGACGGCTTCCGCAACCGCTACCCGGCGCAGCTCTCGGGCGGGCAGCGCCAGCGCATGGCCCTGGCTCGCGCACTGGCCGTCGACCCGCAGGTGCTGCTGCTCGACGAGCCCTTCGGCGCCCTCGACGCCAAGGTGCGCACCGACCTGCGCCAGTGGCTGCGCCGCCTCCACGACGAGGTGCACGTCACCACGGTGCTCGTGACGCACGACCAGGAGGAGGCCCTCGACGTCGCCGACCGCATCGCCGTGCTCAACAAGGGCCGCATCGAGCAGGTCGGCGACCCGGTGACCCTCTACGAGCGCCCGGCGAACGACTTCGTCATGGGCTTCCTCGGGTCGGTGGCGCACTTCGGCGACCAGCTGGTGCGCCCGCACGACATCGTGCTCGAGCGTGACCGGGCGACGGCGCTGGCGCTCGACGCGAAGGTGGCTGGCTCGCCCGGCGTCGTCGAGGCGGTCGTCGAGCGGGTCGTGCCGCTGGGCTTCGAGGTGCGTGTCGACCTCCGCGCCGACTCCGGGGCACGCTTCGCGGCCCAGATCACGCGCCGAGACGCCGCCGACCTGCAGCTGCGCGAGGGCGAGACCGTCCACGCCCGCGCTGTCGGCCGCTCCAGCGTCGTGGAGGTCGATCCGGCACTGGCGATCTGAACCACCCGGACGCGGCCCGTCCCGTGCGGGTATGGAGAAGGCGGAACCACGGCGGTCGAGACCGCCCGGTCGCTGCCACGCACGACGGCATACCGTATGCCGTGAAGCCCACTCGTCACGACGAGACGAGTGCCGGTGGCCCGGGAGACCGGGTGGCCGAATGACTGAGGCGGCGAGGGGACGACACCTCGCCGCCTCAGCCGCACCAGGCATCTCGCACGAGTCCGGTGCACGGGCGCTGCCTCGGTGCGGCAGACTGCTCGGATGGACATCTCGGCCCGGGTCGACTACGCGGTCCGCGCCATGCTGATCCTCGCGGAGGCCGACGCGGAGGGGGCGGCGCCGATCAGCATCGACACGCTCTCGACGCGGCAGGAGCTGCCACGGAAGTTCCTCGAGGCGATCTTCGCGGACCTGCGTCGAGCCGACCTCGTGCTGAGCCGGCGTGGCGCGCGCGGCGGCTACGTGCTCGCGCGTGAGCGCGGCGCGATCAGCGTCGGCGACGTGTTCCGCGCGGTCGACGGGCCGCTGGCCGAGGTGCGAGGGCTGCGCCCCCACGAGACGGCGTACCAAGGCGTCGCCGAGCACCTGCCGAGCCTGTGGGTGGCGGTCCGGGCCAGCCTCCGCGAGGTGCTCGACGAGACGTCGCTCGAGGACCTGCGCACCGGCGACCTGCCGGACCGGGTGCGACAGCTGCTCACGGCTCCGGACGCCTGGCAGAACCGCTGACGCGATCCGGCCGGGCGCCACGAGGCTTCCTCCCGGACGACGTCATCGTTCCGGGCCGGCACGGGATCGCGCCGTCGCCGGAGCCGGCCACAACGACGCGTCGACGCAGACCGTGAGCTCGACATCCACCCCGTCGACCGAGCAGGCCTGCACCAGTGCGCCATTGGCCCGGGCGACCTGTCGCGCGGCGGAGCAGGCCGCTGCGCTCGACGACCCGTCCTGGGCCGCCGAGGCTCCGGCCAGGGAACCGAGGTCTGCCGCCAGTCGCGCTCGGTGGCTCGCGACGACCACCGACCCGACGACCAGCGCGCCACCCGTGAGCACCAGGACGAGCGCCACGATCGAGACGGCTAGAACGGTGGCGGCGCCCCGGTCACGGGCGCGTTGGCTGCGGCAGTCGGTCACGAGCCTGCCTCCACGGGGGTCTCGGCGGAGGCCTCCAGTTCCCAGCCGGGCAGGCCACCCCAACCGCCGGTGCGCGCCGACACGGTCACGCGCACCGAGCCTCCGGCTCCCACCACCGCAACACGCGCACCCGAGGGCGCCGCCTGCTCAGCCAGGGACCGGATGCGAGCCGCGTCGTCGCCGCGGGCCGCTGCCCGGCCGGCGATCCGCGCGGCGTCGATGCACCGGATCTGGTCGACGGCGGCGTTGACGGCCACGAGGCACAGGGCCAGGACGAGCACGACGGACGGGATGGCGACGGCGAGCTCGGCCGTCACCATCCCACCATCGCGCCGAGCGAGGCGAGGTGGCCGTCGGGTCACCCGGCGAGCCCCAGGGCGCTCTGCACGATGCCCGTCAGGGCGCTGCGGACTGCATCGGACTTCACGACGCCGAGCAGCACGAGCGCGAAGGTGCAGGCGGCCATGATGCCGACGGCGTACTCAGCCGTCGTCATCCCGACGTCGCGGCGCAGCGACCTCGATCGGCACGTCGGTCGGCCTGCCAGTCGGCGAATCAGTCTCCGGGACATGGGTTCTCCCTCATCGGTCTTGCCTTTCCGTTGGTCTTGCCTTCTCACTGCCCGAGCGGCGTGCTCGGGACTTCCTGGGGGCCTGCACATCCCTGTCTCATCGCCGTCTCATTCCTGGAGCACGTCTTCATCCCTGCAGCAGGTCGCCCGCGAGGGCGATGACGAGCGGTGCGACCGTGGTGAGGCAGAAGGCGGGCAGCAGCACGAGGCCGAGAGGAGCGACCAACCGCACCCCGACCTTCGCGGCGGCGAGCTCGAGCCGTTCGAGCTGTGCATCACGCAGGTCGTCGGCGGCGGCCAGCAGCATCGGGCCCGGCGGCACCCCGGCCTGGTGCGCGATGGCGACGGCACGGGCGGCCGGCGCCCAGACGGGTCCGACGGAGGCCCAGGCCTCGCTCTCATCGGCTCCCCACCGCAGCGCGGCGGCCACCTGGCGGAGGTCTCGCACGGCGGACCCGTGCAGTCCGGCGGCCACGGCGTCCAGCACGTCCCACGTCGGCAGCCCGGATCGGTAGGCCAGCGCGAGCAGGGCGAGCGCCGACGACACGTCGGCGTCACCGGCCGACACCACGGCGGCACGCCTCTGTCCGACCGTGGCGCGGCGCTGCACGAGGCGGCCCGGTGCGAGGCGGCGGCCGAGCCGGAAGGGATGCGTGGTGGCATTTGGAGCAGCAGCGGAACCTGCCGCCCCGGGCACCCCCGGACCACCAGGACCACCCGAACCACCAGGACCACCCGAACCACCAGGACCACCAGGACCACCAGGATCGCCCTCGCGGCCGTCGACGTCGCTCCAGACGTCGCCTGGCGCACCGAGCGGGACCGGTGCGCGAACGCCGCCCAGCAGGATGAACACCGCCAGGCCCAGCAGGGCCGCCGCGATGAGGGACCACGGACTCATGGGCCCACCGCCCGGCGGACCATGTGCGTGCACCAGAGCCTCCCGGCCCAGACGAGGGCGACCCCGGCAGCCAGACAGGCCGTTGCCGCTCCCGAGCCGAGATAGAGCGTGCGGGGGTCGACGCCGACGGCCAGGCCGAAGAGGGGCCCGGTGAGGGGAAGGACGGTCAGCACGGTGACGGTGGCGCGCGGACCGGCCACCGCGACGGCGACCTTGCGGCGCCGGGCCCTGGCGTCGAGCAGCCCGCGCACAGCTCGGTCGACGGCGAAGGACAGCGGTGCGCCGGTGGTCTCGGACAGCTGCCAGGAGGCGGCAACGAGTGCGAGCTCTGCCGAACCGCTGCGGGCTGCCCAGTGGGCCCAGACCGGGGACACGGCCTCGGCCCGGTCCGCGGAGGAGAGCACTGCGCCGACCAGGCGGTCGATGTCGTGCATCGGACCGCTGGAGGCAGGGGCCTCCCGCCGGCCCACGCCTGGGGCGGTTGCGAGACGTCGGTCCCGACGTCGGCCCCCCGCTGTCGGGAGGCCAGCGCGGGGTCGCGCGAGGTCGCCCTCAGACGTCGCTGGGTCGCTCCCCCTTCGGCGGGCACGGCGGCGCTCGGGTGCCTGATGGGCCCGCTCCACCCACTCGCGGGCACGGGCCACCCGCTCCGCCCCGAAGGCAGCCGAGGCGGCAAGCTCGATGGAACGGCTCGGGGTGAGTCCGGCATCGAGCGCCGGACCGACGCCGCGCAGCAGCTCGAGGACGTCGTCAGCCAGCTCACCGTTGCGGCGCCGCAGCCGCCAGCGACGGAACAGCTCGACGGGGTCCTGGTGCCACAGGCTCGGTGACGTCACCGGACCCTCCTGCCCTCGACGCCGAGGCGCCTCGGCCCAGACCGAGTCCCTGACCGCCACTCCCCCATGGCGTCGGGACCGGGGCCACAGGAGGACGGCGACGATGAGCAGCAGGGCGGCGACGACTGTGGCCGGGTCGACCCTCATGACGCCTCCTCCAGACGATCCGCGGCCGCGGCGGCGGGCAGCGCGAGGCGGGCGGCGAGTGCCGTCCAGCCGGGGCCGGTGCGCGGCGGGTGACCCGGACCGTCCCACTCGAGCGCGGGGACGATGCTGGGTGACCCGTCACGGCGGAACAACGCCGCGACCGACGAGACACGTCGGTGTCCGCGGTCGCGCGTGACGTGCACGACGAGGTCGATGGCGGCGGAGAGCTGGGCGCGCACGGCGTCGGGCGCGAGGCCGGCGAGCGCCCCGAGGGCCTCGAACCTCGCGACGACGTCGGCAGGCGCGTTGGCGTGCACCGTGCCGCAACCGCCCTCGTGGCCGGTGTTGAGCGCGGCGAGGAGCTCACGCACCTCGGCTCCCCTGACCTCACCGACGACGATGCGGTCGGGTCGCATGCGCAGCGCCTGCCGCACGAGCGTGGTGAGCGTGACCTCGCCGGCCCCCTCGACGTTCGCCGGTCTCGCCTCGAGCCGGACGACGTGCGGGTGGTCGATGCTCAGCTCGCGGACGTCCTCGACGACGAGCAGCCGTTCGACGGGGTCGATGCAGCCGAGCAGCGCCGCAAGCAGGGTCGTCTTGCCCGCGCCGGTGCCACCCGACACGACGAAGGCCAGACGCGCCTCGACAGCCGCGCGCAGCACGCACTCCCACTCGCGCGGCATCATGCCGCGGGCGCACAGCCCATCGAGCGACACGGCCTCGCCAGGGGGCACGCGGATCGTGATGTGCGGGCCGCCCGCGACCAGTGGCGGCAGCATCGCGTGGAGCCGGGCGCCGGACGGCAGCTGGCCGTCCACCCAGGGGCTCGCGTCGTCGAGGCGTCTGCCGGCGAGGCCTGCGAGGCGCACCGCGAGGGAGCGGGCCTCATCGGCCTCCAGCCGCTCGCCGACCCACTCCATGCCCCGGCCGCGGTCGACCCAGACGGAGCCGTCACCGTTGACCGCGACGTCGGTGACCCCGGGCTCGGTGAGCCAGCCGTCGAGGGGTCCGGCCCCCAGCACGCGAGACGCGAGCGCCGAACGGGTCTCTGCGACCCGCCGCACCCCGAGAGCGCCCTGCTCCTGGGCGGCCACCTCCGCGACCGCGCCACCGTCGGGCGAGATGCCGTCGCGCACCCGCTGCCACACCGCGGGGCTGAGGCTCATCGTGACCACCGGCCGCTCATGCCGCGACCGACTGCGTCACGAGCCGCAGCAGCAGCTCGTCAGCGGCCCGGACCACGGCGCCGCGCCCTCGGGTGCCCGGCGGGAGGCCCTCGTGCATCTCGGCCCCGAGCGTGCGGTCGTGGCCGATCGTCGAGACGACCGGCACGTCGAGCTGGTCGATCACGAGATTCTCGAGGTCGCTCTCGACCCGGTTGCCCCGCAGCACCACCCACGGCTCGATCGGTAGCAGCGGATCATCGCCCCACGTGCGCACCACCGGCTCGCGGAGGCTGCCGAGGAGGCGTCGCAGCTGCGGCACGACCGCGGCGGCCGCGGCGAGCTGGGGCACCTGCGAGCCGACGAGGACGACGACGGCGTCGACGAGGACGGCGACAGACGCCAGCACCCGGTCGTCGCGCGGGAGGTCGAGCACCGTCACCTCGTGAGCGTCGGCGAGCCCCGCGACGACGTCGGGCACCGTCTCCAGCCACCCGTCGAGCCACCCGACGGGTCGGGTGGCGGGTCGCGTGGCGGGTCGGGTGTCGAGATCATCACCCGGGGGCATGTCGTCCGCCGGGACCACAGCGACGCCGGGGCTCGTGAGCACCGGCACCCCGCATGCCATGGGCAGCTCGTCGGCCAGCCCCTGTCCGTCCACGACGCCCGCGACCTCGGACAGCTCGGGCCACCGCCACCCCGGCTCCTGCTCGAGCCCGAAGAGCACGTCCTTCGGACCTCCCCAGGGGTCGAGGTCGACCAGCACGGCCGAGCGCGACGCTGCGGCCGCACGAACGGCGACCGCTGCGGCCAGCGTCGACGAACCCAACCCGCCCGAGGCGGGGACGAAGGCGATGACGGTTCCCATGCGCCAACCGTCACGCAGCCGCACGCGCCGGCCCAGCGGCATACGCAAGCCGGTGGACAACGGGCCCTGCACCCGAGGGGGTGTGGACGACGCCCCAAGCGCGTCCCCAACCCTCGAGACGGGCACGTGGAGGGCGGGCCGAAGGACCCCAAACGGTGGTGGCCTCCGTCCGGGGGAAGACGGAGGCCACCCTCACGAGACTGGCACCGGGGGGGAGGAGCCAGATCGCGTGGCGCTCGACCCGTGAGGGGAGCACCTCGTCAATCGTGGAGGTTTCGCCCCGCTAATGCAAACCGGGAAGTCGCGACACGCTGTCGTTTCTCAGGATTTGTCACGACACGACAAGCGTCGCCCGATATGTCCAGAAAGCGCTTCCATTCCAGAGGCTTCGTGTGGCGCCCAGCCAGGCAGGCGAAGGCCCCTCGACGGGGTTCGACCTGGTCGAGGGGCCTCCAGAGAAGTCCGGGCTACCAAGCGTGCAATTGTCGAAGTGTCGCTCCGGTTGTGCGCCCGGAGGTGGACTGTTCCAAGGGAACTGCTCTCGCGTGGGTACTCGGGGTCTTCTCGTGACATCTGTCTTGCGTGGATCCGGATCTACGCCTCTCGGCGATGTGGTTCCTGACTCCGTTCTACTCCACGGCCTCGGCGTGGCGACACCCCTCGCCCCCAGCAACGTCCCGATCAGGCCCAGAAACTGTCCAGCATCGTGGACATCCCGCACGAAACGCCGCGTGCCCGCCCGACCACGGCCGGGTCAGGTGAGACGCCCCGCACGCACCGCGTCGCTGATCCGCTCCCCCTCGGCAGCACCACGCACGTACGCCTCGCCCGCCTGCGTGAGCCACAGCCCGACCCCGGCCGCGTCTCCCCGGGCGTATGCCGCGAGCGACCCCAGGTAGGCCGGGCCACCTCCAGAGACGTGGCCGGCCTCGGGCACGGCGACACCGGTCGGGTCGAGCCCCAGCGCCTGGACGACCGCGCGCTCCATGGCCCGGGCCACGAGCCCGTTGCCGTGACCGAACGGCCTGATCGAGGCGATCTCGGCGTGCACGAGCGCCGCGACGACAGCCGCGGGCACCCGGTTGCTGCCCCCGGCGGCCACCACGACGTCGGAGAGCGAAGCCAGCCGTGCCGCGACGACCGGCGGCGCCGGCGCCGGGCCCAGGTCGACGAGCTCGGTGCAGCCTTCGTCGTCGATGCGCGGCCGGCCAAGTCGCTCGTCGGTGACGACCGGCGCGGCGGCTGCGACGTGGAGACGGGCGAGCGCCTGCAGCGGCGCCGTGCGCACGAGCGCGACGACCCGCTCGCTCTCCGCGGTCGCGGCCACGGCTCCCTTCAGCGTGCGCAGGCCGGGGTCCAGGTCGTCGGGCCAGGCCCGGGCTCCGCTCATCAGCTCGCGCACGAGGTCGACGGGGAACTCCGCGCCGTCGAGCGCGGCGCTCGCCTGCGCCCCGCGCACCCGAGACTCGGCGGAAGCCTCGGGGATGCGGCGGCGCAGGGCCTCGTGGAAGCGCAACCGGGTGCACGCCTCTCGTGCGGCCTCGGCCCGGGCACGAACGTCCGGGAGGTCGGTGAGCGCGGCGAGCTGGTCGATGACGGCCGGCGTGGGGGTCGAGCGGGTCGGGTCTGGCACGCCCTTCAGCCTAAGGTCGCCCGCTGGCCCCCCAGCCCTGCGACGATGAGATCGTGGCCACGTCGGAGGTGCTCACCTGGCTGCTCGAGGGCGATGCATCGGTGCGCTACGTCGCGACCCGAGACCTGCTCGGTCACGACGACCCCGCCCTCCAGGCCCTCGTCGCCACCGAGGGCACCGGGGCAGCGATCCTGGCTGCCCGCGGCTCCACGGGTCACTGGGGCCGCGGCTTCTACCAACCCAAGTGGACGTCGAGCCACTACACGCTGCTCCAGCTCTGCGAGATCGGCCTGTCCCCGACGCATCCCGCCGCCCGGGCCACGGTCCGGCTGATCCTCGACTCCGAGAAGGCGGACGACGGTGGGCTCAACCCCTCCGGACGCAGGCGGCCCAGCGACGCCTGCGTCAACGGCATGGGCCTGCGCTACGCGAGCTGGTTCGGGGCCACGGACGAGCAGCTGCGCAGCGTCGTCGACTTCCTCCTGCGCGAGCGGGTCGCCGACGGGGGCTTCAACTGTCGGCACAACCGTGGCGGCGCCCACGTCACGCACTCGTCGCTGCACACGACGGTCTGCGTCATGGAAGGCGTCACGCAGTACGTGCGGGCGGGCGGCTCCCACCGGTTCGACGAGCTGAGAGAGGCGTACGCCACGTCAGCCGAGTTCCTCCTGCGACACCGGCTCCTGCGCAGCGAGCGCACCGGTGAGGTCATCCATCCTGAGATGGCACGCCTGCACTTCCCCGCACGGTGGCACTACGACATCCTGCGCGGGCTCGACTCCCTTGCAGCAGAGCGGTTCCCGCGCGACCCACGCATGGACGAAGCCCTCGCGCTGGTCCGCGAGAAGCGCGGGCCGGAGGGTCGGTGGTGCGCCAACCGCGCCTACCCGGGCGCCACCCATGTGCCCGACGAACGCGCCGGGAGCCCGAGCCGGTGGGTGACCCTCGTCGCGGAACGTGTCCTCCTCGCGTACCCTGACTGACATGAGTTCGACCGTCGCACCGATCCGCGCGTGGTGGCTGCCCAGCTGAGGCGGCCCGTCGAACCAACCCGAAACCGGAGCCGCCCACGGGCGGCTCTTCGCATGTCAGGCTCCGCATGTCGGATCGCCTCGGCGCCGGTCCTCCCGTGGGCACGACCACAGGAGACGAACATGACCAGCACGACCACCACCGACCACGCAGTCCACGAAGCCCGCGCAGCCCAAGCGGAACACGCAGCCCATGCGGATCACGTGGCGGATCACGTGGCGGATCACGTGGTCAACGCCGATGCCACTGCGACGTATGCCGCCGCGCGCGAGCGCAGCGCGGTCCTCGACGCGCTCATCGACGAGCACGCGGCCACCGACCCGACGCGCTTCCGCATGCTCACCGGTGACCGCCCCACCGGGCCGCTGCACATCGGGCACTACCTGGCGAGCCTGCGCAACCGGGTCCGCTTGCAGGACAAGGGCGTCGAGACCTTCGTGGTCATCGCCGACTACCAGGTCATCACCGACCGCGACTCGGTCGGTGAGATGGGCGCCAACGTGCAGGGCCTGGTGCTCGACTACCTGGCGGCCGGCATCGACCCGACGCGCACGACGGTCTTCACGCACAGCGCGGTACCGGCCCTCAACCAGCTGATGCTGCCGTTCCTGTCCCTCGTGACGGACGCCGAGCTGCGCCGGAACCCGACGGTCAAGGACGAGCTCGCCCTCTCCGACGGGCGGCCGCTCTCGGGGCTGCTGCTCACCTATCCCGTGCACCAGGCGGCCGACATCCTCTTCTGCCACAGCAGGATCGTGCCGGTCGGCCGTGACCAGCTGCCGCACCTGGAGCAGACGCGGGCGATCGCACGCCGCTTCAACACGAGGTATGCCGCCGGGCACAGCGTGTTCCCCGAGCCCGAGGCGCTGCTCAGCGACGTGCCGCTGCTGCTCGGCACCGACGGGACCAAGATGAGCAAGAGCAAGGGCAACGTCATCAACCTGCGCGACACCGCCGACGAGACGGTGGCTCGCATCCGCGCCGCGCGCACCGACTCCGAGCGGCGGATCACCTTCGACCCCGAGGCGCGTCCGGCCGTGGCGAACCTGCTGACGATCGCCGGGCTCTTCCTCGAGGAGTCACCGGAGTCGGTGGCCGACCGGGTCGGCGACGGCGGCGCCCGCGCTCTCAAGGAGATCGTCACCGAGGCGGTGAACGAGTCCCTCGCCGGGCACCGCGCGCGCAGGGCCGGCCTCGCCCGCGATCCGGCCTACGTCGCCTCGGTGCTGCGCGAGGGGAACGCCCGCGCCAACGAGGTCGCCGAGCGCACGCTCGCGACTGTGCGTGCGGTGATGGGCATGGGCTACTGACTGCCGACGCTCGTGCCAAGCGGTCGGCGCCGCCCTACCCTGAGGCATGGACGACGGGGCAGATCGGGCGCTCGAGGTCCCTCCGACCGGGTCGCCGAGCGAGTCGGCTCGGGCCCAGCTCCAGGCGATCGCCGAGGTCGGGGCGGACCTCGAGCGGGCAGGTCTCGACCATTGGCTCTTCGGCGGTTGGGCCGTCGACCTGTGGTGCGGCCGGGTCACCCGTCAGCACCACGACGTCGACCTGGCCGTCCTGCTGGTCGACCGTCCCGCGGTCCACGGCCTCCTGGTTGCCTGTGGTTGGGCGCACGAGCCGCAGGCCGGCGAGGTCGTGGGCACCCGCTACCGCCGTGACGGAGTGCTCCTCGAGCTGACGTTCGTGGTCCATGACGGCGAACGGGTCCTGCTGCCCTTCGAGCCGGAACCCGCCGTGTGGTCGGAACGGTCGTTCGGGAGTGCCCGCCGGTCGCTGCACGGCACATCGGCTCGGGTCATCGCTCTCGACGTCCTGCTGCGCGACAAGAACAGCCCGCGCGACGACCCTGACGACGGCGAGAAGGACCGGTCGGACCTCGCTGCCCTGGAGCGAGCCACGCGTCAGCAGTGACCGCTGGCGCAGCCCCGCAGCGCCCTCAGCGGGAGTCGCGCGCCTCGCGGAACCGCCTGCGGGAGCGCTGGGCTCGTCGTTCGGCGGCGAGGTCGGCGCGTCGCATGCCTTCCTCGTCGATGCGCAGCCCCTCCTCGACGGTCGGGGCCGTGCCGCCACGTGATCGCGGGAGCCACCAGCGCTCGGCGTCATCCCGGGGGCGGTCCGGATAGACCGCCATCGCCTCGTCGAGGAGCATCGCGACCCTGGCGCGCAGCTGCTCCGAGACGGCATACGGGTCGGCGTCCGGTGCCGGACGAAGGGGCTCGCCGACGACGATCGTGACGGGGACACCCCGCCGGAGGGCGAACCGGCCCGAGCGTCCCCGCGCGATGCGATGGCTGCCCCAGACGGTGACCGGCACGAGCGGCACCTGGCACCAGATGGCGACCGCAGCCGCGCCCGGGCGGAACGGACGCAGCTCCCAGGAGTGCGAGACCGTCGCCTCCGGGAAGATCCCGACGACCTCACCCGCACGCACCGACTCCACTGCGTGCCGCAGCGCCACCTCGCCGTGCGCGCGGTCGACCTCGACGTGCCGCATGGCGCGCATCGCATCGCCGACGACCGGTGGCAGGAAGACGCCGTGCTTGGCGAGGAACCGCACGTAGCGGCCGCGTTCGCGCCCGACGAGCCCGACGAACAGGAAGTCCGGCGAGCTCACGTGGTTGCTCGCGAGCACCGCACCGCCGACCACCGGCAGGTGCTCGGCGCCGCGGACCTCGATGCGCAGCCCGAGCGCCGCGAAGCCGGCGCGGGCGAGAGCGATGACGAAGCGATAGGTCCTCTCTGCCACACCTCATCTTCGGTGCAGCCGCTCCCGCCGGATGCCCCGACACCCATCGAGAAGGCAATCCGTCCGGGCGGATTGCCTTCTCGATGGGATGTGGGCGGACGGGATTGCTTTCTCGATGAAGGCCGTGAGGGCTAGCCGGTGGTGTGGGTCTCCTCGCGGACGGTGTCGGCGACGATCTGCGCGTCGGACGGCACAGCCGTCACCGGGGCCACGGCGGAACGGCGGGCGGCCGTCGCCGGCAGCGGGTTGTCGGCGGTCTGGCGCAGACCGCGCTCACCGTCGTCGAGGACGAACTCGGCACGCGTGAACACCTCGGCGCCGGGCGTCGTCACGACCGGCACGCAACGAAAGCGCGCCGTGAGGGCATCGGGGGTGATCGTCGTCGAGACGTAGCCGCGCAGGTTGGTCCAGAAGCGGAGGTTCGGGTTCCACGCAGCCCACGGGTGCTGGCCGGTCGGGCTGTCGTAGCCGTTGCCGCCCGAGGTGATCGAGCTCGTCACCAGCTCGGAGCCGACGACCGCGCCGGGGTTGTCGTAGTCGAGGTACAGGTCGGACGCCCAGTGCGCGTGCACGTCGCCCGTGAGGACGACGGGGTTGCGCACCCCGGCGTCGACCCAGCCCTGGGTGACGCGCCGCCGCGAGGCGGGGTAGCCGTCCCAGGCGTCCATCGACACCGTCGTCCTCGCCGTGGCGTCGTTGTCGCGGCGGCCGAAGAAGACCTGCTGGCCGAGCAGGTCCCAGCGCGCCTGCGACCGGCGGAAGCCGTCGAGCAGCCACTTCTCCTGCTCCATGCCGGGCAGCGAGCGCGACGGGTCGGCGGCGTCCGGGCAGTCCTTGTAGCCGTCGCCGCAAGCCTGGTCGGAACGGTACTGGCGGGTGTCGAGCATGTGGAGGTTCGCGAGCCGGCCCCACTGGACGCGGCGGTAGAGGTCGAGGTCGGGGCCGTTCGGCACCGACGACCGGCGCAACGGCATGTTCTCGTAGTACGCCCGGTAGGCCGCTGCCCGCCGCTCGAGGAAGGTCGGCGTCTCGGCCGGCTTCTCGGGGATGTCGCCGGCGTAGTTGTTGTCGACCTCGTGGTCGTCCCAGACGGCGAGCCACGGGGCCGCCGCGTGCGCCGCCTGAAGGTCGGGGTCGCTCTTGTACTGGGCGTAGCGCTGCCTGTAGCCCGCCAGCGTCTTGGTCTCGGGGCCGACGTGGGCGCGGCCGACCCCGTTGCCGGCACCCTCGTACTGGTAGTCGCCGAGGTGGAGGATCACGTCGGGCCGCTCGTCGGCGAGGTGGCGGTAGGCGGTGAAGTGGCCCGCCGGGAAGTTCGAGCAGGAGACGAAGGCCATCGCGAACGACGACGGTGTCTCCAGGGCGCTGGGTGCGGTCACGGCACGGCCGGGCGCAGAGAGGTGCTTGCCAAGGCGGAAGCGGTAGAAGTACTCACGCCCGGGGCGCAGACCCTGCACCTCGACGTGCACAGAGTGAGCCCAAACCGGCTCTGCTGCAACGGAACCCGCCTTGACGACATCCTCGAAACGTTCGTCGGACGCGACCTGCCAGCCCAGCTGGTAGGAGGAGGACGGCATACCTCCTCGGCCGTCGGCGGCCAGCGGCTCGAGGGCGAGGCGGGTCCAGATGACGAAGCCGTCAGGGGCCGGGTCGCCGCTCGCGACGCCGAGCGTGAACGGGTCGGTGGACGGGATGACCGCCGCGGCGCTGGAGCGGCTGCCGACCACGACGGAGGTGCCGGCGAGGGCGACGGCGCCGGTGGCCAGACCGCCACGCAGCACCGCGCGTCGTGACGACCGGAGGGAGGAGAGCTTCTGGGTGAGCTGATGGTGTGAGTTGTCCATGTCGTCCACATTCGTCCCGGTTCGTACTGAGCGGAAGGCCTGCGGCCGAACCTCCGGTGAACCTTGGGGTGACCGCTCACCCGCGGACCGTGACCGTTCGGCTGGCTACTGACCGGTAGGGGTGAGACCTGCCTCACTCGGCTCTTGATGGGCGAACTAGCCTGCGTTTGAGTTGTCGCAGATGCCGCCAGCCGCGAGCGCTGGTCCGGTGCGACCGCTTCATCGTCGATGCGAAAGGGTGACACCGTGAGCGAAGAGACGCTCGAGAACCTCGTCCACGAGGGGCTGACGTTCCCGCCCCAGCCCGACTTCGCCGCCCAGGCGAACGGTACGGCCGACCTCTACGACAAGGCCGCCGCCGACCACGAGGGCTTCTGGGCCGAGCAGGCCCGCACCTACCTGACGTGGAGCACGCCCTTCACCCAGTCGCTCGACTGGAGCAACCCGCCCTTCGCGAAGTGGTTCGCCGACGGCGAGCTCAACGCGTGCGTCAATGCCGTCGACCGGCACGTCGAGGCCGGTCGCGGCGACAAGGTCGCGATCCACTTCGTCGGCGAGCCCGAGGGCGACACCCGAGACATCACGTACGCCGACCTGCACGCCGAGGTGCAGCGCGCCGCGAACGCCCTCGCCGACCTCGGCGTGGGCAAGGGCGACACGGTAGCGATCTACCTGCCGATGATCCCCGAGGCGGCCGTCGCGATGCTCGCGTGCACCCGGATCGGAGCCCCGCACTCGGTCGTCTTCGGCGGCTTCTCCGCGGAGGCATTGCACTCGCGCATCGACGACGCCAAGGCGAAGGTCGTCATCACGGCCGACGGCGGCTACCGGCGCGGCGCCCCTTCGGCCCTGAAGCCGGCCGTGGACGCCGCGCTCGACCACGGCGACACCTCGGTCGAGAAGGTCCTCGTCGTCAAGCGCACCGGGCAGGACACCGCCTGGAACGACCGCGACCTCTGGTGGCACGAGGCTCTCGAGAAGGCCGCTCCGACCCACGAGGCGCACGCGTTCGAGGCCGAGCACCCGCTCTTCATCCTCTACACCTCCGGCACGACCGGAAAGCCGAAGGGCATCTTCCACACGACCGGTGGCTACCTGACCCAGACGGCCTACACGAACGCTGTCGTGCACGACGTGCACCGCGACACCGACGTCTACTGGTGCACGGCCGACATCGGCTGGGTCACCGGCCACTCGTACATCGTCTACGGCCCGCTCACCAACGGGGTCACGCAGGTGATGTACGAGGGCACCCCCGACACCCCGCACCAGGGCCGCTGGTGGGAGATCGTCCAGGACTACAAGGTGACGATCCTCTACACCGCCCCGACCGCGGTGCGCACCTTCATGAAGTGGGGTGCCGACATCCCGGCGAAGTTCGACATGAGCTCGCTGCGGCTGCTCGGGTCGGTCGGCGAGCCGATCAACCCCGAGGCCTGGCTCTGGTACCACAAGCACATCGGCGGCGGCCGCGCCCCGATCGTCGACACGTGGTGGCAGACCGAGACCGGCGCCATCATGATCAGCCCGCTCCCGGGCGTCACCACCCTCGAGCCCGGCTCGGCGCAGAAGCCGATCCCCGGCATCAGCGCCGAGATCCTCGACGACGAGGGCAAGCCGTTCACCACGCCCGAGCAGGTCGGCTACCTCGTGCTGACCAAGCCGTGGCCGTCGATGCTCCGCGGCATCTGGGGCGACCCGGAGCGCTACAAGGAGACGTACTGGTCGCGGTTCGGCGAGAAGTACTACTTCGCCGGTGACGGCGCGAAGTACGACGCCGACGGCAACATCTGGCTGCTCGGCCGCGTCGACGACGTCATGAACGTGTCGGGTCACCGCCTGTCGACAGCCGAGATCGAGTCGGCCCTCGTGTCGCACCCGAAGGTGGCCGAGGCCGCGGTCGTCGGCGCCAACGACGAGACGACCGGCCAGGCCGTGTGCGCGTTCGTGATCCTGCGCCAGGAGGCCGTCGAGGAGGCCGACGAGCCCGGCGAGGGCAAGGACCTCGTGCAGGAGCTGCGCAACCACGTGGCCAAGGAGATCGGCCCGATCGCGAAGCCGCGCTCGATCATGATCGTGAGCGAGCTGCCGAAGACGCGCTCCGGCAAGATCATGCGCCGCCTGCTGCGCGACGTCGCCGAGGGGCGCGAGGTCGGCGACGTGACGACGCTCGCCGACAGCTCGGTCATGGACCTCATCAAGACGGGCATGTCGAAGGAGTGACCTCCCGGGTCGCCGTCGACCCGCCCGAGCACGTATGCCGCCCGCCCCACCCTCGTCGGTGGGGCGGGCGTTGCTCGTGGCCCGGCTCCACCGACCCGCGCGCAGCAGTTCGTCGCCCGGCGCGCCCCGGACGCGTGGCGCCCCCAGACATGGGGTGCGCCGAGACACCAGGCACGCCTCGGGCCCCGGGCGCGCCTCAGGCCCCGGCCGCACTGACCGGGGTGCGGGGCGAGGTCGCTACAGGTGCCACGTGACGCCGGTCGCCGTGACGGTGGCCGTGAGGCCCCGCTGGTGGACGACCGTGTGGTGGCGCCCGCAGAGGAGAGCGCCGTTGAGCAGGTCGGTGCGGCCGCCGAACAGCCAGTGCACGACGTGGTGGGCGTCGCACCACTGGGGCGGAATGGTGCAGTCGGGGAACGAGCAGCCACCGTCGCGGACGGCCAGCGCCCGTCGCTGGGCGGGTGTGAACAGTCGTTGCGTGTAGCCGAGGTCGAGCACCTCGGACCGCGCCCCGAGGACCATGGGAACGATGCCCGCCTCGCAGGCGAGGCGGCGCACGGCTGACGCGGACAGCGCGGCGTCGGTGTCGAGCAGGCCGGCGCCACGCACCCGCTCCAACAACGCCTCGAGGCTCATCGTGACGGCGAGGGTGGTGCGCGGCGAACGGGTTACCCCTTCGGGCGCAGCCACTCCCCGGCCGACGATCTCGAGGAGCGCATCAGCCCGCCGCGTGGCCGGTGTGCGCGGGTCGACCTCACCGACGCCGCCGTTGAGGCAGAGGTCGGGACGCGGCGCCGACAGGGCGTCGACGGCCGACTCGACGATCGCGGCACCCTCCGGGTCGAGGCGCAGCTCGAACACCGAGAAGCCCGCGCACGAGCGGACCCTGCGGAAAGAGCGCCCGAGCCGCAGCCCGGCCTCCTCCGACTCGAACTCAGCCGGTGGCTTGAGCGTGGCGCGGGCGTGGGCGACGAGGCGGGCCAGCTCGCGCCGGCCGAGGACGTGGCACTCCTCGACCATGGTGTCGATGATCGCGGCGAGGTGGTCGGGGTCGGCGATGCGCGCCACGTCGTCGTGGAGACGGACGATGGCGGCGGCGTGCGCGACCGGCACCTCCGAAGCCGCCACCCGCTCGGCGAGGCGGGCCCAACGCGGCTCGTTCATGGCCGACCCGACGCGCGTGACGGCGGCCGCCTCGGGCCCGTCGAGAGCACCGTCGGCCTGGCTGCGCAGCCAGTCGGTGCGCGAGAGCCCGTCGTCGGAGCCGAGTCCACGCGAGTCGGCCTCGCGCGCCAGCACGGCTGTCAGCGAGTGGCTCAGCTGCCGCACCTGCTGCGCCTGGCCGATGACCGCCCCGACCTCGGCCTCGGGCAGCGACCACGTGGGGAACTCGCGGGTCAGGTCGCGCAGCGTCTCGGCCATCGAGCGCAGCACCTCGACCAGGCTCTTCGGCTCGATCGCGGCTGCTGCGCTCATGCCTTCACTGTAGAGTCGACCACTGACAACGCATGACTTCGTCACACGCGCCGAGGAGCCCCATGCCCACGAGCAAGCGCCGCGCCGGCGCTCCCTCCAGCCCAGTTCCCGACACCCTGCGAGGCGACCGCACGAAAGTCCTCTCCGTCCGCCTCACGAACGAGGAGCTCGAGGCACTGACCGCACGGGCCATCGAGATGGGCGTCGGCCCCTCGACCCTGGCGCGCACCCTGGTCCGTCGCGGGCTCGGCATCAGCGCGACCGACGTGGGGGTCCCGCCATCAGCGGCACCCGACCTGACGGTCCCTCCGACGGCTCCCCCATCAGAGCTCGAGGCCCGCCTCGTCGAGCATCTCGTCACGGGCCTCGCCGCCCGCGTCGAGGCGCTCGAGAGGTGGGTGGCCGAGCACTGAGCCGACAGGATCGGGACGCAGACGGCATACGCAAGGGGATCGACGGCATACGCGGACGGTCGATCGGACCCCCGCCCGTGTCGCTCACCCGCCCCGACGCACTACCGTCGGGGGGTGAGCGAACGAGGGACGGAACCAGAGCAGCGTGACGAGCCCGACCAGCCCGAGCAGGTGACGTTCGCCGACCTCGGACTCGACGAGCGCGTGCTCAAGGGCCTGCGCGACGTCGGCTACGAGCACCCGTCGCCGATCCAGGCGGCGACCATCCCGGCGCTGCTCCAGGGCCGCCACGTCGTCGGTCTCGCGCAGACCGGCACCGGCAAGACGGCCGCCTTCGCGCTGCCGATCCTCAGCCAGCTCGACCTCCGGCAGAAGGCTCCCCAGGCGCTCGTGCTCGCGCCCACGCGCGAGCTGGCGCTGCAGGTCTGCGAGGCCTTCGAGAGGTATGCCGCCCGCCTCCCCGGCGTGCACGTGCTCCCTGTCTACGGCGGCCAGGCGTACGGCGTGCAGCTGAGTGCGCTGCGCCGCGGTGTGCACGTCGTCGTCGGCACGCCCGGACGCATCATGGACCACCTCGACAAGGGGACGCTCGACCTCAGCCAGCTGCGCTTCCTCGTGCTCGACGAGGCCGACGAGATGCTGAAGATGGGCTTCGCCGAGGACGTCGAGACGATCCTCGCCGACACCCCCGACGACAAGCACGTCGCGTTGTTCTCGGCGACGATGCCGGCACAGATCCGCCGCATCTCCAAGAAGTACCTCACCGACCCCGTCGAGATCACCGTCGAGACGAAGACGACCACCTCGCCCAACATCACGCAGCGCTACCTGACGGTCAGCTACCCGCAGAAGGTCGACGCCCTGACGCGCATCCTCGAGGTCGAGAACTTCGAGGGCATGATCGTCTTCGTCCGCACGAAGAACGAGACCGAGACGCTCGCGGAAAAGCTTCGGGCGCGCGGATTCTCGGCGATGGCGATCAACGGTGACGTCGCCCAGGCGCAGCGCGAGCGCACCGTCGAGCAGCTGAAGTCCGGCAAGCTCGACATCCTCGTGGCCACCGACGTCGCCGCCCGCGGGCTCGACGTCGAGCGCATCAGCCACGTCGTCAACTACGACATCCCCACCGACACCGAGTCCTACGTCCACCGCATCGGCCGCACCGGGCGTGCCGGACGCAGCGGCGACGCGATCTCGTTCGTCACGCCGCGGGAACGCCACCTGCTCAAGGCGATCGAGAAGGCGACGCGGCAGTCACTCGTGCAGATGTCGATGCCGACGGTCGACGACATCAACGCGACGCGCCTCACGCGGTTCGACGACGCCATCACCGAGGCCCTCGCGGGAGACCGCGTCGAGTTCTTCCGCGACGTCATCGCGCACTACGTCAACGAGCACAACGTGCCCGAGGCCGACGTGGCCGCCGCCCTGGCTGTCGTGCTGCAGGGCGACGAGCCGATGCTGCTCGAGCCCGAGCCCGAGCGTCCGGCCCGTCGCAGCTTCGACCGCGACGATCGGCAGCGCGGGGATCGTCGTGACGACCGGCGTGACGACCGCTCCGGTGGGCGCGGACGCGACGACCGGCGGGGCGACCGGCGTGACCGCGGCCGCGGGGGCTCGGGTGGGCCGCTCGCCACGTACCGGATCTCCGTCGGCCGGCGACAGCACGTCGAGCCCCGTCAGATCGTCGGTGCCATCGCCAACGAGGGCGGCCTCGGACGAGCCGACTTCGGGCACATCGACATCCGCGCCGACCACTCACTCGTCGAGCTGCCCGCGACCCTGCCCGACGGCGCCTGGGAGCGGCTCCGTGGCACGCGGATCTCGGGCCAGCTCATCGAGCTGGTGCTCGACGAGGGGCGCCGCGGCGGTCGCAGTGGAGGCCACCGCAAGGGGTCGCGGCCCTGACAGGGCCGGACGCGGACGGCATACGAAATCCGGGTGTGACAGAGGCCACACGCCGAGCACGGCCGGTCCTCGAGTGCCTGGATTTTCGTGATAGTTGGTTGAAGTGTGAACCAGTTGCGCATCATCGTCTCCAGCACCCGTCCCGGCCGCATCGGCCCGAAGGTCGCCGAGTGGGTCGCCGCACAGGCTCCTGCCGACGCCTGGGAGGTCGAGCTGCTCGACCTGTCGACGCTGCCCTTCTTCGACGAGGAGGACATGCCGAAGAACGGCAACTACGCCAAGCCGCACACGAAGGACTGGGCCTCAAAGGTCTTCGAGTCCGATGCGATCGTGGTCGTGACGCCGCAGTACAACCGCAGCTTCCCGGCGCCGATCAAGAACGCCATCGACTACCTCTTCGCCGAGTGGGACAGCAAGCCGATCGCGCTCGTCGGCTACGGCTGGACCGGTGCCTCCGACGCCACTGCCGACCTGACCAAGGTGCTCCAGCACGTCAAGGCCGACGTCGTCGGCTCGACCGGCCTCGTCTTCACCCAGGACATCGCTCCCGAGGGCGAGCTCGACGTCACGGCCGAGCGGCGCGCCGAGCTGGCCGACCTGCTCGAGGCTCTCGAGTCCAAGGTCACCGACCTCGACTCCGTCAGCGCCGGCTGATCGTTCTCGACCTCGCCGGTCCCGTCGTGTCCGGCTTCCTGCGGGCGCACTCTCTTCCGGTGCGCCCGCAGTGCGTTGTGCCGCCGATCTGAACCGAGCCTCGGAGCCATCTACTGGCTCAAAGGGTTCGCGACGCCGGCCGCGGCCACAGCAGCGGTGGCCCGGCGGAACGTGGCCTCGTTGGTACGAGACGCCGAAGCCGCATGGAGGGCTTCTCGACGAGGAGCCACGACGCCCACGCCACGGGGATCGTGACCGCGATCGACAGCACCGCGAACCAGAAGGACCCGACGGCGCGCGGGACCTGAGCGACAGCCATGAGCTGCTGCAAGGGGAAGGCGAAGAGGTAGACGCCGTAGGAGATGTCGTTCCGCGCACCGAGGCGCACGGGCACTCGGGCGCCGAGCCACAGCAGAAGGAAGGCCAGTGGGAACGGTGTCAGCCCCAGGTACCAGGCGTCGTCGAGCCGGAGCGCAATCGTCACGACCGCACCAGCCGTGACCGCTGCCCACCGACCGTCCGGCAGCTCGCTGCGGACGAACCACAGCAGCACACCGGCCGCGAAGAAGGACCACAGTCTCGTCAGGTCCCGGAGCGAGTCCGGGCCGGCACCCGCGCCGAACTACACGACGACGCCGACGAGGAGAAGTGCGCACACCGACACGGCCGCTCGGGCACGGAACCATGCCATGCCGATGAGCCCGCCGAACACGACATACGCGGCCGCCTCGTACAGCAGGCTCCAGACGGACACGTTCCACAGACCGTGGTAGACGACACCTGAGGGCGTTCCGGCGATCCCCATCTGCGTGGTGACCAGGAGCGCGTTGTGGACGACATAGCCGGCCGCGCTCGTCCAGTCGTAGCCGGACCGCGTGATCGTCGTCGAGATCGGTGCCACCAGCAAGGCGGTGAACAGCAGGACGGTCCAGTAGCCGGGCAGCAGCCGCAGCGCTCGCCGCCACAGGAACGGTCGCAGGCCCATCCTCGTCCGGCTGCCCGCGATGAGGTATCCCGAGATCGCGAAGAACGCGTCGACGGCGAATGCGCCGAGATAGGGGCACGGACCGGACTCCCCCGTCGCGGCCTTGAAGGAGTGGTCCACCACGACGAACCCCGCGAGGAGGAGACGAACCGCGTTCAGGGCGTTGTCGCGGTGCGCGAGCCGTTCGTGCACGGCCAGGCCTCCGACGCTTGTCACCCATGACATGGGCCAAGCGTGCACGAACGCGGACGAATCATCCGAAGAACGCGAAAACCCTTGCAGGCGAACGCGATTCAGAATCGCACATTTCACTGCACAACGGACAAAACGGCGCAGCCAAAGCGTGCCACACGGTCAGGTGCGGCACCTCAGCCGGCTACCGCGGGTCAGCGTGGCTCGTGGAGCAGCACGTATTCCGAGCCGCGCTGCTCGACCGTCCAACCGGCTTGCCGGACCAGGGCATCGACGGCCGGTTGCCCGTTCGAGAGCAGGACATACGGGCACATCGTGCTCTCGAGATACGTCCGCCATCCCGGCGCGGCTCTCTCGAAGTCGACATGCGCCTTCACATGCTCGGCGGAGTACACCTCGACGCGCCCGTCGATGGTCGGACGGAGGTTCGGATGGCGCCAGATGAGCCAGCCGCCAAGGCCATAGTCGTTGCAGACCACGGTGTTCTGGGGAAGTGCATCCAAGCTGCTGTTGAGGTCCGTCGCACCCCATGCGGGAGCCGCGGCCCTCGCCGGCAGGAGGAGTGCCGCGATGGTCAAGCCGACTGCCGTGAGGCCGAGCGTGAGCATGGTCTCTCGGCGGGTCGTGGGCTCCCGGTCACTCGGCAGCAGCTCTTGGATCGCAGCGGCGGTGATCGGCGCGATGACGGCGGCTCCGAGGGCGACGGTCCGGCTGTAGAGCAAGGCCAGCCCGATTGACAGTCCGACGAGCCCGACATCCGTCCACCGGGCTGGGCGGCGCGAACGTGCCCACACGAGCAGGACGCTGGCGGCGAGAACGAGAAAGGCGAGGAAGCCGGGCTGGTGCAGCGAGGGCGGCCGCCACTCCTCGATGAAGTTGGTCGTCTCGTTGACGGCGAGTGGAGACAGGAGCAGCTCCGGTCCGGTCGGCGTCACGGCCGCGGCCGCCAAGGAGCCGAGCGGCACGAGGGAGAGCCGCAACCACTGTCGCCGGCTCACTGAGCGGTCGAGTGCGATGCCGGTCAGGGCGACCACCCCGATGGCGACGCCCATGAACCACATGCCATGGGAGCAGGCCCACAGCCAGGTGACCGGGATGAGCCACCACCGGGGACGCCCGTCTGCGGCGGACCGCAACCAGGCCGACGTGAATGCCGCACCGAACGCGAAGGTGAGCAGATGGGGGCGCAGAGACAGGCTCTGGCTCATCGCGAGGAAGGCGACGGATGTCACGGCTGCGGAGGCGAGCAGCGACGCGCGCGCGCGTGTGGCCCGCCAGAGCGCCAGGCCGATCGCCGAACCACCGAGGGGAAGCAGCCATGCGACGCCGGGGAGCCCGAGCATCTGTTGCACAACGCTCATGAGCAGCTCCGGAAGCCACTCGTGCAGACGCCATGGCTGGGTCGACATCGTGCTCCACGGATCGGGCCCGTTGAAGGTCCAGGAGTCGCAGAGCCGGTCACCCGCTGCAAGGTGCCAGAACGTGTCGGGGTCGCCGATGGGACGTGCGACCTCCACGACGGCGACGAGTACGACCAGACCAGGCAGCGCTTGGGCCACGACGAGCGGGAGCGGACCCCGTCGCGGCGCGACGTCCGCGTCTTGCGTCGCTCGCACGTGATGGGCGTCCGAGCCCATCTCGGCCGCAGTCTCGGCGCCCTTCGTGTCGCTCATCACCGGGCGATCATCGCTGCTGGCCCGACAGTTCGTGGGGCATATGGGCGGATTGGTATACAGCCGGGTTCACTCCCCTGCGGGGGCCGGGAACCTTTGCGTCAGACGCGGAAGCGCGGCCAGGACTATGAGCACCCCGCTCGACCACAAGGGCATCGCCATGGCCATCGCGACCGCGATGGCACCTCGACGGCCCTTGAGCGCCCCCCAGACGACAACGGCTAACGCGACGAGACACCGCAGCCACAAGGCCGGGTATCCGTGCTGGGTCGGTGGGGTCGGTGCGTCGGCCAGGAACTGCCACCACTCGCTCCACAGCGACGGTGCGAGGGCCGCCGACACCACGACGAGAGCGACGGTTGCAGCGGCCGTCGAGAGGCACTGACGCCACTCTCGACGCACGGCGAACCACACGGGGCCCAGCCCGGGAGTCACCTTGGTCAGCAGCGGGAAGGCCCAGGCGGTCGGGTGCCTCAGACCGACCACCGCTGCGATCGCCAGCAAGGCCTCGATGTTGCCGATGAGCAGGGCCGGCGGAGTAACGTACGCGAGCGCGAGCCATCTCCAACGCGGCGCAAGCGGCCAGAGGAGCCAGACGAGGGCGGCGAGGAGCAGCGTCGTCCACACGGTGAGGAACACCGGCCAGGGCAGGAGCGCGAGGGGATAGATCAGGTGGGCGAAGGCCGGTGTGTAGTTGAACGCGTCGGGTGAACCTGGCGGGAGCGTGTACGGCCCGACGCGCCAGACGTTCCAGTACGCGTGCGCCGAATCCATGCCGAACGTGGAGATCCTGCTGCCGACGAGGATCCAGAGGGCAGGCGGCAGGGCGATCCAGAGGGCGGCGCGGCCGACGTCAGCGAGCGACCGGGAAGCCCCAGCCCCGACCCCTGGTCCGACCTCGAGTACCGAGAAGCTCTCTGCGGCAGAGAGCTTCGTCGTACTTGACATCCGCTCGGCCTCTTGCTCGACATGGCGTTCGGGCTGCATCCGTCAGCGCTTCAGCAATTCGTAGCCACCGGCTCGGTCGACGACCGCCCAGCGCTGCTCGGCCACGAGGCGAGGTGTCACGCTCGCGGCACTCGGGAGAACGGCATACGTGCACCCGACCTCGTCGGGATAGCTTTGCCACCGCTCACCCGCGGCGACGAAGGCCAGATAGTGCTGGATGTGCTCGACAGTGTAAAGCTCGACGCGGGTGTCCATCGTCGGCTTGAGTCCCGGGTGCTCGAGCATGAGCCAGCCCCCGTCCACTTGGTCGTTGCAGACCACCGCGCCCGCCGGGATGCGCGACAGCGCAGTGTCCAGCGCGTTGGGCCCGATTCCGGGAGCAGCGGCGACAGCGGAGGCGAGCACGGCGGACGCGCCCAGGGCAGCCGCGCCGGCCAGCCCGACAGCCCAAGCCTCGCGTCGAGGCGGTGCCGCCACCTGACCCTGCCGGGTCAACCGCTGCAGCGCCACAGCTGCAAGAGGGGCCAGGATGACAGCGGCGATGGCGATGGTGCGCGCCCAAGACAGCGCGAGTACCAGCGCGAACAGCGTCAGGAGCACCGTGGTCCACTCCTTGGCGACGCGCCTGGCTTGGTCGACGACGACGAGGACGACGAGCGCCAGTGCCGCCAGCACGCCGGGATCGCCGAGCCCCGGCGGCTGCCACTCGCTGATCATGGAGGTCACGCCCCCGACCTGGAACGGAGACGTGAACAGGCGTGGGCCGACGGGCGTGAGCCCCGCCACGACGACCGAGAACAGCGGCACGAGGCCGAGCCGGGCAGCAGTCCTCGTGTCGATGCGCCGCTCGGCGAGGAGACCCATGACGACGCCCACACCGACGACGGGTCCGAGGAACCACATCCCGTGAGCGCAGGCCCAGACCCACGTCATGGGCACCAGCCACCAGCGCACCCGCAGGTCCCGGCGGGTCTGCAACCAAGCGCTCGTCGCGACTGCGGTGAGCGCGAAGGTGACGAGCTGGGGACGCGGCGAAAGGCTTCCGGCCATGGCGACGAACACCACGGCGGCGACCAGCGCCGTCACCAGGGCCGAAGCACGGCGCCGACAGGAGGCGAGGACCGCAAGACCGACCAGTGCGGACCCCAAGCAGAGCAGCCAGGCCACGCCCGGCGGCCCCGCCAGCGCGTACACGCGGTGCATCAGGACCTCGGGCAGCCACTGGTTGAGGATCCACGTCTTCTCGGTGGCGGCGCCGAACGGGTCCGTGAGCACGAACCGGCCTGTCTGCCACAGGTGCTCGCCCGCAACGATGTGCCAGAAGGCATCCGGGTCCTTGACCGGGCCGAGCGGCTTCAGGGTGAAGAGCACCAGGATGCACGAGGGCAGCACCCAGCCGATGCGGTCGCCCGGCGACAGGCGATCTTTGCCGACGCGGCCAAGCTCCTTCGCCTGAGTTGCGACAGCCACGGCAATCTCGTCGGTCAGAGGGACTGCATCATCCGGATGCCACCCGGGCCGATGATGACGATGAACAGTGCGGGCAGGATGCAGAACATGAGCGGGAAGAGGATCTTGATCGTCACCTTCTGCGCCTGCTCCTCTGCCTTCTGACGTCGCACGAGGCGCATGTTCGCGGTCTGCTCGCGCAGCACGCCCGCGATCGGCAGCCCGAGTCGGTCGGCCTGGACGATCGCACTGACGAAGTTCTTCACCTCGGCCAGGGTGACCCGGTTGCCCATCGACGAGAACGCTTCCCCGCGCGACTTGCCGATCTGGATCTCGGAGAGTACGCGCGCGAACTCGCCCGAGATCGGGCCTTCGATGTTGCGGGCCACCTGGAGCAAAGCCGCGTCGAAGCCCTGGCCTGCCTCCACGCACACGCTCAGCATGTCGAGGGCATCGGCGAGGCCCTTGCTCGTCTCCTCCTGGCGGCGCAGGGCGACGTTCTTGAGCAGCAGGTCCGGGAGGAAGAAGAGGGCAACCCCGCCCCCCAGGCCGTAGGCGATGCTCACAGCCTGGAACTGACCGTAGAAGGCGCCGAGAACCACTCCGACGAGAAGGGCCGCGCCCTTGACGCCGAGGAAGCGCTCGACTGTCCATCCGGCGGGGTTGCCTGCCTGATCCAGCATCGCGGTGTAGCGCTCGTCAGTGCCGGCCGGCGACAGCGCCCGGGCGAGGCCTTTGGTCCGGTCGAGGATCGGTGCGACGAGGCGGTCCTTCGCGGCGAGCTCCGTCGTGACGACGCTGCGACGATCGACGGTGTTCTCGATGAGCATCAGCGACTTTGCGACGCCGCGGGGCTCGCCCGGGCTGAACCTGATGCTCAGCACTGCGATAAGCAGACCCAGACCCACCAGGACCGCACCGATATACACGTAGCTCAGCGTCATCTCACACCTCGATCTGCACGACTTTGCGCATCCACACGATGCCGATGCCGAGGGAGACGAGGCCGAAGATGCTCATGAAGATGCCCGGCGTGGTCGTCCACAGCAGGGCGACGTACTCGTAGTTCGCGCGCATCATGTAGAAGAACAGGAAGATCGGCAGAGCGATGAGGATGTACGCCGACAGTCGTCCCTCGGCGGAGAGCGTCCTCACCTGCCGGAAGAGGGCCTCCCGCTCACGCAGCGTGCCGGCGGTGGTGTTCAGCGTCTCGGCGAGGTTGCCACCGACCTCGCGCTGGATGCGAATGGCCATGACCGTCCAATGCATCGACTTGCTCTCCATGCGATGTCCGACACGCTCCAACGAATCGCTGATGTCGGTCCCGATGCGCGTCTCCGCCAAGGCCCTGCTGAACTCCTTTCCAGCCGGCTCGGCGGCGTCACGGGCGACGGCCTCGAGTGCCTGTGGGAGCCCGAAACCACTGCGCAGGCTGGTGGACACGAGCAGCAGGATCTGGGGCAGCTGCGCCTCGAACTTGCTGGCCCGACGTGCGGCCGAGATCCGGAGAAAGGCCGGCATGGCGACGAGTCCGAGCAGGGACCCGAGGACCACTCCGAAGAGCTTGGTCTCGCCACCGAAGACGAGTCCGAGTGCGGCGCCGACGATCACAGCGACGATCCGGAGCACGAGCCACTCGCCAGCCCGGAACGGCAGGTCCGCTCGTTCGATGAGGGCCATCGTCTTGCTCGTCGACTTGCGGTCCTTCATGACCCGGTCGCCCATGTCGAGAAGCTGTGCCGTGATGGTGCTCTGTGCCGCCTTCATGTCCTTGCGCGACAGGGTCGTGATGTCTCCGCCGACGTACGCGTCGATCGAGGCGAGGCGACGCTCCCGCTTGGTGTCCAGGCTCGGCATTAGGGTGGTGGACAGCACGACGAAGAGGGCGAGCGCCAACAGCCCCGCCGCCATCAACGGCGTCGAGTCGGTGATGGCGGCGCCGAGCCCAACGGCCGATGCCTGGCCCTGCTGCTGCGGCGGGGCCGCTGGTGCAGCCGGTGCCTGAGGGAGGGTCGCCGCTGTGAAGCTGATCTGTCGGCTGAACGTAAAGCGCGTTGTGCCCGCCGCCCCTGCCACGTCGTAGCGGTGCATTCCCCAGAGCGGCTTGGGAATGGTGACCGTGAACTGCACCTGACGGTTGAGCGCGCGGGCCGAGGACGCGAAAGCAGCGGAGACACCGGCAGCATCGTCGGCGGACACCACTGAACCGCCGTTGGCTCGGGCGAACGCTTGAAGGGCAGCGGTGGCGTCGGGCTCGTTCGACTTGAACCTCACGACGTCGACGCGAATGTCGCCGGCTTTGACCTTCGTGATGGCGTCGCGCTGGGCCTTCGCCTTATCCGTCGCGACCGTATCGGCGCCGTCACTGAGCAGAACGATGCTGCGGTCGCCGGTCGCTCCGAGCGCCGTGGCGGCGCTCTGCATACCGGCATACAGACTGGTGTCGCCACGGGCGGCAAGACCGTTGATGACGCGCTGCGCCGCGGCTCGGTTGAGCGTCGGCTTGAGGTCGACCCCGGCGGTGCTGGCGAACGCGGCGACCCCGACCTTGACGTCGGCCGGGACCGTCTTGAGGTAGGTGGCGGACGCACTGCGGACGGTGTTCATGCCTTGGGCGCCCATCGACCCGCTGGTGTCGATGACCAGCATCGCCTGCCGTTCGACCTTCTGCGGCTGCCGGAGCGACACGGGGAAGGTGGCGCCGTCGACCTTCACCGTCAGACCGCCCGATTGGATGCGCGCATCACTCTTGCTGTTGATCGTGATGACGCCGGAGAGAGCGGAACTCCCGCCTGTTGAACTGGCCCTCACGCTGCTCAGTCCGACGGTCACCGGGTCGGCCGCCTGCGCCACGCCTGGCTGCAGCACGACGAGACCGGCCACGAAGGCGGCCAGCCCGCTGAGGAGGCGTCGGGCGCTGAGGCTCATGCCATCGACCGCGCGAAGAGGGAGACCGGAAGCTCGACGCCGACGTCTGCGAGGTCGGATGTGAACTTGGGCCGGATGCCGGTGGGCTTCAGCCCACCGAGGAACCGACCGTGCTCGTCACGACCGGCGCCATAGTCGAACGTGAAGATGTCCTGGAGGGTGATGACGTCGGACTCCATGCCGACGACCTCGGAGATCGCGACGATGCGACGCGAGCCGTCCTTGAGGCGTGACTGCTGCACGATGAGGTCGACGGCGCCCGAGACCTGCTCGCGGATGGCTCGCACGGGCAGGTCCACTCCCGCCATGAGGACCATCGTCTCGAGACGGGCGAGGCTGTCTCGCGGCGTGTTGGCGTGCACGGTCGTAATCGAGCCGTCGTGGCCGGTGTTCATGGCCTGCAGCATGTCGAGGGCTGCGCCGTCACGGATCTCACCGACGATGATGCGGTCGGGTCGCATACGCAGGCAGTTCTTGACCAGCTCACGAATGGACACCAGGCCGCGGCCCTCGATATTGGCGGGTCGTGCCTCGAGCCGCAGGACGTGTTGCTGCTGCAGCTGGAGCTCGGCTGCGTCCTCGATGGTGACGATGCGCTCGTCGTGTGGCAGGAAGGAGCTGATCACGTTGAGCGTCGTCGTCTTGCCCGAGCCGGTGCCGCCGCTGATGATGATGTTGCGGCGACCCTTGACACAGGCGTCGAGGAAGTCGCGGACGTTGGGCGTGAAGGTGCCGAAGGAGATCAGGTCCGCGGCGGTGAATGGATCCGCCGAGAACTTTCGGATCGTCAGCATCGAGCCGTCGAGCGCGATCGGTGGCACGACGGCGTTGACGCGCGAGCCGTCAGGGAGGCGGGCGTCAACCATCGGGCTCGACTCGTCGACGCGACGTCCGACGCGACCGACGATCTTGTCGATGGTGCGCCGCAGGTGGGACTCGTCGGAGAACCTCGCGTCGACGGGGAAGATCTTGCCCGAACGCTCGATGTAGATGTCCTCCGGACCGTTGACCATGATCTCCGAGACCTCGGTGTCACGCAGATAGGGCTCCAGGGGTCCGTGGCCGAGGATGTCGTCGGAGACGTCCTGCGCGATACGGGTGCGGTCGGCGTGCGACAGCGGGGTCTGCTCCGAGTCGATGACCTGCTGCAGCGTGGTGCGAACCTGCGTGGCGAGTTCGCTCTCACTGAGATTCGGGTCGTAGAGCCGCGGCCCCAATGAGCCCACGAGCGCCTGGTGGACGCGTTCCTTGACATCGGCGAACGGGTCCACTCCACGGCGTCGAGCAGGCTCACCGTTCGCGGCGCGAGCCTGGGCCTGGGCCTGGTTGGCAGATGCGGGCTCGCTGAGCTGGCCTGCCTGACGGACCCGGTCGAGGCGCTCGGCCAGGTTGCTCATCGCTTGCCTCCGAACAGGCTGAAGCCACGCTTGGCACCGTTCTGGAGGTCTTCACCGAAGCGGCGGCGGATTTCTTGGTCAGCGAGGTCGCGGATGGCGAGCGAGACCGGGTTGCGCGGGTCGTCAAGGACCAGTGCGACACCGCGGTTCACCGAGGCCGGAACCGTCAGGCTGTTGGGAACGTTCGCCGAGATCTCGGCCTTGAGGGCCGTCTCGACGTCGTCGGGCTTGAGCCCCACCTTCGCGTCGGAGCGGTTGAGCACGATGGTCCGCGCCTCCTTCGAGGCACCGAGCGTATCGAGAGTGTTGATCGCAATGCGGAGGTTCTTCACCGCAGGAATGTCGAGCGTCGCGATGAGCACGGTGAGGTCGCTGACGTCGAAGGCAGCGAGCACGTGCTCGGTGAACGACGGCGGCGTGTCGACGATGACGTAGTCGTACTGGCCCCTGGCGACGCGGAGCAGCTCGATGACGACGTGCGACGGGACACGCTCGGCATCGGCCGGGTCCGGCGGCGCGGCGATGACGTCGAGTCCACTCGGCTCGTGACGCGTGACGACTGACTGCACGCCCTGGTCGTCGAGATGACCGCTCATCGCGACGACGTCGCGCACCGTGCCATGGGGCTGCAGCTGCAAGCTGATGGCGACGTCGCCGAACATGAGGTCGAGGTCGACGAGGAGCGTCTTCGCGCCGACCGACGCGAGGTAGACGGCGAGATTGGTCGACATCGTCGTCTTGCCGACCCCTCCCTTCGCGCTGAAGACCGTGATGATCTTGCCGTCGCGGCTGCCGACCTGGGTGCCGTGCCCGGTGAGCTGCTGCGTCAGCGACAGCGACCGGCGGACCGCATCGGCAAGGGCGTTCTGGTCATCGGCCTGGACCACCTCACGCACTCCGCTACGCAGCGCCTGCGCGAGCGCGGTCACATCGAGCCGGTGGCGAAGCAGGATGACACCGAGCTCGGGCCGGTCGACGCGCTCGCGCTCGGCCAGCTCACAGGCCTGGTCGAGATTGATGTCGGGACCGATGACGACGAGCGCCTGGTTCCGGTCCTCCTCGAGCGCGCGGCTCACGCGCGGCGCCGAGTCGAGAGGAAGGACGTCACCCCCGAGGGCGAAGCGGTAGGTGTCGAGGGCAGCAGGGTCGAAGTCCCAGAGGATGGTCATGGCTTGGTCACCGCGTCTCGTAGCTGAAGGTCCGTGACCTCGTTGGACGGGTCGAGCTTGACGTCAGACCCACGGAGCGCTGCGTAGAGGTCACGGTTCTTGATGGCGTGGATGAGAGAAGCAACATCGGCCGGCTTGACGGCAACGGTGATCAGGTAGCCGCCGCTGGCTCCCGCGGCGGTCACCGGCTGGCCTTCGACGGGCGGCTGGGCCGCTTGGCCCGAAAGCGGCGCGTCGCCCATGGCGATGACGAGCACGTCGGGCACCAGCAGGCTGGTTCCCTTCACGCCGTTCGCGTTGATGACCTTCGCTTCTGGCGTATCGGTCAGATCCTTGATCGTGTAGGTCTGGAAGAGCGCGATGTGCGACCCGGGGGTGACGAACTTCCCGACGCGGGCCGCCTCCGAAAGGCTGAAGGAGACAGCAAGCATCCCGCTGGGAATGTCGATGGCCTTGACGCCCGGAAGAGTCGTGCCGAAGCGTGCGGCGAGCAGGAACTCCCCCGGGGCGATGTCGGACAGGGCCAGCAGCGAGTTGTTGTCCGCATTGATCTCCTGGAGCGCCCCGACCGGCAGGGCCTTGGCGCTGACGGCGGTCTGTGCGATAAGCCCGGTGCGCTGGGCGTCCTTGAGGCTGGTGCCGGAGCGGATCGGTCCCTGAGCCACCCACACCGGAGCGGGTGACTCGCCGGCGATGGCACGGGCGTCCGCGTTTCGCGCGTACGTGATGACCAGCGCGCCCCCCAGGACGGCCAGGGCGAGCGCCACGACGATGGCGATTACTCGACGGTTCATTCGGGAGTCCCCCCAGAGAAGAAGTTCATGATGGTTCTCGTGTGGTCAGCCGGCGGGCGCCACAACGGTGGCTCCGCGGGATGGTCCGCTGCCGATCACGGTGCCTGCCGGCAGGATCCCGGTCGTGAACCAGCCCCAGATGTAGGTGACGGAGCCGTTGCACTTCCCTGTACACAGCCCGGACGGTTCCTTGTACTTCGCGTAAGACTGGTCCGGCTGTGCGGCCGCGACCTTGACAAATCCGGCGAGAAAGAAGGTTGCGATCCCCTCCAGCTCAAAGACGGAGCTCGACCCGGTGCCGCTGGCCGAGATGGCGATGGGGAGGGCAACCTCGGTTCCCACATAGCGGGCGAGGTCCGCGTTGTCCTTGCAGTTACTGGGGAGCGAACCGGTGTCGCCGCCGACCGTTCCGGTGGAGTTGAAGGAGGCGTCGCACGGCTCGTTGGCAGCAGTCCAGCCGAACCCACCCGGGTAGTCCTGGCCGTTTGCATTGACGCCGCAGACGTTTGTGGTGTTCTCAGCACTGTCGTGGGCCAGGATCGCGACAGGATAGTTTCCAGCGCTGATCTCGCTCGGCACGTCGGTGTTCTTGTCGAACGGGGCCGTCGAGTAGGGCGGGCTCGGTGCGTACCTCTTACCGGGAACGCCGGCCGCATCCTTCGTCGCGTTCGCCCACTGGCAGTAGCCCATGGTAAGCGGGAGCGTGGCGCCGGTGTTTCCTGCCGGACCCCAAGCAGCCCGCGCACACGCTCTCACTGTCGTGCCCGCGGGGTTTCCCGTCAGTGCGCGAGCAAAAGGCGTCGTCAGGGACGATGCCCCAGAAGCTGTCTCCGTGACGGTGCGCGTCTCGACGTAGGTAACGCCGGCCGCGAGGGTCGAGGGAGGACAGTTGCCCAGATCCGAGATGTTTCCTACGCCACACGGGGTGAGTGCCGCGACGTTGTGACCGCAGACGCTCGCAACTGTGGTCCTGCTGTCTTTCGCGTTCGCGTTGGCCAGCGGCTTCAGCGAGGTCACGGCGTTCGAGTCCGACGCACATTCGGCCAGACTCTTTGCGCAACTTCTCGCAAGGGCCATCGAGGTCGCATCGGCACCGTTCTGTAGCTGTCGACGCTCGGACATGATGGCACCGACGTCCACGCTGATAGCGAGCATGCCCATGATGACGCCGCTTGCGAGCAGGACCGTGACGATGGTCGCCACGGCCCCGTGTTCCTTGGTTCGCCGCATCCGGCGACGCAACCTCACCCACCACATCGCATGACTCCCGTCGAGGAGACGAACTGACTGCCAGACCAGGTGCCACGCACCATGCGAATGGCGGGTCCCATGACGATCCAGCTGAACGGCACCTGCACGTTGACCGAGGCGTCCGCCGTGGACCCGGTCGCGCAGGTACTGATCGGAGAGATCGTGATGGAGGCCGCCCCCACATTCGGGAGCGCGGCCTTGACCCGGTCAGTGATCACTGGAACGGGATCGGGAGTCGGACCACGCGTGACGATGGCGACACGGGCCCCCTCGCGAGCCGCGTTCGTAACCTCGATCTGCGCGAAGAAGTAGCGACCGAAGTCAACGATGCCGGCGATGACGACAAACAGAACGGGAAGGACGATCGCGAACTCCACGGCTGAAGCGCCCCGCTCAGCTCTGGCCATGCCCGATCACCCCTCCCCTCGCAGTTGTCGTGCGGTCCGGCGCCCCCCGCGGCCCGGACCTCGTACTCGGTGTCAGACCTGGTCGGCGACGTTGTTGAACGTCGTCGAGAGCTTGTTGCCGAGCAGGGTGACGGCGGCGATGATCACGACGGCGATCAGCGCGACCATCAGGCCGTACTCGACAGCGGTGGCTCCACGCTCACGGTCCAGCATGGACGCGACCTTGGTCTGGATCTTGGCGGCGAGCTTGGTCATGTTGTTCTCCCTGACTATTAACCCCGAAGGGCTGGTTTCTCTGTTGGTGATTGTCTGTAACACGCCCGCGCCAGCGTCGCGGGCGTGAGACCGTCCCCTCGGTCTCGCGCCCGCGACAAACGCTCAGACCTGGCTCGCGACGTTGTTGAAGGTCGTGGACAGCTTGTTGCCGAGAAGGGTCACGGCGGCGATGATCACGACAGCGATCAGCGCGACCATGAGGCCGTACTCGACTGCGGTGGCGCCGCGCTCGCGGTCGAGCATCGTCGAAGCCTTGGTCTGGATCTTGGCTGCAATCTTGGTCATGGTGAAGGGTTCCTCCCGGTGATGCAGGGCCACCCGATGTGCCCCCCGCTGAAGGAAGATTAGGTGGCGGCACAAGTGGCGTCTCGAAAATGGTTGAACTTGTCATCTGAATCCCAAAATTCTCCTTTCGGACACCTCTAGGTGGCACGGTTGGGGCGTGCCGAGCCCCTGCTCGACACGCGCTGCAGGCGACCCGCCCACTCATCCCGGAGGACCGTTGTCCGAACGTCCCCGCCCCGACAGCACCTCGGTGCAGCGGCCGCCGGCCCTCGGCGTGCTCGTGGTCATCGGGCTGCTGACCCTCGCCGCCGCCTGGTTCACGGTCATCGGGTCCGACGCCCTGTGGCTCTCAGCACTCGGCGACGACATCCGCTCGACGCGTGCCATTCCGAATGGAATCCCTTTTGCCGCAGCCCCTTCCGATGACTGGGTCAACACCACCGCACTGGGACAGGTGGTGTTCTCGCTGCTTCACCAGGCGGGCAGTGTGGGCGTGGTCGTGGCCCAGGTGGTGGTCGTGGCCGCCATCCTGGCGACCTTGGCCACGAATGCGGTGCGGTGGGGCGCTGGGCCGTCCGCGACTTCTGTGGCGCTCGTCGCCGTCGCCGTGGGCGCCGCTCCGCCTTTGCTCATCGCCCGCGCCCAGCTGCTCTCGCTCCTGCCGTATGCCGTCCTGCTCGTCCTCATCAGGCGTGACCACGAGCGCCCCTCCTCTGCACTCTGGTGGAGCGTCCCCCTCGTCGCAGTGTGGAGCAATCTGCACGGTGCCGTGCTGGCCGGCGTCGCGGTGCTCGGCTGCTACCTCACCTTCTCTCGGCTACGCCGGCTCCCTTTCAGCACAGTTGGTTTGGGCGTCGCGGTCTTGGCCGCTACGTGCCTCAACCCGGGACTGTTGCGGGCCCCGAGCTACTACGCCCGGGTTTTCGGTGGGGAGGCGACCAGGGACGACTCGGGAATGTGGAGCCGGCTCACCCTCTCCAACCCCTTCGACATCCTGCTCGTGCTCGCAGTGGTCGTCCTTGGCGCGATGGCGTTCAGTCGCCGCCGGCCGACGTGGGAGTACGTCGCAGCAGGAGGCCTTGCTGTCGCCACGGTGAGTGCTGCGCGCCACGGCATCTGGCTCGTGCTCCTCCTCGAGGTTCCGGCCGCCGTGTCCCGCTCGCGCGCGACACGGGGTGCCGACGGCCTGATGCCGGCGGTCCCCGCGAAGCGCGAGTGGCGAACTCCGACAGCTGTGGCTCTCGTCGCCTTCCTCATGGCGATCCCGGCCGTGCTCGCACTCCGGGCGCCACAGTTCCAGGCCTCGGACTACGAAGCTGCACAGGTCGCTTCGGCAACCAGCGGGCAGGTCACGCTCGTCGCAGAGCCGTTTGCGGAGTCCCTCGCCGCGGCCGGTGCGAAGGTGTGGGCAAGCAACCCGCTGGACGCGTTCCCGACAGCCGACCAGGCGGCATACCTGGCGTTCATGAGGGGCGACTCGGTCGGCGCCGAACGCGCCCTTGCCGGCGCAGAAATCGTCGTGGCGCGCCCCGGCTCGGCGCAGGCGCGCATGGCCGTCGCCGCCGGGATGACGCAGGGCACAACCGTTGCCGGCTACAGCCTCTTCACGCGCTGACTCGCCTGCGAGGACCGCAGCCATCCAAGGAGGTCAGGGGGCGGGCCGCAGCTCGGTGGTCCACACCACGATGATGTTGGCCGCATACCAGCGTTGGCACAGCACGAGAACTAGCAGCACGACGCCGACCCAGATCATGTTGCGCCGGGTAGCTTCTTTGGGCGTAGCGGCCAGCATGACCGGCAGGGTCGGTGTCAGGATCAGGTAGCGCAGGACCGCCGGAAGGATCGGGGTCATCGCAAAGAGGAAGGCCGGATAGGCGACCGACCACGCTCGAAGCTCCGGAGCCCAGGCGTTGCCGGTGCGGCTGAGCATGAGCAGTGCGATGAGCGCCAGGAAGACGGCGATGAGGACGGGGCCGCCCACGCCGAAGAGGTGGTAGGCGTCCTCGAACCACCCGAGGTAGAGGCTGCGCTGGCCCTCGCTTCGCGCGAGCCCCGCCTTGGTTCCGATAAAGAGGGATGCCAGCAGCATCCACGACACGAGCCCGAAGACGCTCATGAAGCCGAGGAAGATTAGCGAGGCGGCCTCCCTGCGCCGTGACCGCCAGAAGGCACCTTCGGAGCGATAGCGGAGGTAGCCGTGGACGAGGACCACGAGCAGGAAGGGGAGGGTCACGATCCGCGTCATGGAGAGGGCGAGCAAGGCAGCCGACGCCCACAGGTAGTGCCGGTCTGCAACGAGATTCAGCGCCGCGATCAGGAACAGGAGGGCGACGGACTCGCTGTAGCCGATCTGCAGGAGAGGCGCGCTGATGAAGAACGACGAGAAGAGCACGGTCGCCGTCGCCAGGAAGGCGCCGCCCGTGCGGTGCACGAGTCGGTACAGCAGGATCATCGCTGCCGCGCCAGCGAGACAGCTGACGATCGTCGCAGCGACCGGGAACGACAGGTTCGTCAAGGACATGAGCAGACGGACCACCATCGGGTACGCCGGAGGGAAGGCCCAGGTCCACAGCGTGTTTCGCGTGTCCGCGGCACTCGCGCCGGGTGTCGGTAGCTCATAACCATCCGTCGCGATCCGCCGGTACCACTGAGCGTCCCAGTTGGACACGATCCCGAGGTAGCCGGGGTCCGCAGGCGTCGGCTCGTACACGTAGTAGTCGAGACGCGTCCGTGTGAGGGCGACCTGGTCCTGCGCGGCCAGGGCGAGGAAGACCGTGTCCACGACGCGTGAGGCCGCGAAGATCGACAACGGCACCCACCACCGCAGCAGCCAGGTGCGCGCGAGCACCAAGAGTCGCACAGGTGCGGCAGCCTTGGTGCGCTGATGCACCCCCTCGCGCACCGGGGGCGCCTGTGGCGGTGTTGCCTCGCGCATGTGGTCCCCCTCGACGTACGCGTACCTCTGGCTCGAGCTCTCGAAGAGTCCCGGCAGGGCCTCATCGAGTCGCAGACGCCGTGAGCCTAGGCGACGGGGTCACCGTACAAGGCCGCTTCGCACATTTAGCTTGTTCCGTTGAGGCCGATTTGTCCGTTCGCCGGACAAGAGCGACGAGTGCGATGCACCATGAGCGCGGACGCGATCCGCCGGGGGGCGGACGACACGACTTCTGGGGGGACGATGGCTGCGAAGGAAGACCGTAAGGGCGGGTGGGCGACCGATCCACGCGTGCTGGTCGTCATGCCCGCCTACAACGAGTCCGCGGCCATCGCGATGGTTCTCTCAGAGGTGCTCGAGAGCCTTCCGGAGTGCGACGTGCTCGTGGTTGACGACGGGTCGGCCGACGACACGGCTGCCATCGCGCATCTCTTTCCTGTCAAGGTCGCTCGACACCCCTTCAACATGGGTGTCGGCGGCGCGATGCGTACGGGGTTCAGGTACGCGGCCGCCCACGGTTACGACGTCGTCGTGCAGGTCGACTCCGACGGCCAGCACATCGCGGCGCAGGCCCGGACTCTCATCCAGGCCACGACGTGCTCCGACATCGTCATCGGCAGCCGGTTCGGTGCGGGCGCCGACTACGAACTGCATCCGGTGCGTGGCGTCGCCATGCGCATCGTCGCTGGGCTGATGAGCCGCGTCGTCGGCAACGTCCTGACCGACTCGACCTCCGGCTTCCGGGCCTTCTCCCGGCCCGCCATCGAGCTGTTCGCGGACCACTACCCCTGCGAGTACCTCGGCGACACGGTCGAGTCGCTCGTGCTCGCCCGTCGCTCCGGCCTGCGGGTCAGTGAGACCGGTGTCGTCATGCGCCAGCGCGTCGGTGGGCGCCCCAGCCAAGGCACCGTGTCGTCGATCGGCTACGCCGGTCGTGCGGTGGCGACGGTGTTCCTGGGCATGGTTCGGGCGAAGCCGGTCGTGCGGGGTGCGCTGCCGTGACCGGTGGATTCGGTTTCGCCGTCGCGGGCGCTGCGCTCGTCGTGCTGACCATCTTCGAGATGGTCCGGCGACGCTATATTCGGGGCCGGTTCGCCGTGACGTGGACCCTCGTCGGCGTCATCACGACCGTCATGGCCCTCGCTCCGGGCGCACTCGACTGGGCGGCCCGCGTGGCCGGCGTCGCGATCCCCCTCAACCTGCTCTTCTTCATCGGCTTCCTCGGGCTGCTGCTCATCCTCATCCAGCTCACGGCCGAGTTCGGACGACTAGAGAAGAAGCTGCTTCGTATCGCCGAGGACGCGGCCCTGCTCCGGCTGCAGGCCGAGGCGCGCGACGCCCAGTCGGACACCTCGCAACCTCGCGAATGACGGGGATCCGGGGCGGACGGAGCCGACCTTCCGCCGCCCAACAGGATTAGCGGCGCGCTGTGGCCGCGTGGTCGGCGTACCAGGCGTAGGCCTGTTCCACCCCAGGACGCAGCTCGATGCTGGATCGCCAGCCGAGCGCCTCGAGACGCGACACGTCGAGCAGCTTGCGAGGGGTGCCGTCCGGCTTTGATGCATCCCATTCGATGTCGCCGGCGTAGCCCGCCACTTCGGCGACCAACCCAGACAGCTCGTGGATCGTCAGGTCGCGCCCGGTGCCGATGTTGATGGGTGACGGTTCGTCGTAGTGCTCGAGGACGTGGAGCACCGCGGAGGCCAAGTCGTCAACGTGGAGGAACTCGCGGCGCGGAGAGCCGGTGCCCCAGTTGGTGACGGTGGTCGCGCCGATCTCGAGGGCGTCGTGGAATCGACGGATCAGGGCTGCCAGCACATGCGAGGAGTCCTGCTCGTAGTTGTCCCCGGGGCCGTAGAGGTTCGTCGGCATGGCGCTGACCCACGAGCGGCCGTGCTGGCGTCGCATCGCCTGCACATGCACGACACCGGCGATCTTGGCGATGGCGTACGCGTCGTTCGTCGGCTCGAGCGCCCCCGTCAACAGCGACGACTCCTTGATCGGCTGCTCCGCGAACTTGGGATAGATGCACGAAGAGCCCAGCAGGAGAAGGCGATCCACGTCGTACGCATGGGCGGCGTCGAGGACGTTGACCTGGATGCGTACGTTGTCGGAGAGGAAGTCGACCGGGCGCGTGCTGTTCGCGAGGATGCCGCCGACTCTGGCGGCCGCCATGACGACGTAGCGCGGCCGCGTCTGTTCGAAGAACTCGAACGTCGCGTCGCGGTCGCGCAGGTCGAGCTCAGCCGAGGAGCGCCCGACGAGACCGCTGAAGCCCTCGCGCTCGAGGTGGCGCCAGATCGCGCTCCCGGCGAGTCCACGGTGCCCCGCGACGTAGAACGGGGCGTCGCGCTGCAGCCGCCCGCGGCCGGTCTCCGTCATGCGCGCCGCTGCCGGGCACGCTTGGACAGCTGGTCCGAGACGAGGTTGATGGCGATCCGCACTGGACGCTCCCACACGAACGCGAGTGGGCGGACGGCGCGGGGCAGGTGTCGGCGCCGCACGGTGTCGCCTTCGGAGATGGACACGTCGCGGTTGGCAACTGTGAGGGCGTCCGGGTGCCACCGGTACTTGGCGACGCGCTGCTGGGTGCTGATGAAGGAACCCTGGGCGCGGAGCCGTAGGAACATGTCGAGGTCCATGACGAAGCGCAGGCCCTCGTCGTAGGGCCCGACCGCTCTCATGGCGGAGAGGCGGGTAAGCGAGGCAGGCTGCGGAATGAGGTCAGGGCCCCAGGCCAGAACCCGTCTGGCCCAGCGGCCGGCCCGGCTGACCGCGAAGACCTTTCCCTTGTCGTCCATGTAGTCGCAGGCACCGAAGGCCACGACCGCACCATGATCGCGCTCGAGCATGTCGACCAAGGTGCCTAGCCCTGAGGGGTGCAGCTCGTCGTCGTCGCCGATCCAGGAGAAGTACGCCTCGCCGTTGGCGGCAGCGATGCCCGCGTTGACCGCGGCGGACAGCCCCCGTCGCGGGTCGTCGACGAGGACGGCACCGTGCTCCTGGGCGATCGCCCGCGCTTCCTCAGCGGCTGGGGGCGCTACGACCACGAGGGTCGTGCTGACCCGCTCTTGGGCGCGCAGACTGGCGAGTGCCGGGCCGAGCGTGTCCAGCCTCTCGCCAAGAGTCGGGACGACGGCAAGAACTGCTCCCCGCTCAGCCATGCGCCCACGCCCGGTGGACCCACGGCGAGCCCTCAGTCTCCAAGGCACCCATGTCGGCGTCCACCATGATCCGCGCGAGGTCGGGCGTGTGGACCTTCGGCACCCAGCCGAGCGTCTCGCGTGCCACCGTGGCGTTGCCGATGAGGGCGTCCACCTCGGTGGGTCGCAGGTAGCGCTCGTCGAAGCGAACGTACTTCTGCCAGTCGAGCTCCGCGTGGTCGAAGGCAAACTGGACGAAGTCACGGACCGAGTACGCGCTGCCGGTGGCCACCACGTAGTCGCGAGGCTCGTCGTGCTGGAGCATCAGCCACATCGCCTCGACGAACTCTGGGGCGTACCCCCAGTCACGCACCGCGTCGAGGTTGCCGAGGTACAGATCGTCCTGCAGCCCGGCCTTTATGCGGGCGACGGCCCGCGTGATCTTGCGCGTCACGAAGGTCTCGCCGCGACGAGGGCTCTCGTGGTTGAAGAGGATGCCGTTGACGGCGAACATGCCATAGGCCTCGCGATAGTTGCGCGTCACCCAGTAGCTGTAGACCTTGGCCGCGCCGTAGGGACTGCGAGGGTAGAAGGGCGTCTCCTCGTTCTGCGGCGGGGGCGCCGCTCCGAACATCTCCGAACTCGAAGCCTGGTAGAAGCGGCACTCCAGCCCGATCATACGGATCGCCTCGAGCAGGCGGATGGTTCCGAGGCCAGTGGTGTCGCCGGTGTACTCAGGCTCGTCGAAGCTCACGCGCACGTGCGACTGCGCCGCGAGGTGGTAGACCTCGTCCGGCCGGACCTGCGCCAGCAGCGTCACCAGACGGGAGCCGTCGGTGACGTCTCCGTAGTGGAGGAAGAGCTTGGCGCCGGACTCATGGGGGTCGACGTACAGATGGTCGATTCGCGTGGTGTTGAACGTCGAAGCGCGTCTGATAAGCCCGTGCACCTCGTACCCCTTCGAGAGCAGGAGCTCGGCCAGGTAGGAACCGTCCTGCCCGGTGATGCCGGTGATCAGGGCACGTTTCGTCACTTCTCATCCTTCGTACTCGTGGCGCAGGAATACTGGCGCCGGGCGGCGGGCGGGCGCCTCGTCAGCCTACCCATCGAGGTGTCGTCGCAATGGTGCAAATCAGTCATCTCGGCTTTGGCGTCGTGGTCGCAGTCGCCGATGCTGCAAGGTCACGCATGGTCTCGTCGAGCGTGTAGGCAGCGGTCCAATCGGTATCAGTGGTCAGCCGCGTGATGTCGGCGACGAAGACCGGCTGATCACTTGCCCGAAACCTTCCGACGGCCCTGCGGATCTCCACACGCCGGCCGAAGGCGGTGACGAGGCCATCGAGCATCTGACGCATGGTCCTGCCCACGCCGCTGCCGACGTTGTACGCCTCTCCGGGCCGTCCATGCTCCGCGAGAGCGGCGTAGGCGGAGGCGACGTCACGCACGTCGAGATAGTCACGAACGACGTCAAGGCTGCCCACCTCGAGGGTTGTAGCTCCGCTCGCGAGCTGAGCGGCCCAGTCAGCCAAGGCGTAGGCGCCGACGTGGCCAGGCCCCGTGTGCTGAAAGCCCCGGGCGACCACGAGGTCGATGCCCGTCTGTCGCCACCACTGGAGCGCAATGGCTTCCGCAGCAGCCTTGGACGCGCCGTACGGCGTGAGCGGCCTCAGAGGCGTGTCCTCGGCGACGCATTCGCCGCCATTGGCAACGAGTCCGTAGGCGAAAGCCGAGCTGGCCAAGAGGACGCGCGGATGGAGGCCGCTCGCCAGGACCGCGTCCAGCACGGACGCCGTGCCCAGGGTGTTGGTGCGATACAGCATATGAAGGTCTGGCGTGGTCACGGTGTCGACGATGGCCGCGAGGTGGTAGACGACGTCCGGCCTGCAGCTCTCGACCAATTCGCGAACCCGTGCCCACTCATCCAGGCCCACCACGTGTTCGTCGACCCCCGGGACGCCTGCAGCGCGACTCCGCACCGTGCCGGTGACGGCCCACCCAGCCGCCACGAGCTGTCTTGCGAGATGACGTCCGGTGAACCCGCTCACCCCTGTGATGAGCGCGCGGCGGCTCACCTCACGGCTCCGAGGACGGCGTCGACAACAGAAGGCCACGTGTAGGTCCGCTTGATACGCTCCCGGCCCGCCATCCCCATCGCCGTAGCTCTAGCGGGGTCGGCCAAAAGCTCCGCCAGTCGCGCTCCCGTCGTCGCGCTGTCGGTCGGGTCGACTAGGTATCCGCTGATTCCCTCCTCGACGTCCTCGTCCGTGACCCCGCTGCGAACGACGGGCGTGCCACATGCCAGGGCTTCCTTGACGGGCAGGGACATCGTCGTGGCGCCCGAGCCGGCCGACGTGCCGGTCTGCAACAGCACCGTACCCATGGAGTACGCCCGGGGGAGATCCTCGAAAGGGAGGAACCCCCCGAAGACGACACGGTCGGCTATACCAAGCGACTCGGCAAGGCGATGCATCGCCCCTTCTGCGGAGGGGTCCTGTCTGGTACTGGTCACCAGGAGCCCTGCCGTCGAACTCAACTGGGCACAGGCTGCAAAGGCCTTGAGCGCGAGGTCGGTTCGCTTGATCGGCGAGAAGTCCGTCGAGTGGACAATCCACGGCCCCGGCCCGAAGCGAGCGGTCAGGTGAGCCACCTCGTCCGCGGCATACGGTCGGAAAAGTTCGGTATCCACACCTGCATACGCAGGAATCGCGTCGGAACGACCGTAGGTGACCTCGATCTGTCGTCGCGTCGACTCGTTGAGTGTGACCACGGAGTCGGCGCCGAGAATACCCGCCCGGTCCAGGTGGCCGTAGGCGACACGAAGCCCTTTGAGCAGCAATCGTTTCGGAACGGGGTACATGCCAATGACCTCTCGGTCGTGGAAGAACGGGAAGGGCTCGAAGCACAGGGAAACGTGCCTCACCTTCTTGTCCCGAGCGACCCGGCCCGCGAGCCATGGCATGGGGAAGAAGCTCGTTACGATGACGTCGGCGCTGGCAGCGTGCAGCCCCACAGTTTTGAAATCACGCCAAAGGTGAAACGGGAACAGCGCCCAGTACCCAAGGCTCGTCGACGTTCGGCCACCCACCTCGTGGAGCGGAATCCCGGCTTCTGCATAGCGCTCGCGCCACAGCGGGGAGGCCGACTCTACGAGCATCTCGATCGATCGCTCAGCTGCGATGCGGCGGGCGACCTCGAAGATGTACTTGGTACCCCCTGTGGGCAATTGAAAATGACTGTGCACCCAAAGGATTCGGCCTGCTGGACCGGTCTCTGCAGTCACGGTTCAGGAGGCGTCGGCGAAGAAGGACCGGAAGCACGCCACGATATGGTCCAGCTGCTGCCGGCTCAGGTTCGGGTGGTTGCCGACAAAAAGACCCCGTTCGCCGACCTGAGTGGCACCGCCCAGATGACCCACGGTCCTGTGTGGGTTGTCCCGGAACGCCGGTTGAACGGCAAGGTTGCCGGCGACTATGGGGCGGGTTGCCACCCCCCGCGCCTCCAGGTGCGCACTCAGCCTGCGTCGGACGTCGCCGCTCTCGGTCATGACCGTGAAGCCGAACCACGTACTGCGCCCGCCGCGCTGCTCGGTGACAAACTCAAGGTGCTCCGACAGATCGCTCATTGCGGCGAGGAGGTACTGGGCATTGGCTCGTCGACTCGCATTGAACGAGTCCAGGCGCTTGAGCTGGACGAGACCGAAGGCCGCCTGCAACTCCATGGGCCTCAGGTTGTAGCCGACGTTGACGAACAGGAACCGCGGGTCAATCCAGGGGTTGGCCGCCTCGACGTCAGTCCGCTTGACCATGTCTCGGGTCCATCCGTGCGCGCGGATCGAGCGGGCAAGGTCGGCGATCCGGTCATCGTTCGTGACAAGCATCCCTCCCTCGATCGTCGTGATGTGGTGCGAGAAATAGAAGGAGTATGTCCCGCACTGGCCAAAGGAACCCACCATCCGCCCGTCGATTGAGCTTCCGAGCGACTCGCAGGTGTCTTCGATGACCCAGAGGCTGTGCTTCGCGGCGAATTGCATGAGGGGCGCCATGTCGATCGGGTTGCCCAGCAGGTGGACGGGCATGATGGCTCTGGTGCGGTTCGACAATGCCTTTGAAAGGTCATCCGGTCTGAGGTTCAACGTCTTTGGGTCGATGTCCACGAGCACCGGCACACACCCGTGCTGGAGGATCGGAGCGATGGTCGTGGCCCACGTCACGGCGGGAACGATCACCTCGTCGCCGGGCCGCAGGGCGCCGGGGAGCGAAGTGTTCGACAGCACGGCCAGCGCGAGCAGGTTCGCCGACGACCCGCTGTTGACCATCACAGCGTGACGGGAGCCAACGAACGTCGCGAACTCTCGTTCGAACTCGCGCACGCGTACCCCCATCGTGACGTTCTGCTCAAGCATCGTCGCGAGCGCCCCTCGCACCTCATCGGCGCCATACAGGGGTACCGACAGCGGGCACGAGTTCCCGGGCATGGGCTCGACGAGGTCGAAGTACTCCTCCAGAAGCGCACCGATCTCGCGCTCGATGGCGTCCCGCCTCCGCACCCGAATGTCAGGAGCGGTCGCGGCTCGTACGTCTGATCCAGTCACTCGCGTGATGCTACCGAGCAGGTGTCACATGAGCAGGCATAAGCGACAGACCCGCATAATTCGGGGGCTCTACTCGCCTGCCGTCTATGGTGGCGCAATCGGCCGCGGAGGCCGCGACGCTGCTCCGAGAGAAGGGGTCGACGCAGGTGACAGACGTGGGGGCGGTGCGGCGCAGTGTCAGTGATGTGACGCTGGGCAACGTCGCAGTCGCAGCGTCCGTCGTGGCAATGCTGGCTGCTGGTCCACGCGTTCTCGGCCTTCAGCCGTTCGTCGGCCTCGCACTGGCGTGGACGGCCACGACCTTGTTCGGATACGGGCTCGCCATGCCGACCGAGCAGCTGTTGAGCCGACGGTTGAGCTCAGGGACAGACCCACGGATCGGCCCACCCTGCCGCCGGCTGCTGTCGATGGCAGTCCTCGTGTCCGTCGTCACCGGTTTGTGGGCGGCGGGCTCCCCGGCCGCAGACGTTTACCCGGCCATGTTGCCGGCAACCTTGCTCGGCGTCTGGGGCTGGGTAGTCGCCAGCATCGTGCGAGGAAGGGTGGCCGGGCAGGGCGACCTGCGCAGCTACGCGTGGCTGTTCGGGGCCGAGGCCATGGGACGTTTGGCGCTCGTGGGCGGTTCACTTCTCATGCCCGCGGCGGCACCTGCGCTAATCGGCGGCGCCATAGGTCTGCCCATCCTCCTCGCGGGGGCCCTCGGCCTGTCGCGGCTCCGGGGGACCCCGAGCAAGGGACCGGACATGCTTGCACGTGCGGCCACCCCCAAGAGAACCAGGAACGCCGCGGGTACACGCGCCGCGGACCGGGTCGAGCACATCGGCTTCGTCCTGGTAGCCGTCGGATATCAGGTCTCCCTCAACGCCGCGCCGATCATCCTCGAGCGAAGGTTGGGCGGGACACCGGAGTTCGAGGCTGTCGGCGCCTTCGTGATAGCCAACAGTTACTACCGCCTGGCCTCAGTGCTCGCCGGCGGGTTCGCCACGCCCGCCCTCATCTCCTTGAGCCAGACTTGGGCTCGCCGAGACGCACAGGCCTTCGCCCGACACCTGAGGCGGGCCGTCATCGGCGTGACACTGGTTGCTTCGGCCGCGACCATGCTCGCCGCGGCGCTGTCGCCACTAGCGCTGCCCCTGTTTTACGGGCGTAGCCCGGAGCTCGCCACGGTCGTGACGATCGCCTTGGCCAGTTCAACTGTCGTAGCCACAGCGGCCGCGGTGACGGGAACGGCGTTGATGGCAAGTGGGAAGGCAGCCACCGCCGCGTGCTGCTGGCTGGCAGGCAGCCTCGCCCTCACCGCCCTGATCGCGGCGGACAGCGACCTGTCGGTGATGACAGCAGTAGGTCTGCTCGCCGGTCCGTGCCTTACGTTGTCCGCTATGTCCGCAGCAGTACGACGAACGTCCGGACGCGTGCGCTGACCTCGTAAGGAACGATGGGCTGTCCAAGATCAGCCGGCTGGACGTTGGCCCCGACGGCGGCGCCAAGATAGCACCCGCCTCGGGGTCGCGATGGCTGCCCGCTTCTCGTCCTGCCGCAGCTGCTGGAGCATCGCCCTAGGCTCCGGAGGCGGCCAGTCCCGTGCTCGGGGATCGGTGGTGTCCATGTAGAACTCAGTCCACCCATAGTCGTCGCGATAGCGCAGATTGCTGTTGCCGACATAGTACCAGCCCGCGGGCTTCTCGTTCATCGTGCCCCCAAAGGTTTAAGACAATGTCATCTGGGGCTCCCCTCCCCAGCTCACTGTAGAACCCTCAATCACACCCAAAAGGTGGTTGTCTGATAAGTCCGATTTGACCGCGTGGCAAGACTTTTCATTTCTGCACACCGAGAGGTCTGGCCTCAGGGCGCTGCGTCCGCGACTCAACGTCGCTAGCGCGCAGCCGGCTCTCCCATACAATCGGGACTGGTCCGCTCCCCTTGGCGACCGATGGTGTGCCGGGAAGTCTGGTCGGCGTCCGACGACGCAACCCCGAAAGGCCGGACATGGCAGACCAACAGCACCGGGCCGCAAGACCAGCCCTGCTCGGGCGCCAGTCGCGCCGCGAAGTTCGCTACGTCACCGAGCTGCTGCGCACCGAGACGGTCGGTGGCGCCGTCCTTCTCACCTCCGCCGTGGCCGCCATCGCCTGGGCCAACTCGCCATGGGCAGATGCGTACGCCAAGTTGCGCGACACGGTCGTCGGGCCGTCCTCGATGCACCTCGACCTGACGCTCGGCGCCTGGGCCGCTGACGGGCTGCTTGCCGTGTTCTTCCTCGTCGCCGGCATCGAGCTGAAGCGCGAGTTCATCGCAGGGGACCTGTCCGACCGGCGGCGAGCCCTTCTCCCCATCGCCTCGGCGGCCTGCGGCGTTGCGCTCCCCGCCGCGATGTTCGTCGTAACCGCCATTGCCGTTGCCGGTGACAGCTCCCAGACGGACGGCATCCTTCGCGGCTGGGCAATCCCCACCGCCACCGACATCGCATTCGCTTTGGCCGTGCTCGCGGTCATCGGAAGCCACCTGCCGAGTGCCCTCCGGTCGTTCCTGCTGACGCTGGCCGTCGTCGACGATCTGATTGCCATCACGATCATCGCGGTCTTCTACACGGACCAGCTCGGGTTACTCTGGCTCGCCGGGGCCGTGCCTCCGCTGCTCGTCTGGCGCGTGCTCCTGCAACGCAAGATCACCCATCCAGTGGTGCTCACTGTGCCCGCCCTGCTGGCGTGGGCGTTCGTGCATGCGAGCGGGGTCCACGCCACCGTCGCAGGAGTCCTTCTCGGCCTCCTGGTGCCGGTGAACCGCGAGGCTGAAGACGATCCAGCCCGCCGATCACTCGCCGAGAGACTCGAGCACCGGCTCAGGCCGTTCTCAGCAGGCGTCGCCGTGCCGGTCTTCGCGTTCTTCGCGGCGGGAGTCACCGTCGGCGGAGGACAGCTCGCGGCGGCGCTGCGTGACCCAGCTGCCGTCGGCGTCGTCGTGGGGCTCGTCGCGGGCAAGACGGCGGGGGTAATGGGCGGGACCTGGGCGGTGGCGCGGTTCACGCGGGCCGAGCTCGACCAGGATCTGGCTTGGACCGACATCTTCGGTCTATCCCTCCTGGCGGGCGTTGGGTTCACGGTCAGCCTGCTCATCGGCGAGCTGGCGTACGGCCCCGGCACCGAGCGCGACCAGCACGTCAAGTTGGCTGTCCTTTGCGGGAGTGTCATCGCGGGCCTCTTGGCAACGGCCGTCCTGCGGATGCGCAACCGCCACTACCGCCTCCTCGAGCTGAACGAGAGCGCCCGTCGGGTACAGAACGGCGTGCCGGACACCCATCGGGGGGCTGACGGACGAAACCCCCGCCAAGCCAAGGGGCAGGACGTGCCGTAGGCCGACGCTGCTGTTGCGGCGGGCCATCCGGTGTCGCCTGTTCCCCAGAGCTATCCTGCCGCGTACACCGAGACGGGAGACGCAGGTGAGCCACAGGCTGGCGAGGCCGCCATGGAGCTGGAGTCGCGCGTCCGTCGCGCTGGCACTCGTCGTCGGCTACCTGGCACTCCGCGCCCTCAACCTGGGGGAGCTGTGGTTTGCGTCGAGCTCACAGGCCGCAAGCGGTGCCGCGAACCCCCTCGGTCGCCCGAACACCTACTTCGTCCACAGCACGTCTGCAGCCTCCCCGGGGCTGAGCGGCGTCCTCGCCAACTGGGACGGCCAGTGGTACGAGCGCATCGCCACCGATGGCTATCCAACGGCGCGAGAGGCTCGCTCCGACAACGACCGCTGGACGTGGGCGTTCCCGCCGCTCTTCCCTATGGCCGCGCGGCTCGTCATGGCCATCACTGGTCTCGGCTTCCCGGCGGCGGCGCTGCTGCTCAACCTGGTTCTCGGGGGCGTCGCCACCGCGCTGCTCTACGGCCTCCTCCGACGGTGCGTAGGCTCCGGCCTGGCGGTCGCGGCTGCCTTGAGCCTCAACGTCTTCGTCTCGGCGCCGCTCTTCGGGCTGGCCTACAGCGAGCCCGCAGCTCTGGTCATCCTCCTCGCCACGCTGTGGGCGACGGTCGCCCGGCGCTACTGGGTGGCCCTCGCGTCTGTCATCCTGCTCGCGTTCACGCGGCCGGTCGCCGCGCCGCTGGCCGCGGTCTTCGTCGCCCACTGGGTGATGCTGTGGCGGTCGCGACGTAGATCCACTGTCAACTGGACAACCCACGTCATGGTCGCCGTGTGCGCGATCGCGTCGCTGGCCTCACCGTTCCTCTGGAACGCGGTCGCAGGGCGTTTGTCCGGGTCGAGTGGCGGGAGATCCGAGAGCGCCAACGGGGCACTTTCCGGGGTATCCCGCGCCTCGTCGATGCTGAGTACGTTCGAGTTCGGCTGGTTCGGGGGACTCGCGCGCACCTTGGGCGTCGGAGGCGTAATCGCCCTGGCGGTCACGCTGACAGTCGTCCTGCTCCTCGTCACGCGAGCAGCCCGGCACGTGCGCTGGCCGCCCGAGCTGACCGTGTGGGGAATCGCTTACACGGCGTTCGTGGTGCTGGTGACTCCGTTGACGCCCGGAATCCTGCGCTACCTGCTCCTCGCCGCCCCCCTGCTCGTGGGCCTTCATGTCGTCCTGCTGACCTGGGGGAAGCGGCTCGCGGGACTCGTCGCATTCGGCGTCGTAGCCGCGATCGGCCTGTGGAGCCAGTGGGTCTGGATCCGTTATCTCTACATCCTCGATCCGGCACCAGCCCTGCTTCCGTGGGCGCCCTAGCGACACGGCATACCCAAGCTCCCACTTGCCGGCGGATGGGTATGAGGCACGCGAGCCGCCAACCACGGGCCGGGACCGACCGGACTGCACAGTAGGGTGGCAACCGAAGGCGCGCCCGCGCCGACATCGAGCACCGAGGAAGTGAGCCATGAGCACGGATCCCCGGCAGGAGCGGACACTCGGCCAGCTGGTCGCGTCTGCAGCACAGGACATCTCGACGCTCGTCCGTAGTGAGATCGCCCTGGCCAAGGCCGAGGTCTCGGTGCAGGTCAAGAAGGCGGGGGTCGGCGGCGGACTGCTCGCGGCAGCGGGCGTCATCGTCTTCTACTCCGTCTACTTCATCTTCATCACCATCGCCGAGGGCATCGAGGCACTTGGCCTGCCCCGTTGGCTCGGCTTCCTCATCGTGACCGTCTTCATGCTGGTCGTTGCCGGAGTCCTCGCGATGCTGGGCGTCCGCAAGATGAAGACCGTCAAGCCGACGCCCGAGAAGACGATCGCCGAGGCCCAGACCACGGTCGCCGCGCTCAAGTCGGCCACCGAGCACCCCGGCACGGTCGTGCCCGCTGCGCGTCCCGAGTGGGACCGCAAGGACATCCCTGCCTCGGCGACCGCGCCGACCGCTCAGCCCGACCCGTCTCGCGACGTCTGAGACCCGACCGACCCCCTCCATGTCCGTCGACGCTGCCTTCGTCAACATCGACGGGCCCTGGGAGCACCGATACGTCTCCGCGAACGGCGCTCGGTTCCACGTCGCCGAGCTCGGCGAGGGCCCGCTCGTGCTCATGCTGCACGGGTTCCCCCAATTCTGGTTCACGTGGCGCCACCAGATGGTCGTGCTCGCCGACGCCGGCTACCGCGTCGCCGCCATGGACCTGCGCGGCTACGGGGGCTCCGACAAACCGCCGCGCGGCTACGACACCTACATGGCGACGCTTGACGCCGCCAGCGTCATCCGCGCCCTCGGCGAGCAGGACGCCGTCGTCATGGGACAGGGCCTTGGCGGATGGGTGGCCTGGTGCATGCCGGTCCTCCGCCGCGACGTGACGCGGGCCGTCGCGTCGCTGTCGATGCCGCATCCGCGCATCATGCGCCACGCAACGTGGACGGACGCCAAGCAGCGCCGGGCGTCCTCATGGATCGCCGCCCTGCAGAAGCCGTTCGTGCCCGAGCGCGAGATGGTGAAGTCGCACGCCTACGTCGAGAACCTGCTGCGCTCGTGGGCGTCACCCTTCGGCTCGTACCCGGAGCGCGAGGACGTCGAGCGCTACGGCGACGCGATGATGATTCCCTTCGTGGCGCACTCGGCCGCCGAGCACTACCGCTGGCTCGGACGCTCCTCGGTCCGCCCCGACGGGCCTCTGTTCATGCGGCGCATCCGCCACGCGATCCGCGTGCCAGTGCTGCAGCTGCAGGGCACCGACGACGGCTGTGTCATTGCCGCCGCCACCCACGGCTCCGGAGCCTTCGTCCCCGGCGACTACCGGCAGGTGAAGATCCCGGGCGTCGGGCACTTCCTCACAGAGGAGGCCCCCGATCAGGTCAATGCCGCCCTCCTCAAGTGGCTCGGATCCCTTGTCTGACATGGAGTTCGAGCTTCCACAAGCGGGCGGGGTGACGTGGTCCGTGTGCGTCCGCGACGGATCAGGTATGCCGCTGGGCGTGGCAGGCACGGACGAACCGTTGCGCACGGCATCCGTCGGGAAGGTGCTCCTTCTCGTGGAGACGGCCCGAGCCATCGCCGCGGGTGAGCTGTCGCCCGACGAGCCACTGACCCGCACCGTCGATCTGTGGGTCGGCGACTCCGGCCTGTGGCACACCCTCTCCGTCGAGACCCTGCCTCTGGTCGACGTCGCGGCTCTTGTCGGGGCGGTCTCCGACAACCTCGCGACGAACGTCCTTCTCCGGCGTGTCGGGCTGGCCGAGGTCGCCGCGCGCGCGACGTCCCTCGGACTACGGGCCACGGCGCTGCACGACCGGGTGCGCGACGTGCGGGAGGCAGACCACCCCGCCACGCTGTCGACCGGCACGGCGGCCGAGCTGAGCAGCCTCATGAGCCGACTCGCCAGCGGCACCGCTGCCGGCCCCGGCGCTGACCACTTGGTCCGTGAGTGGCTTTCGGCCAACGTCGACCAGTCGATGGTCGGGTCCGCCCTCGTCGAGCAGGGTGGTCTCGACCCGATCGCCCACCACGCCTCCCTAGCCCTCCCTACAGCCTTCTGGAACAAGACCGGGACCGACGCCGGCGTCCGCGCCGACGTTGGCGCCGTAGCCGTGGGTGACCAGACGGTGACGTGGGCAGCCATCGCCAACTGGGACCCGGCGCCCGGCACCACCCTCGACCACCTCACTGTATGGGCGGTGCTGCGCGGGATGCGCCACATCGGCGAACAGGTCCTCACCCAGCTCTGAATGGCACCGGCGCCTCCCCTGCGGCCCGGAAACGAGACCCAACCCGGCGTTTCCGCAAACGGGCGTCAAACCGTGACGATGCTGTGCACACTGGGCCGAGCCGTGGCCAAGAAAGACGCGATGCTGCCGCGATGAGTGCATCGAAGCGACGGCGCTCTAACAGGGGGGAGCGGCGATGAATGTTCGCACGAGGCGTGCCAGCGTAGAAGACAGCTGGACCAAGCGACCGGGTGGTCGCCTGGCTTTGTCCGCGGGTGGAGCTGTCGCTTCAGGGGCGCTGGTCATCGCTGCACGGAGCCACGGGCTGCTCGTCGGCATTGGCGCCTCCGTGTTCGTCGCCGCAGTCGCGCTCTTGCTGCCGGTTGGGCGAACCATCTCCGAAAGAATCTTCTTGGTCGGGACCTCGGTGCTGGGGTGGAACTGCGTCTTGTGGTGGGCACCGCTATCTCTTGATCGCATCACGATCGCGGTAGCCGTGGCGTCGAGCGCCTGCGCGGGCATCTGGCTCTGGCATCTGACATCCGCGAAGAGCTCGCGACTTGCCTTGCTTCCGCGGGCTTCGCTGGTCGATCTCGTGCCGTTCATCGCAGGCACGGTGGCCTTCGTCAGCGCAGCGCCCGTATACCTTCACCGGGACGCCTCTTCTGTGCTGACCAACCTCCTGCCGGGTTGGGACAACGCCGCGCATTTCTGGATGTTCTCTTCGGTCTTGCGCAACGGCGCAACAATGGACGTGGTCCAGCCGCCTGTAGACGATGCCTTCGCATTCGCCGGATACCCGCAAGCCTTTCATGCCACTCTCGCTTCAGTCGCCACACTATGGTGGCCCGATTCGAGCGTAGACGCTTCGAGTTTGCTGCTTCTCTATGGCCGCTCTTGTGCTGCGCTCATCGCTCTTGGCACCACAGTCTTGATCGCCGGGGTCACCAGCCTGTCGAAAGTGCGCCGGTGTCCTCTACTGGCTCTGCCGCTCGGCGCCCTGCTGACCGCAGCCCTCTCGCTGGGGCCCGGACTCATGCTGCACCTGAACGGGTTCAGCGCGTTCTGGTTTCCGTGTGCGTTGGCATCATGCGTTCCGTTGGTGGCCGCCCGCTGGGAGACACCACAACAGACCGCCCACGCGGTAGCTGTATTCGGCGCCCTGGTCGGTGTCGCCCACGGCTGGCTCCCCCTTCTGACCCTAGCGGGCCCCATTCTCCTGTATGTCTCCCCCAGGCTCTTTCGCGAGCGACACGCCGAGTCCGCGTGGCAACGGGTGTCGTTGGCCGTAGCGGCCGTCGCTGCCCTCGTTGGACTAATTCGCGCGCTCGGCTTGTTGTCGCAGGTAGGAGTTGCAGCGCTTGCCATTCCCGGGGCAATTCCACCGACTACTTTGGAGTTCAACCTGCTCCTACTCGCTGCGACCGCGACGGCACTGTACGTCGCGTTTCGGAGGCAGGCCAGAGAGGCGGTGGCGGGTGATGCGCGATCAAACGTCAACGCTATGCGCATAGCGCTTGCATCCGGTCTTCTCGCGGCGATACTGATTGCGATCGTGCAGCGCGCAAACGGAGCTTTTCCGGGCTACTACTTCTGGAAGTATCTGACCGGGTACCAGCTCTTCATGTTCACCCTGATAGCCACTTCTCTAGGATCGAGCCAGTCGAACGGCCCGACGAGAGTCGTCAGGGGACGAAACGCTCGAGCATGCCTTGCGGTCCTTTCGGCCACCGCTGCATTTGTCGCTACTGCTACTCCAAACGGGAGCCCATCGACGCAGTCAGCTACTCACTTCGAGGCAGTGCAACGGGTAACGGGCGCCGGGACAAATCTGTTACGCGCTGCAACGCTTCCAGACACCTGTAAGAACTCGGCATTCATGGCGACGGATAACAGCATGAATATCATGCATGGTCACGAGTGGTTCTTGGCGCTTCGAAATGCATGGACGGTTAAGAACGACAGATTCCCGCCCCATTTCACCTCCGACGCCATCGACCGCCACGACCGACTAAAGCTGGCAGCGAGCTGGCTCGAAGACGACCAGAGGTGCCTGATCGTGGCGCCAGCTTCATGGAGCGGCCTCGCGAGCAACCTCCCGCCCACCCAAGTGGCTCGCCTCTTGACCTGGTGATGCCCTGCCAGCGGACGAGGCAAAGCGGCGAACGTGTCAGGCCGCCGAGGCGGACGCCGTTTGGAACCGATGACGGCCCAGGATCCGTGTAGAACCGCCGGAGGCTCGAGACGGCGTCGGTACGAGTGAGGCGGTAGCGGAACGGATGCGACGTTCTGCAGTCGTGGCTGCGGACCCCGGAGAGTCTGTCAGATTCAGAATCCTTGGCCAATCCACACAATTCGGGCAATACGGATTCTTTGTTGAAGATACAGCTCAGCAATGGCCGATTCGTCGGACACAGACCTTTCGCGAGCAATACGGTGAGGGACCGGACTCGGGGGTCATATCCGGCAATCACATGCATGAGGGGACATACGAGCATGCGCGCTCGCTCAGCACTGGCCGCTTCTGCGGCTGCATTCACCTTCTTGGCGATGGGTGTTGGCGCAGCCAACGCCGACGTCATCTTCAACAACATCGACGGAACGGTCGATGCGGTCGCAGAGATCATGGCGCTCAACGTCGGCGGTCCGGCTGGGGCGACGACCGTCGCTCTGGCCGCGGCCAACGACGATGGCAAGCAGGGCTGCAACCTGACTGGGCAGACCGAGCTCAAGCTCGCGGTGAACACGGACAACCCGTTGGTGGCCGTCGTCAGTCCGAGCACCGTCACGTTCACGAGCTGCGGCTTCGCGCAGAAGCTCTCCGTCTCTCCGCTGGCCGCGGGATCGGCCCGCATCACGCTGAGCGAGATCTCGAACGACACGGATGGGACCTTCGACCTGGCGCCCGCAAGCTTCACGGTCAACGTCAGCGCTCCGGCGCCTGCCAACACCGCTCCCAAGGTTTCTGTTTCGGGTGTCGACCTGGCGGCGAAGTACCCCAAGGGCTCGGTGCCAGAGGCGACCTGTGACGTGACGGACGCCGAAGACGGGCCCTCCAGCTTCCCGGCCACGCTGTCGGACGTCAGCGGTCCGTACGCGACCGATGGCATCGGTGAGCAGACGGCAAGCTGCTCCTACACGGACCGGGGTGGCCTTGAGGCGTCCAGCTCGGTGACCTACTCGATCGTCGACGGGTCCGCCCCGGTCATCTCCTACGACCTGAACCCGGCAGCGCCGGACGGCGACAACGGCTGGTACCGCTCCGACGTCGCCCTGACCTGGCACGTGACCGAGCCTGAGTCACCGAACTCGCTCTCCAAGGCGGGCTGCGTCGACCAGAACATCACGACCGACCAGGTCGCGACGGCATACGCCTGCTCGGCAACGAGCGCGGGTGGGCCGGCCGCCGGGCAGTCCGTCACGATCAAGCGCGACGCGACGGCACCGACCGTCTCCTACGCGTCGGCGCCGGAGCCTGACGGGCAGAACGGTTGGTACGTAAGCCCTGTCACGGCGACCTTCGCCGTGAGCGACGCGACCTCCGGAGTGCCGAGCAGCACCGCCACGGCCTCCTCCGACACCGGTGAGGAGGGCGCCGCCGTCGTCGTCCCCAGCCCGGCCGTCTCCGACCTGGCCGGCAACATCACGCTGGCCGGCACGGCCTCGCACGCCTTCAAGATCGACCTCACCGCCCCAACCGCGACGTTGGACGCCCCCTTCGCCGCCTCCTACTACTACGGAGAAGTGCCTGGGACGCCGACCTGCACCGCGCACGACGCGGTCGCGGGAGCAGCGGGGTGTGAGATCAGCGGCTACTCGACCACCGTCGGCAGGCACACGCTCGTGGCGACCGCGACCGACAATGCCGGCCGCAGCGGCACCACCGAGTTGGCCACCTACACCGTGAAGGCCTGGGCGATCTCGGCGTTCTACCAGCCCGCCGACATGGGCGGCGTCTGGAACACCGTCAAGGGCGGGTCCACCGTTCCGCTGAAGTTCGAGGTCTTCGCCGGCTCCAGGGAGCTCACCGACCCGGCGGTCGTGGACAAGTTCGTCGTCAACAAGGTCTCCTGCTCGACCACGACCGCTTCGGAGGACGCTGTCGAGCTGGTGACCACGGGCGCCACCAACCTGAGGTACGACCCGACAGCCGGCCAGTTCATCCAGAACTGGCAGACGCCCAAGGCGCCCGGCGCCTGCTACTCGGTCACCGTGACGACCGACGACGGGAGCACGAGCAAGCCTGCGATCTTCAAGCTGAAGTAGGCGCAGACCCCACCCCTCAGACGGGCGCACCACCACTGGTGGTGCGCCCGTCCCTGCACGCCCTCAGTCTCTTTACGGTTTCTTTAATTGATCTGTCCAATTGTCCGATGTGCGCCGAACCGCGACTTTAAACTTCCGGCATGGGCCAGATGGGGTGGTCCGGCCGCAGGCGACCGGATGGCGACGAGGGCAGCGCGCGCCTTGTCCCGACCGCTGTGGGTTGGGGGATCGGCTTCGCCGTCACAGCCGCCATCCTGGGCACTCCCTACCTGCTCTTCGCCTACCACAATCCCGACCTGCACCTGATCCTCGACTCCCTGGACACGGCGATCGCCCTGCTGGTCGCCTACCTCCTCGTGGGCCGCTACAAGCGCACTGAGCGCCTCCAGGACCTGCTTCTTGCGGACGGCCTCCTGCTCCTGGCCGTCGCGGGCATCGGGATGACACTCGTCCTCGATCTCGTGGGCCTGGCCGACGGCCGCGCGGACATCTGGCTGCCCGTGGTACTACGAGTGGTCGGCGCCGCTTTCGTGCTCTCTGCCTCGATGGCGGGCCGGCGCCGTGCGGTCGGAGGCACCGCGCGAGTGCTCAAGGCCCTGCCGTGGGCCTTCATCCTGGTCGGCCTCGGCGTCGTGTGGGCGGTCCACGACTCATTGCCTGTGGCCCTGTCCCAGACGCCGCCGGCATCTGCCCAACGGCCGGTCATCGCCGGGCACCTCGGCCTGCTGGTGGCCCACGCGTTGACGGCCGCGTGCTTCGCCGCTGCATCCGTGTTCTTCACGGTGCCGTCGCGCTCCCTCGCCGACGGCAGGGACGAGCTGCTCCGGTGGCTGGGGCCCACGTGCGCGCTGGCGGCCTTCGCCCGCCTCAACTACGTGCTCTTCCCCTCCCTGTACAGCGACTGGCTGTACACCGGGGACCTCCTGCGCACCGCTTCCTATGCCGTTCTCCTGGTCGGCGCGACGCGCGAGATCAGCAAGTACTGGAACGCCCAGGCCCGCGCGGCGGTTCTGGAGGACCGTCGCCGACTCGCTCGAGAGCTGCACGACGGCGTCATCCAGGAGCTCGCGTACATCCGTTCGGAAACGCATACGGCAGTGGCCGTTCCGGACGACCGCGAACGCATGGTTGCCGCGTGCGACCGCGCGCTCGACGAGGCGCGCGCCGCGGTCGACGCCCTTGGTCGCAGCAGCGACGAGCCGCTCGGGTTTGCCCTGCACAGGGCCGCACGGCAGGTCGCCGAGCGCTACGACGCAGATCTGGAGGTGGAACTCGACGACTCGGTGCACGCCGACGACGACCAGCGACACGCCCTCATCCGCATCACCCGGGAGGCGGTGTCTAACGCCATCAGGCACGGGCGCTCCGGCCGGGTCAGACTGCGGCTCGAGCGGAACGAGCAGACGCGGCGGCTCCTCGTCGAGGACGAGGGCCGCGGATTCGACCCCGGAGCGGTCAGGAGCCACACGACCGGATACGGCCTGACCAGCATGCAGGAGCGGGCCGGGGCCCTGCGCGGTTCTGTCAGCATCGACTCCGCGCCCGGGCGAGGCACCACCGTGGCTGTGACCTGGTGACGTTGCGCATCGTCATCGCTGACGACCATGCCCGCATCCGCGGGCGGGTGCGCGCCGCGCTGGAAGCCAGCGGCTGCGAGGTGTGCGGCGAGGGCGCCACGGCGGAGGACGCCGTGAGACTCGCGGTGGAGCAGCGGCCCGACGTGGCACTTCTCGACATCCACATGCCCGGCAGCGGCATACAGGCTGCGCGCGACATCGTCCGCGCCGCGCCGGAGGTCGTCGTCGTCATGCTCACCCAGTCAGCCGAGGACGACGACCTCTTCGACTCGCTGCGGGCCGGTGCATCCGGCTACCTCCTCAAGGACACCGACCCGGCGCGCCTCGCAGACCTGCTCACGGGCGTCCTCGCGGGAGAGGCAGCCATGCCGCCCCGCCTCGTCTCGCGCATCATGGACGAGTTCAGGGCCCCGGCCAAGCGACGATTCGCGAGGCGGAGCGTCGCCGCCGCCAAACTGAGCGCCCGCGAGTGGGAGGTGATGCAGCTCCTCGGTGAGGGCCTGTCGACCGATGAGGTCGCACGCCGGCTCTTCCTGTCCGCCACGACCGTACGCGTGCACGTGTCGTCGGTGCTGAAGAAGCTGCGGGTCAAGGACCGCGACAGCGCGTTCAGGCTTCTGCGCGGCGAGTGAGCCCCAGGCCCTCGTCGACGAGCTGGGTCAGCGCGTCGATGAGCGCGTCCGCCTCGTGCAACGTGAACTCCTCGCCGCCCACCAGCACGTAGGGGCCGTCACCCTGCTGGGTCGTCGGGTCGATCGTCGTGCACAGCCGCAGCGACGTGCCCCTCACGAGCAGCTCCCCGCTCACGTGGATGGCGTCGTCCTCACCCTGACGTATGCCGTGCCGCTGCACGCACCACGTCGGGCACCCCGGCGGGCGCGGCGCGAGGCCTTTCGCAGAGCTGGTCATGGCATCCCTCTCTGTTGGAGATGGTGGTTCTTGCAGGAAGGGCCCCGCATCGTGATGACGCGGGGCCCTCCCTGGTGTCCTCAGCCCTTGAGGGCTCAGGAGCGATGTTTCAGCGAAGGCCGATGTTGACGAAGTACGTCTGGCCGTCGTCGAGCTTCACACCGATCTGGTAGTAGCTGCCACCCGTGCTGGGCGTCTTCCAGTTGTAGATGTACTGCTGCGCGGTCGCGTCGTAGCGGTAGGTGCTCCCGCTGTCAGCGGTGACGGTCTGGGCCGTCTCGTCGACAGGCAGGTTCATCGCGCCGCCCTTGACGGGCGTGAGCCAGACCGGTGCCGCGGCAGACTGGACCGACTGGCCGGCCGAGTTCCTCAGCTGGAACTTCACCGGGATGGTGCTGCCCGCCTTGAAGATGCTCGTCGTGGTGCCGGTCTGGTGCGCCGTGTCGTTGATGGGCTGTTGGAACCCGTCGAACTTGTAGACGACCTTGTAGGTGCCCGACTGGCTCACCGCGTTGCCGGCCTTGTCCGTGGCCGTCGCCGTCCAGTTGAACGTGCCGACCCCGTTGGGAGCGCCGGTGACGGCCACCTTGCAGCTCTCCAGGCCGGAGAAGCTGTCGGTCGCGTCGCAGGTCGCCGCCGGCGTGGCACCGAGGGTGTAGAAGCCGTTGCTCACGTTGACCTTGGTGATCGTCGGGTTCTCGTTGTCGATGTTGATGCCGGAGACCGCGGCGCTACCGACGTTATCGGCGACGTCCTTGGCGGAACCGTTGGCCGACTGGCCGGCGCCGTTGTTGGACAGCGTCACGTCATCCTGGCAGGACACCATCCCGGACAGTGCGTCGGAGCAGGTGAAGTGGACCTTCACCGGGCTGACGTACCATCCGTTCTTGCCCAGCGTGCCGTTGGAGATCGCCCCACCGATGCTCGGCGCGGTCTTGTCGAGCCTGATGGTCACCGAGTCGCTACCCGTGTTGCCCGCAGTGTCCGTCGCCGAGCCAGTGATAACCACACCCGCCGTCGACGTCTCCCTGCTGACGACGTGGTCCGGGGTGACGCTGCCGACGGCAACGCCCGAACCCGGGTCGGTGTCGCTGGCGTCGAAGTGGACGGTGACGTCGCTGTTGTTCCAGTCCGACGCGTTCGCCTTCGGGTTGACCATGTGGGTCACCGTCGGAGCGATGTTGTCGTACTTCAGCGTGGCCGTGTTGGTCGGCTCGACGTTGCCGGCCACGTCGACCGCGTAGTACTTCACGGTCGCGGCACCCGTGCCGCTCAGCGGGACGCTGACCGACGTGCTTGCCCCGGTCGCGACCTGCTCGTCGCCGCTGTTGACGGTGTAGTGGATCTCCTTGACGCCCGACGGGCCGACATCGGTGGCGTTGAGCACGACAGTCGCGGTGGTGCCGGTGCAGTAGCCGTTGGTGGCCGTGCACTGGTTGTCCGCCTTGGTCTGCGGCTCGTGACCGTCGATGTTGATGCCCGTCACCGTCGTGGTGCTGGTGTTGCCGGCCACGTCCTTTGCCGTGCCACTCGTGACGCTCAGGTCGGCGCCGTCACCGGGAACCACCGCCTCGGAGGGGCAGCTACCCACGCCAGAACCGGCGCTGCCGTCGGCCAGAGCCGGGTCGGCGCAGGTGAACCCGACCGTGACGTCACCGCGGTACCAGCCGGCGGCGTTCTTGCCCGCCGGCAGCTGAGCGGTGATGTCGAGCGGGGTGCGGTCGATCTTGATGCCCGTGACCGAACCCTTTCCTTCGTTGCCCGCCTTGTCGCTGATCTGGGCCGAGGCGCCGAGCCTGCGGCCCTCACCCTTGACGACGCTGTTCACCGGCTGGGTGGCGGGGTCGATGCCCGAGAGCCCGTCGACACCGGTCCACGCGATCGAGACGTCGCCGCGGTACCACTCGCCGCCGTTGGAGTCACCCGTGGGAGCCCCGGTCAGCGACGGAGCGGTCTTGTCGATGCTGATCTCGCCAACCGTCACCGCGTTCTTGTTGCCCGCGACGTCCTGGGTGTTGCCCCGGACGGACTGGTTCCCGCCCTCGCTCGCCACCGTCTGATCCGGGCCGCAGCCCGCAATGCCGTCGGTGACGTCACTCGCAATCCCTGAGTCCTCGTCGGTGCAGGTGAACTCCACCTTGACGTCGGTGTTGTTCCAGCCGAACGAGTTTGCCGCCGGGTTGCGCGTCGGCGTGATCGTCGGGGCGATCGTGTCGACCTTCACCTGGACGGTGTTCGTCGTCTCGTGGACCTCCTCGTTGCCGGCGAGGTCCACGCTCCAGTACGTGATCGTGTGGGTGCCGGTGGAGAGGTCGGCAGTGAACGGCTCCCCGTACTCCTGGCGCGCCCCGCCGTCGATCGAGTAGTACGTCGCCGCGATCCCCGAGCGGTTGGCGTCATCGGCCTGGAAGGCCACCGGGATGCCGCTGGTCACGAACCAACCGCTCTCCGGCGAGATCGGGTTGACCACGGTGGTGGTCGGAGCCGTCTTGTCGATCTGGAATGTCAGGGCAGCTCCCGCGGCCTCCGCGTTTCCGGCCCCGTCAATGCTCCAGAACTCCACGATGTGCTTGCCCTCGCCGCTCACGGAGAAGGGATCGGCGTAGCCCTGCGGGTCGCCGCCGTCGAGCGTGTAGTAGGTGTTGGCCACCTTGCTCAGGTTGTCCTCGGCCGACAGCGTGACCAGGACTGCGGTGCGGTACCAGCCGTTCTGCGAGGTGCCGGAGAGGTCGCCCGTGGTCACCGGAGCCGACCGGTCGATCTGGATGCCGGAGACGGTCTTCGTGACCGTGTTGCCCGCCTTGTCGCTGCACGACGCGGTGGCCGAGAGGTTGCTGCCCTCGCCCTCCACGATCGCCTCGGCGGGCTGACCTGCCGGGCCCGACAGCGTGTCGGTGCAGGTCCAGCTGACAGTCACATTGTCCGTGTGCCAGCCGCTCGCGAAGGAGCCGGAGAGAACCGGGGCGGTCTTGTCGACGTTGATCCCCGAGACGCGCGCCGAGGCGGAGTTGCCGGCGCCGTCGCTGACCGTGGCGGTTGCCGACTGGTTCTCCCCCTCGCCGAGCAGCTTGTTCGCCGGCGTACCGGTCAGACCGGAGCCACCCTTGTCGCTGGCGACGTACGTCACCGTGACGTCGTCCTGGTACCAGCCAGCGTCGTTCTTGATCCCCTGCACGGTGGCGAAGACCTCGGGCGCCGTCTTGTCGATCAGAATTCGCGCGGTGTCGGTGGCCTTGTTGCCCGCATTGTCCGCGGCGGTCCCCACGACGTCGTAGGTGCCCTCGAGGCTCTTGGTCACCGGCGGGGTGCAGCTCGCGACACCCGAACCGCCCTGGTCGGTGCAGTCGAACGTCACCGTGACGTCCTGGTTGGTCCAGACGCCGTCCTTGTAGCTGAGCGGCGTGAAGGCGTGCTTGATGCTCGGGGCCGTCTTGTCGATCTTGACGTGCGCCGTCTGCGCCGACTCGACGTTGCCGGCCTTGTCGGTCGAGAAGAAGGTGACGACGTGGTCGCCCTCTGTCGCCAGCGTGAAGCTGGTGCCTGTCTGCGACGCGCCACCGTCGACCGAGTACGTCGTCGACGCGACCTTCGACAGGCTGTCCGTCGCGGACAGAGAGACGGTGACGTTGTCGTTGACCCAACTGTTCGACGAGCCGCTGATGGCGGTCGTCGGAGCCGTGCGGTCGATGTTCACGGCAGGGCTGCTCGTGGCCGTCGTCGAGAGACCGGCGCCGTTTCTGGCGGTCTGGGAGCTGGTCAGCCCTTCGCCCTCTCCGGCGATGATCGTGTCGGCCGGAGCGGTCGGGATCCCCGACTCCGGGTCGGACGCCGTCCAGTGGACGGTCACGTCGCCCCGATACCAGCCAGCGCCGTTGGGCGCCGTGGTGGGTGCACCCGAAAGCACCGGTGCGGTGGTGTCACCGGCCGGGGCGGTGGAGGTCGCGGTCGCCGTGTTGCCGGCCTTGTCGGTGGCCGTGCCCGTCACCGTGACGCCCGGCTGCACCGTCTTCGAGTTCGTCGTCGTGCCGTCCGCCAGGCACGTCGTGATCCCAGAAGCCTCGCCGCCACCGGACCCGGAGTCTGAACAAATGAACGTGACGGTCGTCGTGCCGTCCGCGTTCTTGGTCTGTGACGCGGTGATGGTCGGCGCCGCCTTGTCGATGCGGACCGTAGCGGAACCGGCGACTCCCGAGTTGCCGAGGCGGTCTGTCTGCGCCGGTGCCGTCAGAGCCGTGATGCCGTTGGCGCTCACCGAGTCGGTCTTGAACGGTTGCGTCGCCGACACCCCGGAACCAGTGTCGGTTGCCCTCCAGCTCACGGTGACGTTGCCATTGTTCCAACCGGCTGCGGTCGGCGCAGGGTTGAGGGCAGCGGTCACGACCGGTCCCGTGTTGTCCAGCGTGTACGACGCCTGCGTCGTGTCGGTCTGACCATTGCACTGGTTGGCGTTGAAGTTGGACGATGCCGAAACTGTGAAGGCCTGGACCCCGTCGCCGGCAGGCGCCGTCGTCGAGAAGATCCAGGTCGTCTTGGGCGTCGTCGAGGTCTGCCGGCCGAGCGCCACTGCACCCGTCACGGCTACGCATTTCGTGTCGGTACCAGTCACCACAGTGAGTGTCAGAGCGCCGCCTTGCTTCGCAAAAAGGCCGTCCCCTGTCGACACGGTCCCCGCGCCCCCGCTGAACGAGGCACTCGTGATCGGCGTCGCGAAGGTCGGCGCGACGTTGACGCCGCCGATCACCACACCGGAGACCGCGGCCCCCGCCAGAAGCCGTCGCGCGACTCCCCCTGCGCCACGTCTGCGACGTGGCTGCGCCCCCTGTGGCGCGCTCCTCTGGATATCCATCCCCGGCTTCCCCTCACCTAACGAAACATGACTGATGCGGACCGCCCCCGCGGCACAACAGAAAGGTAAGAGCGGTTTCGAGGCATCCAGACCGGTTTGGCGTTCAACCATGCAAACGCTCAACGAGCGCACGCTCGAGGCCCGCGTTCAAATGTCTGAACACCCGTGCAGGCAGTTTCCCGAGCCTCCAGTTCGCCCTGCGACAACGAGCCACGGCGCGTTCACCTTCACGACGACGTGCCCTCCTTCGGGCCGTGACCGCATCGTCGGCTTTGCGGCATACGGGGCGTCCGGTCTGTCACGATTCGCTCGACACTTCACTTCTTAGGCGCCTCGATCTGGCCGGCCAGGCAGGGAGAGCTGTCCACCGGCGACCTGGACGGCGACGGACGCGTCGACGCGGCTCTCATGACGAGGACCGGCGTCGCGGTGCTCCACAACGCTACGGCGGAGACCCCGGCCATCCAGCCCGCGTTGTGGGTCCGCAGCGCGACCCCGGCGGACTTCGGTGGATCAGCAGTGACCGCCGCCCCTACTGTGACCTTCGCCCGGGACGTGGCCCCGGCCTCGGTGAGCGCGTCGACCGTGGGGATCCTCGACGGCAAGACCGGGGCCCGCGTCCCGGCCACCGTCACCTACGAGGCCTCGACTCGCGTGGCCACCATCAGGCCCTCGACCGCCCTCCCCGAGGGTGCTCCCTACCGGCTCCTCGTCTCGGGTGTGCAGGACTCCTCGGGTGCAAAGATGACGACGGCCTTCACGTCCACCTATCGCACCACCGACACCCCGCCCCCGGCAGTGGGCGGCTTCAAGGTCGCAGGTGGTTTCCGCGCCGCGACACTCACGTGGACTGCACCGGCGATCAACGACCTCGACCGCTACATCGTCCGGATGGCAACGGGATCCACCGCGCCTGCCTCGGTGACGTCGGGCTCGAGCTCCTATTCGGGAGCAGGCACGAGCGTCAGCCTCGCCTTGGCTCAGGGCACGACCTACAGCTTCCGCATCTGGCCCAAGGATCGAGGCGGCAACTACGGTCCGTCATCCGCCGTGACCATCGTCGGCACCACCGAGACGATGGCGTCCAACGTCACCTCCGTCACCTACGGGGGCTCGGTCACGGTGAGCACCCGGATCACGCGTGGCGTCAACGGCGCTGCCGTTGCCGGAGTCCCGATGCAGCTGTACATGCGGCGGGCCGGAACCACTGCGTGGGCCCTGTTGGCGACCCGCACGACGAGTTCCACCGGCACGGTGTCCGTCGTTCACAAGCCGACCACCTCGCTCGACTACCAGTGGATCTACCGCGGGTCGAACACGTTTGTCGGGTCGGCGAGTGCGGTGCGTCGTGTGAGCGTGCGCGCGGCGGTGACGAGCGCCGTCAGCCGCACGACGCTCCCACTCGGCGGCACCTTCACCGTGTCGGGTTCGGTCGCGCCGACGCACGCCGGCCGCGCCGTCTACGTCCAGCGCTATGCGGGGAACAACGTCTGGACGACTGTGACGAGTCGTGCGCTGACGTCGACGAGCACGTACGCCTTCTCGGTCAAGCCAACGGCGCGCGGCACCTTCACCTACCGCGTCTACCTGCCGGCCGACACCGACCACCTCGCCTCGTACAGCCCCAGCCGCGCGGTCAAGGTCACCTGACCTGAACGCTCGATCCCGAGCACGTATGCCGGAGGGCACCGTCCGCGTGGACGGTGCCCTCCGGCATACGGCCGGGTGGTCGGACGTGACCGCGCTCAGGCCCGGCGGTAGCGCCGCTCGGGGCGGCCCGTCGCGCCGTAGCGCAGCGACACCACGGCCTGCCCACCGGACACGAAGTACTCGAGGTAGCGACGCGCGCTGACGCGTGAGATCCCCACGGCCTCAGCGCATTCCGTCGCAGACAGACTGTCAGCCGCCTTCAGCAGCGCCGTCGCCACGGACTCCGCCGTCTCGGCGCTGAGGCCCTTCGGCAGGGGTGCCGACGCGCGACCCGCTGCGGCCTGGCCCGACACGAACGCGGCGTCGATCCGCTCCTGCGTGAGGTCGTCATCGGCGAGAGCTCGCACCCGGTCGGCGGCATACGACTGGAGCCGCTGCTCGAGGTCCGGGAAGGCGAACGGCTTGAGCACGTAGCCGACGACCCCCTCACGGACCGCCCGCCGCACCGACTCGGCCTCCTTCGCCGCGGTGATGACGAGGACGTCGCACGTGGCCCCGGCAGACCTCAGCTGCGTGACGAGGTCGAGCCCGAAGGTGTCGGGCAGGTAGAGGTCGAGCAGCACGAGGTCCGGGTGCAGCTCGTCGACGAGCTCGAGCGCCTCCGCCCCCGACCGCGCGGTGCCGACGACCTCGAACCCCTCGACCCGCTCGACGAACCCACGATGGATGCGCGCCACCATGAAGTCGTCGTCGACGACGAGCACGCGGATCATCCGGTCTCCTTGGCGTGTGGTGCACCGGCCTCGACGGTGAGGCGGGCGACGAAGCGGGCGCCGTCCGGGGTGTTGTCGACATCCACCTCGCCGCCCCGACGCTGGCAGATCAGGCGCGTCAGCGCCAGTCCGATGCCGCGCTCCCCTGCCTGGGCGGCCTTGGTCGTGAAGCCGTGCGTGAACACCTCGGTGACGACGTCGGGGGCGACGCCGGGGCCGGAGTCCACGACGCTCACCTCGACCGTCGACGCGTCCTGGCGGATGGTCAGCTCGACCCAGCGCTCCGGGCCCGTCGACGACGCGACGGCGTCGATGGCGTTGTCGACGAGGTTGCCGACGACGACCGACACGTCGGCCGAGTCGCGCTGCGTCAGGCGGCCGATCGAGGTCTCCTCCGACACCCGCAGCTCGACGCGGCGCTCGGTGGCCTGCGCGGCCTTGGCCATGAGCAGGGCCGCGAGCGCGGTGTCGCCGACGCGGCGCGACACCGCGAGGTCGAGCTGGGCGCGGTGCTGGCTCACGGAGTCGACGAAGCGAACGACCTCGTCGTACTCACCGAGCTGGATGAGTCCGGAGATGGTGTGCAGCTGGTTGGCGAACTCGTGCGCCTGCGCCCGCAGCAGCTCGGTGGTGCTGCGGAACGAGCCCAGCTCGCGTTCGAGGTCGGCCAGCTCGGTGCGGTCGCGCAGGGTCGTCACCGACCCCAGCGGCCGGCCGTCCTTGGTGACCTCCATGCGGTTCATGACGAGCACCCGTCCGCGGCGCAGCACCACCTGGTCCCGCGGCGCGTCCGCACGGCTCTCGGGCGACTGTTCGGAGCCGCCGTTCTCGTCCACCCCGCGCAGCACGTCACGGAGGCGCGGCCCGATCGGCAGGTCGTCGAGCCGCATGCCGACGGCGTGCTCCGGCAGGTCGAGCAGGCGCTGGGCGACGTTGTTCACCAAGGTGATCCGCTCGTTCGTGTCCAGCGCGACGACGCCCTCGGCCAGCCCGAAGAGCATCGCCTCTCGGCTCTCGGCGAGACCGGTGATCTCGGCCGGCTCGAGGCCAAGCGTCTGTCGCCTGATGCGTCGCGACAGCAGCCACGAGCCGAAGCCGCCGACCACCAGCGCGATGCCGAGGTAGGTGGGCAGGTAGGCGGACGCGCCCTGGAGGCGGTCGAGCGCCGAGGGCATGTGCACGGCGATCATGACGGTGCCCAGCTGCGTGCCGACGGGAGGTTGCGGACCCGTCTGCGACGGGTCGGGCACGAAGAGCAGCGGGCTCTGCGCGACGATCATCCGCTCGCCGCGCACGTCCATGACGCCCGTCCAGCTCGCCCCGTCGGCCACCGCCGGCGACCCGAGCGGGATGGGCGCGCGCTCGAGCGTCGGATCGGACGACACGCGTACCATCTCGTCGGCATCGGCCACCGTCATCGACGTGACGCTGTACTGCGTCACGATCGACTGCATCAGCGACGGCAGGACGTTGACGACCCCGCCGGGCGCCATCTCGGTGCGCACGATCGGGGTGCTCGCCATCTGCTCGGCGATTGCCGACACGCGTCGCCCCTCGGTGCGCGTGAACGTCGCCTCCGACTGCGCCAGCGAGACGAAGCCGACCGCGACGAGGATGCCCACGAGTATGAGCACCTGGACGGCGAACAGCTGCCCGGTGAGCGTCAGCCGACCGAACCACCGGCCGCTGCTCTGCCTGACCACAACGAACTCAACCTTCATTGGTGACACAAGGGGGACACCCTGCATCGGGTGCGGGCACGATCATGCCGTTCCAGCCCATGAACGCGAAAGAGATCTCACCGATGAGCACTCGCAGCACCTCCTCCGGCGGCCACGCCCGCCCCGTCCGCATCAGCGCCGTCCTCGCGATCGCCGCGGCAGGGGCCCTCGCCCTGTCGGCCTGCGGCGCGACTGCCAAGAAGGACAGCGCGTCCACCGGCGCCGCAGCCGGCCCCGCCTCGAACCTGCAGATCATGGTTCCCAACAGCCCCGGCGGTGGCTACGACACGACCGCACGCACCGTCGCACAGGTCCTCGAGAACCAGAAGGTCACGGGCTCGATCCAGGTCTTCAACCTGCCGGGCGCCGGGGGCACCGTCGGCCTCCAGCGCGTCGTCAACGAGAAGGGCAACGGCAAGCTCGCCATGCAGATGGGCCTCGGCGTCGTCGGCGCGGCCTACACGCAGAAGTCGAAGGCGACGCTCAACGACACCACCCCGATCGCCAAGCTGATCGAGGAGGCCGGCGCCATCGTCGTGCCGAAGGACTCGCCGTACAAGGACGTCAAGAGCCTCGTCGACGCGTGGAAGAAGGACCCGAGCAAGGTCAACGTCGGCGGCGGCTCCAGCCCGGGCGGCCCCGACCACCTGCTGCCGATGCAGCTGGCCAAGGCCGTGGGCATCGACCCGACCAAGGTCTCCTACATCTCCTACGACGGCGGCGGCGAGCTGCTCCCCGCGGTCCTCGGCAACAAGATCGCCTTCGGCGCCAGCGGCTTCGGCGAGTTCCTCGAGCAGGTGAAGTCCGGCTCCATCCGCGTCCTCGCCGTCACGAGCGACAAGCGTGTCGACGCCCTGCCCGACGTGCCGACGATGAAGGAGTCGGGCATCGACTTCACCTTCACCAACTGGCGCGGGATCGTCGCCCCGCCGGAGATCTCGGCCGCCGACAAGCAGGTCTGGATCGACGCCCTCACCAAGATGCACGGCACCGACGCGTGGAAGGCCGAGCTCGAGAAGCGTGGCTGGACCGACGCGTTCGAGACGGGCGACCAGTTCGGCACCTTCCTCAAGGACCAGGACAAGGCCGTCGCCGACATCCTCCAGGGCCTGGGACTGACGAGCTGACATGTCCGACGTGACTCCTGACCGCACTGACCACAGCACCGCGGCCCAGGACGTCGAGACCCAGGGCGGGGACCGCGCACAGTACGGAATGTGCGCGGCCCTCGCCGGCCTCGGCATCCTCCTGCTCGTCAACGCCGCCTCGCTCGCCCCCGTGGCCAGCAGCAACGACTCGCTCGGCCCCAAGGTCATCCCGACCATCCTCGGGATCCTGCTGCTCATCGTCTCCGTCCTCTACGCCATCGACATCCGGCGCGGTGGCGTCGGCGCGGCCGACGAGGGCGAGGACATCGACCTCACGAGCAAGGCGGACTGGAAGACCGTCGGCCTGCTCGTGGTCGTCTTCGGCGTGAGCGCCGCCCTCATGGAGACGCTCGGATGGGTCATCGCGGGCACGCTCCTCTTCGCGGGCTGCGCGTTCGCGCTCGGCAACCGCCACTACGTGCGTGGCGTCCTCGCCGGGCTCGCGATCTCGCTCCTCACCTTCTACGTGTTCGCCATCGGGCTCGGCGTCAACCTGCCCGCCGGCGTCCTGCAAGGGATTCTGTGATGGACAACTTCAACCACCTCATCGAGGGGTTCGGGCACGTCATGACGCCGCTGAACCTGCTCTTCGCCTTCGTCGGCGTCGTCGTCGGCACGGCCGTCGGCGTGCTGCCCGGCATCGGACCGGCGATGACGGTCGCCCTCCTGCTGCCGATCACGTTCACGCTCGACACCACCCAGGCGCTCATCATGTTCGCCGGCATCTTCTACGGCGGCATGTACGGCGGGTCGACGACCTCGATCCTGCTCAACACACCCGGCGAGTCGTCCTCGGTCGTCACGGCGCTCGAGGGCAACAAGATGGCCAAGGCGGGACGCGCCGCCCAGGCGCTCGCCACCGCTGCCATCGGTTCGTTCGTCGCCGGCACCATCGCCACGGTGCTGCTCGTGCTCGTCATGCCGCAGGTGGTCTCGTTCGCCATCGACCTCGGCTCCCCCGAGTACTTCGCCATCATCATGCTCGCCTTCGTCGGCGCCAGCATGGTCCTCGGCTCCTCGCGACTGCGCGGCTTCGCGGCCCTGCTCATCGGCCTCTCGATCGGCATCGTCGGCATCGACAAGGTGACCGGTCAGCAGCGCATGACGTTCGACCTCCCGCAGCTCGCGGACGGCATCGACATCGTCGTCGTCGCCGTCGGGCTCTTCGCCGTCGGTGAGGCCCTCTGGGTCGCAGCACACTTGCGGCGCAAGGCTGCCGGCGTCATCCCGGTCGGCCAGCCGTGGATGGGCCGGCAGGACTGGAAGCGCTCGTGGAAGCCGTGGCTGCGCGGCACCGCGCTCGGTTTCCCCTTCGGCGCCATCCCCGCCGGCGGTGCCGAGGTGCCGACCTTCCTGTCCTACGTCACCGAGCGCAAGCTGACCAAGCACCCGGAGGAGTTCGGTCACGGCGCCATCGAGGGCGTCGCCGGACCGGAGGCCGCCAACAACGCGTCCGCCGCAGGCACGCTCGTGCCGCTGCTCGCCATCGGCCTGCCGACCAACGCGACCGCGGCGATCATCCTCACCTTCCTCCAGGGGCGAGGGCTCGAGCCGGGCCCGCTGCTCATCGAGAAGCAGCCTGCGCTCGTGTGGACGCTGGTCGCGAGCCTCTTCGTCGGCAACACCCTGCTGCTCGCGCTGAACCTGCCTCTCGCTCCCCTCTGGGCCAAGCTGCTCCAGATCCCGCGCCCCTACCTGTATGCCGGGATCCTCTTCTTCGCGACCATGGGTGCGTGGGCGGTCAACGGCCAGCCGTTCGACCTCTACCTGCTGCTCGCCATCGGTCTCATCGGCTTCGCGATCCGCCGGTTCGGCTTCCCGGTGCTGCCGCTCATCATCGGCGTCATCCTGGCGCCCATCGCGGAGCTGCACCTGCGCCGTTCGCTGCAGCTCTCGCACGGCGAGGTCAGCGGCCTCGTCGGCGGCCCGGTGGCCTGGGCCTGCTACGGCATCATCGTGCTGACGATCCTGTGGCCCCTCATCGCGAAGCTCATCCGAACCACTCGTGCCAACAAGGGCGACAAGGGCGGCCCCGGCTCGCCCCTGGCGTCCGAGGTCAACCAGGAGGCACGGGCATGACCATCCTCGTCGGCTACATCCCTACCCCACAGGGCGAGGCAGCGCTGGCAGCAGCCACGGCCGAGGCCCGGGCACACGGCGACCGCGTGCTCGTCGTCAACATGTCCCGCGACGACAAGCTCGTCGACGCGCACCGGGCCGCGGGCTCCGACCTCGACCGCCTCGACGCCGACCTCGCCGAGTCCGGTGTGGAGCACGAGGTGCGTCGGGTCGAGCACGGCACCGATCCCGCCGATGCGATCTTGGGGATCATCGACGCGGAGGCTCCGCGGATGCTCGTGATCGGGATCCGGCACCGCTCGCCCGTCGGCAAGCTGCTGCTCGGCTCGACGGCCCAGCGCCTCCTGCTCGACGCCGCCTGCCCGGTGCTCGCCGTCAAGACCGGCTGAACCCAGCCACCTCCACAACCGTCGTCACGCCACGAGTGGCCGGTGCCCGCCCCGGGCACCGGCCATCTCGGCGTCTACCGGATCGAACGGGACACTGCGACGTGGCGCGCGACCTCGACGAAGTCGGCCCGCTCGTAGAGACCACGAGCAGGCCCGTCGAGGTCGGCGACGATGACCAGCCTTGTGACAGAGAGGTCCTCGAGGGCCCACGCGCCAGCAGCACGCACCAGCGCCCCCGCGATGCCACGCCCTCGATGGGTCGCCAGGGTGACGACGTCCTGATAGCGGGCCAGTCCGTCGAGCCTGACGATGCCGAGGTTGCTCACGAGACGGTCGCCCTCGAACGCCCCGAACCAACGCGCCCGACCCGACTCGGCGAGGCCGCGCTGGGCGGCAGCACGTCGGCGCTCGAACTCGAGGCGCCCGTCCCGGCGGTCCGTGGGGGTGTCGCTGCCGCCGACCTCGGCCGACTGCTCCCAGTCGTCGTCACCCACGAGCTCCCGCAGCCGTATTCCGTCGGGCGCGGCCCCGCCCGACGGCACTGTCGTCGTGGCGAGGTCCACGTCGACCTCCACGTCCCACCCCTGCTCGACCCAGGCCGCGGTGTCGCCGCCCACCTCGCTGAAGGCGATCGCGCGGTGCGCCGCGTCAGGGTGCTCCCGCTCGAAGGTCGCGACCCAGTGGTCGAGGTCGGCGGCACGAGCCGGACCCGAGACGAGCACGAAGTTGCCCCACCAGAAGGTCGGGTTGGCGTCGGTGCGCACGACGAGGTGGTCGCCGCGGTCGGTGACGGTCGAGCCCTGCAGCTCGAGCAGCGCCAGGTCGGTCACCAGACCGGGGGACGTCACCTCCACGCGTCGATCCTCACCCACTCTCACCACCAGCCCTGGCGGTGGGCCCAGCGCAGCAGGCCGAGGCTGATCACGGCCATGACGCCGAGCACGACCACCAGCTGCGGCACGTGCGTCTCGTCGTTGACGATGAGGTTCATCCCGTAGACCGACGCGATGGCCGTGATCGGGAGCGTGATCGCCGCGATGACGGCCAGCCGCTCCATGGCGACGGTCATCTTCGTCGTGACCCGCGTCTGGTAGAGGTCGATGACTCCGACGAGGAACTGCATCTCGCCGTCCGCGAGGTTGCGCACGCGTTCGAACTGCTCGGCGAGGTCGCGGGCGTGCCGCTTGGCCTCCTCGGGCACGAACCGCTCGAGGGAGTGGATGCGGGCCTGGATGTCGTACGCCTGTGCCGCCATCGTGCGCGACGTCATCAGCTCGTGGCGGACGAGGAAGAGCTGCTCGAGCAGGGCCTCGGGCCGGTGGAAGTCGGTGGCCATCACCTGTTCCTCCATCGGCGGCAGGCGCGTCGCGACCTGGCGCACGGCGGCACTCTGGCGGCGCGCGATGGCCGAGCCGATGGCGTACGCGAGGTCGTGCGTCGACTGCGGACGCAGCCGCCCGGCCTCGAGACGCGCGCGCACCCCGCGGGTCTCCTCGCTCGCTGCCTCGGCCGACACCACCGGGTTGCGCGGCCCGTGCACCGTGACGAGACAGTGCTCCCCGACGACCATGTCGAGCTCGAGCACGTGCACGTGCCCGCTCTCCCCCGCCAGCGCGGTGTGGAGGATGACGAAGAGCTGGTGCTCGTACGCGTGGACGGTCGGCACGAAGTTGCGCTCGGCACACGCCTGCCGGACCAACGGGTGCGCCTTGATCGGTCCCGCGAGCACCGCCTCGGCCTCGGCGTCCCAGTCCGGCACGTCGACCCAGGCGAAGCCGTCGCTGCGCGTGAGCAGCGTCTCGAGGTCGGCCACCCCGTGGTCGGTGATCCCGTCAGCGCTGACGAACGACACCTGCATGGCACCACTCTGGCACCGGCGACACCTGCGCGGCAGTGGGCGCAGCGACAGCGACGGGGGGTCCGTCGGCTCAGCCGGCGACGCAGGCGCCGGTGTCGACCTCCAGCTGGGCGTTGGCGGACGCGTCGAGGACGGGTTTGGCCTCCGCGAGGGTCAGCGCATAGCCCGTCGTGTCGTCCTCGAGCGACTTCGCGAAGATGACGCCGACGACGCGGCCCTGCGTGTCGAGGAGCGGCCCACCGGAGTTGCCCGGCTGCACGGTCGCGGCGAGCGAGTAGATCTCGCGCACGACGCGCTCGCGCCCGTAGATGTCGAGTCCGCGGGCGTCGAGCTGGGCGCGCACCCGGGCCGAGACGACGCGGTAGGGCCCGTCGAGCGGGAAGCCGGGGACGGCGGCCGAGTCGCCCCGCGTCACCTCGCCGCCCAGTGGCAGCGCCGGCGCGGACAGGCCCGGCGCGCTGAGCACGGCGAGGTCGCGCCGCGGGTCGAAGACGATGACCCGCGCCCGGAGGGTCTGGTCGCCGGCCTCGATGCGCACCTGGTCGGCGCCCGCGACGACGTGGGCGTTCGTGACGATGTGCCCGGGCGAGAGCACCCAGCCGGTGCCCTCCTGCCCGCGCTGGCACGACTCGGACTGGGTGGTCACCTTGACGACGGAGCGCCCGGCAGCGCGGATCGCCTGCGACCGCGCGACAGCGGGGTCGGGGTCCTGCACCGGGGTGATCGGCTCCGGGGCCAGTCCGCCGAAGACCTGCGGGAAGCCCTGGCTCGACAAGAACCCACGGAAGCTGGCGAAGACGTCGCCGGTCTGCTCGGGGACGACCGAGTTGACCACGCGCATCACCCGTGACTCGGCCATGGCCTTCGACAGCGCCGGGTTGCCCGCCGTGCGCAGCGCGCCACCGATGAACCAGACGATGAGGCTCGCCGCCAGCATGACGACGACCGCGCCGAGCACCGAGTCGAGCCGCCGCAGCGACGTCTGCCCCACCCGCTTGCGGATCTGCGCCCCGAGCAGGCTGCCCAGGTACTGGCCGAGCCACCCGAAGGCCACCACCCCGACGATGAGCACGACGACGCGCGTGCGGTCGTTCTCGGCCACGGCGTCCCAGCGGGCCAGCATCCCCGGCAGCTGCCAGACCGCCAGCATCGCGAAGGCGAAGAAGCCGAGCAGCGACGAGACGCTCTGGATCAGGCCCTGCCGGTAGCCGGAGAAGGCGTACGCCAGCAGCAGCAGTCCCAGGGCGATGTCGAGCACCGTGCCTCCGCTCATCAGCGCCTCCCTCCCAGGAAGCGCTCGGGCAGAGCACGCCTGACGTCGGTGTCCCACGGCACGGAGAGCCCGCCCAGCTCGAGCACGCTGCTGACGAGCCCTGCCGTGAAGCCCCAGAGGAACAGGTCGTCGAGGTCGAAGCCCGGGCCGACGTAGCCCGACGGGTGGGTCACGGAGAAGCGCGTGGCCGGCTCGACGAGGTGCGACACCGGCACCGAGAGCACGTCGTGCACCTCGGCGGGGTCACGCACGCCGATGGGCGAGGGCTGTGCCCACCACGCGAGCACCGGGGTGACGACGAACTGGGCCGGGGCGAGGAAGATCGGCGGCAGCTGCACGACGACGTCGACGCCCTCGGGTTCGACCCCCGTCTCCTCGTGGGCCTCGCGCAGCGCCGTGGCGACGAGGTCGGCGTCCTCGGGGTCGCGCGAGCCGCCGGGGAAGGCGATCTGCGCCGGCTGGGTGCGCATCGTGTGCGAGCGCTCGATGAGCACGACGTGCTCACCGGGGTCGTCGGCACCGGCGGGCGGCGGACCGAAGAGGATGAGGACCGCGGACTCGCGGGCGTCGTCGTCGGGCGGTGCGAACCGCGCGAACCACTCCGGCTGGAAGCTCTCGAGCCGCTGCACGGCCGCGTCCATCCAGGCCGGACGGGGCAGGCGACCCCGCCCCTGGACGGGTGCAGGGTCGATGGAACCCGAGCTGCCGGCATACGCGATGCCGCTGACCACCTTCGTCACTTCGGCGCCAGCTCGTACTTCAGCAGCTTCGCGGCCTTGTCGGGGTCGGTCTCGCCGATGCCGTAGCTGGGGCACCAGCGCGCCACCGGGCACGCGCCGCAGGCGGGCTTCTTCGCGTGGCACGTGCGACGCCCGTGGAAGATGACGACGTGGCTGAGCATCGTCCAGTCCTTGCGCATGAAGAGGCGGCCGATCTCGTGCTCGACCTTGACGGGGTCCTCCTCCTCGGTCCAGCCGAAGCGGCGCACGAGCCGACCGAAGTGGGTGTCGACGGTGATCCCCGGGATGTCGAACGCGTTGCCGAGCACGACGTTGGCCGTCTTGCGCCCGACCCCCGGGAGCGTCACGAGGTCCTTGAGCCGCGGCGGCACCTCGCCGTCGAAGTTCTCGACGAGGGCGATGCCGAGCTTGATGAGGGCGTCGGCCTTGTTCCGGTAGAAGCCGGTCGGCTGGATGATCGTCTCCAGCTCGGTGCGGTCGGCGCCGGCGTAGTCGGCGGCCGTCCGGTACTTCGCGAAGACGATGGGCGTCACCTTGTTGACCCCGACGTCGGTGGTCTGCGCCGACAGGATGGTCGCCACGAGCAGCTCGAGCGGGGTGGTGAAGTCGAGCTCGCAGTGCGCGTACGGGTAGCGCTCGTGGAGCGACCGGTACATCTTGCGGGCGCGACGCGTCCGCGAGATCGAGGTCTCGTCGGCAGTCACGATGGCGCGGGGGGACACGGACGACACTGTATGCCGCCGCGCTGGGTCACGCCCGGTGCGCTCGGCCGGCGTCGGCGACGGGCCGGCCAACCTCCCCGGGGCCGCGGCGAGGACCGCTGCGCCCGAACGTTCCTCGCGGTCCCGCGTGCGTTCGGAGGGTGCAGATGGGTACGAACTGCCTGCCGGAGGGAGGCAGACATGTACCGGGAAGCGAACGACAGCGCTTCGGCGCCCGCGCCTGCCGCGCGGGCTGGCGCGTCCGAGACGTCGACGACGCCGGAGGCGGCGACCGACGAGCGCGGACTCGAGACGACGCTCGACGCGCTCCACGCCATGCACCTGCACCACGCCCCCGACCAGGACGTCGTCCGGGCCATGGAGCTCATGGTGACGCACGCCGAGTTCCCGTGCCTCGGGGCGAAGTCGGTGTTCCGCCGGGGCAACGTCGAGCACGCCGTCCTCGACGACATGGACGGCCCGGACACCCCGCAGCTGCTGCTGGAGCGGCTCACGCGGTTCGCCGACGGCATCGTCGGCGAGGACGGCTTCCACTCCTTCATCGTCACCTTCCGCCGACCCGCGCACGACGACGAGGCCGCGTTCGAGTCCTCGCTGTTCAGGCTGCTCCAGCGCCTCCACGACGCCGACGACGAGACGTGGGCGCGGGGCGTCGGGGCCGACCCCACCGACCCGCACTTCGCCTTCAGCGTCGCAGGCACGGCGTACTTCATCGTCGGCCTGCACCCGGCGGCGTCCCGCGTCGCGCGTCGGGCCCCGCTCGCGACCCTGGTCTTCAACCCCCACGACCAGTTCGAGCAGCTGCGCGCCGACGGACGGTTCGACGGCATGCGCTCGACGATCCGGCGCCGCGACGTCGACCTGCAGGGCTCGGTCAACCCGATGGTGGCCGACCACGGCGAGAGCAGCGAGGCGCTCCAGTACTCCGGTCGCGCGCACGACCCCGGCTGGGAACCGCCGCTCGAGGTGCACCCGACCCCATCCACCCCCGCCGACGAGGAGGACCGCCGATGACCATCGCCAAGGACGCCCCGACCACGACGAGCGCTCCGCCCACGCAGCCATCGACGGCACCGGCGCCGATCCCGGGCCAGGGCCGGCACTTCGGGGCGGGAGGCCCGGTCTTCGTCCCGGCGTACGGTGGCGACGTGGAGCTCACCCGACTCGCCCCCCAGACCGGCGCCGCCTTCCTCCTGCGCGCCGGCGAGCGCCTCGTCGTCGTGGACCCGACGGGTGAGCAGGTCAGCGACTTCTTCGCCGTGATGGCCGACGACCTCGACGAGTGGCTCAGCTCCGGACGCACCATCGACTACGCGAACTCGACGATCGTCACGACGGGAACGGTGCTCTACAGCAACCGCAGCACGCCGATGGCCACTGTCGTCGAGGACACGTGCGGCCGCCACGACCTGCTGCTCACGCCGTGCAGCCAGCAGACGTTCGACCTGCTCTACCCCGAGCTCGGGGGCGCCTACCACCCGAGCTGCTTCGAGAACCTCGCCTCGAACATGGGCCGCTTCGGCGTCGCGCCCGACCGCATCGGCACGACGCTCAACATCTTCATGAACGTGTGGGCCGAGCGGAACGGCGAGCTCCACATCGACCCGCCGACGTCGCGTGTCGGCGACCGGTTCGTCGTGCGCGCAGAGGCAGACCTCGTCGTCGGTCTCACCGCGTGCTCCGCCGAGAAGTCGAACAACGGCGTCTGCAAGCCGATCGACTACCGCATCGAGGCGTGAGCGGGCGCCGTCGACGACGTGACGGTGCTCGCGACGGATGGCGGCGCGGGCACGGAGGCGACGTGGCACACTGACCCCGTGGATCTCGACGTGGTGCGGCGCGCCCCCCTGTTCAAGGCTCTCGACGACGAGGCGGCCTCGGCGCTGCTGTCGGAGATGAGCCGCTCGCACATGGAGCGCGGCGACGTGCTCTTCCACGAAGGCGACCGCGGCGACACGCTCTACGTCATCGCCGAGGGCAAGATCAAGCTCGGCCGCACGAGCCCCGACGGGCGCGAGAACCTCGTCGCCATCCTCGGCCCGGGCGAGATGTTCGGCGAGCTCAGCCTCTTCGACCCGGGCCCGCGCACGATGACGGCCACGGCGGTCGCCGAGACGCAGCTGCTCGGGGTCGGCAACGAGTCGCTGACGGGCCTGCTGTCCGGCCGCCCCGAGGTGTCCAAGGCGCTGCTCGCGGCCCTGGCCCAGCGTCTGCGCCGCACCAACGCCCACCTCGCCGACCTCGTCTTCACCGACGTGCCGGGTCGCGTCGCGAAGGCGCTGCTCGACCTGTCCGAGCGCTTCGGCCGTCCGGTCGAGGGCGGAATCATGGTCTCGCACGACCTCACGCAGGAGGAGCTCGCCCAGCTCGTCGGCGCCTCGCGCGAGACGGTCAACAAGGCGCTCGCCGACTTCGCGACGCGCGGCTGGCTGCGCCTGGAGGCACGAGCCGTCCTGCTCCAGGACGTCGAGCGCCTCAAGCGCCGCGCGCGCTGACCCGGCCACGCCGCCGGATGCGGCGGCCGGCGAATCCGTCTGCCCACCAGCTCAGCTCGCGAACGACCAGCCGTCCGGCCCGTTGACGACCACGCGGTCGGCGGCGCCTGCGGCCGCGGCGATGCGTGCGGCGTTGACCTCGTCGGTCTGCTCGACCCAGGCGGCCGCGGCGTCCGGCGACTTGCCGAACGTCACGTGCCGCTCGACGAGCCTCGAGCGCCTGAGGTCGTCGTCACCCGTGACGTACCAGACCTCGGCGATGGCGGATCGTGCTGCCTGCCAGCGCGGTTCGGGCAGCAGCAGGTAGTTGCCCTCGGTGACGACGAGGCGCGCGCTCGGGGGCACCACCACGGCAGCGGCGATCGGCTGCTCGAGGGTGCGCTCGAAGCCGGGCGCGTAGGCCCACGAATCGGGCTCGTCGACGAGGCGGCGCAGCAGGTGCGCGTAGCCCTCGGCGTCGAACGTGTCAGGAGCACCCTTGCGGGACAACGCTCCCAGACGCTCGAGCTGCACGTCGGCGAGGTGGTAGCCGTCCATCGGCACGTGCGCCACCCAGTCCTCGCCCCGAGCCGCGGCCACCGCGGCGACGAGGGCGTCGGCGAGCGTCGACTTGCCGGCACCCGGCACCCCGGCGATGCCGAGCACGACCCGGCGATGGTCACCGACGAGGTCGAGAGCCGCCCTCGCGAGCGTCGCGACGCTCAACCGTGCTCGCGAAGGTACTCGAGCTGGGCCTGCACCGACAGCTCAGCGGCGGGCCAGACGCTGCGCGGCACGTCGGCATACACGCGCTCGACGACCTCGTATGCCGTCTGCGCGCCCTGGGCGACCGCCTGACGCACCTGGTCGAGGCGCTCCGCGCGGTGCTCGAGGTAGAAGGTGACCGTCGCCGCGGCGTCGGCGACGAACGGCCCGTGCCCCGGCAGCAGGCTCGTCACCGTTCCGGCACGCGTCAGTGACTCGATGCGCTCGAGCGACGCGAGGTAGGCCTCAAGGCTGCCGTCGGGCCAGGCGACGACGGTGGTGCCGCGACCGAGGACGGTGTCGCCCGTGACCAGCGTGTTGTCGGCGGGCAGCACGAAGGAGAAGGAGTCGCTCGTGTGGCCGGGCGTCTCGACGGCGAGGATCTCGAGGCCACCGACCCGGATGGTCTCGCCGGCCCACAGGTCGTCGTGGCCCCGACCGAAGGCGCGGACCGGAGAGCCGGTCAGCTCGTGGAAGCGGTCCGCGCTCTCGGCATGGTCGTCGTGCCCGTGGGTGAGCAGGGTCAGCGCGACCCGCCGCCCGGTCGAGGCCACCCGGTCGAGCACGTGCTGGAGGTGCCGCTCGTCGAGGGGCCCCGGGTCGACGACGACGACCTCGTCGGAGCCGGGCTCGGCGAGCAGCCAGGTGTTCGTGCCGTCGAGGGTCATCGGCCCCGGGTTGGGGCAGAGCACGCACTCGGCACGCTCGCTCGTGACGCCGCCGGTCCAGGCCGGGTCTGCTGCGGTGCCGTTCACGGCCGCACCTCCCGGCCACGGACCGGCGACGCCACGACGGTCACCGCTCGACGATCTCCATGGCGGCGCCGGACGGGCCGGCGACGACCTCGGGCATGACGAGCGGCAGCGACTCGCTGTGCACCACGAAGTCCGCGGCCGACGACGCCTCACGCACCTGCTCCACCCAGATGACGGTGGGCGGCAGCATGAGCGCGGAGCCTGCGGCATACTCGCGCAGCAGCTCCTCGGGCACCACCCAGCCCGCCTGGTCGGCCTCGGTGGTCTCGCCGTCGGCCACCTGGAACGGCGGCATCAGCGCGGCGAAGAACCACGTGTCGTAGCGCCGCGGCTCGAAGACGGGCGTCACCCAGTGGGCCTTCGCCACGATGAGGTCCGACCTCAGCACGAGGCCCTTGTCGCGCAGCACGTCGGCGAGCGCCACCTGCCGGCTCACCAGCTGGCGGCGCACCTCGAGCCACTCGGGGTCGTCGACCCGGGCGAGCGGTCCGCTGGCTGACGGGCCGGCCAGCAGCACGCCGCACTCCTCGAACACCTCACGGATCGCGGCCGCGACGTACATCTGCGCCTCGGCCGGCGAGCAGCCCAGGCGCTCGGCCCACTCCGACGGCGAGGGTCCCGCCCAGGGCAGGCCCACCTCGCCGTCGCGGTCGTCGACGCCGCCACCGGGGAAGACCATCGTGCTGGGCGCGAACTCCATCTCGGAGACGCGCCGCAGCATGAAGACCTCGGGGCCGGAGTCGCCGTCGCGCAGGAGCATGACGGTGCTCGCGGGTCGCGGCTCGGCCTCGTCCCAGCGCTCGCCGGCGAGCCACCGGGTGGCGGCGTCGGAGATGCTCGGGGTGGTGGTCAGCGGGAACTGTCGTCCCGCGGTCATGGGTTCGCCGACGCTCATCGGGCGACGGAGACGATGACCTCGACCTCGACGGGTGCGTCCAGCGGGAGCGCACTGACACCGACGGCCGAACGGGCGTGGATCCCCTTGTCACCGAACGCCTTCACGAGCAGCTCGCTCGCGCCGTTGATGACCCCGGGCTGGCCGGTGAAGCCCGGGTCGGAGGCGACGAAACCGACGACCTTGACGACACGGCTCACCGTGTCGAGGTCGCCGACCTCGCTCTTGATCGCCGCGATCGCGTTGAGGGCGCACGTCTCGGCGAGGGACTTCGCGGTCTCGGCGTCGACCTCGGCGCCGACCTTGCCGGTCGCGGCGAGGGAGCCGTCGACCATGGGCAGCTGACCGGAGGTGAAGACGAGGTCGCCCTCACGGACGACGGGGACGTAGGCGGCGACGGGCGGCACGACCTCGGGAACGGTGAGGCCGAGCTCGGACAGGCGGTCTTCGACAGCAGACATCGGCTTCGCTCCTCAGGACTTCGGGCGCTTGAAGTAGGCGACGAGGCTCGTACCATCGGGACCGTTGACGATCTGGACGAGCTCCCAACCGTCTGCCCCGAAGTTGTCGAGGATCTGCTTGGTGTTGTGGATCAGGAGTGGTGCGGTGAGGTATTCCCACTGGGTCATGGCCATCACCCTACTCAGTGTCACCTCGGCCCTCGCGACCCTCTCCGCGTGCTCGGGTGGCGCCGACCACGCCCCGGCGAGCACGATGTCGACCACCATGACGAGACCTCCCACCAGCACCCCGACGGGCCCGGTCGGTGACGCGAGCGCCACCCGTTCCTACGGCGCCGACCCCGCACAGGTCTACGACGTCTACCCGCCCGCCGGCGCCGCAGCGAAGGCGACGGTGGTCGTCGTCCATGGCGGGTTCTGGCGCGCGCAGTACGACCGCGAGCACGCCGTCCCCGAGGCGACGGCCTTTGCGGCAGCCGGCTACCACGTCGCTCTCGTCGAGTACCGCCGAGCAGGTATGCCGGGTGGCGGCGTCCCCGGCACCCTCGACGACATGCGCGACGTCCTCGCGTCCATCGCGGCGCAGCCGGACCTGCCCAAGCCGCTCGTGCTCGTCGGCCACTCGGCCGGCGGCCACCTCGTCACGTGGGTGGCCGGACAGCCGTGGGCCCGCGAGCGCGGCATCGCCGGCGTCGTGTCGCTCGCCGGCGTCGTCGACCTCGGCGCGGCCGACCGGCTGCACCTCGGCGACGACGCCGCGCGCGCCTTCGTCGGCTCCGGCCCGGGCACCGCGGCGTGGGCGTCGGCGGACCCGATGAGCACGCTCCCGCCCACCGTGCCCGTACGCCTCGTCGACGGCTCGGACGACGACACGGTGCCGCTCGGGGTCGCCGACGCGTACGTGAAGGAGGCGACGGCTGCAGGCGGCGACGTCACCGAGGACGTCGTCGAGGGCGCCGACCACTTCGCCGTCATCGACCCGGCCGCCCCGGCCTTCGCCCACGTGCTCGCCGCGGTGCGCTCACTGGCCGAGCGGTCGACGCCCTGACACGCCCCGGCGTTCGTCACTGTTGCGCCCGGTGGAACAGTGACGCAGCCAACGGCCCGGGACGGGGCGGCCGCCGGGGGCTCCCGCGCGCGGCGCCATAGGGTGGGAGCGTGACGACCCGCCATACCGACCCACCCTGGGCGAACGCGCGGCTGCACGTCGTCACGGGCAAGGGCGGCACCGGCAAGACGACCGTCGCGTCGGCCCTCGCGCTCGCCCTCGCCTCGAAGCCCGGACGCGTGCTGCTGAGCGAGGTCGAGGGGCGCCAGGGCATCAGCCAGACCTTCGACGTGCCCCCGCTCGGCACCGACGAGACCCGCGTCGTGCGCCTGTCCGGCGGCGGAGAGGTCGTCGGTCTCTCGGTCGAGCCGAAGGCGGCCCTGCTCGAGTACCTCCAGCTCTTCTACAAGCTGGGCCGTGCCGGGCGGCTGCTCGAGAAGTTCGGCGCGATCGACTTCGCCACGACGATCGCGCCCGGTGTGCGGGACGTCCTGCTCATCGGCAAGATCTACGAGGCCAACCGCCGACGCCGCGACGGCCGGCACAAGGGCGACGCCGCACCGGTCTACGACGCGCTCGTGCTGGACGCCCCGCCGACCGGGCGGATCGGCCGGTTCCTCTCGGTCAACTCCGAGGTCGCCGACCTGGCCCGCGTCGGCCCCATCCACTCGCAGGCGGGCGCGATCACCCGCCTGCTGCAGTCCGAGCAGACCGTCGTCCACCTCGTCACGCTGCTCGAGGAGATGCCGGTCCAGGAGACCCTCGAGGCGGTGGACGAGCTGCGGTCCAAGGGGCTGCGCCCCGGCGCCATCGTCGTCAACATGGTGCGCGACCCCCTCCTCGACGACATCGCCCTCGACCAGGCGCGGGCCGGACGACTGCACAAGGCCTCGATCCGCACGCAGCTCGCCGACGCCGGGCTCCAGGCCACCACCGAGCTCGTCGACGGCCTCCTCGAGGAGGCGCGCGACCACGCGCAGCGGATCGACCTCGAACGCGAGCAGATGGGGATGCTCGAGGCGACCGGTCTACCGATCGTCCAGCTGCCGGCGCTACCGGGCGGGGTCGACTCGGGCTCGGTGCGCGAGCTCGCCGACCTGCTGGTGCCGGCCTTCGTGACGCCCCTCGTGACGCCCCTCGAAGGAGTCGAGCCGTGAGCCCGGACCCCGTCGCGAAGGAGGCGCCAGCGCTCGACGTCGACGCCCTGCTCGCCGACCCCGAGACCTCGATCATCGTGTGCTGCGGCGCGGGCGGCGTCGGCAAGACGACCACCGCGGCCGCCCTCGGGCTGCGCGCCGCCGAGGCAGGCCGGCGCGTGGTCGTGCTCACCATCGACCCGGCCCGCCGACTCGCGCAGTCGCTCGGCCTGACCGAGCTCGACAACACGCCACGCCCCGTGACCGACATCGACGGCTCGGCGGGCGGCAGCCTCCACGCGATGATGCTCGACATGAAGCGGACCTTCGACGAGGTCGTGCTCGCCCACGCCGACCCCGACAAGGCGGAGCAGATCCTCGCGAACCCGTTCTACCTCGCGGTCAGCAGCTCGTTCGCCGGCACGCAGGAGTACATGGCGATGGAGAAGCTCGGGCAGCTCAAGGCAGCGGCCGGCACCGCGGACGCGCCCTGGGACCTCATCGTCGTCGACACGCCGCCGTCCCGCTCGGCCCTCGACTTCCTCGACGCCCCGAACCGCCTCGGAAGCTTCCTCGACGGCCGCTTCATCCGGCTGCTCACCGCGCCGGCCAAGGCCGGCGGGCGTGCCGGGCTCAAGGTCTTCGGCGTCGGCGTGCAGCTGGTCACCTCGACCATGACGAAGATCCTCGGCGGGCAGCTGCTCACTGACGTGCAGACCTTCGTCAACGCGCTCGACACGATGTTCGGCGGCTTCCGCGAACGTGCCGACGAGACCTACCGGCTCCTCTCGGAGCACGGCACCGCCTTCCTCGTGGTCGCGGCCCCCGAACGGGACGCGCTGCGTGAGGCGTCCTACTTCGTCGATCGCCTCGAGGCGGACCGGATGCCGCTCGCCGGGCTCGTCGTCAACCGCATCGGCCGCGTCGAGGCGACGGGCCTCACGCCGTCGCGGGCGCTGTCCGTCGCCGAGGCGCTCGAGGACGGCGGTGGGCCGAAGTCGGCGACCAATGCGGCCGCCCTGCTCCGGCTCCACGCCACCCTCGTCCGCACGGCCGAGCGACAGCGTGAGCTCGCGCAGCGCTTCTCGCGGTCACACCCCGGCATACCCGTGGTCCAGGTGCCCGCGCTGGGGCGCGACGTCCACGACCTCGACAGCCTGCGCCAGGTCGGGCACGCGTTAGCGGGGTCGTGACACCACCGAGTGGCCACGGCCCCGCTCACGTGTGACGTTGTGTCGGACTCGAGCCGCCGGACCCCACATCCGGACGGCTCGGAGGCTCAGACGGACTTGGCCTGAGCGGCCATGCCCGCGCGGAGCGCCGACTTCCACGAGGTGATGTCGGGCCGCTTGCGCAGCAGGGCCCGGCGCTCACGCTCGGTCATGCCTCCCCAGACACCGAACTCGGTCCTGTTGTCGAGGGCCTCGGCCAGGCACTGCGCGAGAACCGGGCACGTCTTGCAGACGGCCTTCGCGTCGTGCTGGGCCTTGCCCCGGACGAACAGCGCGTCGGGGTCCTGGCCCGAACAGTTGGCCTGCGTGGCCCACTCGTCGACCCACGGATCCACGATTGCGACTGCACTCATGATGTTTCCCCTCCCCGCCCGGCACCTCCCATGACACCGAGCAGACCCGGACCGTCCCACCGGTCCTGATCAAGCGGACCCCCCTAAGGCCCAAACGAGACATTACGAGTGGTGAGCGCCGTCGGACATAGGCCCTATGGACCATTTCGTTGGCCCGGTGACTAGTCACCCTCACGCCGTCCCCATGGTCATCCAGAGTCGTGAATCGTCCGTTTGAGACACCCTCGTACCGTTGATCGTGCGTAGGACGGGTGGCCATAGGGTGAGCAGTTACCCTTGCCGCATGTCTTCACGCACTACCTCGATCGGCGGCGTCATCAGCCTGCTCGGCGCGTTCCTCGCGTCCGCGCTGGTGCTCGGACTGCTCGCCGCCGGCCTGGTGATGCCCGCGGTGGGCGCCACAGGCGCCCTCGCCCGCAGCGGCGTCGACGTGTTCAACGAGCTCCCGAGCGAGTTCACGACCGACCCGCTGGCCCAGACGTCGCGCATCCTCGCGGCCGACGGCTCCGTCATCGCGACCCCGCAGGAGCAGAACCGCACCATCGTGCCGCTCAAGTCGATCGCACCGATCATGCGCGAGGCGCAGATCGCGATCGAGGACCACCGGTTCTACGAGCACGGCGGCATCGACATCCAGGGCACCATGCGCGCGGTCATCTCCAACCTGCGTAGCGGCTCGTCGGTCGGCGCCTCGTCGCTCACCCAGCAGTACGTGAAGATCTCGCTCCAGTACTCCGCCCTCAGCGCAGGCAACGAGGAGGCGGCCCAGGCGGCCGTCAAGAAGGACTACATGCGCAAGCTGAAGGAGCTGAAGTACGCGATCACGCTGGAGAAGAAGCTCACGAAGGACCAGATCCTCGAGGGCTACCTCAACCTCGTCTACTACGGCGACCGTGCATACGGCGTCGAGGCCGCGGCCCAGCACTACTTCAGCGTCCCGGCCAGCAAGCTGAGCCTGTCGCAGGCGGCCCTGCTCGCCGGCCTGACGCAGAACCCGGGCACCACCGACCCGGTCAACTTCCCGAAGAAGGCCATCGCCCGCCGCAACGTCGTGCTCGACCGCATGCACTCCCTGAACCGCATCACCACCAAGCAGTGGACGGCCGCGAAGAAGCGCACGCTCAAGCAGGACATGAAGGTCACGAACCCGAAGAGCACGTGCCTCGCGTCCGAGTACCCGTACTGGTGCGACTTCGTCATCAACTACGCGCTGGCCATGCCCCAGCTCGGCAAGACGCTCGAGGAGCGCAAGCGCACCCTCTACCGCGGCGGCGTGACCATCACGACGACCCTCGACCCGCGCATCCAGCGCATCGCGCAGCGTGAGGTCACCAAGAACGTGCCGATCGGCGACAGGTCCGCGGTCGGCGCCGCGGCCTACGTGACCGACCCGCGCACCGGGCAGGTCAAGGCCTTCGCGCAGAACACCCAGTACACCGTCGGCAAGCAGACCCTCGGCAAGACCGGCATCAACTGGGCGCTCGACAAGAAGTACGGCGGCTCCGGCGGCTTCCAGTTCGGCTCGACGGCCAAGGCGTTCGCGCTCGTGACCGCCATGGAGTCCGGCATGAACACGAAGTCGAGCGTCAACGCCAAGGCCGCCGGCGGCAACTCCCAGGCCACCTACACCCCGAAGGAGTGGCCGGGCGGCGTCGCGAACTGCGGACCCGGCGGCGAGTGGAAGGTCTTCAACGACAGCCCGTTCAAGGGTGGTCGCATCTCGCTCATGGAGGCGACGGCGCTGTCGACCAACACCGCGTTCATCGCGCTCGCCGAGCAGCTCGGCGGCTGCAAGGTGCGCGACACGATGCTTCGCCTCGGGCTGCACCAGGCCGACGGGCAGCCGGTCGGCAAGTACGCCCCCCAGTACATCCTCGGCGCCTCCGAGGTGTCGCCGCAGGGCGTGGCGCAGGCGTACGGCGTGCTCGCGGCCGACGGCAAGAAGTGCCCCCTCGTGGCCATCACGAAGATCACGCGCGGCGGCAAGAACATCGCCCTCCCCCCGACCCAGTGCTCGCAGGTCGTCGAGCCCGACGTCGTGCGCGCCACGGACAAGTTCCTCGAGTACAACATGACGAACGGGTCCGGCCGCCGCAACCAGCTCGAGGGCGGCCGCCAGTCGGCCGGCAAGACCGGCACGGCCAACCGCAACAACGAGTCGTGGTTCGTCGGCTACACGCCGCAGCTGACGACCGCCGTGTGGGTGGGCACGCCCGACGACGGCAACAAGCGCGTCATGTCCAACGTGCGCATCGGTGACCGCTTCGTCCCCGTCATGCACGGCGCCTCGGTCGCCGCCCCGATCTGGAAGGGCATCATGAACGGCGCCCTCGAGGGCGAGCCCCAGATGAGGTTCGGTGAGCCCTCGGCGAAGCTGATGCAGGGCGACAAGGTCGACGTGCCCAGCGTGACGGGCCTGTCGGTGTCCGAGGCCATTGCGCGGCTGCAGGGCGCGGGCTTCTCCGCCGGCGTCGGCGGCACGATGGGCTCCTCGGTCCCCCGGGGCCTGGTCGCCGGCACCTCGCCCTACGGGCAGGCCGCGAGCGGCAGCTTCGTGACGATCTACACCTCGCGCGGCGGCGGCGACCGCCAGCCGATCCCGCAGCAGCCACAGGTGGTGCAGCCGCCCCCGGCTGGCGGCGGTGGCGGTGGCGGTGGCGGCGGTAACGGTCGGGGCCGCGGCGGAGGCGGCGGAGGCGGCGGCGGTCGCGGCTGAGCCGCCCGCCCACCGGCCCCGGCCGCACGGCCGGACCCCGGCACGACGAAGGCCCGACGCGCGATTCGCGTCGGGCCTTCGGTCGTCTCCAGCCGTGTCGACGGACCGTGTCGGCGTCAGCCGGCGAGCACGCGGCGCACGACGGCCGCGACCCGGCCGCCCTCGGCGCGACCGGCCACGGCAGCGTTGGCCGCCTTCATCGCGAGGCCCATCTGCGGCATACCGGTGGCGCCCGAGGAGGTGACGGCCTCACGGACGATCGCCTCGAGCTCGTCGTCGCCGAGCTGCTTCGGCAGGTAGGTCTCGAGGACGGCGAGCTCGGCCTCCTCCTTGGCTGCGAGCTCGGCGCGCCCCGCGCCGGTGTAGGCCTCTGCGGCCTCGCGGCGCTTCTTGGCCTCCTTGGTGAGCACCTTGAGCACGTCGTCGTCGCTGAGCTCGCGGTGCTGCTTGCCGGCGACCTCCTCGTTCGTGACTGCCGTCAGGGCCATGCGGATCGAGCCGGCACGCACCTGGTCGCGCTCGCGCATCGCGGACGTCAGGTCGGCCTTCAGCTGCTCCTTCAGGGTGCTCATGGGCCCAGTCTGTCAGGTCGGCGACACGGCCCCCGACGTGCTGGTGAGGGGTCTGGCGCACCAGTGCGAGGATGGGGCCCATGCGTGCCGTGACCAAGACAGTGCTCGGCCTGGGCCTCGCCGGCGCCGGGGTGCTCGGCTGGGCTTCCCTCGTCGAGCGGAATGCCTTCGTGCTGCGCCGCTTCGAGGTGCCGGTGCTGCCCGAGGGAGCCGAACCCCTCCGCGTGCTGCATCTCTCGGACCTGCACCTGCTCCCCCGACAGCGCGCGAAGCGGAGCTGGGTGCACAGCCTCGCGTCGCTCGACCCCGATCTCGTCATCACGACGGGCGACAACATCGCGGCCGACGACGCGGTGCCGTCGCTGCTCGACGCGTACGAGCTGCTGCTGCCGCTCCCGGGCGTCTTCGTGCTGGGCTCCAACGACTACTTCGCACCCAAGATCAAGAACCCCCTGGGCTACCTCACCAAGGACCACGCCAAGGGTGTCGGCACGACGCAGCGGCTGCCCACCGCCGACCTGGTGCGCGGTTTCCGCTCGGGCGGCTGGGTCGACCTGACGAACCGCCGCGACTCGATCAGTGTGCGGGGCCTGCGCATCGACCTCGTCGGCGTCGACGACCCGCACCTCGGCTACGACCGCCTCGACCTCGTGCGGGGCGCGGCATCACCGGACGCCGATCTCACCCTCGCCGTCACGCACGCGCCCTACCAGCGGGTGCTCGACGCGTATGCCGCCGACGGCGCGGACCTCATCGTCGCCGGTCACACCCACGGCGGACAGGTGTGCGTGCCCGGCTACGGCGCCCTCGTGACCAACTGCGACCTCGACACCTCACGGGTCAAGGGGCTCTCCCGCTGGTGGCCGGGGGCCGGCTCGACGCCCTCGTCGCAGGCGCCGGCCGACGCCGCCTGGCTGGAGGTCTCGGCCGGTCTCGGCACGGCTCCCACCGCTCCCGTACGCCTGGCCTGCCGCCCCGAGGCCACCCTCCTCACGCTCGTCCCCCGCTCCCGCGGCTGAGGGCTGCACGGGCCCTGGAAGGGGCGGCCGGGCCCGATTCGGAGATGGGCGGGGGGCTGCGCTAAAGTCTCTCCTTGCTGCCTCCGATCCACGGGTGACACCACGGATCAGGGGCAGGTGCAGCACCGGGGTGTGGCGCAGCTTGGTAGCGCGCTTCGTTCGGGACGAAGAGGTCGCAGGTTCAAATCCTGTCACCCCGACCATGCGGAACTGCAGCTCAGGACCCCCTGCCCACGGCAGGGGGTCCTCGCTTTTGCCTGTGCTCCGACCGTGCCGGCACGACACTGGATGGCGAGGGTCGTCGGCCGAACCGCGGCGCGGCCCGCCCCGGAGGGAGGCCACCGTGAGCCCGGACCCCAGGACGAACGAGCCCGCCCCGACCCCATCAGAGGGCGGCGTCTCCCCGGCGCTGCCGGTCTTCCTGTCCACCGAGCACTGGAGCCTGCTCGGCACCCGGTCCCTGACGTGGGCCGAGGTGATGAGCCGCATCACGATCCACCTGACCGTGGTCTCGGCCTTTCTGGTCGTGCTGGTCCTGACCGCGCAGAGGACCGGCTTCGGCACCCCCTTCCGGGTCATGGCGATCGGCTTCGCGTCGGCGGCGCTCGTCATGGGCACGCTCACGGCGATCCGGGTGAACATGGCGAGCCAGGAGGATGCGGGGCTCGTCACGGCGATGAACCGGCTGCGCCACGCGTACGTCGACCTGGCGCCCGAGATCGAGCCCTACCTCACGGCCTCGATCCACGACGACACGCGCGGGCTCATGCACTCGTACTCCGTCGGCCAGCGACGCAACCCGATCCTGCACGTCATGGGCAGCACGTCCTTCTTCCTCATGACCGTCAACGCGATCGTGGCCGGCGCGCTGGGCGCCTTGGTCGCGAGCGCCGTCGACGCGAGCACGGGGACGGTTGCCGTCGTCGGGGTCCTCGCCGGCCTGGCCTACGTCCTCGCGCACCTGGAGATCGCGCGGCGCGTGTTCAGGGACAAGCCCTTCGACGTGCACTTCCCGACTCCGGAGTGAGCTCCCGAGCGGCGCGAGCGGCCCGAGCCTCCGTCAGGGCGTGACCGTGACCAGCAGGCCCGAGACCGTCGTCCCGCGGCTGGTGGTGACGGTGACGGCGTTCGAGGCGTCCGGTGCCACGGGCGAGCCCTTGACCCGCACCGCCCACGCCCCCGTCGTGTCGACGGCAGCCGAGCCCACGAGCGTCCCCGAGGCGGTGAGCCGCACCGTGACGAGGTCGGGGACGGGGGCCGTGGCCGTGCCCACGACCCGCCACTCCCGCGTGGACCGGCGGAAGGACACCTGGGTGACCGCGACGTGGTCGACGAGCGGGGTCACCGTCACGGTGGCCGAGGCCGAGCCGCCGGGTCCGGTGGTGCGCACCGTGAAGACGAGCGGCACGTCGGACACCGGCATGGTGAACGTGGCGCGCGCGGTGCTGCCTCCTTGGAGCGCGACCAGCGGGCCGGCGGTCTGGGTCCAGCTGTAGCCGTCGACGCCGGCGGACGTCGACGCGTCGAGCGTCACGAGGTCGCCGGGGTATGCCGTCTGGGCACCGCCCACGACGGCCGTGGGCGGCGCGACGCCGGCGACGGTGACGACGACGTCGTCCGTGGTCGGGCCTCCGGGACCGGTCGCCGTCAGCCGGAACGTCAGGGCGCCGTCCTGGGTCGGCGCGGTGAACGTGACGGTGGGCGCGGTGCCGCTGAGCACGACGGGAGAGCCCGCCGTCTGGGCCCACGACAGCGCGGTGGCGTTGAGCGAGGCCGAGGCGTCGAGGGTGACCTTCTGGCCCTGACGCACGGCCTGGTCGGGGCCGGCGTTGGCGATGACGGGGTTGGGCAGGTTGGCGCTGCCACCGACCGCGACCGGGGCCGCGTCGGTGCCGCCCGCGCTCGAGGTGACCACGACGTCCTGGGGCGGCGCGACGACGCCGGCGAAGACCTGCTGCCCGGCCGCGTCCAGGGCCCCGAAACCCCGGGCCGTGAGCGTGGGCGGGGTCGCGGAAGTGTCGCTGGACGTCGCCCGCACGGTGAGGTTGTGGGTGGCCGTGTCGTACGTCGCCGACGTGACGATGACCCGGTCGGTCACCGTGGCTGCCACCGCGGTGGCGGGGTTGTCGCTCGTGTTCGTCACCGTGACCCGCGCGGGTGGCGTGGCTCCGGTGAAGGCCACGCGGGCGAAGTACTGACCCTTGCCGTCCGTCCCCAGCGTCGTCGGGGTGCCCCCCGGCAGGGTCGCAGTGATCACCTCTCCCGGCACCGACGTGGCGAAGACGTCGACGAAGCCGCCGGTGGCGGAGGTCCGGGTGTACGTGGGGCGGCCGGCGTCGACGCCGAAGTTCTTGGCGACCTTCCCGGAGAGGGCGAACAGGTCGGTGGAGATGCTGTTGACCCCGGGGCCGCCGATGTCGGGGCCGTCGACGCGGAAGACGTTGGTGCCGAGGGTGCTTCCGGTGACCTTGTGCAGGACGGCCGGGTCACCGACGTACTTGTCGCCGTTGGGCCCGGTGACCTGACCGGTGTCCCACGTGAGGATCGGGTTGACCCGGGAGGTGAGCGCGCCCGTGAAGCTGCCGGGGGCGACGCCGACGTCCTCCGTGAAGTTGATCGACCGCGTACCGCCCTGCGCGACGTCGAACTCGTCGACACCGTAGGGGTGGGTGACGGTGTAGTGGCCGGCACTCGGGGTGTCGATCCTGATCCTGACCCGACCGAAGGTGACCTGCTGGCCCGGCGCCGGCCCGGCCTTCGTCGCGAAGGACGACTCGAGACCGGCCGTGTAGTCGGCGCTCGCGCCCCCGCCGAGCTGGATCCTCGAGGCGGCCAGCATGTAGAACGTCTCCATCGGGAAGTTCGTGGGGAAGACGACCGGCGCCGCCGGGTCGAAACCGGCGTTGGCGACGATCCCGCAGAGCGGGTCCTTCGGGTCGAGGCACTGGCCCACGGCCAGGCCGTTCGAGTCCCGGTACCAGGTCGGGAAGCCGTTGTCGGGAGCGACCGGGCCGACTGCTGACAGGAACGACGGCGGGACCGTTGTCGGCACCGCGCCGGAGACCAGTGCCGAGAAGGCGATCGCAGCAGCCGCCACGACCACCGTGGTGACGAGCCGCGGGAACCGTCGCGTGAGCGGCCACGCCGGGACGACAGGGGTGGGGACGGCGCCGGCGGGGCGTCGGTGCGGCCACGGGTTGCGGTTCATGGTGCTCTCCAGGTTCGGTGCTGCTGGACGTCAGCAGGTCGCGCCGGGTGTGGCGCAGGTCGGGCCCTTGCTAATGGGGAGGGGCGCACCGAGTGGGCGGAGGTCGGCCTGTGGTGTGCCCTCGACGCGCATGACGAACCAGAGACCGGCGTTGACCTGGTTGAGCATCAGGCCGTCACGCACGAGGTAGTCGCCAGGGGTGTGGCTGGGGCCGCCGGCGCCGCCGAGGAGGTCGAAGGTCCAGCCGGTCTCCGGCAGCAGCATCCCGGCGGCACTGCGGATCGTGCTCTGCGGGTCCTTCGCCTGGTAGTGCCAGCCGTGACCCGACACGACGACGGTGTGGGCGCGCCCACGGTCGGCGCCCTGCAGCACGCGCAGCCAGACAGGGTCGCCCGGGTAGGCCCGGAACACCCCGGTGGCCGGGTCGCCGTGCAGCGCCGAGCTCATGGCGTATGCCGGGTCGCCGCCCTGGGCCAGCCGGGGGGCCAGCCGTTCGGTGCGGTAGTTGATGCCGCGGTTGCCGCGTTCGTACGGGTCGAGGTCGAGGGCGGTGTGGCCGGGCGGCAGCGCCGGTGGCACGATCGTCCCCGCGCGGTCACGCAGGGTGAGCCCGTCCTGCCAGATGGCCACGAACTCCCTTGCGGCATACGAGGTCTTGTTCTCCGTCCACCGCACCTCGGCCTGCAGTCCCGTCGCGGGCGCGCCCGTCGCCGGGTCGAGCCACGTCGCGCCTGCCGGCTCGATGAGGAGGGCGCCGAAGAGGCCGTGGTGCCGGTTGCCGACCCGGTCGCCGAAGTCGACGAGCGGGATCGAGGCCGTCTCGACGTCGGTCGGCACCACCCAGGTCATCGTCGTGCTCTCACCCGGCCCGACCGTCGAGTCGTAGTTGTAGCCGACCGCGGCGCCGTCTCCCTGGATGATCGGGGTGTCGACGAGCCCGGCGTGCAGCGAGACCCGGCTCCCCCGCGGGAACACCTCGGCAGCAGGCGGGGGCACGTCGCCACCGTGCTGCGGGGGACCGGTGGCCGGCAGGTGGTTGGTCAGCCGCACGGTGATGCAGTCCCCCGACGTGGCCCGGAGCACCAGGGGTGTCGGCGCCCGTGTCCCTGCGCGCACGGCGGCCTCGTCGGCGGCGAGCGTGTAGAGCAGGCCGTCCGGGTCGTTGTCGCCGGTCGTGCCGTTGTAGACGATGGGGTGGTCCAGGGCGACCACGTCGAAAGACCTCACGACCGCGCCCTTGGGGCATCCCGCCGCAGCAGGCGCTTTCAGAAGCGACGCACCGGGCTGCACTGCGGTCCAAGGGTTTCCGATGGTGGGGGCCGGCCGGTCCGGCAGCGGGGTGAGGTCGGGGAGCAGCTTGTCGGCGGTGCGGAAGATCCCCCACATCCCCAGCCACTGGTCGTCCAGCGCGGTCGAGCCGTAGAGGTAGTCGCCCGGCCGGCCCGCTCCCCCGCTCACGAGCGACGGGCCGCCGTTGTCGCTGCCGACGCGTGCGTCCTCGAGCTTCTCCTTGGGCGTCTTCTTCCCCTTCTTCGGCCGGCTCGAGCCGGACCCCGAGACCAGCTCGAAGTTGAAGTACTCGGCGAGGGCGGCGCCCTGGATGTCGGTCATCGTGCTCAGCGGGTTGTCCGGCTCGTTGAGCCACCGGTGACCGTGCAGGGTGAAGCTGTGCACCTCCTCGTGCGCACCCGTCACCTGCCGGATCACGACGGGGTCGCCCGAGTAGGCCCGCAGGACGGGCGTCGAGGGGTCGCCGTGGACCACCGACGAGTACACGTAGGCCGGGTCGCCCGCGGGACCTGCCGCCCCCGGGGCGACGCGGGTCGCGAGGGGCGCGTTGCGGTAGTTGATCGCGTAGCCGCCCTGGTCGGCCCCGTAGTCGTCGACCCGAGGCGGGGGCGCGACGGCGTTGCCGTAGCCGCCGTCCTTCCACATCGGCACGCGGTCGGAGTAGAAGAGCGTGAACTCCCGGAAGCTCGGGCCGAGCGAGGACCGGATGTCGGCCATCGGCCCGGTGCCGTCGGTCGGCTGCCCCGTCGCCGGGTCGCTCCACGTCGCATCGACGGGCTCGACGTTCATCGCCGAGAAGAGGCCCTTCTGCTGGTGCAGGTTGGCGTACTGGTGGTCGTGGAAGAAGACCGTGCGGAGCGGCTGGTCGACGAACCACCGGTAGCCGTAGGTCTGCCCGGGCATCGCGGCCTGCACGTAGTTCCAGCCGACCGACGTGCCGTCGGAGCCTAGCTCGTCGAACCTGACGAGGTGCACGTGCGCCGAGACCTCGCTCGTCGTTCTCTCGCTCTGGTAGACGCCGTCGTTGCGGTTCAGGTGGTCGACGGGCACCGAGGGGTCCTCGTCGAGGTTGAGGTCGTTCGTCAGGTAGAGCTGGACGCAGTCACCCTGCCGCGAGCGGATCGTGTACGGCTGCGGCGGTTCTCGCCCGGCGAGCACGTCCTTCTGGTGCGACTCCTCGATGTAGATGCGCCCCTGCCGGTCGGTCCAGCCGGCCGAGTTGTAGGTGATGGGCAGGTCGGTGGCGTGCGGGCGGTACACCCGTATCGGCGCGTCGGTGGGGCACGGGTCGATGGCACCGGCGCCCGGCTTGTCCTTGGCGAGCGCCGGCAGGTTGGCCGCCTCCAGCGCGGTCGGCTCGCGCACCGTGTCCCCGGGTCGGCGGATCGCCGAGAACGGGTCGCGCACGACGGCATACGGGATCCGGTAGGCGCGCTGGCCCACGGCACCCCTGACGAAGAGCGGGAAGCCCGGGTGTGCCGCGTCCGCAGCCGGGGTCATGCCGAGGCGGTCGGGCAGCTCCTGCAGCGCCTCCAGGCGGGTGCCGTCCGGATAGCGCTGGGTGCCGTCGCGCAGCCGGTCGAAGATGCGCTCGTGGCCCCAGAAGCCCTGCGCGAAGTGCGGGTACAGGTGGCAGTGGAAGATCGAGTCGCCGATGGCGCCCTGCAACCCTCCGGCGCCACCCTCGATGTCGAACTCGTACGCCTCCCCCGGGCCGATGCTCTGGACGTCCTTGCGCGGTGACGTCGGATTGCGCGGGTCGGCGAACCACCGCTGGGTGTGCTGGTGCCAGGGGTGAGTCTCCTTGGCACCGGGGTGCACGAGGTGGAAGTGGATGGGGTCGCCCCGGTACGCCTTGGCGATCATGACGTCGGTGTCGGTCACGAGCGCGCCGCTCGCGTCACGGTGAACCAGCTTGCCCTCGTCGCCGAAGACCCACGACTGCAGGTGCGACTCCTCGCTCATGCACTTCGCGCCCGGGTCGGCCACGACCTTCGCCAGCTCCGGCACCCAGCCGTCGCAGAAGTGGTCGCCCGGCGCGTACGTCGTGCCGTTGGGAAGGGTGATCGAGCTCGCGACGCCCTTCGGGTTCTCGACGGTCTTCGTGCCGCGGTGCTCGAGGACGGCGCGGAGACGGTTGCGCAGCGGCTCGGACCGGTAGTTGATGCCGAACGTCGAGTCGGCCAGACCCGAGTCGGGCGCCGTCGGGTTGTTGTGCGTGCTGTCCTTCACGCCCTCGATCTCGTCCATGATGATCGCGGCGAAGCTGCGGAAGCTCGTGCCGCCGGGGACGTGCACGTCGGCGTTGACGTGGGTCTCGAGCGCGCGGCCGGTCGCCGGGTCGAGCATGTCCCTGCCGGTCACCTGGTTGTGCCAGCTCGACCCGGCCGGGTGCACGATGAGGGCGCCGAAGAGCCCGTGCTGCACGGTGTTCCCGTCGTTGCCGGTGCTGTCGATGTTCGCGACGTCGACGAGCGGCGCCTGACCCTCGTGGTCGGCGTACCACGTGTACGTGCGCTCCTCGCCACGTCCGACGGTCGTGTCCGGGTTGCGACCGATGCGCGCGCCGTCGGACGTCGCGGGGTCGAACTGGACGAGCCCGTCCGGGTGGATGCCGACGCGGGCCGGGGGCACGGCCGGCGCCCCGTGCGCGCCTGCCGCGCCCGCGTCCCCGGGCTTGGGGACGGTCGGCTCGGGCTCGGGCGGGAAGGCCGTGGGCAGGTCGTTGTGCAGGACGACCTTGATGCAGTCACCGACGGCGGCACGGATGACGACGGGCTCGGCGAGCTGCGGGTTGGCGCGCAGCTGGGCCTCACCGACCCGGGCATCCGGGCCGCGCAGCGCGTAGAGCATCCCCTCGGGCAGGTGGTCGCCCCACCCGTTGAGCGGGATGTCCAGCGCCATCGCGCCGATGTCGTAGGTGATCGTGCGCGCACCCGTGGGACAGATGGCCGTCCCACCCGCCAGTGGAGCCGCGGCCGGCGTGCGCGTCTGCGCTGTCGCGGCCAGCGCGGGTGAGGTCGTGGCGAGGACCGCCGGGACGCACACGAGGGCGACGACGGCCGCGGTCACGGGGCCGCGCGGCCGTGCCGGACGTCGTCGCGCCGCGGAACGACCGTCGAGCACGAGGGTCGCGGCGGCGGACACGACCAGCGCGACGGGGACGAGGCTCGATGCGGTCCTGACCGCGTCGGCGACAGAGCCAGGGGCCTCGGACCCCCACAGCGCCTGGGCGAACGGGTGGTTGAGCAGGTACGCGACGACGACCGCCAGCGTCATCGCGGTCGAACGCTGCACCCACCGACCGACCCCCGCGCGGTCTCCCGCGGCAGCGAGCAGCCGCTCGGCGACGTGGAGACCCAGCGCTCCGAGCAGCGCGGCCACCGCCAGGAACGTGGACGTCTCGCCGAGCGGGGTGGGGGTGGCGTCCCGACCGACGCCCGTCAGCCAGCCCGTCATGACCAGCCCGACGAGCAGGCTCGTCACCAGCCGCGCGCCCGGGGCCCGGGACGTCCCCGGCGTCTCGCGGGTCATCGGGACACCGCCACGGTCAGGACGCGGTCGTCGGGCCCGTCGGGCACGACGACGCGGACCGTCGGGGACGACGGGTCGGCGAAGTGGAGCCGCTCCTCGGCGGTCGCGTGCGGTCGCAGCAGGAGATCCCCTTGGAGGCCCTGCGTCGGCGCGGCCGCGGACCCGTCTGAGCGCTCGAGGTGCACTCTGGAGAAGGGCACCGTGACGGGGGCGTCGGTCTCGTTGCCGAGCCGGAGCACGACCTGGAGCTCGTCGCCGTGGTCGCCGCTCTCGGCCATCGGCATCATCATCTGGCTCGCGGGCGGCATCGGCAGCGCCACCACCTGCGCGGTGACGGGGCCGAAGGACAGTCGCGCAGAGCTTCCGGAGTCGGGGCTCGGCATGAGCTGCCCGACCAGCAGCACGCCGGCCACGGCGAGTGGCATCGGCAGCAACGCGGCCCAGCCGAAGCGCAGCCGGTCGCGAACGATGGCGTCCCTCCGCACCGTCCCCCTCCTGACCCCCCAGTCGTCTGAGCCGATGGTAGATCGCGGGAGTCAGGACGTGAGGGGGAACCCGATATCTCGGATTAGCCTGTGCCGCAATCGATTCGCGTTCTGCGGGCTTCGATCCGGTTCGTCCGGAATCGCCCGCCGAGCGCAGCGGCTGATCCAGTGGCAGCCCCGGACGGCCGTCCGGTCAGGAGATGGGAACGGCCTGCGAGAGCGACGTGGCGACAGGGTCGCCGGTCTGCACCGTGAGCTGCAGCGTCCACGTCCCACGGGTCGGGACGGAGCCCCGCAACGAGGTCTCACCGGTGGTCGACCCACCGTTCCGGCTGGTCGGCTCGAGCGGAAGTCGCGGGCCACCGGGTGCGGAACCGGTCATCGTGGCGCGCATCGACACGACGGGCAGCACACCGCCATCGGGACGACGGACCCGCACCTCGACGAGAACGTCGCCGGCGCGTGGGTCGGGCACCTCGACGTCGATGCGCATCGACGAGGCCGCCAGGGTCGCATGGAAGGGTGCGACGTAGTCCTGGCGGGCAGGGACGATCACGACGAGCGCGGACGTCAGGCCCAGGACGGCGAGACCCACCGCCAGCTCCCCCACGACGCCCCGGCGCAGCCGCCGGACCGCGCTCTCGTCGACGTCCTCGACCTGGGCGCTGCTCGCGACGGGTTCCAGGCCGGCGCCCCCGACCCCGGACCGCGCCGTCCCCGTCACAGCGGCGGGGTGCGCGTGGCGGCGCACCCAGCGCCGCCCGAGGTTGCCGAGGGCCACGAGCGCGACCACGCCGACGAGCTTGACGAGGAGCGTCCGCCCGTAGTCCGTGCCGGTCAGGGCGGGCAAGGAGGCGACCTCGCGCCACGCGAGGAAGGTGCCGGTGCCGACCAGGAGACAGACGCAGCCGAACGCCAGCCGCGAGAAGTGCGGCAGGACGACCGCGAGATCCGCGGCGCGGCCCGAGGCCGTCAGGCATACTGCGACCAGGGTGAGCCCCCCGAGCCACAGACACATGGCCAGCAGGTGGGCGATCGTGGCCGAGACGGCCAAGGGCATGAGGTCGCCGATGGCCGCGTGGCCGGCCAGGGCCCACGTGGCGAGCAGGCCGACGCTCAGCACGGCGGAAGCGGCCACCAGCGGAGACGAGGTGCGGTGGCGACGACCTGCCGTCCCCGTGGAGACGAGGGCCGATGCCAGCACCGCGGCAAACCCGACGACGAGGTAGAAACGCACACCCATGAGCAGGTCGAGGCGGCGGGAGTGTGTGTCGAGGGCAGTCGGCGACGACCAGATCGAGCTCAGGGACGTGCCGCTGGCCCAGACCCCCTGCAGCAGGCGGCCGCCCAGCGTGCTCACCAGCAGCAGCGCCAGACCCGCCCACAGCATCTTGCGGGTGCGACGGTCACGGACGCCGGCCGGCCAGAGCGCGAGCACGGCGAGCAGGAGCCCCGGCGCCAGCGCGAGCCCGACGAAGCCCAGGTCGCGCGAGATGCCCAGGAGCACACCGGCCGCATCGTTCACCCGGTCCGGGAGCTCGGCGGTCACCGTGCTAGGTGCTCCCACCGAGAAGCGGAAGGTCCCCGACACCGGGTGGGTGTCGGCGGAGCTGACGCTCCAGCTCACCGTGTAGGTCCCGCGTGCGAGGGCCGCCGGCAGCGAAACCGCCAGGGCGGTGCCGTCCCTCCCCGCGGCGCTCACAGCCCCCACCGACAGCCTCCGGAGGTGGTCGTCGAAGACCGCGATCGAGCTGGAGGACCGGTCGACGGGCTCGCCGAAGGTCAGCGTCACCGCCGCCGGTGACACGGCGCGAACCTCTCCGGAGCTCGGGTCGCTGTGCACCAGCTGGGCGTGCGCGGCGGCTCGACCGGCTACTCCGACCACGACGAGCAGCAGGAGCAGCAGCGTCGCCGCTGCGCGTCCCGCCCTCGGTCTGGCCCCCACCTTCGACCTGCCCTTCGCGTCGCCGGGCTCTCGACCGACGCCCGAGGCGACACGACGAGATTCGCACGACGTGGTGCGACCCTGCGGGCGATCCCGTCAGATTGGGGTCGCGCCTCCGTCGGACCGGGGGCCGGGCCGGGTCCATGTCGCTGTCGCTGTCGCAGTCGCGCAGGGGTTTCGTGACCTACGCCTTCTCGTGAACTCCGTCGGTGGCGGCCGCCCACTGGGAGGTCTCGCGCACGGCCTCGGCGACGACGTCGACGAGGTTGCCGGTCCTGGCCAGCATCGCCCGCTGCCGCATCGCACCGTTCCCCTCCTCGCGCAGCCGGGCGAGCCCGTCCTGGACGACCCCGAGGTCACCCGCCTCCTCGAGGGCCGGCCCCACGAACTCGACGAGAGCGTCGACGACCTGCCAGGCGGGGCGCGGCAGCCCCGAGCGCCAGTCCACGAGGTTGCCCTCGATCCCCTCGCGCCCGGCCTGCCAGGTCGCCAGGCGCAGCAACGCCGTCGGGATGTCGGGTGCGGGGCACCCGGCCGCCCACTCCCGCGCCGTGGTCTCGACGAGGCCACGGCACAGGGCCGCGACGACCACGGCTTCCTCGACCGTGAAGCACACGTCGGCGGCCCGGATCTCGACCGTCGGGTAGTGGGCGGCGAGACGCGCGTCGAAGTAGACCATCCCCTCGTCGAGGATCACCGACGTGAGGGCCATCTGGCGCACCCTGCGGCGGTACGCCTGAGGCGAGCCGAACACGTCTGGCGGTCCCCAGGACGGCCAGCGGGACAGCACCTGGGAGCGGTAGCTCGCGTACCCCGAGTCCTCCCCGCGCCAGAACGGGGAGTTGGCGCTGAGGGCGAGGATCACCGGCATCCACACGCGCACCCGGTCGATGACCCCCACTCCCTCGTCGTCACCGTCGACGCAGACGTGCACGTGGCAGCCGCAGATGAGGTGCTCGCGGGCGTTGAGCTGGTAGCGGTCCTCCAACCACGCGTACCGGGGTGACCGGGCGGGAAGAGGAGTGACGGGCAGGGGCGACGTGCCCAGTGCCGCGACGCTCGAGCCGGTCTCGCGCGCTGCCGTGACCGCCGCGCCGCGCCACGTCCGCAGCTCGTCCCGCAAGCTCGCGAGGTCCGCTGCCGGCGCCGTGTGCGTCTCGATCTGCTGCTGCTGGAACTCACCCTCCAGCGCGCCGTGGACGCCGACCCCGGCGACCTCGGGCGGGTGGTGCGCGGCGCGCACGAGCAGCTGCCCCGAGACCGACCGCGCCCTGCCGTTGCGCACGTCGACCAGGAGCATCTCCTCCTCGACCCCGAGGGTGCGCACCATGACCGTCCCTTACCCACGCGACCAGGCACCCGAGCGGAACCGGAGTCCCTCGCGTGCGTCGCGCCGTATACCGGGAATGATCCGCGGCCGACCGCGTTGTCACAAGATGTCGCCCTGAAGCCCAGTGAAGCCAGCAGGAGGAGCATGTCGACCTCGTCCACCGTCGGGTTCCGCTCGGACCGCGGCCCCGTGCTCATCGCCCTCATGCTGTCGACGTCGCTCATCGCGCTCGACTCGACGATCCTCGCCACCGCCGTCCCCTCGATCGTCGACGACCTCGGCGGGCTGGGACAGTTCCCCTGGCTGTTCTCCGTCTACCTGCTCGCGCAGGCGGTGTCGGTGCCGGTCTACTCGAAGCTCGCCGACACCATCGGGCGCAAGCCGGTCATCCTCTTCGGCGTGGCCCTCTTCCTCGTCGGGTCGGTCATGTGCGGCATCGCCTGGGACATGACCTCGCTCATCGTCATGCGGGCGGTCCAAGGGCTCGGCGCCGGCGCAGTGCTTCCGGTGACGGTCACCATCGCCGGCGACATCTACACGGTGGCCGAGCGGGCCAAGGCCCAGGGCTACCTCGCGAGCGTCTGGGCGACCTCCTCGGTCGTCGGCCCGACCCTCGGCGGGGTCTTCTCCCAGTTCGTCTCGTGGCGCTGGATCTTCTTCGTCAACATCCCGCTCTGCCTGCTCGCCGCGGCGATGCTGTGGCGCAGCTACTCGGAGTCGCTCGAACGACGCGAGCACCGCATCGACTACGCCGGCGCGGCCGTGCTGACGGTGGCGCTGACCCTGCTCATCCTCGCCGTCCTCGAAGGCGGCCAGGCGTGGGCCTGGGGCTCGTGGCAGAGCATCACGTCGTTCGCGGTGGGCGCGGCGCTGCTCGCGATCTTCGTCGCCATCGAGCGCCGGGCCGCCGAGCCGGTGATCCCCTTCGAGATCTTCTCGCGGCGGCTCATCGTCGCCACCAGCCTCGTCTCGATCGGCATCGGCGCCGTGCTCGTCGGGCTGACGTCGTACGTGCCCACCTTCCTCGAGCGCACCACCGGAGCCACCCCGATCGTCGCCGGCCTCGCCGTCGCCGCGCTCACGGTCGGCTGGCCGATCTCGGCCTCGCAGTCGGGCCGGCTCTACCTGCGCATCGGCTTCCGGCCCACCGCGCTCATCGGCCTCTCGCTCGCCGCCCTCGGCTCGCTCGGGCTGTGGCTGGCGTCGGCGACCCCCAACGCGTGGACGGCCGCAGCGGCGAGCTTCGTCGTCGGGCTGGGGCTCGGTTTCGTGGCGACCCCGACCCTCGTCGCGGCCCAGGCCTCGGTGCCCTGGCACGAGCGGGCCGTCGTCACCGGGACCAACATGTTCATGCGGTCGGTGGGCAGCGCCGTCGGCGTCGCGATCTTCGGCGCCATCGCCAACGCGGTCATCGCGACGCGGGGTGGCGACGCGTCGGCCCCGGCCATCCAGGACGGGTCGCGCGCGGTCTTCCTCGCGGTGCTGGTCGCCGCTGCGGTCAGCATCGTCGCGGGTCTGCTCATGCCCGCGACACGGGCCGAGGACGTCGAGCAGACCGCCACCGAACCCGACGTGCCCGAGACCGAGCCCTCCCCCGCCTGAGCGCCCACCGCCGTATGCCGCACCGACGGACCGCCACGAACGCGCCGTCGACGCTCAGCCCGGCGACATACGCCCTCTCGTGGCGGTCCGTGTGAGCGGTCGCCCGGCTCGGCTCAGGAGGCTCCCTTGACGAGGCGCATCACGGCGCGCTCGAGGGCGTCGCGGTCGCGCACGCGGACGAGCTCGCCGAGCTCGAGGCGGCCGCGGTCGGCCTTGGTGAGCCGCGACAGGCTCGGGGCGATGGTGCGGCCCACCGCGAACTCGTCGAGCACGCGCGGGTCGACGTACGAGCGGCGCGCCACGGCAGGGGTGTTCCCGAGGTGCTCGGAGACGACCTTCATGGCGTCCTTCTCGGCGCGCTTGAGGTCCCGCTCGCTCTCCGCGGGACCGTTGCGAGCCAAGGCGACGGCCGCCGTCACGGTCGCGGCCCACGTGCGGAGGTCCTTGACGGTGTACTCGTCGCCGACGAGCTCCTTGAACGCGACGTTGAGGTCGCTCGAGCTGAGCTCGTGCCACCCCGTCGAGTTGCGGTGCACGAGCAGCCGCTCGCCCTGGTAGCCGCTCCGCTTGAGCGACAGGACGATCCGCGCCAGCAGCTGATCGGTCATCACGGCCTCACGGGTGACGCCCGACTTGGCGGGGAACTCGAAGGTGACGTCCTCACCGCTCACGGTCACGTGCGAGCGCAGCAGCGTGGCGACGCCGTGCGAGCCGTGCTCGGCCTCGTACTCGTCGCCACCGCTGCGGAACAGGCCCGCGTCGAGCATCCGCAGCCCCGCCGCGGTCACGCGCCGCTTCGTCAGGCCGCTGGTGCGCAGGTCGGCGGCGACCTGCTTGCGCGCTGCCGGCAGCTTGCGCGCGAGCGTGAGCACGCGGTCGTGCTTCTCGCGGTCGCGGGCCTCGTGCCACTTCTCGTGGTAGAGGTACTGCCGCCGCCCGGCGTCGTCGGTGCCGACCGCCTGGATGTGCCCGTTGGGGTAGGGGCTGATCCAGACGTCCTGCCAGGCAGGCGGGATCACGAGGGCCTTGGCGCGCTCTCGCGTGTCGAGGTCGACCGCGCGCCCGTCCGGGTCGACGTAGCCGAAGCCCTCGCCGCGCCGCACGCGCCGGACACCCGGCTTGTCGATGTCGCTCCGTCGCAGTCGCACACGGGGGTACTACCCGCTGGCCACTGCGACGCAATCAGCCGGCGGGGGGCTACTCCGGCTTCACCCCGGCCACCTCCGACGTCGCGTCGGTGGTCTCGCGCGAGGAGACTGCCCGGTCAGGGCCGTCCGGAGTGGAGACGGGCACGATGTCGGGCACGTCGATCTCCGGGAGGCCGGGAGGTTGCGGCGGATCGGGAGTGACCGGCGGGAAGACCGATCCGTCGCTCTGCAGGTGGGATTCGTGAGGGGTCACGTCGTTGTTACCTATCGCCCCGAGTAGCGGTTGTGTCTGGCTCTTTCGACCATACCCGCGCCCTCCCGGACCGAACCCCTTGTTGTCCGACGCGAATCAGACTGCGCGCGAGACGCTCTGAGAGACAAGGCGGTCACGCACCGACACAGAGGTGAACGAACATGCACGAAACACCCGGGCCCGGCGAGACCGGCGAGACCGGCGACGGCAGCGGGCCGGACGAGCCGCGGCGGGGCTGGGTGCCCGACGACACGACGCCCCACACGTACGCGGTGCCGTCCGGCGGCGCGCCGGCGCCGGAGGCTCCACTTCCGCCCGTCTACGGCCACCCGATGCCGTCCCTGAGCCGCCGGAAGAGGCCGCACGGCGACGCCGGTCGCGACGGTCCGTGGCGGCGGCTGCGGAAGGCGCTCGGCCGTGTCCTCCCCGCGTTCGATGCATCCGACGACCACAGGTGACCGCCGGACACATCGAACCGACCTTAGGTGACGGCAGGGCCAGCGGGGCTCAGCGGTCGAGCACGCCGACGCGTCCCTGCTCGCCGGACGCCCAGCACGCCCCGTCGCTGGTGCACTCGACCGAGTCGAAGCTGCCGGTGTCGAACGTCGCCCACGTTCGGCCGCCGTCGGTCGAGAGGTCCGAGCCAGACGGCCCGACGGCGAGAACGGTCCTCGACGTGCGGGGCACCCACGCCGACCCGGACCGGTAGCCGGCCGGGTTCACGGTCGACGCGGTCCACGTGGCGCCGCCGTCGTCGGTCCAGGCGGCGTTGTCGACCGCGCCGGTCGGGGCCGCGAAGTCACCACCGACGACGACGCCGCGACGCGCGTCGCGGAAGGTGACCGAGAAGATGCCGGCCGACTCCCCGCCCGCCACCGGGCTGTCCTCCACCGTCCACGTGCGGCCGTGGTCGGTCGACGTGAAGACCCGCGCCGGGTCGACGCCGCCACTCGCCAGGTAGGTGCGTCCGCCGACGCCCGTCGTGAGGCACGTGCCCGACGCGGCGAAGGCGAACTCGCCGTCCTTCGCGGCAGGCATCCCCGCGGGGTCGACGGGCGACCAGGACCGCCCACCGTCGGAGGTCTCGACGAGCCGGAACGTCCCACCCACGGGGTCGCTCATCGCGAGGCCGCGGCGCGGCGAGCTGAACGCCAGACAGTCGTAGAACGCGGACGGGTCGGCATTGCGGAACGTCTCCGTCCAGCTCGCGCCGCCGTCGTCGGTGACGAGGATGCGCGAGTCCCCGCCGCTGCCGATCGAGAGGATCACCGCGTGCCGGGCGTCGAAGGCCTCGATGTCGCGGAACTGGAGGGTGGCGGTGCCCAGCCCGTGCGGGCTGACGTTGCTCCACGAGGCGCCGCCGTCGGTCGTGCGCAGGACGGTGCCGCCGCTGCCACTGACCCAGGCGACGTCACGCGAGACGGGCGCGAGGCCGCGGAACCGCTCGGTCGAGCCGGTGGGTGTGAGCGTCCAGCCGTATGCCGTCGCGTGCGCCCCGCTGGGACGGTCGGTGCCGCCGCGGGGCGACGAGCCGGCATACGTGCTCGAGGAGGTGACGAGGGCGGCGGTGGCCGCGACGACCAGGACAGGGACGAGGACGGATCGGGTGCGAGCTCTCATACCCCGCGAAACTAGCGCCGCGGGCGCGATCCGGCGCGCCCAGAGCTGCGCGGCCGGGGGCGGGGCCTCAGCGGCCGGTGCCGCCGTAGACGATGGCCTCATCGGCCGAGTCGAGCCCGAACGCCGTGTGGACGGCGCGGACGGCGTCGTCGAGCTGCTCGGCCCGCGTCACCGCCGAGACACGGATCTCGGAGGTCGAGATCATCTCGATGTTGATGCCGGCCTCGGCGAGGGCCCCGAAGAACTTCGCCGAGACGCCGGGGTGGCTCTTCATGCCGGCTCCGACCAGGGCGATCTTGCCGATCTTGTCGTCGAGGCGGAGGTCCTGGTACTCGACCTCGTGCTTGATCGACTGGAGCACCTGCATGCCGCGGGCGCCGTCGGCCTGCGGCAGCGTGAAGGAGATGTCGGTCTTGGCGGTCTCGGCGGCCGACACGTTCTGCACGATCATGTCGATGTTGATGCCGGCCTCGGCGATGGCGCCGAAGATCTTCGCGGCGATGCCGACGCGGTCGGGCACCCCGACGATGGTGATCTTGGCCTCGCTGCGGTCGTGGGCGATGCCGGCGATGATCGGAGCTTCCACAGCACCTTCTCCTTCGTAGGGGTTGTCCTTGATCCAGGTGCCGGGCTTCTGCGACCACGACGAGCGCACGTGGATCGGGATGCCGTAGCGGCGGGCGTACTCGACGCAGCGCAGGTGCAGGATCTTGCTGCCGTTGGCGGCGAGGTCCAGCATCTCCTCCATCGACAGCACGTCGAGCTTGCGCGCGCTCGGCAGCACGCGCGGGTCGGCGGTGAAGACGCCGTCGACGTCGGTGTAGATCTCGCAGACGTCGGCCTCGAGCGCCGCGGCGAGCGCGACGGCCGTAGTGTCGGAACCACCGCGGCCGAGGGTCGTGATGTCCTTCGTCGTCTGGCTGACGCCCTGGAAGCCGGCGACGATGGCGATGTGGCCGGCGTCGAGAGCGCTCTGGATGCGGCCCGGCGTGACGTCGATGATGCGGGCCGCGCCGTGCGCGTCGTCGGTGATGACGCCGGCCTGGCTGCCCGTGAAGGAGCGCGCCTCGGCGCCGAGCTGGGCGATCGCCATCGCGACGAGGGCCATCGAGATGCGCTCGCCCGAGGTGAGCAGCATGTCGAGCTCACGAGCCGGCGGCGCGGGCGTCACCTGCTCGGCGAGGTCCATCAGCTCGTCGGTCGTGTCGCCCATGGCGGAGACGACGACGCACACCGAGTGGCCGGCGCGCTGCGTCTCGACGATGCGCCGGGCCACGCGCTTGATGGCCTCGGCGTCGGACACGGACGACCCGCCGTACTTCTGGACGACGATGCTCACAGTGGCTCCGGATCTGCTCGGGGTTCGGGACGGTCGGGTGTGACCGCTCGGGCTGCGGTGCCCCCGAGTCTAGGCTCGCCCTCGTGGGCCCCACTGGGGCGTCGCGATGGTGAGATGTGCGCGGATTCGTCCCCGGCGCCGCACGTTCTTGCGCCGGCTACGGGTGCAGCGCGTCGAACTCCGCCTCGCCGACGGCCTCCTCGTCGGCGTCGAGCCGCAGGTGGCTGAGGATCGACAGCAGCGCGCGCAGCGCCATGAGCGCACGGTCGCCCCAGTCGGAGAGGTAGCTGAACTGCCACCACCAGAGCGCCTCGGTCTTGTCGCCCGCGGCGTAGTGCTTGAGGCCGTGGGTCAGGGCGACCGCGACGTCGACGAGGTCGTTGGTGATCGAGCCGTCGGCCCGGTCGGACGAGGTGATCGGGTCGATGACGTAGACGTAGTCGTCGATGCCCGCGAAGACGTTCGCCAGGCCTGCACGCAGCGGGTCGGCGTCGTCGTCGGCGGCGTCGGGCTCGAAACGCTGCACCGGCACGACGTCCTGGATCGCGCCGAGCCGCGCGCCGGCGACGAGCACCTGCGAGAGCGCGAGCGTGAGGATCGGCAGGGCGGTGTCGGGCGCGCTGCCCGACGCCACCTCCGTCACCGACGTGAGGAAGGCGCTCGCCTCCGCCGCGGTCAGGTCGGCGAGTCCCGACAGGTCGTCGACCTCGCTTGCATGCTCGTCGAGCTCGGTCGCGTGGTCGCCGGGCCCCTGCTCGTCAGTCATGGGTCCCAGCATGCCGTATGCCGTCGGGCCGGGTCGCCGGGGCGTGGCCCTCTCGACCCGGCCGGACGGCATACGTGCTCGGGTGCCTGGCGGGTGCCTGACGGGTGCCCGTCGGGTCAGGCGTCGACGCGGCGGCGGCCCTCGAAGGCGCGCCCGAGGGTGACCTCGTCGGCGTACTCGAGATCGCCGCCCACCGGCAGCCCGGAGGCGAGGCGCGTCACGGTCAGACCGACGTCGCGCAGCAGACGGCTGAGGTAGGTGGCGGTCGCCTCGCCCTCGAGGTTGGGGTCGGTCGCGATGATGACCTCCTGCACCTCGCCGGAGGCCAGGCGGGTCATCAGCTCGCGCACGCGAAGGTCGTCGGGGCCGATGCCGTCGATGGGGCTGATCGCGCCGCCGAGGACGTGGTAGGTGCCGCGGAACTCACGGGTGCGCTCGATCGCCACGACGTCCTTGGGCTCCTCGACGACGCAGATGGAGGTCTGGTCGCGGCGCGCGTCGGCGCAGATGCGGCACCGCTCGGCCTCGGCGACGTTGCCGCACTGCTCGCAGAACCGCACCTTCGCCTTGACCTCGGTGAGCGCCGTGACGAGCCGGGTCACGTCGTCGGAGTCGGTCTGGAGCAGGTGGAAGGCGATGCGCTGCGCGCTCTTGGGACCGATCCCGGGGAGTCGTCCGAGCTCGTCGATCAGGTCCTGCACCGCGCCTTCGTACACACCGCAACCCTAAGCCTGGAAAACCCCTGCTGCGGACCGCCGCACCGGTCTAGCGTGACGAGGAAGGAGGCACTGTGGCCGAGCAGCAGGCTGGACGGGTCGTGTCACGGCGGAGCGAGCGGATCCAGGACGCCGTGCCGTTCCGGATGATGTTCGGCTTCCGCATGCACTCCGGCTACGCGGAGGCCCGGCTCCGGCCGGGCGTGCTCGACCTCACCTTCGGCGACCCGCACGAGGTGGCGATGCCGGAGTACGTCGAGGCACTCCGCTCGGCAGCCCTGCCGCAGGACGAGCTGTGGTTCGCCTACAAGCAGAGCGAGGGGCCCGCCCAGGACGCCGCGGCCGCCTCGCTCGAACGTGTCGTGCCCCTCGGCTGGAGCGGCGACGACGTGCGGATGACGACCGGTGGCTTCGGCGCGATCACCGTCGCGATGAAGGTGCTCGCCGACCCCGGTGACGAGGTCGTCTACACGCTGCCACCGTGGTTCCTCTACGAGCCGCTCGCGCTCGAGGCGGGGCTCGTGCCCGTCAAGGTGAGAGCGGCCGAACCGAGCTTCGACCTCGACCTCGAGGCGATCGCGGCGGCCCTCACCGAGCGCACCCGCATCGTCGTGGTGAACTCGCCCAACAACCCGACGGGCCGCATCTACCCACCGGACCTCCTGCTCGGGCTCGCCGGCCTGCTCGCCGAGGCGTCGGCGCGCTTCGGGCACCGCATCTGGATCGTCTCGGACGAGCCGTACAACCGGATCGTGTTCTCCGGCAACGAGTTCCACAGCCCTGCGGAGTTCTACCCGCACACGCTGATCTGCTACTCCTACGGCAAGACGTTGCTCGCGCCGGGCCAGCGCCTGGGCTACATCGCCGTGCCGCCAGGCCTCGAGGGACGCGACGAGCTGCTCGAGGCGATCGACATGATGCAGATCGCCGCCGGCTGGCTCTTCCCCAACGCCGTCATGCAGCACGCCACGCCCCGGCTCGAGCAGCTCAGCCTCGACGTCGGCGCCCTCGAGGCCAAGCGCGACCGGCTCGTCGGGGCGATGCGCGAGATCGGCTACGAGGTCGCGGCCCCTCAGGGCACGTTCTACCTGTGGCCCCGCTCCCCGCTGCCCGACGACGAGGCGTTCGTCGCCGACCTGGCGCAGCGGGGCGTGCTCGTCATGCCGGGTGCACTGTTCGAGACGCCCGGCTGGTTCCGCATCTGCCTCACGGCGACGGCGGAGACGATCGAGGCCACGGTCCCGCACCTGCGCGACGCCTTCGAGGCCGCACGCCGACGACGCCCCGGCGGAGTTGTCGAGGCGGAGGCGGGCCGGATCACCCACTGACTCCGCCCCGGCGGAGCTCCTGCGCGGTCAGCGCGCGGGGCCGTCGGCGAGGGCGCTCTCCCACCGCTGCTCGACCCGGCCGAGCCTCCAGACGGCGACCGCGACGAGCCAGGTGGCGACGAAGAGCCCGACGATCCAGAAGCCGACGTCGGCGAGGTCGACCGACCCGATCCAGGCGACGGGTCCGCTGGTCACCCCGAGCTTGTCACCGAGCAGCCCGACGAGCTCGATGACGCCGACGACGAGGGCGACCGCGACCGACAGCGACGTGACGGTGATGTTGTAGTAGATCTTGCGCACCGGCCGGCTGAACGCCCAGCCGTAGGCGACGTTCATGAACGAGCCGTCGAGGCTGTCGAGGAGCGACATGCCCGCGGCGAAGAGCACGGGCAGCACGAGCACGGCATACCAGGGCAGGTCGGCGGCGGCCGCGCCACCGGCGATGACGAGCAGGCCCACCTCGGTGACGGTGTCGAAGCCGAGGCCGAAGAGCAGCCCGACCGGGTACATGTGCCACGGCTTGCGCACCGTCCGCGTGACCCGGCCGAGGATGCGGTTGAGGAAGCCGCGCTTGTCGAGCTGCCGCTCGAGCTCGGCCTCGTCGAAGTGGCCCGCGCGCATCCGGCGGAAGACCTTGAGGATGCCGACGAGGGCGGCGAGGTTGATCAGACCGATGAGCACGAGGAAGACGCCCGAGACGGTGGTGCCCCAGACCCCGGTGACCTGCTGCAGCGTCGACCCGTCGTCCTCGATCGCGCCGGCGAGCGCCCGGATGCCGAGGGCGAGCAGCATCACCATGACGAAGACGACCGAGCTGTGGCCGAGGCTGAACCAGAAGCCGACGCTCATCGGCTTCTGGCCCTCGCCCATCAGCTTGCGGGTCGTGTTGTCGATGGCGGCGATGTGGTCGGCGTCGAACGCGTGCCGCATCCCGAGGGTGTATGCCGTCACGCCGAGTCCCACGCCGAAGAGCTGGCCGGCGACGCGGTACTCCGCAGGGGCGACGACGAGGACGAGCAGGCCCCAGCCGAAGACGTGCAGCAGCGCGACGACGGCGGCCATGCCGCCGAGGCTGCGACGCTCCTCGCGGGTCAGCCGCGCGAGGCGCGACCCCTTCGCGGGTCGCGCGTCGGTCGCGAGGGGAGCGGTCACCACCCCACGCTAGATGCGACCCAGTCGCATCTGCAAGACGCGGGTGCGCGCTCAGGACGTCAGGCGGACGGCTCGCCCGCGGGCACCTCGTTGTAGGTGTCGGCACGCTCCTGGCCGCTCAGCGCGGCGATGGCGTCCATGACGCGGTCGGTCAGCAGGCGACGCGCCTTGCCGGCCGGCATACCGGCGTACTCCTCGACCCCGATCGGCTCACCGAACCGCACGGTCACCTTCGCCAGCTTCGGGAAGCGCGCCCCGACCGGCTGGATGTTCTCCGTGCCGATGAGCCCCACGGGCACGACCGGCACCTGCGCGGTGAGCGCGAGCCACGCCACGCCCGTGCGGCCGCGGTAGAGCCGACCGTCGCGCGAGCGCGTGCCCTCGGGGTAGATGCCGAAGGCGTCACCGGCCTTGAGCACCTCGAGCGCGGTGTCGAGGCTCTCCTGCGCCGCCGTCGCCGAGTGACGGTTGACGGGCACCATGCCCACCGCGCTGAAGAAGCCCTTGCGCAGCAGGCCGCCGACACCGGGGCCGGTCCAGTACTCCTCCTTGGCGAGGAAGCGCACCTGCCGCGGCGAGGCGAGCGGGATGGCGAACGAGTCGATGAACGACAGGTGGTTGCTCGCGACGATGACTCCCCCTTCGCGGGGGATGTTCTCCTTGCCCTCGATCGTCGGGCGGTACAGCGCATGGGACAGGGGATACAGGAGGTTCCGCCCGAGGCTGTAGAACATGGCCCACAGCCTAGGGGCGAGCTCCGGTGCGCGGGTGAGGCGTCCGAGATCGCAGCAGCTCAGGCCCGCGCCCGCACCGTCCACGCGCTCGCGGTCACGGTGAACGGCGCCGCGGGCAGCAGCGCGCGGCACCGGTCGCGCAGCGCGGCCCGGCCGGCGTCGTCGAGCGCCTGCACGTGCGCGCCGGCCGGACCCACACCGAGCGTGTACGGCTCCCACCAGTCCTCGAAGCTCGCATGCTCGACGCTGACCGTGAGCGTCGTCTGCTCGATCTTGGTGAGACCGGCCTCGTCGCAGAGCCGGGCCAGCTCGCCCTCGTTGACGCCGGGCAGCCGCGACTCGTCGACGACGTCCGGGTCGAGATCACGGGCCGCTTGCCAGAACGTCGTGAGCGGCCCGCTGCCGCCGCCCAGGTCCCAGACACAGGCGGCGACCGTGCCACCGGGCCGGGTGACCCGGCCCATCTCGTGCAAGCCGCCGACCGGGTCGGTGAGGAAGTGGACGACGAGCTGGGCGAGCGTCTGGTCGAAGAGGTCGTCGGGATAGGGCAGCCGCTCCGCCGTGCCCGTCTGCACGTCGAGAGTGGGGAACGCCTGGCGCAGGGCCGCCAGGAAGTGCTGGGACGGGTCGATCGCCGAGACGCCGTCGACACCGAGCCGCTCGACCAGCACCCGCGTCAGGGCTCCGGGACCACAGCCGACGTCGAGCGCGCGGCTGGGCGCGGACACTCCGGCCCAGTCGGCGAACTGCTCGGCCAGCAGGTGCGAGTACCGCCCCATGAAGCGGTTGTACGAGCCCGCTGCCACCTCGAAGGTCACCCTGTGAACGTACCGCCGGCAGGGTCGGTGCGAGCCCCGAATCCGCAACGCTCACAACGGCAGTCGCCGCTCGCCGCGGTCGCGCCCGGGACGCGACGCCTGCTGCGGTGGTGCCGCGACCGACTCGCGGCACGGGCCGGCTCGCTGACGGCGGAGGGTCAGTCCTCGAGCTCCTGCACGACGCGGCCTCCGAGCACCTTCTCGATGACGGCTCGCCCGATGTCGTTGGACTGCTCGATGTCCTCGTCGTCGTCGCTCACGGCCGAGTCGTCGGTGACCGGCTGACGTGGCTCGTCGTCGTCCGACGAACGTGACGACGCCGAACGCGAACGAGCCTGGGCGAACGACTCCCGCACGGCGCTCGCTCCGCGCAGCGCCGAGTCGGTGGGAGCCCCGTCGACCGACCCGCTCGCGGCGCCCGCAGGTGCCGGAGCTGGCGGCGCCGCAGATCCCGAGGCTCGAGAGGCCGGCGGCCGGACCGCGCCCGCGCCGGACGCCGACGATGCGGGTCCGGGGCCCCCGGACGAGGACGGGCCCGGGGCACCGGGACCCGGCTGGGTGTCGGTTGCCGGCTCCGGCGTCGAAGGTCCGGTCGCCCAGTCGGGTGCCGGCCCCGTGGTGGCGCCCCAGCCGGCGTTCTCCTCGTGAGAGCGGCCCGAGGTGGGGCTCAGCCCCGAGTCGGCGAGTGCCGAGGCGCTGCGTCCGGCGCTGCCGGGTGCCGAGCCGCCGCCTTGCTGCTCGCCCGCTGCGCGGGCGGACTCATGACCCGCGCCGGCTTCACCCCACGACCCGCGCGAGGCGTCGCTGCCGGCCGGATCGGCCGCGGTGGGTGCGGCAGGCTCGGCCGACGGATCGGGATCGGGTGGCCCGGCCGGGACGGACCCCGGAGGCGGCGCGACGGGGGCCTGCTGGGCGGCCTCGACGTGGACGCCGTCGACGACGGCATCGACGCCGAGCTCGTCGATGAGCGCCTGTCGCACGATGTCGGCGTGGTTGCCGGCCCGGAAGGTCTGGGTCAGGCCCGCGGTCGCGATGCCGAGCGTCAGGGTGCGGCCGTCGAACGAGGTGACCTGGGCGTTCTGCGAGACGAACGTCCAGGTGAGTCGGCGCATCGTGAAGATGCGGCCCAGCACGTTGGGCCAGGCCCGGCGGATCGCGTCGGTGTCCATGCCGCCGCCGGAACCCGCCGGCGCCGCGGCTGACCCGGGCGCGCCGGACGCACCGGACGCACCGGACGCACCGGGAGAGCCTGCTGCGGCCCCGGACCCGCCCTCGGTGGGCGCAGCCACCCCGGCGCCGGGCGCCGGAGCGCCTGCCGAGGCCGCTCCCCCTCCGGCGTCTCCGCTCGCACCGGACAGGTGCTGGGAACCGGACGCGCCGGAGTCGGCGGCGGACGGACCGCCCACGGACTCCTGCGGCGCCACGACGGGCGGGGCCCCGGCCTCTGCGCGTGCCGCGTCGACCCGTCCGGCGTCACCGGGCCCGGACCCCGCCGATGCAGCGGCGCCGGCGCCCGTGGACGCACGCCCGACCACAGCCTCGACGTTCGACCGCCCGCCACCGCCCATGCCGCCGGCCGCGTGGGACGGGCCACCGGTGGCGCCGCTCGAGGGCGGCGTGTAGTCGGAGACGGTGCGAGCAGGAGCGCTCACCCCGGCCGGCGCCGGACCCGAGGACGCAGGAACCGGCTGCGACGCAGGCGCCGGGCCGGACGGCATACCGAAGCCGCCGGAGGCGCTCGGGACGCCACCGACGTCGAGGCGGCGCTCGAGCCGGTCGAGGCGGGCGGCATACCCCTGCTCGCCCGAGGAGCCGGGCAGCAGGATGCGGGCGCAGATGAGCTCGAGCTGAAGGCGCGGCGCGGTGGCGCCGGTCATCTCGGTGAGCCCCGTGTTGACGATGTCGGCCGCGCGTGACAGGGCACCCGGGCCGAAGGCCGCCTGCTGGACGCGCATGCGCTCGAGCTGGTCCTCGGGCACGCCGCGGAGAACCTGGGAGACGCCGTCGGGGATGGCCGCGACGATGATGAGGTCCCGCAGGCGCTCGAGGAGGTCCTCGATGAAGCGGCGCGGGTCGTGGCCCGACTCGATGACCTTGTCGATCTGGCGGAACGTGGCTGCGCCGTCGCCTGCCGCGAGCGCGTCGACGGTGCTGTCGAGCAGCTCGCCGTCGGTGAAGCCCAGCAGCGACACCGCCCCGTCGTAGGTCAGGCCCTCGGCGCCCGAACCCGCGATGAGCTGGTCGAGCACCGACAACGAGTCACGCACCGAACCGCCGCCCGCGCGTGTGACGAAGCTGAGCACCCCCGGCTGGACGGCGACGTGCTCGGACTCGAGCAGCCGCTCCATGTACGCGGAGAGCTTGGCCGGCGGCACGAGGCGGAACGGGTAGTGGTGCGTGCGCGAGCGGATGGTGCCGATGACCTTCTCGGGCTCGGTCGTCGCGAAGACGAACTTCACGTGCTCGGGCGGCTCCTCGACGATCTTGAGCAGGGCGTTGAAGCCCTGCGGCGTCACCATGTGCGCCTCGTCGATGATGTAGATCTTGAAGCGGCTCTGCGCGGGGCCGTAGGAGGCGCGTTCGCGCAGGTCACGGGCGTCGTCGACGCCGCCGTGGCTGGCCGCGTCGATCTCGATCACGTCGACCGAGCCGGGGCCGCCGCGCGCCAGCGCCGTGCACGACTGGCACGTGCCGCACGGCTCGGGCGTGGGCCCCTGCTCGCAGTTGAGGCAGCGAGCGAGGATGCGGGCGCTCGTCGTCTTGCCACAGCCACGCGGACCGCTGAAGAGGTAGGCGTGGTTGACCCGTCCCGTGCGCAGCGCCTGCATCAGCGGCTCGGTCACGTGCTCCTGCCCGATGACGTCGGCGAAGCTCTCGGGCCGGTAGCGGCGGTACAGGGCGGTGGCCATGCCGAAACCCTAACCGTCCGGGCCGACGCCGGTCTGCCCGGTGAATCCGGCCGGTGAACACGACCCGACGGTTCGTGGTCGAGCCGCGAATCGGGTGGTGACTGTCGGCGGGCCGACCTAGGGTCGGAAACACTGCGGCCCGGGTGCGACGCGCACCGTCAGCGACCGCCTGGAGGAGGTCCCGATGCCCGATCCGCTGTTCCCCGCCAGACCCTCGAGCTGGGACGCCGACACCCTGGTGGCTCGCTACGACGAGGTGCGCACCCACACCGAACGCCTCGCAGCCCCGCTGTCTCCCGAGGACCAGACCGTCCAGTCGATGCCCGACGTGTCGCCGACGAAGTGGCACCGCGCGCACGTGACGTGGTTCTTCGAGACGTTCGTGCTCGCCGACAACGAGCCGTCGTTCACGCCCTACCAGGACCGGTACTGGTTCCTCTTCAACAGCTACTACGAAGGCGTCGGACCCCGCTACTCCCGCGCCGAGCGTGGCCACATCACGCGTCCCGGCGCCCACGACGTCGGCCTCTACCGCGACAACGTCGACTCCCGCATGCGCGACCTCGTCACCCGCCTCGACGGCGGCGCCCTGGAGAAGCTCGTCTCCACGATCGAGCTCGGCTTCCACCACGAGCAGCAGCACCAGGAGCTGCTTCTCATGGACATCAAGCACGTGCTCTCGGTCAACCCGCTCCAGCCCGCGTATGCCGGCACCCCCCTCACGCCGTCCGAGCCCGACTCGCTCGGTTGGGTCGACGTCGAGGGTGGCCTCGTCGAGGTCGGGCACCGCGGCGGCGGGTTCTCCTTCGACAACGAGCTGCCGCTGCACCAGCAGTGGCTCGAGCCCTACCGGCTCGCCGACCGTCTCGTCACCAACGGCGAGTGGCTCGAGTTCATGGCCGACCGCGGCTACGAGCGGCACGAGCTGTGGCTCTCCGACGGCTGGGCCCGCGTCGGCGCCGAGGGCTGGCGCGCGCCGTTCTACTGGCGCGAGCACGACGGCGTCTGGTTCGAGCACACCTTGAGCGGCACGCGCCCGGTCGACCCCGGGCTGCCGGTGAGCCACGTCAGCCACTACGAGGCCGACGCGTACGCCACGTGGGCCGGCAAGCGGCTGCCCACCGAGGGCGAGTGGGAGCACGGGGTGATCGCCGACGGGCAGGCCGAGCCGCCCTCGAGCGGCGCCAACCTCGCCGACCTGCAGAGCTTCCACCCGCGCCCGGCCGGTCCCGCGACCGGGCACCTGCGCCAGGTCTACGGCGACTGCTGGGAGTGGACGTCCTCGGCGTACCTCGCCTACCCCGGCTACCACCCACCGGCGGGCGCCATCGGCGAGTACAACGGCAAGTTCATGTCCGGCCAGATGGTGCTGCGCGGCGGCTGCGCGCTGACGCCTGCCGGCCACGCCCGGGCCAGCTACCGCAACTTCTTCCCACCGGGCTCGCGATGGGCGCTGTCCGGGGTGCGTCTCGCCGACGGCGGGGTGCGGTCGTGACGCGCCGCGAGCCGGTCGTGACGGTGGCGCTCGACCCCGACTGGGCTGAAGGCTCACTGGTTTCCGACGTACGCCGCGGGCTCGGGTCGCAGCCGCGCACCCTGCCGCCGAAGTGGCTCTACGACGACGCGGGCTCCGACCTCTTCGACGAGATCACCCGCCTGCCCGAGTACTACCCGACCGAGCGCGAGCGGGCCATCCTGCGAGCGCATGCCGACGACATCGTGGCGGCGTGCGACGCGACGACCTTCGTCGAGCTCGGCAGCGGCACGAGCGACAAGACGCGCACCCTGCTCGACGCGTTCACCTCGACGGGTCGCCTGGAGCGGTTCGTCCCGGTCGACGTCTCCGAGCAGACCCTGCGTGACGCCGCGGCCATGCTCTCCGAGCGCTACCCGTCGTTGCGGGTCGAGGCCCTCGTCGGCGACTTCACGCTGCACCTCGGCCACCTGCCGCGGGGCGACCGGCGCCTCGTGGCGTTCCTCGGCGGCACCATCGGCAACTTCTACGTCGAGGAGCGGGCGGCCTTCCTCGGGGCCCTGCACGACAGCCTCGAGCCGGGCGACTGGTTCCTGCTCGGCACCGACCTCGTCAAGAGCGCCGACCGGCTCATCGCCGCCTACGACGACAGCCGCGGTGTCACCGCGCAGTTCGTGACCAACTGCCTGCGGGTGCTCAACCGCGAGCTGGGCGCCGACTTCGACGTCGACGCCTTCTCCTACGTGCCGTTCTGGGACCCCCGGCAGGAGCGCATGGACCTCCGGCTGCGCGCCGACATGCCGCAGCGCGTCACGATCCCGGGCGCCGACCTGGTCTTCGACCTCGCGCACGGCGAGGAGATCCGGGTCGAGATCTCGACGAAGTTCCGGCCCGAGAGCCTGCGCGACGAGCTCGGCGCCGCGGGCTTCACGGTCGAGCGCGGGTGGACCGACCCCGACGGCGACTTCGCCCTCACCCTCGCCCGCCGCGACGGCTGAGGGTCGATTGGGCGATCCGGCGGGGCGTGGGTGAGACTGGGGCCTCGAGTACGACACGACGTAGGAGACACCCCGCATGACCCCTCGCACCCTGTACCGCCGCCTCGCCGCCGCGGAGGTGGTCACCTGGGCGTTGCTGCTGCTCGGCATGGTCCTCAAGTACGTCACGAAGACGACCGAGCTCGGCGTCAAGGTCTTCGGCCTGGCCCACGGCGTCGTCTTCATCGCCTACTGCCTGGTCACGCTCCTGCTCTGGGTCAACCAGCGCTGGACCGCTCGCGAGGGCGTGCTCGGCCTGCTCAGCGCCGTGCCCCCGTTCCTCACCGTCTGGTGGGAGCGCCGCCTCGAGCGGCGAGGCCGGCTCGAGGGCGGCTGGCGCCTCGGCCGCGACGGCGAGACGCCGTCCAACCCGGCGGAGCGCGCGGTCGCGGCCCTGCTCGCCCGGCCGCTCGTGGCGGTGGGTGTCGGTGTGGTCGCCGTCCTCGCCCTCACCGGCGTGGCCCTGGTCGTGGGGCCGCCCGTCGGCACGCAGGGCTGACACTCCTCACCCAGCCAGACGGCATACGGTGTCGTGAGCCTGGCACCGAGCCACGGCTGGACGGCGAGGAGACGAGATGGCCGCGGTCGCGGTGCTGAGTGGCGAGGTCCGCGCGGAGGGCGTCGGCAAGACGATCGACGAGACCGCCCTGCTGCTGCCCACCGACGTGCGCGCCGACCCCGGCGAGTGCGTCGTGCTGCGCGGCCCCAACGGGTCGGGCAAGACGACGCTGCTGCGCATCATCGGCGGCCTGCTCGTGCCCACCACGGGGACCGCGACGATCGGTGGCCGCGAGGCCGACGAGCGCGACCGGGCGGTGCGCGGCGCCGTGGCCGCCCTGCTGGGCGCCCCGACGACCTACCGCGACCTCACCCTCATCGACCACCTCGTCCTCATCGACTCGACGTGGGGCGGCGAGCCGGCGACGTCCGACGACCGCGGACTCGCGCTGCTCGACCGGCTCGGCATCGCCCACCTCGACGACCGCTTCCCGCACGAGCTCTCGTCGGGCCAGGAGCAGCTCTTCCGCCTCGCCCTGACCTTCGCGCGGCCCTCGTCCGTCGTGCTGCTCGACGAGCCGGAGCAGCGGCTCGACACGACGAAGCGCCAGGTCGTCGCCGAGCTCATCCGCGAGCGCACGTCGGGCGGCACGACGGTCGTCATGGCCTGCCACGACCCGGACCTCACGGCGAGCCTCGCCGACCACGTCGTCGACGTCGTCCCCGCGCGCTGATGCCGGCGGACGCACGCGACGGGGCCGAGCACCTCGACGTCGACTACGACGACCACGAGCTGCTGGGGCAGGCCGACTGGGTGATCGGCGGCGAGGCCGCGCGCAAGGCCCGACGGCAGGGCCTGTATGCCGGCTACGTCCTCTTCCTCGGCGCCCTCGTCTACGGGTTCCCCATCGCGCAGACGGTGTTCCGCACGTCAGATGCCGCCCGGCTGGGGCAGCAGCTGCGCTCCCCCGTCGCGGTGGCCCTGCTCGTCGCGTCGGTGCTCGCGCTCCTCGGGGCGGTCGTCTTCGCGGGGCGGTTCCGCGGCCCGGTGGTGCCGCCGATGCCGTGGATCGACCTCGTGCTGGGTGCGCCCCTCGACCGCGCCCTGGCACTGCGACGGTGGTGGCGCTACGCCGCCGCCGGCGGGCTCTTCGTCGGAGCCCTGAGCGGGCTGACCATCGGGGCCGGGCTCGCGTTCGCCGGCGTCGCCGGGCTCGTGACGATGGCGGCGACGACCGTGGCCGGCACGGCCCTCGGGGTGCTCGCGAGCCGCCTGTGGCTGTGGTCGCAGGTGCGTTCCTGGCCCGGGCCGGACCGCAGCCTCAGCCTGCTCTGGCGGGTTCCCGACGCGCTGCGCGAGCTGCACGCCGAGTCGCTGCGCGCCCACTCGGCGAACACGTCGACCCTCGCGGGGTCGGCGCTCACCGGCAACCTGCGCACCGCACGACTGGCCCTCACCCGGCCGGTGCACCACGGGCGTACGGCGAGGCTGCGCGCCGGCCGACCCTTCGGGGTGCTGGTGCGTCGGGACGTGCTCGGGCTGCGCCGCACCCCCGGCACCTTCCTCTCGGGGCTCGGGCTCACCGCCCTCGGCGGCGCCATCGTCACCTGGGCCTTCGTCCAGCCGGCCGCGCCGAGCATCGCCGCGACGATCGGTCTCCTGCCGCTCTACCTCGGCTTCGGCGCGTGGGCCGAGGGGCTGCGGCTGCAGGCCGACAACGTCGGTGTCCCCTCCCTGCTCGGCGCCAACGAGGTCACCGAGGCGGCGGCGCACGCGGTCACGCCGACCGCGCTGACCGCGGTCGTGCTCGGGGTCTGGGCGGGTGTGGCGGCGTTCCTCGGACCGGTGCCGGCGAGCGCCGGGCTCTCCCTGCTGCTCGTCCTCGTGCTGGTCGTGGCCGGCAACGTCATGGCCGCGTTCCGAGGGTCGCCGACGTTCTCCCTGCAGCCGCAGATGGTCGTCGCCTGGTACGCCATGCCGGCCCTCGTCGTGGTCGTCATGGGCTCGCTCGTGGCGGTGCTCACCAAGGCCGGCCGCTACTCCTGGCTGGCCGTCATCAGCTGGGTCGCCTACGGGCTGCTGGCGTGGGCGTTCTCCAGGGTGCGGCGCCTCACCTACCTGCACCGGGCCTGAGCGGCAACGGCTCGCGGCCGTCCCTCGTGTGTGGTTGGGTTCGGGCCCATGAGCCCGCTGCGCACCCGTGACGTCGTCGAGTCGGACCTGCCTGCCATCCTCTCGATCCGCAACCGGTCGTTCGGTCCGCTCGGCATCGGCGGCGAGGACTGGTGGCGGCGCGTCTCGGCCGAGACGCTGGGCGGCCGCATGCTCGCGGTGGTCGACGAGTCCGACCGGGTGCTCGGCGCCGGTCGCATCCGGCCCTTCGAGCAGGCCTGGGGCGGCCGCCACCTGCGCATGGGCGGCGTCGCCGGGGTCTACGTCGAGCCGAGCGCCCGCGGCGCCGGCGTGGCGACCACCCTCACCCGGGCCCTGGTCACGCGCATGGGCGAGCTCGGCGACGTGGTGTCGTGCCTCTTCCCGACGACCGCGACGCTCTACCGCCGCTCGGGCTACGAGATCGGCGGCACCCAGACGAGGACCACGTATGCCGGCCACCTCCTCCGCGACCTCGGCTCGGCAGGTGCCGGGCGGTCCACCGGCACAGGCGCATCCGCGGTGCGCCCGGCGAAGCCCGACGATGCCGAGCTGATGGAGGGCCTCACGCGCGAGGCCCAGGTGCGGCACGGCGCCAGCGGCCCGATGGTCCCGTCCGCGGAGACGTTCCGCGGCATGCTCGAGCGCGACGAGCTCATCAGCTATGTCGCCGACGACGGCTTCGTCGTCTACGAGCTGTCCGACGGCGCCGTCACCGTCGAGCACCTCGTGGCCGGCTCGGTCGAGTCCGCAGCGGCGCTCTGGGGCATCGTGGGATCGGGGTCGTCCGCGGCCCCGACGGTGCACACCTACCTCGACCCGCGTGACCCGGTGACGCTCGCCGTCGGCGGGATGGCGGCGAGCGAGGTGCGCCAGACGCCGTGGATGGGCCGGGTCGTCGACCTGACCGCAGCGTTCGGGGCCCGGGGCTTCGCGGCCCGGGGCTTCGCGGCCCACGCCGCGGTCGAGGCCGCGCTCGTCGTCGACGACACCGAGGCTCCGGTCAACTCCGGCGCGTGGACGCTGTCGGTGGCTGCCGGCCGCGGCACGGCCACGTGCGACGAGGCGGCCGATGCCTCCGCGCTGCGGGTCGGCGCCCGGGGACTCTCGGCACTGTGGTGCGGGTGGTCGGTGTCGCGCCTGCGCCAGGCCGGCCTCGCCTCGGGCGGCTCCCCGGACGGTGACGCCGCCCTCGACGCCGTCTTCGCCTCGACGCCCTACATCACCGAGTACTTCTGAACCCACCCCACCGTCGAGAAGGCGATCAGGGCCTCGGTCGGCGACGAGGCGTTCTCTCGACCGGGCTGGGTGGGCGGGTCAGGCGGGGCGGGTCGTCTTCTCGGGCGTGGCCGCGGCCGGCTCGGGCTCGCGGACGGCCGGCAGGGCCAGCAGGGCGATGACGGCCATGGCCCCCACGACGAGCAGCGAGTGCAGCACCCCGACGTGGTCGCCGAGGAAGCCGAGCAGGGGTGGTCCGGCGAGGAACGCGGTGTAGCCGATCGTCGAGACGACGCTCATGCGAGCGGCGGCGCGTGCCGGGTCGTCCGCGGCCGCGCTCATGCCGACCGGGAAGCCGAGGCTCGCGCCGACGCCCCAGACGGCCGCACCGACGAAGGCCAGCACCGGGCCGCCGAAGACGACGAGCACGCAGCCGACGACGGCCGAGACGAAGAGGACCCGCAGCACCGGGACGCGGCCGCGTTGGTCGAGCAGCCGGGTGCCGAGCAGGCGACCGGCGGTCATGGCGGTGAGGAACACCGCGAAGCCGACGACGCCGAGCCAGCGCTCGAGGCCGTAGCCGTCGGACAGCGCGACGGCCACCCAGTCGTTGGCGGTGCCCTCGGTGAAGGCCGCCGCGAGCACGACGACGCCGATGAGCAGCGTGCGCGGCTCGCGCCAGGCGGCGCCGATGCCGGCCTTCTGCTTGACCTCGCTGCCCTCCTCGTCGACCTCGACCGAGCGGGGCAGGAACGCCTTGAAGAACCACGGCGTGACGAGCAGGAGCATCACGACGACCCCGACCAGATGAGCAGCGATCGACACCTGCAGCGCCGACAGCCCGGCTCCGACGAGGGCGCTGACGACGGTGCCGCCGCTGAAAGCCGCGTGGAAGTGCGGCATGATCGCGCGACCGAAGAGCCGCTCGACGGAGGCACCCTCGAGGTTCATGCCGACGTCGAACACACCCGTGCCGATGCCGACGAGGAAGAGCCCGGCCATGACGACGCCGCGGTTCTGCAGCTCGGTGACGCCGATGCCCACGGCGACGAGGCCGGCGCCCTGGGTCAGGGCCGCCCCGAGCAGCGTGCGAGCCGCGCCGAGGTGGTGCACGATCCAGCCGGAGAGAGGCAGTCCGAGCACCGAGCCGAGCGATGCCGCGAGCAGGGTGACACCGAGCTCTCCGGCAGACAGCGCCAGCTCGTGCTTGAGGTCGGGCACGCGGGACGCGAAGGCCGCGAAGGCGGCGCCGTTGATGGCGAACGCCGTGAAGACGGCAGTCCGGGCGGTCCGGGCGGTGCGGACGGTGGTGGCCGGCGGGGCGCTGGCGGCGGACATGCGACAAGCCTCTCAGGTACGGTCTGCACGACTCTCGAATCGTTTCGACTCGAATCGTTTCGATAGCATGCCCCCATGGTCGCCGCAGGTCAAGCCCGCCCCACGCTCCGCGACGTCGCCGAGCGGTCCGGCGTCTCGGTGTCGACGGCCTCGCTCGTGTTCAGCGGCAAGGGGCCCGTCGCCGCGGCCACCGCCGAGCGCGTCCGGACCGCCGCGGCCGAGCTCGGCTTCACCGGTCCGAACCCCCTCGGCTCCTCGCTGCGACAGGGCCGGGCCGGCGCCGTCGCCGTGCTCGTCGAAGGCCGCCTCCAGCAGGCGTTCCGCGACCCGTTCGCGGTCGCCGTGCTCGACGGCCTCGCCGAGGAGCTCGAGCGGGTGCCGACCGGCATGCTGCTGCTCGCCCAGCCGAGCGGCGACCCGGCATCCGTCGTCCCCCAGCTCGCCGGACTGGCCCTCGACGCCCTCGTGTTCTCGCTCTGCGGTCCCGGCGAGCAGCCCGCCGTCGAGCACCTCGCAGCACGAGGCATACCGATGTTCAGCACCGGTGTGCCCGCCGACCGCCGCATCACCCAGGTGCGCATCGACGAGCGCGGCTCGTTCGCCGAGGTGTCGCGACACGTCCAGGCGCTGGGGCACCGGCGGGTCGCGTCGGTGGCCATGCCGCTGGCCGGCACCGGCGAGCCCGGCCCGGTCCGCGAGGAGCTCGCGGTCGAGAAGGACGCCGGCATCCCGTCGATCGGACGCCTGCTCGGCTTCAGGGACGTGTTCGGGCCGGACGCCACCGTCGTCCAGACGAGCGACGGCTCGTCGGTCGAAGGCGGCATCGTCGCCGGCCGGGCCCTGCTCGACGTGCCCGAGTCGCGCCGGCCCACGGCGATCGTCGCCCAGTCCGACGTCATCGCGGCGGGAGTCATCATCGCCGCGGAGGAGCTGGGTCTTCGCGTCCCCGACGACCTCAGCGTGACCGGCTTCGACGGCGTCGACCTGCCGTGGCTGCCGCACCGCATCACCACGGTGGACCAGCGGGGCCGCGAGCGGGGCCGGATGATCGGCCGGCTCGTGCGCCGCCGCCTCGACGGCGCGCGACCGCGCAGCGCCACCGCTCCCGTCTCGCTGCGTGAAGGCACGACGACGGGCCCTCCCCCCTGACGAGGGTGACCCCCGGGAAAAGGGACACCCCGCGTACCTGGAAGAGCTCTCCTACCCTTGCTGCATTCCTGCCCTGGGGGAGTTCGGAGAGGTACCACCACGCGGGGTGCCGACAGCGAGTGTATGCCGCCGCCTTCGTCAGCCGGAAATCCGGCCCCTGCTCGGGCCGAGGACCTTGGCCTCTGGCGCCGTCCCGAAGAGGCCGGCGAGCGTGGAGGCACCGAAGGAGGTCGTCATGTCGACCGTCGAGCACCGCCCCGAGCCCCGCAACGAGCCCCGCAACGAGCCCCGCAACGAGCCCCGCAACGAGCCCCGCAACAAGCCACTCAGCCCGGAACCGCCCTCGCCTCCCCGACAGCGTCGGGAGCGCCGAGCCGCGATCGGGCTGGCGGTCCCCGGCCTCGTCGTGGCGGCCGTCGCCCTCCTGGTGCCGGACTCCACCGCGGCCGAGGTGTGCTGGACGGCCGGCTTCGCGCTCCTCTTCCTGGCCCTGGTCATGGTGGTCGTCCGCGTCGTCCACGCCCGGGGAGAACGGCTCAGCGTGCTGCCCAGCAGCGTTGCCGGCTGGGCAGCGTTGGCCTGCGTCGTCGTCGGCGTCGCGCTGATCCTCACGCCCGTCGGCGAGGTCAGCCTCCTGCTCGGTGTGGCGGCCGCGGCCCTCGGAGTCGGGGCCGTCACGGTGCGCCGTGAGCGCGCGCTGCCGGTCATCATGCTCCCGCTGTTCGCCGGCAGCTTCGTGCTGGCGTTCCTGCTGGGCGAGCTGCTCCTCGGCCACGAGTGACCGAGGCCCCTCCCCGGACCGGGAGCCTTCACCAACGCAACAGCCCCGCCGCGCGGGGCGCGGCGGGGCTGTTGCGTTGGCGGAGGATGGGGGATTTGAACCCCCGAGGGTTTTATCCCAACACGATTTCCAATCGTGCGCACTAGGCCACTATGCGAATCCTCCGTCGCGCAGGTTACCGGAGGCTGACCCCGCACAAGAAATCGGCGTCGCCGACGACGTCGGGCAGGAGCAGAATCACGGCCATGCCCCCTCGCGAACGGGTCCCCGTCGACACCGCCGTCCAATGGATCCACGGCGCCCCGTCCCCGCGGCGCCGCCACGACCCGCCGCTGCAGGTCCACGCGCTCTCACCCGGCACGTGCCTCATCCGCCAGAGCAAGGACCTCACCTTCGAGGCACCGTTCATCCTCCTGCTCCTCGGGACCGAGCGGGCGCTGCTGCTCGACACCGGTGCCGTCGACGGCACCGAGCTGCGGCGCACGGTCGACCGGCTCATCGAGGGCCACGCGCCCGCCGGAGCCCGCGACACGGCATACGGCCTCGTCGTCGCCCACACCCACGGGCACGGCGACCACGTCGCGGGCGACGCGGCGTTCGCCGACCGGCCCCGCACGACCGTCGTCGGGCACGACGTCGCAGCCGTGCGCGCGCACTTCGGCTTCACCGACTGGCCGGCGGAGGTGGTCACGTTCGACCTGGGCGACCGGGTGCTCGAGGTGTTCGGCATCCCCGGCCACCACGCGGCCTCGATCGCCGTCCTCGACCCGACGACCGGCCTGCTGCACACCGGCGACACCGTCTACCCGGGGCGCATCTACGTCGAGGACTCCGACGCCCTCCTCGACACCCTCGACCGCCTCGTCGCCTTCGCCCGTGATCGGGAGGTCACGCACGTGCTCGGCTGCCACGTCGAGATGACCGGCCGGCCGGGGCGTGACTACGCCCTCGGCTCCCGCTACCAGCCCGACGAACCGCCGCCCTTGATGACCGTCGCCCAGCTGGCGGCCGTCCGCGACGCCTTCCGGACCGTCGCCCACCGCCCGGGCATCCACCGGTTCGACGACGTCGTGTTCTGCATCGGGGACGGTCCTCGGGTGGTCGTGCCGCTCCAGGCGCGCGCCCTGCTCGAGCGGGCGCGCTGGCTGCTGGGCCGGTCCCGTTGAGACCGGATTGCCCCGCGCGCCCCGCGGCTGAAAGCATCGGCCGATGACCGCCGTCACCGCCCTCTCGGGGCTGCACCGCCGCAACCTGCTAAAGGAGATCGACCTCACCGCCGACGAGTTCCGGGCACTGCTCGACCTCGCCGCCGAACTGAAGGCAGCCAAGCGCGCGGGTCGCGAGCAGCGACGACTGGCCGGCAAGAACATCGCGCTCGTCTTCGAGAAGACCTCGACGCGCACCCGCTGCGCCTTCGAGGTGGCCGCCGCCGACCAGGGCGCCAGCACCACCTACCTCGACCCGAGCGGCTCGCAGATCGGCCACAAGGAGTCCGCCAAGGACACCGCCCGCGTGCTGGGGCGCTTCTACGACGGCATCCAGTACCGCGGCGCGGGCCACGACGTCGTCGAGACGCTCGGCGCCTTCGCCGGCGTCCCCGTCTGGAACGGCCTCACCGACGACTGGCACCCCACGCAGTCGCTCTGCGACGCCCTGACGATGCGCGAGCACGCGGGCAAGCCCGACGACCAGATCGCCTACGCGTACGTCGGCGACGCGCGCTTCAACATGGGCAACTCCCTCCTCGTCACGGGCGCGATCCTCGGCATGGACGTGCGCATCGTCGCGCCCCGGTCGCTGTGGCCGTCCGACGCCGTGGTCGCCATCGCGAGGAGGTATGCCGCCGAGTCGGGTGCGCGGGTCACCCTCACCGAGGACGTGGCCGAGGGCGTACGCGGCGTCGACTTCGTGCACACCGACGTGTGGGTGTCGATGGGCGAGGCCAAGGAGGTCTGGGCCGAGCGCATCGAGACGCTCACCCCATACCAGGTGAACGCGGAAATGCTTGCGGCGACAGGGAACCCGCGGGTGAAGTTCATGCACTGCCTGCCCGCCTTCCACGACCTCGAGACGAAGGTCGGGCGGGACGTGCACGAGCAGTTCGGCCTCAAGGAGCTCGAGGTGACCGACGACGTGTTCGAGTCCGACGCCTCGGTCGTCTTCGACCAGGCCGAGAACCGCATGCACACCATCAAGGCCCTCATGGTGGCGACCATGACCCTGCTCTGACGGAAGGCGTTCACCCGGCCACCCCCTCCCCGTTCACCCGCGTGCGGCAGAACTGGGTGCATGCGCATCCTTCGCACCTCTGCCCTCGCGGCCACGGCTGCCGCTCTTCTCACACTGCCGGCGCTGGCCGCGGGCACCGCGGCCGCGGCCGAGGCGCCCGGTCAGGCCAGGGAGGGGCACTTCGCGTTCGCCGTCATCGGCGACGTGCCCTACGGCGCAGCCGAGGTGGCAGCGTTCCCGTCGAAGGTCGACCGGATCAACGCCGAGCCCGAGTTGGGCTTCGCGGTCCACGTCGGCGACATCAAGAACGGCTCGTCGCCGTGCACCGACGAGTACAACGCGATGATCCGGGCCCAGTTCGACCGGTTCGTCGCGCCCCTGGTCTACGCGCCCGGTGACAACGAGTGGACCGACTGCCATCGTCCGGCCGCCGGCCGCTACCACCCGCTCGAGCGGCTCCAAGCCGTGCGCAGCACGTTCTTCGCCACTCCCGGGCAGACCCTCGGCTCGAGGCCGATGAAGGTGGAATCTCAAGCAGCTCAAGGCTTTCCGGAGAACGTGTCCTTCCGGCGCCAAGGCCTGTCGATCGCGGCACTGCACGTCGTGGGCAGCAACAACGACCTCGTGCCGTGGTCCGGCATCGGCGAGACCAGACCGACACCCGAGCAGCTCGCCGAGGAACGCTCCCGCATGGACGCGTCGATCGACCTCGTGCGCTCGACCTTCGCGGCTGCCCGGCAGAAGCACGACCGGGCGGTCGTGCTCTTCCAGCAGGCCGACATGTTCGACCCGACCTTCACTCCGACTCCCGAGGGCAGCTCCGCGTTCAACCCGCTCGTGCAGGCGATCGTCGACGAGTCCGGGCGGTTCGACGGCGAGGTCTACCTCTTTGATGGCGACAGCCACCGCTACAACGTCGACCAGCCCCTCGCCTCAGGCTCGCCGTGGCTCACCTTCTACGGCGTGCGTGGCTCGGCCGACAACCTGACGCGGGTCACCGTCGACGGCGAGGCCAACGCGACGAACTTCCTCGAGGTCACCGTGAACAGGCCCGGGGCCGAGCGGACCCTCTCCTGGAAGCGAATCCCCTACGCCCCCTGAAGTCCCCATCCCCTCCTCCGCCCAACCGTCAGGGCTCGACGGTGACGGTCGGGCACTGGCGCAGCGTCTGCGTCGGTTCGGCCTCGACCGGCACCTTGCCGAAGGACTTCCACGCCTGACCCACGACCAGGTCGACGGTGTCACCCTTGCGCTTGTCGTTGACGAAGACACCGCCGGGCACGTGGGCCCTGACCAGTCGCGCCGACGCCGCCCCCTCGGGGCCGTAGCGGATCTGGGCGACCTGCTTGACCGTGGCCTTCTTCGGGTCGTTGGCCACGGCCTTGACCTTGAAGCCACGGTCGGCGGCGGCATTGGCCACGGTCCGCGCCAGTCCGGCACGGTTCGTCGAGTTGTAGACGTTGAGACTGACGTCGAGCGGCCTGAGCGGCTGCTGCGGCGGCACCGTCGTGCACGGGCCGGGTTTGGGCGTGGTGTCGCGGAAGTAGGTGGAGGCGTAGTAGAACGCCCCCGCCATGCTGAGCAGGACGAGCGCGATGACGATCGCCGACCGGCGCTGCCGGCGCACGTGGTACGTGCGGTCAGCGTCCTGGCCGGCGTCCCTGGCCGCGTCCGGCATCCGCCCTCCTTCGCTCATCGGCGCCCCCGTCGAGCGGCCGTGTCAGGAGAGTACGAGGACTCGGGCGTGGAGGACAGGTCTCTGCTGCAGCGCGGCGCGCAAGGCTCGATGGAGGCCGTCCTCGAGGTAGAGCTGGCCCTCCCACTCGACGCAGTGCGGGAACAGGTCGCCGTAGAACGTCGAGTCGTCGGCGAGGAGGTTGCGCAGGTCGAGCGTGCTCTTCGTGGTGATGAGCTCGCCGAGCTGCACCACCCGGGGTGGGACGTTCGACCAGTCCTTGGTCGTCTCGAATCCGTGGTCGGGGTACGGTCGGGAGTCGCCGACGGCCTTGAAAATCACCGGGTCAGCATAGACATCGAAGATGTCAGGGTGACGGCTAGAGTTCGACAGGTGACCCAGACACCGGCCTCGGAGTCCGCCGACAGCAGCCAGCTCGACGAGATCCGCGCGGGGTACGCGTTCGAGGGCGGGGTGCTCAAGCTGGGGGCCGCGGTCGTCGACGGGCAGGCCCACGCCGACGCGCCGGTGCAGATCCCGCTCAGCGTGCTCAACCGGCACGGGCTCGTCGCCGGCGCCACAGGCACGGGCAAGACGAAGACGCTCCAGCTGATGGCCGAGCAGCTCGCCGACCAGGGTGTCCCGGTCTTCCTCGCGGACATGAAGGGCGACCTGTCGGGCCTCGCCACGCCCGGTGAGGGAGGCGACAAGATCACGGCCCGCGCGACGGACGTCGGCATGCCGTGGGCCGCGACGGCATACCCGACCGAGTTCTACACGCTCGGCGGCAAGGGCAGCGGGAGCGCCATCCGCGCCACCATCACCGGCTTCGGCCCGACCCTGCTCAGCAAGGTGCTCGGTCTCAACGACACGCAGGAGAGCAGCCTCGGGCTGATCTTCCACTACGCCGACAAGAACGGCCTGGCGCTGCTCGACCTCAAGGACCTCCGCGCCGTCATCAGCCACCTCACCTCCGACGAGGGCAAGGCCGACCTCAAGGAGCTCGGCGGCCTCTCGAGCGCGACGGCCGGCGTCATCCTGCGCAACCTCATCACCTTCGAGGACCAGGGCGCGGGCGCCTTCTTCGGTGAGCCCGAGTTCGAGACGAGCGACCTGCTGCGCACCGCCCCCGACGGCAAGGGGATCATCTCCTGCCTCGAGCTGCCGCAGGTGCAGGACCGTCCTCAGCTGTTCTCGACGTTCCTCATGTGGCTGCTCGCCGACCTCTTCCACGACCTGCCCGAGGAAGGCGACGTCGACAAGCCGAAGCTCGTCTTCTTCTTCGACGAGGCGCACCTGCTCTTCAACGACGCGAGCAAGGCGTTCCTCGACGCGATCGAGCAGACCGTGCGCCTCATCCGCTCCAAGGGCATCGGCGTCTTCTTCGTCACCCAGTCGCCCAAGGACGTGCCGTCCGGCGTGCTCGCGCAGCTCGGCAACCGCGTGCAGCACGCCCTGCGGGCCTTCACGCCGGACGACGCCAAGGCGCTCAAGCAGGCCATCGCGACCTACCCGCACACGGCATACGACATGGAGAAGCTCCTGACGAGCCTCGGCATCGGCGAGGCCGTCGTCACGGTGCTCTCCGACAAGGGTGTGCCGACGCCGGTCGCGTGGACGCGGATGAAGGCGCCCAACTCGCTCATGGACCCCTCGCCGCAGGCGACCATGGACGCCGTCATCAACGCTTCGCAGCTCAAGACCAAGTACGCCGCCGTCGTCGACCGCGAGTCCGCGTACGAGCTGCTAGCCAAGCGTCTCCAGGCGGAGCCCGCGCAGCAGCAGGCCGCGCCGGCGCCCACACCCGCCCCGGGCCCGGCTCCAGCACCCAGGCAGCGCGCCCCCAAGGAGGAGCCCAGCCTCATCCAGCAGGTCACCGGCAGCTCGGCGTTCAAGTCGATGCTCCGCTCGGCCGGCACCGTCATCGGCCGCGAGATCACCCGCAGCATCTTCGGCACCCGCCGCCGCTGAGCAGGAGCCCCACGGGGCCGCCGCTGTGCGCGGTCGCGGCACGTGCACGTCGGTGCACGGGCCGCTGGTGACCGCAGTCGCGCACGCTGCGGTGCGGGCTACAGGTCGAGCTCGATGTCGTCGAGGTCGCCGTCGACGTCGGCGAAGTAGCTGATGACGCGGATGTCGGGCTCGTCGGCGACCGAGAGCACGAGCTGTCGCAGCTGGATGACCTGACCGGTGTCGAGGCGAATCCGCTTGGTGCGGCCGCGAGTCGGGTCGGTGTCGTGGCGCTCCCACCACTCGACGGTGGCCGGGTTGGCCTTGAAGACCTCGTCGAGCACACGCTTGAACGAGGGGTCGTCGGGGTGACGGGCGTACGCCTCGCGGAAGAGCGCCAGCTGGTCGGCGGCCTCCTGCTCCCAGTCGACGAAGAGGCTGCGCGCCGCCGGGTCGCAGCAGTAGAACCACAGCAGGTTGCGCTCACGCTTGCTCCGCTTGCTCTCCCAGTCGGTGAAGAGCTGGCAGGCCGTGTGGTTGGCGCCGAGCACGTCCCAGCGGGCGCCGACGACGTATGCCGGGTTGGGGTGTATCGAGTCGAGCAGCTCCTCGAGCTCCTCGGTGAGCTCCTCAGGCGCCTGGGGCCGGCGCGAGGGGGTGCCGGAGGCGAGGGCGTGCAGGTGGGAGCGTCCGTCGGTGGTGAGCTTGAGCGCGCGGGCGAGACCGTCGATGACGCTCTTGCTCGGGCGCAGGTCGCGGCCGCGCTCGATGAGGTCGTAGTACGCGACGGAGATGTTCGCGAGCTCGGCCACCTCGGTGCGGCTGAGCCCCACCCGACGGCGTCCCTTGGCGCGCTTGATACCGACGTCCTCAGGCGCCAGCTCCTTGCGGCGAGCGCGCAGGAACTCGCCCAGGGGTGACGGGGTGCGCACGCTCAGGGGGACGTCCGTGGTCATGGCGGCCATCCTGCCAGTGGGGCGGGTGATCGGGGACCGGACGCCGGTGCCGCGTCGGGCGGGCTGCGGACGGCGGACGGCAGACGGCGGACGCGAGCAGGGCTGCCGGTCCGTGACGGACCGACAGCCCTTCCCCCGCGCTCGGGTGCGCCGGGTCAGACCCTCCGGGGACTCAGGCCCTCGCGTTGCTCGGGCGCGCCCACGGACCGGTGATGGCGAAGACGTAGCCGGGGGACTGGATGTTCGCGAAGAGCACCCGCCCGTCGGCGCTGAAGGCCGGCCCGGTGAACTCGCTGCCGTTGAGCTCGTTGCGCGCCAGCGGGTACGACTTGCCCTCGTCGGTCACCCCGACGAGGTGCTGGATGCCCTCACCGTCCTCGGCGAGGATGATGCCGCCGTAGGGCGAGAGGGTCATGTTGTCGGGGCCGTCGTAGTTGTCGGTGTCGACGTCGGGGTCGGGGTTCACCGCGAAGATCGTCTTCAGCGTGACGGTCTCGGTCTTCGGGTCGTAGAACCAGACCTGGCCGTCGTGCTCGTTCGTGCTGCCGTCGCTGTTGCGGGCGAAGCTGGCGACGAAGTACGCGCCACCGTCGCCCCACCAGGCACCCTCGAGCTTGCGGCTGCGGGTGATCTCGTCGTCGGCGAACTGCTTGCGCACCGAGGTCGTGCGCGCGTCGCGGTCGGGGACGGGCTTCCACACGACGCTGTAGCGCGTGCCGGCCTGCGTCGCGAGCGACAGGTCGGGGATGTGCCGGTCACCGCGGTAGCAGCTCATGGCCTCCAGCTGACCGGCGGTGTCGCCGCCCTCGGAGAGGGCGAGCTCCCGAAGCGCGTTCTTGCCACCGACGAACCCTGCGGGCGGCGTCCAGCGGAAGTAGAGGCCGTGGGGGCCGTTTGCGTCCTCGGTCTCGTAGACCGCATTGGTCTCGGGGTCGACGGCGACGGCCTCGTGCGAGAAGCGGCCCAGGAACTTCAGCGGGACCGGGCTCTTGCCGACGTTCGCCTCCTGGCTGCTCGGGTCGACCTCGAAGACGTAGCCGTGGTCCTTGAGGTAGCGTCCCCCGGCGCGCTGCTCGGTCTCCTCGCACGTCAGCCACGTGCCCCACGGGGTCTCGCCGCCGGCGCAGTTGTTGTGGGTGCCGGCAACGCTCGTGTACTCGCGTACGCGGTTGCCGTCGGCGTCGACGTCGATGTTGGACGTGCCGCCGCGGGCGCCTTCGTCGTAGGTGAGGCCGGCGAGGACCGGGACCGGGAAGGGCTCGCTGCCGCCGATCTCGTGGTTGTTGACGAGCGTGGAACCAGTGCCGCGTGCGAAGACGCCGGTGCCGTCCGGGTCGCTCGCGGCCGGGATGCCGTCGGCGGTGGGCGTCACGCCGCTCTGGGTGACGATCTTGTAGGAGAAGCCGGCCGGCAGGGAGAGCAGGCCCTTGGGGTCGGGCACGAGCGGGCCGTAGCCGACCGACGAGCGCGGCGCCGCGAGGGCGCTGCCGCCACCGGCGAGGACGTCGATGCTGCCGGTGATCGCGATGCCGAGGCCAGTGGCGGCGGCACCGCCCAGGAAGCCGCGGCGGTTGAGGGAGGAGGTCATGGGGCGCGCCTTTCAGACGTTCGATGGTCGAGGCCCAGTCCATGCTGGATCGCTTCACGTCGCGCCAACTCCGGATGGCGGGCCGGTGAACGATTCGCGGCCTACGACCTGGTCGCCCGGCCGGGCGCGGGGTAAGTTGATGACTCAACCATCTTTGTCGAGCATGGAGGTCCTGATGGCAACGGTCGTCGTTTTCGGGGGCACGGGCTACACGGGCGGCAACGTCGTCCGCGAGGCATCGGCACGCGGTCACCGGGTCGTGTCGGTGAGCCGGTCGGAGCCGAAGGACCCGGTCGAGGGCGTCCACTACGAGACCGGTCCCGTCGAGCAGGTCGCGGGTCAGGTGATCCCCGGAGCCGACGCGGTCGTGGCGGCGCTGTCGCCGCGCGGTGACATGTCCGGGCGTCTGGTGGACGTCTACCGCGAACTGGCCCAGCAGTCTGCCGCGGCGGGTGCGCGGTACATCCAGGTCGGCGGGTACAGCTCTCTGCGCCCCGAGCCGGGGGCGCCGCGCTTCGTGGACGGAGAGATCCCGGAGCAGTTCCGCGACGAGGCACTCGAAGGGGAGGCGACCCGCGTCCTGCTCGCCGAGGAAGCCCCCGAAGGTCTCGACTGGGTCTTCGTCAGCCCCGCCGCCGGGTACGGCGCCTGGGCAGCCGGTGAGCGGACCAACCGCTACAGGGTCGGCGACGACGTCGCGCTCGTCGACGAGGACGGCGGCTCGAACATCTCCGGAGCGGACTTCGCTGCGGCGATCGTCGACGAGATCGACCGCCCGACCCGGCACCGTGCGCACATGAGCGTCGCCTACTGATCGCAGCCATCGGCCCCCGACCAGCAGCGTGCTCGCAGTCAGCGGGTTCGCCTGTGCCAGTGGACCGCCCGGATTCTGCAGCTACCCGGCGAGGACGGCAGCGAGGGCGTCCGGGTCGGTGACTGTCACCGTCGCTCCCGGGTGGCGGAGGACCCCTGTGGGCTCGATGGCGGGAACGGCATCGTGGAACGAGATGCACAGCCCTCGCCTCGAGTTCGTCGCGAACGTGACCCCGCGGTCGGTCAGCGACAGGTGCGCGGGCCCCGCCGTGCGGTGGAAGGCGTAGCCACCACTGACCTGCGTGCCGGCGATGTTGGCCCGCTGCGTGCGGAGCAGCCATGGCCCGAAACGCACGAGGAGCTCGTCCTCGTCGACGACGACTCGCGCCGTCGCAGGCGTGACGCCGAAGGCGAGCGCCGGCAACCGGTAGCGGCCCTCGAAGGAGAACTCGAACTCGTGCTTCATGACCGTCGCCGCACGGTCGACGGCGCGTCCAGCAACCCTGCTGCTCCACGCTGCTGCTCGCCCAGCAGGGCGTCGAGCACGAGCAGGCCGCTGGTGGCCGCGGGAGTGGCCCACTGCAACCAGCTCATCCGCTTCGCCAGGGCGCGCGCCTTGGCCGCGGCGGTTGCATCCGTCTGCGCGCGCTCCGTCGCCTGGCCGAGCTCGGCACCCGAGCGGTAGGCCTCCGCGCTGACGAGGATCGCGGTCCCGGTCAGCGCCGTCTTGAGGATGACCGCCGCCGTCGTGGGTTTGTGCTCGAGGACTCGTCGCCGGTTGTCGGCCAGGATCGCCACGCCGCTCAGCAGGTGCAGCGCGATCGCGGCCCCCTGCACGGGCCCCCACCGTCGCCACCCCTCGTCGGCGATCTCGGCCCGTTCGCGTGCGTCGTCGCCCTGGCGTGCGGCCGGGTTCAGCGCGACCGCTCCTGCCAGGGAGCCGCCGAACCAGGCCGCGTTCGTGAGGACGTGCGTCGCACGCACGATCGTGCTGTATGCCGTCATGGTCGTCCCTGTGGCTCCTGGCGCCACCGCGGGTGGCGCGTTCCGGTGAGGACTGTGCCGTACCCGCTTGACTTCCCCACGACACCGCCGAGGTGCCGCATCGTCCCGTGAACGAGGAATGCGGGAGGGTGGCGACCGCTCGGCCGCCACCCTCCGCTCCCTTTCCAGTGAGCCGCAAGGGCTACCTGCCGGCCACGAGGTTCGAGCGGGCCGACTGGGCGCCGCCTCCTACTGCGTTGATCGCCTGCACCGTGAACCGGTAGTTCCCGACCACGGGCAGGGTCATGACCAGCTGGGTCGCCCCGGCCGGCTGGGTGGCCGACACCGTCGTGCCGAGCACGGCGCCGGCCGCGTTGAGCCGGAGAGCGGTGACGACGTAGCCGGTGATGGCCGAGCCGCCGTTGTTCGCGGGCGCACTCCATCTCGCGGTCGCGGTGATCGCGCCGCCCGGCGTGCCGGGCAGGGCGGTCCCGATGACCGGGGCACCCGGCACGGTGGCAGGGGTCACCACGTTGGACAGGGCCGAGAACGGGCCCGTCCCGACGGCGTTCACGGCGGCGACCCGGAACTGGTAGCTCGTCCCGTTGGTCAGGGCCGTGACGACGGTGGACGTCGCTGTCCCCGGGGTAACGGTGACCGTTCGGACGAGTCCACCGGTTGCCGCGAGCCGCACCTCGACCCGGAACGACGTGATCGAGGACAGCGGAGCCGACACCGTGCCCACCGGGGTCCACGTGACGGTCGCGCTCGCGTTGCCCCGCGTTGCCGTACCGATGGTCGGAGCGGCAGGAGCGGTGGGCGCCACCGGGGTGGCCGTGCCGGAGACGGCAGGGCCGGTTCCGAACTGGTTCACGCCCGCCACTGTGAAGGTGTACAGCGTGCCGTTAGTGAGCCCGGTGACCAGGGCCGAGCTCGCGGTGCCCGGAACGGTGACCGTCCGCACCGGTGCCACGGAGACGTCGGTCCCGAGGAACGCCTTCACCGTGAAGCTGCTGGCGGAGGCCGGCCCCGTGAAGTTGACGGTCACGGAACCGTTGCCCGGAACCAGGCTGGTGATCGTCGGTGCTGCCGGCACGGCCACCGTGATGGTCGTGTCGGTGAACCGCAGCCGCTCGACGTTCCACAGGGTGTCGATGCCGTCCGCGCCACCGTTGCTGTCGACGGTGATGCTGCCGTTGGCGTTGGCGGTGATGGTGTACGCGGTCGAAGCCGCGGAGAAGACGGCCGTGTCCACGGCGGTCGGGTCTGCCGAAGCCGTCTTGAGCTCTCGCACGGCCACGAGGTTGCCCGGGTGGGCGATCCCCGCGAACACTGCCTGCTGGAGCGTCATGCCTGTCGAGCCCGGACCCCACGGGTCGACCGCGGTGGCTGGAATCGCCTTGTTCTCCATCAGGTCGGTCGTGCCCGTCTCGGTCGAGGCATCGGCCGGGTTGCTGCGATAGCTGATCCGCACCGAGAGGTAGCGGTCACCGTCGATGATCTCGTCGCCGGCGCGGCCCTCGATGGTGTCGCTGCCGCCGCCCCCGAGGAGGATGTCACCCTCGCCCCAGACCGGGCCGGTGAGCGGGCAGCTGCCAGAGGCGGACAGTGCGGCGACCGCGGTTGCGGTGCCCTGCCACTGGGCGACGGGCGGCAGGATGTCGGACAGCCCACCGATTCGGGCCATGCCTGCCTGGTCGATGGCGTCGCAGCCGGAGAAGCCTCCGGTCGTGGCGTCGATCAACCTCGGGACAGCCAGCACGCCGTCGGTGCCCTTGATCGAGTCGTCGAACGACGTCCCGGAGTCGGCCTCGGTCTCCTGCCAGCGGTCACGGTTGACCACGAGCTGGATCGGCAGGCCGCCCAGGTTGTTGTTGAGCATCATGTCGTCCGTCTGGGCGACGGTGTTGTACTGGCCGATCGCCCAGTCGAACCCACCAGCGCCGGCGTTGCGGTCGACGGCAGCGTTCTGGGCCATCACGTCGTCGCCTCCCTCGGCGTCGTAGTCGTTCTCGCCGACCTGACCGACGAAGATGTCGTTGCCGGGAGCCGTCTCGGCGGGGTCGTCGAAGAACGGGGCACCGTGGTCGCCCTGGAGCAGGTCCTGCCCGGAGCCGCCCTCGATCCAGTCGTCCCCCCCGTCTCCGAAGACGGCGTCGGCGCCCTGACCGGCGATGACGAAGTCGTTGCCGGGACCGGCGAACGACTCGTTGTCGTTGGCTCCGCCGTTGATGAAGTCCTGGCCCTCGTTGCCCATGGGGATGTCGTCCCCGGGGCCGGCGTCGATGGCGTCGTTGCCCGGGCCACCCTTGGGCACGTCGGCACCGTCGAGGTCGGTCAGGATGTCGTCGCCGTTGCCGCCCAGCGCGATGTCGTCGCCGCCCTGGCCGTCGATGACGTCGGCACCGTCGCCACCCCAGAAGGTGTCGTTGTCGTTGCCGCCCTTGACCTTGTCAACCGCGGCGGTCCCGTTGTAGACGGACTGGCCGTTGATGCCGGGCGGGTCGATGTTGTTGCGCTGCCGGTACGACACCGTGCCGTCCGGCGAGCGCACGAGCAGCTGGTTCTCGTCACAGTCCGGCGTGTTCGGGTCGTCGTTGACGGCACCGGCACTGGTGATCGGTCCCAGCGGTGCCGGCGTGATCGTCGCGAGACCGCTGTATGCCGTGATGGCGGACAGCTGGAACTTGCAGTCGGCGGTGGCGAACGCGTCGGCCTTCAAGGTGTTCGTGCCGTCGGTGTTGCGCTGGATCATCTCCGAGAAGGAGTTGCCCTCGAGCTGCGTGCGCAGGTTCATGCCGGGCGTGCGCGCCAGGTAGTAGAGCCGGTCGCCGTCCTGGAGCTTCTCCAGCTGCGTCTGGAAGACGTAGTTGAAGCTGGTGCCGAGCAGGCCGCCGAAGAGGTTGGTGACCTCGGCGAGGCCGCCCACCCACAGGTCGACGTCGTCCAGACCGGTGGTCGTCCGGCCGTTGGCGTCGCTGGCCCACGTGCCGCTGCTGAACATGAAGTCAGCGGCGTCTGCCGGCTGGACGTCGGCGGGGATGTCGTCGCCGGTGCCCAGGATGCCGTCCGGGCCGGCGAGCACCGGGCGCGGGTCGACGATGGCGCGGGCCGCGTCACGCTTGCCCTGGAGCGTCGTGGCACCGGTGATGCTGGGGTGCAGGCCGTAGGCGGCGACGAAGTTGACCAGCGACTCGGGGTGCTTCAGGTGCTGGCCGTAGTCCTGCCAGCTCGTGTACGGCGCGAGCTGGCCGTCGTTGGTGTCCGCGAACACCGCTCGGCGGAACTCGTTGAGCCGCGGCACCCCCGCATCACGCGCGCGCGTCATGTTGAGGGTCGGCAGGTCGAGCGGCAGGCCCAGCAGGTTGTTGCGCAGGGTCTCAGTGACGAACTCGTCGATCTCGTTGCCGACCTGGTCGGACGAACCCATGGCGATCGCGCCCGCCGCCTGGGCGGGGGTGTAGACCGCGTGTGCCGAATCGACCGAGTTGTCGAAGTATGCCGGGGGGTTCAGGAACGCGGTCAGCAGCGGGATGCTGTTGTCCAGGGTCGAGCCGTCGGGGTTCGTGTCGATGCGGGCGACGTCGTCGTCGAGCATCGAGTGTCCGAAGCGGTAGACGGCGTGGGCGAACTCCGCCTCGGTGGCGGGGTTCATGTCCGGGGAGTAGACGTGGAAGGGCCGGATCGCCGGCACCATCTTGCGCGCGAACTCCTCGAAGACCAGGTGCTGGTACTCCATCTCGGTGACGAAGCGGGCGGCCTGGAAGAGACGGCCGCCGAATCCATAGCTGACATCCACGCCGTTGACCGTGTGGGGCGCCTGGAAGTCCGCCAGCAGAGCGGCGTTGGCCGGGTCGTTGAGCGTGCTGGTGACGTCGTCGACCAGACGGTTGTGCTCGGAGTGGAAGATCTGGTGGATCGTCGTCAACGCGATGTTCTCGTTGCAGCGACCGTCGCCACACACGAAGTGGTCGTTGAGCATCTCGTCGTCGTAGGTGCCGGCGGGCTGGGCCGCGAAGTCGGCCGACGCCACGCTGTCGGCGTCCGGCGTCGGGGCCACGGGCGGCGTCAGCGGGTCGTGGTCCGCGTCCTGCGGCGACGGGTCGGCGTTGTGCGCGATGTCCGTGAGGAACGGCGTGTTGAAGTGCACCGCGTTGCCGGGCACTGCGACGGGGGCGGCGAGGTTCCCCTCGATGAGCCCTGTGGTCGTCACGTACTGGGGCAGCCCGCGCGCCGAGCCGGGGAGGAAGTTGCCGTAGGGGTCGGTGGCGAGCATGGGGACGTTCGTCACGTCACGGTCGACGAGGAGCAGTCCGAGCTTCTGCGCGGCCTGCTTCTTCACCGAGGCCCACGTGGAGATGCTGCCCGTGGTGGCGTTTCCGTCGTTGTAGCAGGTCGTACCGGCGGCACAGGGCAACGGGTCGTCGGTGGGGATGCCGTCAAGGAACTTGCCCGTCGAGACGGGCTTGCCGGCGACGAGGGAGTACTCGCGCAGGAAGACCTGGTGCGACGAGTGCGAGGTGTAGGTCTGGCTCTGGTCGACCCACGGGGAGTCGGTGTTGTCGGCTGGGATGTTGTCGGCGCTCTCGTCGACCGGGGTGGCCGGGTTGTCGTCGAGGATCCCGTCGGGTCCGGGCCTCACCTGGGCACGGGAGAGCACCATGAAGGCCTGCGAGGCCGGGACCTCGTCGCCGGTGCCGGCCTTGCCGTCGGGGCCGAGGGTGCGCAAGGGGTCGTCGGTCTTGAGCGGCACGAACACGGTGCCCTGGTCCTTGACCGTCTGGTCGACGCCGTGGTCGAAGAACTGACCGAAGAAGGTGAACATGGAGTTGAACGGCGGCGACAGGCCCACGTCGGTGGTCACGTTCGGGATGAACAGCGTCTGGTGCGACGGCACGCACCCTGCCGGTATGCCGTCGACCGGCGGGAGTGCCGTCGGGTCCGGGTCCGTCGTGCAAGGGAACGTGCCGGGGTTGCCCTGCGTGCGCACCGGGAACCCAGCGGCTGCGACGGCGGCCGGGTTGGTGGACGTCTGGTCGACGATCAGGTTGCTCGCCGTCCTCGGCTGCGAATCCACGACGACGTTGCCGGGCGAGAACTGCTTGTAGCTCGTCGGTCCTGGCGCCCCCACGGGGAAGGATGACGTGATCGGCTCGGCGTCGCGGAAGATCGGCGATGCAAGGTGCGGGAACGGTTGGTCGGCGGCGGCGAACGTCTCGCGGCCGGAGAAGAGGTTGTTGCACGACCCGTCGGTGGTGCGCAGGCCGTAGGACGTGAGCCGGTCGGGGATCTGGTCGGAGGCCGGGCCCACGAGGGTGCCGCACGGGTTGGAGGCGGTCCACGTCGCCGAGTGACGCTCGGCGATCTTGATCTGCTTGAGGATGAAGCTCAGGTCACCAGCAGTCACCACGAACCCGTTGCCCACGGGTGCCACCGCTGCTTGCGTGGCGACCGAGGGCACGACCATGGCCACCGGGATGACGAACGCGACACCTGCTGCCACGCGGCTAAAGCGCATGGTGAGCGAGGGGCGCAGATGACGATGCCCGGAGACCCGAGCAGCATGGACCGCTCGGCCGGGAGCCCGGCCGAGGGTCTGCCAGATGGAACACTTCATTGCACACCTGCCTCGTGAGTGGTTCGGATCCGCCACACGGTCGTGGGCGGACGCTGTGGCTGCCGGTGATGCGAACGGACCGCGTCTCCGGCTGTCGGCGCGGCGAGACCGGTCGCGGGCGCCATGGGTGCGCGGCGCAGCAGGGCGACGAGCGCTCGTCGCGCCTGGTCGACGGACAGTCGCGGTCTGCCGTCCCGGGAGGCGATCGGATCGCCGACTTGCTCACCGACGGCGTAGCCGTGCAGACGGATGACCGCCGCGATGAGCTGCTCGAGGTCCTGGTCCGCGTCGAACGAGTCCCCTAGCAGCCGGGCGTAGATCCCCTGCAGGCGAGGACCTGGGGCGCAGCCCAGCTCCTCGCTGAACTGCCGGCGGCAGATGTCGTACGCCCGAAGACCCTCCGCGTACTGGCCGGCGACTTCCTTGCATCGCAGGTACGCGTACCAGGCGCCCTCGTCCAAGGGGTCGGCCTCGATCGCCCGGCGCGCCCACTGCGCACCCTCTCTGGGCGCGATGGCGAGGACCTTCTCGGCGGCCGCGACGAGCCACTCGCCCGTCTGACGCTCGTGCTCTCGACGGGCGTCCTCGAGCCACCGAGCCTCGAACTCCTCTGGCAGCAGTGGCAGCTGGGCCTTCGCGAGCGTTCGTCGCAGAACGGGCAGCGCTGTCTCGGGGGTGATGGAGGCGTCCAGGGCCCAGGACATGTCCTCGGCGAGAGCGACGACGTCGACGTCCACGCGGCCCAGGTCGAGCGAGTAGCTTCCGAAGCCTGTCGCGATCGGCCCCTCACGCGCCGGACCTGCCGTGGGCAGATGCTTGCGGAGGAGCGAGACGTACGTCTCGATGTTCGCTGTCGACTGCCCCTGCGCCCCCGCGTCCCACAGCATCGAAACCAGGCGGTCCTTGGACACCGGCGCTCCGCGCGCCAGCGCCAGGGCGATGAGGAGACGCCGAGGCTTCGAACCGCCCACCTGGCGCGGACCCAGCACGCTGCCGGCCACCTGGACCCGGAAGCCTCCGAGCAGCGAGATCTGCACGGCGAGGGGCGCCTCGTCGCCCACTGCGGCCACGTGCGCCGGCTCGCGGCTCTCCGGTCTCATGCGTGCCGTTCCAGAGACGCAGCACGGCCAGGTCGGCAGCACTGCCGCCGACCTGGCCGGCCGCCGCGAGGCGCCCACGTGGGGGACGCACCGTGATCCCGTGCGTCGTGACTCGAGAGTCCGGGCTGCCCCCGGGGGGTTGGGCAGCCTGCGCCTGTGGGCTCCGATGCCGTGGGACTTGCGGCTCTCGGTCCGGCGGGCAGGGCCGGGCACACCGAGGCTCCCCACCACCAGCCGTACGCGTTCCCCATGGGTTCATGGTGATGAGCAGCGTTGAGTCGCAACAGCACCCGGCTGGGGTGCGGCTCATCTACGACGGCGGGGTGTGACGCACCCCAATCTGAGGGGTCAGGCGCACGCTCGGCGCGAGACGGCGTACGTCATCGGTCCGAGGACCACGCGAACGTCTGCGGGAAGTGCGCCGCCAGGCGTGCGCCGCCAGTGCTGGCGGGTCCGAGCTTCACGTATCCCCCGACATCGGCCGCGCAGTCCTCCAGGAGCCGAAGGCCCAGGTGTCCACGTCCCGGCGGCGGGAACGGGCCGCCCTTGCCGTCATCCTCGACGACCACGACGACGCCCTCCCCGACCGGACCTGCGACGACCCTGACGGACGTCGCCCGAGCGTGCTTCGCGACGTTGCGCAGCCCTTCCCGGATCACCTGGTACGCCAGCTGGACGGCTTCCTCGGACACCGAGTCGAGAGCCGGGTCGACGTCCACGAGCACCTCGACGCCCTGGGAGCGAAGCGGCTCGGCCAGTTGCTCCGTCGCCACCGCGAGACCCTCACGGGTCAGGCTGACCGGGTAGATGTCGGCCAGGACGCCGCGCAGGGATGCGATGTCGCCCTGCAGCCGCTCGGAGAGAGTGCGAAGGATCCCGTCTGCCTCGTTGGGCCCGCCCGAGGACAGGCCGGAAGCCACCGCAGGCAGCGCGTAGCCGAGGCTGGTCAGGTCCTGAATGAGCCCGTCATGCAGCTCACGCGAGATCTTGCGTCGTTCCATGTCCGAGGCGGCCAGGGCGTGACGAAGAAGTGACGCTCGTTCCGCCTGGGCCTGGTCCACCCGCCTGGCGAGCGACAGCGCCAGCGGGATCACGGCCAGCAGCGCGAGGGCGAGGGCGGACAGGCCGAGAGGGAGGATGTGCTCTGAGATGACGATCCCGTCCTGGCGGATGCGGTCACTGTTCCAGTAGGACTCCGCGACGATCGCCCCACCCTCGGCGTCCCGTGCGGCGGCATAGACCTCGACGAGGTTGCCGAAGCCGCGTTCGGTGGCGTTCTCCTCCTTGGTGAGGTCCGAGACGCTCGCGACGACCCCGTCCGTGCCGAAGAGTGCGGCCTCCTCCGGCTCGAGTTCGAACGTCTCCTGACCCAGCGCACCCGCGTCGGACCAGAGCACATGACCGTCCTGGTCCCAGATCTTGATGCGGACCATCGCGCCGTCCCTCAACGGACTCTTCAGGACGGCGTCGAGGTGAGCCAACGCCCTTGTATCTCCCCGGCGCACAGCGGAGTTGACGAGGGGAGCCACGACGTAGCGGGCGAAGGAGCTGCCGTGCAGACTGGCATCCCGGATGGCGATGTCGCCCGCGGCGGCATTGACAGCCAGGCTCACGCCCGCGGCACTCAGGACGAGCAGCAGCAGCGTCGACCAGACGACGCGCCTGACGACCCGGCGGCGCACCGCCCCTGTGCTGCCGGCAGCCGGATCAGGCACTCGGGTGCGCACGGTCAGGGACCGATCAGGCCGAACCTCCTTGCGGTCGCCACCGCCTCCAACTGGGAGTGGACCTGGAGCTTGGCGAGCAGGTTTTTGACGTACCCACGACAGGTGAGACGGGTGATCCCGAGGCGCCCGGAGATCGAGGCGACGTTCTGGCCTTGGGACAGGAGCGTGAGCACTTCCTTCTCTCGGACCGTGAGCGGCGGATGCACGGGAGCCGGTGCCGAGCACCGGAGCATCTCGCGCAAGACCTTGGGGTGGACGACCAGCCCGTCCCGGCTCGGTGCACGGATCGCGCCGAGGACGTCACCGAACGAACCGTCCTTGAACAGGAACGCCCCCACCCCCGCATCGGCAGCCCGCCGCAGCTTCGCCTCGTCACCGTCTCCCGTCAGGACGATGACGTGCAGCTGCGGGTTGTCGCGGATCAGCTCGGCCGCCAGCTCGATGCCGTCCTCGTCGCCCAGGTTGACGTCCATGACCACGACATCCGGCTGGAGGTCGGCGACTGCCCTTCGAGCGTGCGCAGCGCTCGAGGACGACCCGACGTATGTCACGCCCTCCTCCAGGCCGATGGCCACCCCGATGGCCCAGGCGACGGCTTCATGGTCGTCGACCACCAGCACTCGGACCGACGCGTCGAGCGCCACCGGTCGGGGTTCCAAGCTCGCGAGCAGACTCATTTCGTGCCAACTTCCCCCACGCCTCCGCCACGCGCTCCTGCGCGCCTGCGGCCATCCAGCCCCAGTATGTCGACGGCTCCGAGGCACGTCTCAGGATTGTCTGGTCAGGGTCCCCTTTGGGGCGAAATTTCCTGTGGCACAGACGGACAGACTGCAGAGCCAGTGCGCGGACCCTGAAGGGTTGACCGGCATTTCCAGCATGAGACTAGGACGAGAAACGCCGGTCCGAGCCCTGAGGCTCGGACCGGCGCTTCTGCATTTGACTGGCGGTGGCGGTGGGATTTGAACCCACGGTGGAGTCACCCCCACACACGCTTTCGAGGCGTGCTCCTTAGGCCGCTCGGACACGCCACCGGGAGAGACCTTACCCGAGCCTGCGCCCCTCGAAGAAATCGACCAGGAGGGCGGCCGACTCCTCGGCCCTCACGCCTCCGACGACGTCGACGACGTGCGTGGCGAGCGGGTCGCGGGTCAGGTCCCAGACCGAGCCGCACGCCCCTGCCTTGGGGTCCCAGGCCCCGAAGACGACCCGGTCCAACCGGGCCGCCATGGCCCCGCCGGCGCACATGACGCACGGCTCCAGCGTCACGACGAGCGTGCAGCCGTCGAGCCGCCAGCCGTCCACGGACCGGGCCGCCTCGCGCAGCGCCACCATCTCCGCGTGCCCCGTCGGGTCGCCGCGCTCCTCGCGCACGTTCCGTCCGCGGCCGACCACCTTGCCGGCGGCGTCGACCACGAGGGCTCCGACGGGCACGTCCTCGGACCCGGCCGCAGCCGCGGCGAGCTCGAGCGCCTGGCCCATCCAGGCGGCATACGTCTCGGGCGAGGGGACGGGGCTCTTGCCGGGGGTCTCGGATCGCTTGGCCACGCGCTAAGTTTCCACCCATGGACGTCCACGTCGCAGACCACCCGCTCATCGCCCACAAGCTCACGTATCTGCGCGACAAGCGGACCGACAGCCCCACCTTCCGCCGGCTCGCCGAGGAGCTCATGACGCTCCTGGCCTACGAGGCGACGCGTGACGTCCGGGTCGAGCCCTTCGAGATCGAGACGCCGGTCGCGCCGACGACGGGCATCAAGCTGAGCAACCCGAAGCCGCTCATCGTGCCGATCCTGCGCGCCGGTCTCGGCATGCTCGAGGGCATGGTCAACCTGCTGCCCAGCGCCGAGGTGGGATTCCTCGGGATGCAGCGCAACGAGGAGACCCTCGAGCCGGTGACCTACGCGAACCGCCTGCCCGACGACCTCACCGGCCGGCAGGTCTTCGTGCTCGACCCGATGCTCGCCACGGGCGGCTCGATGGCCGACGCGATCAAGTTCCTCGTCGACCGCGGCGCCGACGACATCACCGCCGTCTGCCTGCTCGCGGCCCCCGAGGGCGTCGAGCACCTCCGCACCGAGACCGAGAAGCTCAACGTCCCGGTCAAGGTCGTGCTCGGCACGGTCGACGAGCGGCTGAACGAGAAGGGCTACATCGTGCCCGGGCTCGGCGACGCGGGTGACCGTCTCTACGGCGTCGTCTGACGGCTCATTGCGTATGCCGCCGGGCCGGGTCAGCGGTCAGGGAAGCGTGTCGCCCCACTCGGCGGCGCGAGCGGCGCGGTAGCGCTCTCCCGCTTTCTTCGACACGACCTCACGCCCGGCCGTGCCGTCGGGTCTGTAGACCTGGAACTCGACGAAACCCTTGCGCTTCAACGGGTGTCGCAGGATGCGGCCGGAGTTCGCCTCTCCCGCTTCGGTTTCCAGTACGCCGGGGCGCGCCGCAGCGACCCACGAGAACTTCTCGTCCTCGTAGGACAGGTCGGCGCCCTTGAGCCGCCGATGCTCTGCCGACCGGTTGACGCGGGCGGCGAAGTGGCACCAGTCGGTGCCCACGAGCGGGCACCCGTCCTCGTGCGGGCACGGTCCGAGGACCGTCCACCCCTCGGCGATCATCGCGGCCCGCACGCGGAGCACGCGCGCGTAGCCGTCGGGAGTGCCCGGCTCGGCGACGACGACAACCCGCCCTCGCTGCATGGCGTCCGCCACGAGAGTCTCCTGCGCGCGCTCCTCGAGCTCGCTGAGCACGTAGGAGACGGTGACGAGGTCGGCCTCGAGCTGCGGCCAGTCACCGGCGACGGCGCGTGCGAAGGTCGCACGGGCCAGCACCTCCGACGGCGCCTCCCGCACGAGATCGCGACCGAGGGCGAGCGCGGCCTCGACCTGGTCGAGCACCGTCACCGCCTCGAGACTGTCGAAGGCGCCGGCGGCAGCCCAGGCCGCCGCGCCGGTGCCTCCGCCGAGGTCGAGCAGCGACCGAGGCTCGAGGCCACGTGCCGCCAGGTCACGCAGCACGCGTGAGAGCGCCGCGTGCGTGGCCGGCATCCGGTAGGCGGCATACGCGGCGACGTGCACGTCCGAGGCGAGGATCGGGGCGGTGGCCGGGGCCACCGATCGGTAGCGCGAGACCAGAGCCTCGGTCGCACGGGCCAGGTCGCGCTCGCTCACCCCGCGGACGGCGCGCGTCAGCGCGTCTCGCAGCTGGGCGGCATACGCTGGCGTTCGCGACACCCGAGGAGGATAGCCGCGGACACGCGGGGTCACAGCCCATCCGGCACCCCACCTGCCACGTGCGGCACACTGGTCCCACCCCTGTGCCGTGGGGCTGTCAGGGCAGCCTGCGCCACCTTCCCTCCAAGGAGCGACACACCATGGGCCCCAAGGCCAAGAAGGTCATCCTGATCATCATCCTGGCGTTCTTCGTGTATGCCGTCTTCACCTCCCCTGACAAGGCTGCCGACATCGTCAGCAACATCTGGGGCGTGCTGGTCGACGGCTTCAACGCCATCCTGCGGTTCTTCAGCTCACTGCTGAACCGGTGATGCGAGCAGACTGAGGCCATGTCAGCGCGACGCAGCACCGAGATCCCGGCGGGGCTCGCGCCGATCCTGCTCCCGGGCGAGAACCTGGTCACCGCCGTTCGTGCGCACTGGGCCAAGCTCGCCGAGCCTGCCGTCACCACCCTGCTCGGCTTCGTCGCCGCGGTGTGGGTCGACTCCAACGTCACGAAGTCGACCCAGGCCCTCGGCACGATCTTCTGGTGGCTCTTCTTCGTCCTCTTCGCGCGGCTGCTGTGGTGCATCCTCGACTGGCACCACAACTGGTTCGTCGCGACCGACAAGCGGCTGCTGCTGCGCTTCGGGCTCATCACGCACAAGGTCGCGATGATGCCGCTGCTCAAGGTCACCGACATGAGCTACGTGCGCTCCATCCCAGGCCAGTTCCTCGGCTACGGCAAGTTCGTCCTCGAGAGCGCCGGCCAGGACCAGGCCCTGCGCGAGGTCAAGTGGGTGCCCGACCCCGACCAGACCTACCGCGACATCTGCGCCGAGATCTTCCACATCGTCCCGCCCCCCGGCGACGAGGACTTCCAGGAGCTCGACGACGAGTTCCCCGACGACACGACCGGCCCGGGCAGCCCCACGCCACCGTCGAGCCCGATCACCCCCGGCAGCACGAGCTACCCCGACGTCCACCGCACCCACAACCCGATCCAGGACCGCCTCGACTCCTACTCGCGGGCGGTGCCCATCCAGCGTCCGACGACCCGCCCCGAGACCGTCTACGAGAGCGACGACCTCAGGCGCCGCCGGCGGGGGGCCGACACCGGCCCCATCTGGCCCCAGTCGGACACGTGACGGTCGGGGCTCGCAGGCAGCCGCCGCACACCGCTAGTTTGGGTTGATCCGTCAGTCAGCGACGACCCGCCCGGAGGTACTCATGAGTGTCTTTCGCACCAAGTCGATCGAGGCCTCGATGGCCTCGGCCGACGAATCCGACCACCACCTCAAACGGCGTCTGTCAGCCCTCGACCTCACCGTCTTCGGTGTCGGCGTCATCATCGGCGCCGGCATCTTCACGCTGACCGGCCGGGCGGCCAAGGACTACGCAGGTCCCGCCATCGCCCTGTCGTTCGTCGTCGGTGCCGTGGTCTGTGGTCTCGCCGCCCTCTGCTACGCGGAGTTCGCGTCCACGGTGCCCATCTCGGGCTCCGCCTACACGTTCTCGTACGCGACCCTCGGCGAGCTCATCGCCTGGATCATCGGCTGGGACCTGCTGCTCGAGCTGATGCTGGGCGCGAGCGTCGTGGCCCAGGGCTGGTCGACGTACCTCGTGAAGCTGCTCGACCAGCTCGGCCTCACCTGGCCCGAGAGTCTGGCGCCCGGCTCGCACTTCGACCTGCCGGCGTTCATCCTCATCGCCCTGCTGACCACCCTCGTCGCCATCGGCATCAAGGAGTCGCTGCGCGTCAACCTCGTGCTCGTCGCCATCAAGCTCTTCATCGTCCTGTTCGTGATCTTCGCCGGCATCGGCTTCATCAACCGCGACAACTGGACGCCGTTCATCCCGCCGTCGCAGGCCGGCGAGGCGGCGTCCGGCCTGACGACCCCGCTGTTCCAGGCGATCACCGGGGTGGAACCGGTCACCTTCGGCGTGCTCGGCATCATGAGCGGCGCCGCGGTCGTGTTCTTCGCCTACATCGGCTTCGACGTCGTCGCGACCACCGCCGAGGAGGCGAAGAACCCGCAGCGCGACCTGCCCATCGGCATCATCGGCTCGCTCGTCATCTGCACCGTGCTCTACATGGCGGTCTCGCTCGTCATCACCGGCATGGTCAAGTACAACAAGATCGACCCGGACGCAGCGCTGGCCTCGGCTTTCACGTCCGTGGGCAAGGACGGCTACGCAACGCTGATCTCGGCGGGCGCCGTCGCAGGTCTGACGACGGTCGTCATGACGCTGCTCATCGGCGCGACCCGCGTGACGTTCGCGATGAGCCGCGACCACCTCATCCCGAGCGGTCTCGGCCGCACCAACGAGCGCACCGGCACCCCGGTCAAGCTGACGATCATCATCGGTTCGGTCGTCGCGCTCATCGCCGCGCTGACGCCGATCGGCAAGCTCGAGGAGATGGTCAACATCGGCACGTTGACCGCCTTCATGCTCGTCTCGATCGCCATCCCGATCCTGCGCAAGCGTCGCCCCGACCTCAAGCGCGCCTTCAAGGTGCCCGGCAGCCCGGTCGTCCCGTGGCTGTCGGCCCTGCTGTGCTTCTACCTGATCCTCAACCTGTCGATCGAGACGTGGATCCGCTTCATCGTGTGGATGGCCATCGGATTCCTCATCTACTTCGCCTACTCCCGCCACAACAGCAAACTCGCCAAGGGCGAGCCCGAGGCAGGCCTGGAGGGCAGGCCCGAGATGCTCAGCGAACGCTGACCGCACCTCCGCCGCCGAACCGGCGGCGACCACGTGAGCCCGTCCGCCACCGCGGACGGGCTCACTGCGTGATCCGCTCCCAGACCGGCCGCTCGGGCTCGCACTGGCACGGGCACCGGGGAAGGCAGGCGCGTTCGAAGCAGCCGTCGAGGCAGACGCACTCCGGTATCGGGTGAGTCACTGCCCGTGCCGCCGCTGCCGCGAGCGCGCGACGGCGCACCGCCGCCTTGTCCTCGCGCATGCCGCTCACGGTCGGGTGGTCCGTCGGGGTTCCGGCGCGCGCCCGGCGCCTACGTCGCCGGTCGCGGTGCTCGAACCATGCCAGCGCTGGCGGTCCGCCCCGGCGGGGGTCGATGCCCCGGTCGGCGGGCTCGTCGACGGGCGGTCGGGCGTCGAGGTGGCTCGGCAGGCGCCTGCCGGCGTGGTCTCGCAGGACGTCGCGCGGGATCGGCGGCACCTCCGTCCCGTTGACGTCGAGCACGGCGAGCCGGAGCCCTGCCGTTGACAGGATCGCTGCGAGCGTCGCGGTGTCGACGCGCATCGCCCCGGACTCGATGCGGCCGATCGTCGCAGCCCCCGCCGACAGCGGAATCAGCTGACGGTCCGGCCCGTGCACTCGGGACCTGCTCCTCTGAGGGGAGCAAGAACCGATAGGCCGACTCAGAACCTGCTCCTCCGAGGGGAGCAAGAGCCGAGGAGGTGGGGCGGGACCGGTAGGTCAGAGGGCCTTGATGATGTCCTCGACCCGCTCCTTGGCGTCGCCGAAGAGCATGGCCGAGTTGTCGCGGAAGAAGAGCGGGTTCTGCACGCCCGCGTAGCCGGCGTTCATCGAGCGCTTGAAGACGACGACCTCCTTGGCGTTCCAGACCTCGAGCACGGGCATGCCCGCGATCGGCGAGGTCGGGTCCTCCGCCGCAGCCGGGTTGACCGTGTCGTTGGCGCCGATGACGAGCACGACGTCGGTCTCGGGGAAGTCGTCGTTGATCTCGTCCATCTCGAGCACGATGTCGTAGGGCACCTTGGCCTCGGCGAGGAGCACGTTCATGTGCCCCGGGAGGCGCCCGGCGACCGGGTGGATGCCGAAGCGGACGTCGACGCCACGCTCGCGCAGCTTGGCGGTGAGGTCGGCGACGGGGTACTGCGCCTGGGCCACCGCCATCCCGTAGCCGGGCGTGATGACGACTGACGACGCGTGGGTCAGCAGGTCAGCGACCTCGTCGGCGTTCGTCTCGCGGTGGTCGCCGTAGTCGACGTCGGTGTTGCTCACGGCGCCGTCGGAGCCGAAGCCGCCGGCGATGACCGACACGAACGACCGGTTCATCGCCTTGCACATGATGTACGACAGGTACGCACCGGAGGAGCCGACCAGGGCGCCGGTGACGATGAGCAGGTCGTTCCCGAGCATGAAGCCGGCGGCGGCCGCAGCCCACCCGGAGTAGCTGTTGAGCATCGACACGACGACCGGCATGTCGCCCCCGCCGATCGAGGCGACGAGGTGCCAGCCGAACGCCAGCGCGATCGCGGTCATGACGGCGAGCGGCACGATCGAGTGCGACGCGACGAACCACACGAGCAGGGCGGCGGACACGACGAGGGCGGCCAGGTTGAGCCAGTGACGGGCCGGCAGCATCAGCGGCTTGCTCGAGATCCGCGCTGACAGCTTGAGGAACGCGACGATCGACCCGGTGAAGGTGACGGCACCGATGAACACCCCGAGGAAGATCTCGACGAGGTGCACCCCGTCGGAGCCCCCTGAGCCGTCCGAGCCGGTGGCCAGATAGGTGTTGAAGCCGACGAGCACCGCGGCCGCACCGACGAAGCTGTGCAGCATCGCGATGAGCTCGGGCATCCCGGTCATCTCGACGATGCGTGCGCGCCAGATGCCGATCGCAGCACCGATCGCCATGGCGACGGCGATGAGCAGCCAGTTGAGGGCGCTCGACCCGCGCAGCGCCAGCCACAGCGTGGCGACGAGCGCCAGCCCCATGCCGATCATGCCGAGGACGTTGCCGTCGCGGGCCGTCTCGTGCTTCGACAGGCCCGCGAGAGAAAGGATGAAGAGAAGGGCTGCGACGATGTATGCCGCGCTGATGAGTGCGATGTCCATGTGCGGTCAGCCCTTCCGGAACATCGTGAGCATGCGGCGCGTGACGAGGAAGCCACCGAAGATGTTGATGCTGGCGATGAGCGTCGCGAGGAAGGCGAGCACGAGGATCGCCCCGGACATCCCGCCGGCCCACTGGCCGAGCTGGATCAGCGCACCGACCACGATGATGCCGCTGATCGCGTTCGTCACCGACATGAGCGGCGTGTGCAGGGCGTGGTGCACGTGGCCGATGACGTAGTAGCCGACGACGACCGCCAGGGCGAAGACGGTGAAGTGCCCGAGGAAGCTGGCCGGCGAGAACGCGGCGACGAGTGCGAACACCACGGCGCCGATCGCCATCCCGACGTACCTTCGTCGCGGGTCCTTCGGTGGCTCAGGCTCTTTCGCGACCTTCTTGGTCGAGGCGGGCGAGGCCGCGACCGGGGCCGCGCTGACCTGGATCGCCGGTGGCGGCCACAGCAGCTCCCCGTCGCGGGCGACGGTCATGTTGCGCTGGACCACGTCGTCGAAGTCGAGCACGAGCTGCCCGTCCTTGCCCGGCGTCAGCAGCTTCATGAGGTTGACGAGGTTGGTTCCGTAGAGCTGCGAGGCCTGCGTGGGCAGCCGCGCCGCGAGGTCGGTGTAGCCGATGATCTTGACGCCGTTCGCCGTGACGACGAGCTCGTCGGCGACGGAGCCCTCGACGTTGCCGCCGTTGCTCGCTGCCATGTCGACGACGACCGAGCCGGGCTTCATGGTCGCCACCATGTCGGCGGTGATGAGCCGCGGCGCCGGTCGGCCCGGGATCAGAGCGGTCGTGACGATGATGTCGACGTCGGGGGCCTGCGCGGCATACAGCTCGGCGGCCCGGCGGTTGTACTCCTCGCCCATCTCCTTGGCGTAGCCGTCGCTGGACGCGGCGGCCTCGTCGACCTCGGGCATCACGACCGGGAGGAAGTCGGCGCCCATCGACTCGACCTGCTCGGCGACCTCGGCTCGCGCGTCGGTCGCGCGCACGATGGCGCCGAGCGAGCGGGCCGTGCCGATGGCGGCGAGCCCGGCGACGCCGGCCCCGGCGACGAGCACCTTGGCGGGAGGCACCTTCCCGGCCGCCGTCACCTGGCCGGTGAAGAACGAGCCGAACTCGTGCGCGGCCTCGACCACGGCGCGGTAGCCGGCGATGTTGGCCATCGACGACAGCACGTCGAGCGACTGGGCGCGGCTGATGCGGGGCACCGCGTCCATCGCCATGGCCGTCACCCCGGAGGCGCGCAGCTTCTCGACGAGGTCGGGGCTGATCGCCGGCGCCATGAGCGACACGAGGACCGTGCCCGGGCGCAGGAACGGGATCTCGTCGTCGGACGGGGCGTTGACCTTGTGCACGATGTCCGAGCCCCACGCCTCGGCGCGGTCGACCACGCGAGCCCCCGCGGCGGCATACGCCTCGTCCGAGAAGCTCGCCCTGTCACCCGCCCCCGTCTCGACGGCGACGTCGTAGCCGAGACCGACGAGCGCCTCGACGGTCTTGGGCGTCGCGGCAACCCGCGTCTCGCGGGCACGCGTCTCGCGGGGGACACCGATCTGCACGCTGGGCTCCTTCGCACTCGGTCAGAGGGCACTGGTTCACGAACCTACGGCACGACGCACGGGTGGCGGCTGCTCTGCCAGCCACATCACACCAGAGCGACGCCCGGCGAGCGGGGACGTCTCCGACAGTGAGGGGGCGCGCCGTCAGGGCGACGGCGCGCGCCGGTTGAGGCTGAACACTTCTGGCGGCGGCTTCTGGTCGGACTCGAGCCTCCGGTAGGCCGTCGGCGTCGTGCCGACCTCGGCGAGGAACTGCCGGTTGAAGTTCGCCATGTTGTTGTAGCCGCTCAGAGCGGCCACTTGGGCGACGGAGTCCTCGGTGGTGTCGAGCAGCCTTCGCGCATAGGCGATGCGCAGCTTCTTGACCATGCTCGAGAAGGTCATGCCGGTCGCGGTCTTGAAGTACTTGGAGAACGTCGGCTCGGACATGTAGGCCAGTCGAGCGGCCGTCGACAGGCGGATGTCACCGGTGAGGTTGTCGAAGATGTAGCTGAGCCCAGCCTCGCCCGCGTCGCGCGAGGCGGCGTCGGTCGGACGGCCCATCCACTCGCTCGCGACGAGCTCGTACTCGTCCGTGGGCGCGTGCGCGAAGAGGGCCAGCAGCTTGAGCAGGTGACCGATCTGCTCGGTGCCGTGGCTGTGCACGCACGCAAGGATCGTCTCGGCGCCACGCCAGGCGGTGGCGCCCGAGAAGACCAGCCCCCGCGTGGACCGCTGCAGCATCTCCGAGACCTCGGCCAGCTCGGGGATGAGCCCCATGACCCCGCGGATCCACTCGTCGCTGAACTGGATCACGGCGTCCCGGTCGACGGCGACCTGGCCCTCGTCGAGGTCGCTGACCCAGTCGTGGGGCAGGTTGGGCCCGATCAGGCTCACGTGGCCGGGTGCGAAGGTGCCGATGTGGTCGCCGGCGATGAAGCTGCCCCGGGTCTTGGTGATGAGGTGGATCTCGTACTCGGGGTGCGCGCCCCAGCCGCAGATCTCGCTCGGGAAGTCGTGGGTCAGCACCCGGATCGAGGCCTGGGGGTGGTGCGGGATGTACTCGCGCCGCACCGCCTGGCCCAGGATCGCCTCCGACGTCAGGGAGCGCGCGGCCTCCGCGTCGCGCCGACCGGCATCAGCAGCGTGGGATTCCCGGTCCGATCGATACGAAATCTTCGCCTCCTGCGCCGCGTGGGACTTCATCGTCACCATCTCATGCGGGGCCGTGACCGATGTGTCCCATGCTGCCACCACCCTCGCGAAAAATCGTATCAATGACTGAGGGCTGACGGCGTTGTTGAGCACGAGTCCGCCTCATTACCGTTCCGGCAAGTTCTCGTCAAGAACGCCAGCGGATCTCACATCCGCTCGGGGCGCGCCTGCCCCACCGGACTCGCAGACCGGGCTGACGGAACGAGAAATGCCTACCAAAGGAGTTGGGAATGCTTGCGAACAAGCGCATGCTCGCGCTGGGGACGGGCGCCGTGGCAGTGGCCATGACGGTGGCGGCCTGTTCGTCCGGGGCGGTGCAGTCCGGTGGCGGGTCCACCGGGGCCGGCGGCGGATCCGTCACCCTCAACGTGGCCACCGTGAACAACGGCCAGATGAAGGACATGGAGAAGCTCAAGACCGAGTACGAGAAGGCCAACCCCGGCACGAAGGTCAACTTCCAGGTCATGGAGGAGGGAGACCTCCGCGCCGCCGTGACGGCGGACGTCGCGAGCGGCGCCGGCCAGTACGACATCGTGACCATCGGTGCCTACGAGACGCCCCAGTGGGGATCCAACGGGTGGCTCGTCGACCTCACCCCCGAGCTGCAGTCGGACGCGTCCTACGACGTGAACGACCTGCTCCCGCCGGTGCGCGACGTCAACACCTTCGACGGCAAGCTCTTCGCGGTGCCGTTCTACGGCGAGTCCTCGATCCTCATGTACAACAAGGAGGTTCTCGACAAGGCCGGCGTCAAGCTGTCCCAGAACCCGACGTGGCAAGAGGTCGCCGACGCGGCCAAGAAGGTCAACACCCCTGACAGGGCGGGCATCTGCATGCGCGGCAAGCCCGGCTGGGGAGACCTCTTCGCCCCCCTCACCACCGTCGTGCAGACGTTCGGTGGCAGCTGGTACGACAGCAGCTGGAAGGCCACGGTGAACACCCCGGAGTGGAAGGAAGCCGTCAGCTTCTACAAGAAGATGCTCGACGACTCGGGCGAGAAGGACCCGGTCTCGTACAGCTTCAACGAGTGCCTCACCGCACTCAAGGAGGGCAAGGCCGCGATGTGGGCCGACGCCTCCGTCGCCGCCTCGATGCTCGAGGCAGCCGACTCACCGGTGAAGGGCAAGATGGGCTACGCCCACATGCCGGTCAACAAGACGAAGGAGTCCGGCTGGCTCTGGAGCTGGAACCTCGCCATCCCCGCGTCGACGAAGCAGAAGGACGCGGCGGTCAAGTTCGTCAAGTGGGCCACGAGCAAGGACTACATCAAGCTCGTCGGCACGAAGATCGGCTGGTCCAACGTCCCGCCGGGCTCGCGCACCTCGACCTACGAGCTGCCCGAGTACAAGGACGCAGCCAAGGCGTACGCGCCCATCACCCTCGACGTGATGAGCTCGGTCAACCCGAAGCAGCCGGGCGTCAACCCGCAGCCCTGGGTCGGCATCCAGTACGTCTCGATCCCCGAGTTCCAGGACGTCGGCAACCAGTGCGCCCAGCTCGTCGCTGACTACCTTGCCAACCGCGGCACGATCGACGACGCCCTCGGCAAGTGCCAGAGCATCGCCCAGCAGGCCGGCGACAAGCACAAGAAGTGACGTCCCCGTGACGTGGTGCCGGGTCCGGCACGCCCCGGACCCGGCCCCACCCACCTTCCCCGACCCGCAGTCGCACGAGCCGCACAAGGGAGTGCCGACATGACGACAACCACGACCACCACGCAACCGACCGAGCTGGACGACGTCCGAGCCGTGACCGCCACGGACAAGCGCCGGCTGCAGCGCAAGGAGCTCTGGAGGAACCGGAGCCTGGTGCTGCCGGCGGTCATCTTCCTCATCCTGCTCACGCAGATCCCGTTCCTCACCACCATCGGCTTCTCGCTGACGAAGTGGAACCTGCTCTACCCCAACGAGCGAGCCTTCGCGGGGTTCGACAACTACACGAGCGCCCTGACCTCGGGTGACCTGTGGCCCTCGATCGTCGCCACGGTGCTCATCACCGCCTTCTCGGTGACCCTCGCAGTCCTCTTCGGCCTGCTCTTCGCGGTCCTGCTCGACCGCCAGTTCCACGGTCGGGCCGTGGCCCGCACGCTGATGATCACGCCGTTCCTCATCATGCCGGCGGCCGCCGCGCTCATCTGGAAGTACTCGATGTTCGACACCAACATCGGGATGCTGAACTGGCTCTTCCGGGCGCTGCACCTTCCGGTGGTGTCGTGGAGCACCGAGCACCCGATGATGACGGTCGTCATCGTGCTGACGTGGCAGTTCACGCCGTTCATGATGCTCATCCTCCTGGCCGGGCTCCAGGGCCAGGACAAGGGCATCCTCGAGGCCGCCCAGGTCGACGGGGCGGGGACCTGGCGCACCTTCACCTGGATCACGCTGCCGCACCTGCGGATGTACATCGAGATCGGGGTGCTCCTCGGCTCGGTCATCATCCTCCAGGTCTTCGACCCGATCGCGATCCTCACCAAGGGCACGGGCGGCACGAAGACCCTCGCCTACCTCCTCTACGAGCGGGCCTTCATCGGCCTCGACGTCGGGCAGGCGGCGGCATACGGCGTCGTGACCGTCATCCTCACGATCATCGTCGCGACCATCGCGCTCAAGAGCGTCTTCAAGGTCTTCATGGCAGGAGGAAGCCGATGAACAGCTCGACCCGCTCGGCTCGCGGGGCCCTCGTCACCCTCGTCACCTGGATCCTCGTCCTCATCTTCTTCTTCCCCGTGCTGTGGATGTTCCTCAACGGGTTCAAGCCGGAGTCGTTGGCGTCGTCCATCAACCCGTCGTTCATCTTCAAGCCCGTGACGGAGGGCTACCAGCTCGCCATGGACCGCGGGATGGCCGGCTACCTGCAGAACTCGCTGACCGCGGCGGTGACCTCGACGATCATCTCCGTCCTGCTGGCGATCCCGGCGGCGTACGCGCTCTCGATCCGACGGGTGAAGAACGTGCAGAACTCGCTCTCGTTCTTCATCTCGACCCGGTTCATGCCCCTCGCGGCGATCGTGCTGCCACTCTTCATGATCTTCAAGACCGTCGGGCTGCTCGACAACATCTACGTCCTCGCGATCGTCTACGGCGCCATGAACCTGCCCGTGACGGTGTGGATGATGCGGTCGTTCCTCCTCGAGGTCCCGTTCGAGATCATCGAGGCGGCCCGCGTCGACGGTGCCGGCATGTTCCGCGAGATCGTGCGGATCGTCCTGCCGCTCGTGCTCCCCGGCGTCGCGGCCGCGGCTCTCATCAGCTTCATCTTCGCGTGGAACGAGTACTTCCTCGCGCTGCTGCTGACCAGCTCGGCCGCCCGCACCACCCCGCCGTTCCTCGGCAGCTTCGTCGACGGTCGAGGCCAGTTCCTCGCCGTCCTCTCGGCCGCCGCGACGATTGCCGCGCTGCCGGTCATCATCGCCGGCTGGGTGGCGCAGAAGCAGCTCGTCCGTGGCCTCTCGATGGGAGCGATCAAGTGACCGGAACAGCAGTGCGACCCGACGGCAGGACCGCCAGGGACGAGGCGCGCAGTCTCGAGGACACGGTCGTCGTCGTCACCGGCGCCGGCGGCGGCATCGGCGGCGCCATCGCCCGCCTGGTGCTCGAAGCCGGCGGCCGCGTCGTCGCCGGGGACCTGCGGCCCGACGCGCTCGCCCCGCTGCGCGACCAGTGGGACGAGGAACGTCTGGCCACCCACGTCGGCGACGTCAGGGGCGAGGCCACGGCAGACGCGCTCGTCAACGCCGGCGTCGCAGCCTTCGGCCGCATCGACTCCGTGGTCGCCAACGCGGCCGTGGGCTTCTACGGCGGGCTGCTCGACTACACCGCGGACGAGGTGTCGCTCATGGTGGACGTCAACGTCAAGGGCACCGTCTGGCTGGCCCGGGCCGCCGTGCGCCAGTTCCGGGCCCAGGGCGACGGCGGAGACATCGTCATCATCGGCTCGGTGGCCGGACTCCTGATCGGCGGGGGCAAGGAGGCGGTGTACGCCGCCACCAAGGGCGCGCAGATCAACCTCGGCTACGCCCTCGACCGTGAGCTGCGCAGCGAGGGCATCCGTACGACGACCATCGCCCCGGCCGGCGTCAACACGGCCTTTGCGGCGGCCGACGGACGCTTCGGCGACCGTGACCCGTCCGAGGGTGACTTCATGGAGCCGTCCGACATCGCGCAGGCGGTGACGTACACCCTGCGCCAGCCGCGGAGGATGCGGACCGAGCTGTGGACCATGTGGAGCATGTCCGAGGTCCATTGACGCCCGCGTCGACCCCGTGGCGACGGACTCGCCTCCTGCCACGAGGTCTCCCACCCCACCTCAGCCTTCGAGATCACGAAGAGGACCCATGACCACCACGCCTGCACCGTTGCCGTCGCCACCCGCGCGGCTGTCGGCGAGCACGTATGCCGCCCTCCCGCCGGAGGTGGGCAGGCCGGCATACGACCGCAGCACGGTCACCCCCGGCATCGTGCACTTCGGCGTCGGTGGCTTCCACCGCGCGCACCAGGCCATGTACCTCGACCGGCTCATGGAGAGGGGCGAGGCCCTCGAATGGGGCATCTGCGGTGTCGGCGCCCTCCCCCACGACCGCCGGATCGTCGACACGCTCACCGCGCAGGACGGGCTCTACACGCTGGTCGTCAAGCACCCTGACGGGCACCGGGAACCGCGCGTCATCGGCAGCATCGTCGAGATGCTGTTCGCACCGGACGACCCGCAGGCCGTCGTCGACCGGCTCGCCGACCCACGCACGCGCATCGTGTCCCTGACGATCACCGAGGGCGGCTACCTCGTCAACCAGGTGACCGGGGAGTTCGACGCCGACGACCCCGCGATCCGGGCCGACCTCGAGGAGGGCGCGGTCCCTCGCACCGTCTTCGGCTACGTCGTCGCCGGGCTCGCGGCGAGGCGAGCCGCCGGCCAGACGCCGTTCACCGTCATGTCGTGCGACAACCTCCCCGGCAACGGCGACGTCGCGCGCAGGACGATGACGGCGTTCGCGCGGCTCAAGGACCCCGGGCTGGCCGACTGGATGGACGAGCACGTGCAGTTCCCCAACGGCATGGTCGACCGCATCACCCCGGTCACGGCGCCCGAGGACATCGACCGGCTCGCCGACGAGTTCGGCGTGCAGGACGGGTGGCCCGTCGTCTGCGAGCCGTTCACGCAGTGGGTGCTCGAGGACCACTTCACCGACGGGCGCCCGCCCTTCGAGGACGCCGGCGTGCAGCTCGTCGACGACGTCGTGCCGTACGAGCTGATGAAGCTGCGGCTGCTCAACGCGAGCCACCAGGCGCTCTGCTACCTCGGCTACCTCTCGGGCTACCGCTACGCGCACGAGGTCTGCCAGGACCCGCTCTTCGTCGACTTCCTGCTCGGCTACATGGAGCGGGAGGGCAGCCCGACGCTCCCCGACGTGCCCGGCGTCGACCTCGAAGCGTACCGGCACCAGCTCATCGAGCGCTTCGCCAACCCGGAGGTGCGTGACACGCTCGCCCGCCTCTGCGCCGAGTCGTCCGACCGCATCCCCAAGTGGCTCGTCCCCGTCATCAACAGGAACCTCGAGACGGGCGGTGAGATCGCGCGCTCGGCCCTCGTCGTCGCCTCGTGGGCACGCTATGCCGAGGGCGTCGACGAGCAGGGCGAGCCGATCGAGGTCGTCGACCGCATCAGGGACCGCGTCATGGCGGCGGCCGCCCGGCAGGCCGACGACCCGCTGGCGTTCCTGCGCGACAGGGACCTCTTCGGGGGGCTCGCGGACGACGCCCGGTTCGCCGAGGTCTTCACCGAGGCACTCTCGGCCTTGCACGAGAAGGGCGCTCGGGAGACTCTGCAGTCATGGAGCAGTCGGGTGAGCACGTGACCCACGGCCGGACCCTCGTCGCCGGGGTCGACAGCTCGACGCAGTCGACGAAGATCGTCGTGTGCGACGCCGACACCGGCGCGGTGGTGCGCACCGCCCGGGCACCCCACCCCGACGGGACGGAGGTGCATCCCGACCGGTGGTGGGAGGCGTTCGAGCAGGCCGGCGGCGGCGGCATCCTCGACGGGGTGGCCGCCCTGGCCGTGGGCGGCCAGCAGCACGGCATGGTCGCGCTCGACGAGTCCGGCGCCGTGGTGCGAGACGCGCTCCTGTGGAACGACACCCGCAGCGCCCGGGCGGCCGGCGACCTGACCGACGAGCTCGGCGGGCGCTCGGCGTGGGTCGACGCGGTGGGCCTCGTGCTCGTGCCGAGCTTCACCGTGACCAAGCTGCGATGGCTCGCCGAGCACGAGCCGGAGAACGCCACCCGCGTCGCCCGAGTGGTGCTGCCGCACGACTGGCTGACCGGACGGATCCTGCAGCAGGGCAACGGTTTCGAACAGTGGACCACCGACCGCGGCGACGCCTCGGGCACGGGCTACTGGTCGGCCGCCACGGGCGAGTACCGGCCCGACCTGCTGAAACGGGCCTTCGGCCGGGACCTCGAGGTGCCGCACGTGCTCGCGCCCGCCGAGGCGGCCGGGCGCACCTCCGACGGCAGGCTCGTGGCGGCAGGCACCGGCGACAACATGGGCGCCGCCCTCGGCCTGACGCTGCACCCCGGCGACGTCGTGGTGTCCCTCGGCACCAGCGGCACGGTCTTCACGCCGCACCGCTCCGCGATCCGCGACGAGACCGGCGCCATCGCGGGGTTCGCCGACGCAACCGGTCACCACCTCCCGCTCATGTGCACCCTCAACGCCGCACGCGTGCTGACGGCCGCGGCGTCGATGCTCGGCGTCGACCTCACCGAGCTCGATCACCTTGCCCTGCAGGCTTCTCCGGGTGCCGGCGGGCTGAGCCTGCTGCCGTATCTCGACGGCGAGAGGACGCCCGACCTGCCCGACGCGACGGGCACGCTCAGCGGGCTCACCCGTTCCAACTCGACCCCCGAGAACCTCGCCCGGGCTGCGGTCGAGGGCATGCTGTGCAACCTCGTCGCCGGCGTCGACGCCCTCCGCGCACACGGCGTCGGCGTCGAGCGCATCCTGCTCATCGGTGGCGCCGCCGCGTCGCGGGCCGTCCGCGAGATCGCGCCAGGGCTCTTCCGCGCACCCGTCGTCGTGCCGGCCCCCGCCGAGTACGTCGGGGTCGGGGCAGCCCGGCAGGCCGCCTGGGCGCTCTCGGGCGAGGCGGACCCGCCGACCTGGGCGCTCGAGGTCGACTCGGCGTATGCCGTCGGCCCGGGTGACGAGGAGGCCCATGCCGCCGTCGTGGCCCGCTACCAGGACCTCCTCGCGCGCACGCACGGCCGCTGACGGCGGCGACAGCGACGTCACGGGGCGGCGCCGCACTCCTCAGCGGTACTCGGGGTTGTGCCAGCCGAAGTGCTCGCCCTCGTTCCACGCCGACCGCTGGTTGCCGTAGGCCGGCACGCCGCCGGCGTCGTGCAGCATGCGGGCGAGGTGCATGAGGTTCCACGTCATGAAGGTCGTGTTGCGGTTGGTGAAGTCGTTCTCGGGGCCGCCGCTGCCGGGGTCGAGGTAGCTCGGTCCGGGCCCGGCCTCACCGATCCAGCCGGCGTCGGCGTTGGGCGGGATGGTGTAGCCGACGTGCTGGAGGCTGTAGAGGACGTTCTGCGCGCAGTGCTTGATGCCGTCCTCGTTGCCGGTGATGAGGCACCCTGCGACCCGGCCGTAGAAGAGGTACTGGCCCTTGTCGTTGAGCTGCCCGCTCAGCGAGTAGATCCGCTCGATGAACCTCTTGGTGACGCTGGAGTTGTCGCCCAGCCAGATCGGGCCGGCGACGACGAGGATCTGGCTCTCGAGGATCCCCGGGTAGAGGTCGGGCCAGGCGTCAGTCTTCCAGCCGTGCTCGCGCATGTCGGGGTAGACGCCCGTCGCGACGTCGTGGTCGACGAGACGGATCTCGTCGACGGCGACGCCGTGCTCGCGCATGATCGCCGTGCTGGCGTCGACGAGGCCCTGGGTGTGGCTCAGCTCGGGGCTCTTCTTGAGGGTGCAGTTGACGTACGTGGCCTTGAGGCCCGTGAAGTCCCAGTCGGTCATGGGACGACTCTCCTCCCGGCGGAACGGGCCGGGTGGAAAATCGCCACACGGCCGTCCTACATCTGGTCGGGTGACTCCAGGCCGAGCAGGTCGAGGCCGGTCGTCATGACCCTGAGGACGAGGGCGCACAGGGTCAGCCGCGACTCCCTGACCTCGTCGAGCTCGGCCTTGAGCACCGGGCAGTTCTCGTAGAACGCGGAGAACGCCTGGGCCAGCTCGAAGAGGTAGCTCGCGAGCCGGTGCGGCTCGTAGGTCGCGCCGACCTCGGCGACGACGTCACCGAAACCGAGCAGGTGCATCGCCAGCGCCCGCTCGTGGGGCTCGCCGAGGATCAGCGTCGCCTGCTGGGCGGCCGGGTCGTGGCCCACCTGGCGGAAGATCGACCGGATGCGGGCGACGACGTACTGCAGGTACGGGCCCGTGTTGCCGGTCAGTGCGAGCATGCGGTCGAGGTCGAAGACGTACTCGCTGTCGTGCGCGACGGACAGGTCGGCGTACTTCACGGCACCGATGCCGATCTGGCGCGCGATGGTCGCGCGCGTCGCGTCGTCGAGCTCGGGCCGGGCCTCGTCGATCACCGACCGGGCCTTGTCGACGGCCTCGTCGAGCAGCGCCATGAGCCGCAGGGGCTTGCCCGAGCGGGTCTTGAGGATCTTGCGGTCGTCGCCCAGCACGTTGCCGATCTGGACGTGGATGGGCGTGACGTCGTCGGGCAGCCACCCGGCCTTGCGCGCGGTGTCCCACACCATGTTGAGGTGCAGCGCCTGCGGGGCGCCGATGACGTAGAGCACCCGGTGCGCGTCGAGGTCGTGGACGCGGTACTTGATGGTCGCCAGATCCGTTGTGGCATAGCCGTATCCACCGTCCGACTTGCGGATGATGAGCGGCACGGGCTTGCCCTCGCGGCCGGTGTAGCCGTCGAGGAAGACGCACAGGGCGCCGTCGGACACCTCCGCGATGCCCCGCGACTCGAGCTCCTCGCAGATGCCGGGCAGCGCGTCGTTGTACATCGACTCGCCTGCGAGGTGCAGGTCGGTCAGCGTCACGCCGAGCGTCGAGTAGAGCTTGTTGAAGTAGACCTTGGAGAGGTCGACGAGCTCGTTCCAGAGCCGGAGGGTCTCGGGGTCGCCGGCCTGGAGCAGCACGACCCGCGAGCGGGCGCGCACGTTGAAGTCACCGGCACTGCCGGCGGGCTCGGCCTTCTCGGCGGCGTCGAACTTGACGCGAGCCGACTGGTAGAACGCGTTGGGGTCGGTGACGAGCAGACCTGCCTCCTCAGAGCCCTCGCCGACCTCGAGCAGGTGCTCGATGAGCATGCCGAAGGGCGTGCCCCAGTCACCGATGTGGTTCTGCCGGATGACGTTGTGGCCGAGGTGCTCGAGGGTGCGGGCGATCGAGTCGCCGACGACCGTGGTGCGCAGATGGCCGACGTGCATCTCCTTGGCGACGTTGGGCGCCGAGTAGTCGATCGGGATGTTCTGCGCCGTCTCGAGCGGGACGCCGGTGCGCTCGTCGGCCTCGACGTCCTGCAGCAGGCTCGCGAGCCAGGTGTCGGTGAAGGTGAGGTTGATGAAGCCCGGCCCACTCACCTCGACCTTGTCGCACACACCGGCGAGGTCGAGCGCGTCGACGATCTTCGACGCGACGTCACGCGGCGGCATACCGACCTTCTTGGCGAGGGCGAGCGCGGCGTTGACCTGCACGTCGGCGAACTGCGACGGACGCAGCACCGGGTCGGCCTCGCGGAAGTCGTCGCCGAGGGCGGCGGCGATCGCGGACTGGACCTTGGGCGTGAGCGCGACGAGGGGTGAAACCATGCGGGCCAGTCTATGAGCGCGCGTGGAGTGCCCGCGCCACCGTTTCAGCGGGGCGCGGGCAGCTCACTCACTCGCCGCGCTTGGTGAAGCCGGCCCGCCGGGCCGCCTCTTCGTTGTAGAACCAGACGTCGGGCTCGGCGTCGTCGTAGCCCTCGTCGTCGGGCCCGACGAAGGTCGTGCCCTCACGGGTCCCCTTGATCGCATGGCCGAGCGGCTGCGCGCCGTCGCCGATCGGGGCCGCGGAGCCGAGACCGAAGCCGCCGTCGACGACCTCGTCGAACTCCGAGACGCGCCGGCCGCTCGAGGCCGCGGTCGCCTGCGCGGGGCCCGCGTCCTCGTCCGCCGCCCCGCCTGCGTATGCCGTGTCGCCGGTCTGCGTCTGCGTGCCTGCCGAGTCGGTGGCCGAGGCGCCGGGTGAGTCGCCGGGTGAGTCGGTGGTCGCGTCGGTGGTCGCGTCGGTGGTCGCGTCGGTGGTCGAGTCGGTGGTCCTGTCTGCGTGGCCTTCCTCGTCCGGGTAGGCCGCCTCGGCGACGTCGGACGCGGGCTCCGCGTCCTGCCGACGCGGCTCCTCGGAGGTCGACCCCACCGGCTCGTCGACGTCGGACACCTCGTCGCTCTCGTGCGAGTGCGGAGCCATGTCGACGTCCTGCCCCTCGTCCGAGGGCTCGTCGCTCTCCTCCGGGCCGCGCTGCCCGGGCGTCGTGGCCCACGGCTGGCCACGATGGTCGCCCGGGTCCTCGGCGGGGGTGCCGCCGTCGGCGATCAGCTCGTCGCGGTCGTCGAGGGCCGGCACGTCGACGTGGTCCTCGTCGTCGGCACCCTTCGGTTCCGACTTCGGCTCGACCTCTGACTCGGACTCTGACGTCGATGCCGACTCCGACGCGACGCCGTCGTCGACGTCACCTTCGTCGGTGCCCGCCGGAAGCGTGTCGTCCGCGGCCTCGCGGGTCTCCGTCGCGGACACCTCGTCCTCGCCGGTGGTGCGTTGGGCCGTCGCCTCGTCGTTCGTCTGCTCGTCCACGGGGTCACCATCCACGGTGTCGTCGGAGTCGGCTCCGGCGTCGCCGGGCTCCCCCTCCGCATACCCAGCACCGGCACCCGCCATCGCGGTTCCACCTCCGGCCCCGCCACCGTCCTTCTCGGTGACCTCGTCGCGACTGGCCTCGTCTGCACCGGCCTCGTCGCCGACTGCCCCGTCAGCAACGGCCTCCTCGCCACTGCTCTCGTCGCGAGTGGCCGGGTGGCTGTGTCCGGCTCCCGGGTCGGACGGTTCCCAGGCCGGCTCCTGGTGGCGGCTCGTGCCAGCAGCGTCCGCCGACTCGTCCGCCGACTCGTCCGCCGACTCGTCCGACACCTCGGACGTGTCCTCGACGGCTTCTGAGGTCGTGTGCGCGGTGGCGTCGGTTGCAGCCGCTTGCTGCATCGGCTCGGGGGCCGAAGCGGACGAGGGGGCGAACGGGTTCTCGGCGTCGGCGAGGTCGTCCTCGTCGTCATCGTCGTGGGCGGCTGCGAAGGTCGCCCCGCCGGCACCTGCGGCGAGCCCACCCGCAGCACCAGCCGCTCCGCTGGACCGCTGTCGGGACGAGTCCTCCTGACCCGGAAGACGGTTGCCGTCCTCGTCGATCCGGTAGCCCTCGTCGTCGGTGCGCACGTCCGGGTCGACCCGGTCGGCCTGGCGCTCGAGGTCCGCGTGCTCGGCGCGGGCCGACTCGGCGGTGGCGGCGTGCTGGGCGGCCTGCTGCTCGAGGCGTCGCGCCTCGTCGGCGCGCCGCTTCGCCTCTGCGGCCGTGCGCTCGGCCTCGGCCCGGGCGTCCTGCGCCATGGCAGCCGTCACCGATGCGCGGTCCTGGCGTCCCTGCACCTCCGGCAGTCGCTCCTCCACGCGGGCGCGTAGCTCGCCGGCCTCGAAGCGCCGGGCCTCGACCTCCCTGCGCCGCCCGGCGTTGACGAAGAGCCAGACGATGATGCCGATGACGACGACCGCCACCGCGATCCAGAGCACCAGCTTGACGGTGTCGGACATGTCAATCCCCTCACGGTTTGCGGACCTTCTCGACCGGTCCCCTCGGAAACCTACTGCGAGAGCACGCCCGAGCGGCGGGTAGCGCGCCGTCGGCCCCGACGTGTCTGTCGACGCGCAGACGAATCGCCTTGCGCCGTGCCCTCGTCCGGCGAGGGTGTGAGGTCAGCCGAGCCCGAGCTTCTTCGCCGTGGTCTCGCGCATCTCGACCTTGCGGATCTTGCCGGTGACCGTCATCGGGAACTCGTCGACGATCTCCACGTAGCGCGGGATCTTGTAGTGCGCGAGCTGACCCGTGCAGAACTCGCGGAGCGACTCGGCCGTCAGCGGGGTCGCGCCGTCCTTCATGCGGATCCACGCGCACAGCTCCTCGCCGTATTTCTCGTCGGGGACCCCGATGACCTGCGCGTCGAGGATGTCGGGGTGGGTGTAGAGGAACTCCTCGATCTCACGGGGATAGACGTTCTCACCGCCCCGGATCACCATGTCCTTGATGCGACCGGTGATCTCGACGTAGCCGTCGTCGTGCATGACGCCGATGTCGCCGGTGTGCATCCAGCCGTCCTCGATGGCCTCCGCCGTCTTGTCGGGCTGCTCCCAGTAGCCGAGCATCACGGAGTAGCCCTTGGTCATGAACTCGCCGGCCTGGCCGCGCGGCAATGTCTCCCCCGTGACGGGGTCGGCGATCTTGATCTCGAGGTGCGGCCCCACGCGCCCGACGGTGCCGACCTTCTGCTCGAACGTGTCGTCGGTGCGGTTCTGCGTCGACACCGGCGAGGTCTCCGTCATGCCGTAGCAGATCGTCATCTCCTCGATGCCGGCGGCGATGAGCTTCTTCATCAGCTCTGCGGGACAAGGGGATCCGGCCATGATGCCGGTGCGCACGCTCGACAGGTCGTAGGAGTCGAAGTCGGGCAGGTTCCACTCGGCGATGAACATCGTCGGCACCCCGTAGAGCGAGGTGACCTTCTCGTCTTGCGTCGCCCGCAGCGTCGCGGCCGGGTCGAAGCCGGGTGCTGGGATGACCATGCAGGCGCCGTGGGTCGTGCACGCGAGGTTGCCCATGACCATGCCGAAGCAGTGGTAGAAGGGCACCGGGATGCACACCCGGTCGGCCTCGGTGTAGTCGCACAGCTCGCCGACGAAGAAGCCGTTGTTGAGGATGTTGCGGTGGCTGAGCGTCGCGCCCTTCGGGAATCCCGTTGTGCCAGAGGTGTACTGGATGTTGATGGGGTCGGTGTTCTTCAGGCCGGCCTGGACCCGCGCCAGCTCGTCGGCGGAGACCTCGTCGGCCCGCGCGAGCAGCTCGTCCCAGTCGCTGGTGCCGATGTAGACGACGCGGCCAAGGGCGGGGACCTCCTCGCGCACCTCGTCGACCATCTGCCGGTAGTTGCTGGACTTGAACGACTCCGCGGCGACGAGGGTGGAGATGCCCGCCTGACCCAGGACGTACTGCAGCTCGTGCGCCCGGTAGGCGGGGTTGATGTTGACGAGGATCGCGCCGATCTTCGCCGTCGCGTACTGCACCAGCGTCCACTCCGAGCAGTTCGGCGCCCAGATGCCGACCCGGTCGCCGGTCGCGACACCGACGGCCAGCAGCGCGCGAGCCAGCCGGTCGACGTCGGTCTGCAACGCGGCATACGTCCAACGCTTTCCCTGCGTGACGTCGACGAGCGCCTCCCGGTCGCCGAAGCGCGCCACGGTCGCATCGAAGTTGTCGCCGATCGTCTGCTCGATGAGCGGCGGGTCGGTCTCGCCCCGGGTGTGCGACAGCGTGGCGTCGAGGGTGTCGAGAACGTCGGTCATCGGGTGCCTCCGTGCGGCCGTGGACGGTTCACCCACACCCAACCCCGGCGTCCCCCTGCGCGCAAGGGATGTGCGCCGTTGCGGTCGCCACACCCCGACCACCTATGCGGTCAGGCGGGCTGCGTCTGCATCTTCAGCTGGGCGGCCCCGTCCCCCCCGAGCCGCTCGAGCGCGATCCGGCGACCGGTGACGAGCAGGAGGAGCGCGGACGCGGGCCCTGTGATCCGGGGGCCGCTGCCTGCAGCCCAGTCCACGTCCGTCGCGACGAGGCGGTAGCCGTCGAGCGGCAGCTGCCTGAAGACCGAGCCGGTCCACCCGTGGCGCGTGGCCCAGATGTGGTCGACCGCGATCCCGGCCGCCGTCGCACGCATCTCGAGGTCGAGTCCGAGTGGGATCGCGATGTCCTGGGCGTGCACCAGGGTGTCCGACAGGCTTCCGGCCGGAGCGATGAACGAGTTGTGCCGCCGCGACCCGATGCCGGCCCGGATCAAGTCGATGATCTCGCCGGTGGGCAGGGCCGCCTGCAGCCGCGCCGAGCGGTCGATCATCCGGTTGAGGCTGCCCGCCCTGAGCAGGCTCGGGTGGGCGGCCACGAAGCGCACGACGTCGGCCAGGTGCATCCGCTGCCCCGTGAGGTGCGCCGCCACGTGGCGCACCGTCCAGCCCTCGCAGAGCGAGGGGTGGTCCCACTGGTCGTCGGTGAGCGCCTCGAGCATCGCCACCGTGCGGCGGCGCTGGTCGTCGACCTCCGACCAGATGAGGTCCAGGTCCGGTTTCACGGCTGTGCTTGCCATTGCAATCCCCTTCTGCCACAGATTCTCTCGCTCCGCGCCCATTCGCGGAACGGATCGCTCAGGTGAAGACGGGCGGCCGCTGCCGCGTCCGCTTCAGCTCGAAGAACTCGGGGTAGCCCGCGAGGAGCCGTGCCCCCTCGAAGACGCGCACCGCATCCTCGCCGCGTGGGATGGAGTTGAGGACCGGCCCGAAGAAGGCGACCCCGTCGATGTGCGTGGTCGGCGTCCCTGCATCTCCGCCGACGGGGGCCACCCCGGCGTCGTGGCTGCGCCGAAGCTCCACGTCAGCCTCCGGGTCGTCGAAGGCCAGGGCCAGGTCCGGGGGCAGCTCCGTGAGCAGGAGGGCGATCTCGATCGCGTGACGCAGCTCCATCGGCGTGTGGTAGCGCCAGCGGTCGAACAGCTCCGCACCGAAGGCGGCATAGAACGCGGGAAGCACCTCGTCGCCGCAGCGTGCGCCGACCGCGGCCATGACGCGCGACGGGCCCCTCGTGGCCTCGATGTTCGCACGGTAGCCGGGTGCGACGTCGGTCCGGTGCTCGTTCAGCAGGTACAGGCTCATCACGTGGAAGCGCAGGTCGAGGGAGATCCGCCTCTCGACCTCGTGGAGCCAGCGTGACGCCGTCCAGGAGTACGGGCACACGGGGTCGAACCAGAAGTCCACCACGGCCGGCCTGCTGCTCATCGCCCTCACTCCTCGCTATCATCTAGTTCGATAGACTGACCAATATAGTTCGACAGTCTGACTACTTACAAGAGGTGCGATGACATCCGGACGCTCGAACCCCACCGAGCCCTTCGTCGGCCTGCTCATGTTCATCGCCGCGCGCGACGTCGAGAACCGGGTGGTGGCGGCGATGCGGCGCGCGGGCATCGACGACATCACGCTCGCCCAGGCGAGGGTCGCCGCCCGCATCGGAGAGCACGGCACCCGACTGACCGACCTCGCCGAACAGGCCCAGGTGACGAAGCAGACGGCCACGGCCCTGGTCGACCGCCTCGAGGCCGCCGGCTACGTCGAACGCGTGCCCGACCCCCGCGACGGCCGGGCCCGCCTCGTCCGCCTCACCGACAAGGCCGGGGCGCTCATGCCCGTTGCCCGCGACGAGGAGCAGCGCATCGAGACCGAGTGGGAGGCCCACCTCGGGGCCCGGCGCATGCGCCAGCTGCGTGAGGCGCTCACCCTGCTGCGCGAGATCACCGACCCCTACCGCGACGAGCCCTGAGCACCTGACCCGTGCCGCTTGACGAAGGTCACACCCCCTTCGGGACCTCCGACACTGGGCCGTCCACCCCGGCCGGAGCACGCTCGAAGCGTGAGCAGCAGAGCGCCCGACCCAGGTTCGACCATGAGGCTTCGCCCGCTCGTCCTCGTCGCCGTGACCCTGCTGACGGCCGTCGCCGTCGCCGTGGCCCTGATGGGGCGGACGAGTCCGACTCCCCCGACCGGTGGCTCACCGCCGACGACGCCGGCGACCATCGTGACGCCGACGACGTCCGCGACCGTCACGACCTCCCCGAGCCCCACGCCCACCGGCACGGCGACGAGCACGGCGACGAGCACGGCGACGAGCACGGCGAGGCCCACCGCGACCACGACACCCAGCGCGACGGCGCTGCCGCAGCTGCGAGCCTTCATCGCCGCGGCGGCACGGATGGATGACCGGCTGCACGCAGCGGCGAGAGCCATCAACGCGGCCGGCCCTCCCTGGAAGGCGGTCAGCCCCGCCCTCGCCCGAACCGTCAACGCCGCAGACATCGAGGAGATCGACCGGGCGCTCCCCGCCGGCCTGCCGGACGAGCTGCGCCTCGCGACCTTGATCGTCCACAGCGACCTGTCCTCGAGGCGGGCCGCCATGGAGAGCTTCACCTACGTGCGAACGGAGGCCGAGTACGACCCGTCCTACGGCCACACCGGACCCGAGCAGCTGCTCGCGGAGCTCGGCAACGGTGCCGCCGCCGCACGCCGGTTCGACGCCGACCTCGCCCACCTCGAGGCCGTCGCCCGCTCGACCCACGCTTTCGCGCGACCGTCCGCGTCGTCACGCGCCGCCGGCGAGCGGCTGCTCCTCATCGACCTGGTGCACAAGGCCAACTGGGGCTGTGACGCGAGGGGCGGTGGCGTCGTCACCGACCTGCCGCACATCCGGTGGACGAGCGCCACGACGGGCGAGCTGAGGATGCCCAAGTGGGACTCGACCATCCCGTTCACCGCGGTGCGCGACGGCGGCGGGCGCTACGTCTCGGCCGAGCTCACCGTCTGCTGACGGCGCACGACAGAAGAGGCCCCGGCCGCGTCTCCGCGGGCCGGGGCCTCCTGCTTCTGTCTCAACACAGAGTGCACCCGAAGGGATTCGAACCCCTAACCTTCTGATCCGTAGTCAGATGCTCTATCCGTTGAGCTACGGGTGCGTCATCCGCCCTGTCGGGCGAACGAGAAGTTACCTTAGCGCCTGCGGTCCGCTTCCACGAAATCGGCCCCCACCCGCCCCCGGACGACGGTCGAGATCCCGGTGAGGCGACCCCACGCGTACGCCCTCGGCTCGTGTCGTCCCGACCGGACACCCGACTTCCGTCGACTCTTGAAATTCCTGCAAGAAACCGACAGTGATGCGTCGTAATTCTTGCGCGACGCAAGGGTTGTGAGGCGTCTCACCGCTCGCGTCACCGCTTGCGGTCAAAGGGGCTGCCCCCGACGCGTACCTTGAAGTCATCACGTCATCTGTTCAGCATGTGGACACCTGCAGCCCGATCCGGGCTCGCCCAGGATCCACGTGGGGAGCAGCTTCACACCGGCACGACGTGGTGCCGGGCGGCACCGCGCGCGAAGGGATGGGCCCCGAGTTGACCACGACCCACGAGAAACAGACACACACGACGCACGCGGGCCTGGCCGCGTGGGTCGAGCAGGTCGCCGAGCTGACCCAGCCGCGCGACATCCGCTGGATCACCGGCTCCCCCGAGGAGTGGACCGAGCTGACCGACCAGCTCGTCGAGGCGGGCACGTTCGTGCGCCTCAACGAGGAGAAGAAGCCGAACTCCTTCTACTGCGCCAGCGACCCCACCGACGTCGCCCGCGTCGAGGACCGGACCTACATCTGCTCGGTCGACGAGAAGGACGCAGGGCCCACCAACAACTGGATGGCGCCCGACGAGATGAAGGCTCGGATGACCGAGCTCTACCGCGGGTCGATGCAGGGCCGCACCATGTACGTCATCCCGTTCGTCATGGGCCACCTCGACGCCAAGGTCCCGATGTTCGGCGTCGAGATCACCGACTCCGCGTACGTCGTCGTCTCCATGCTCGTCATGGCCCGCTGCGGCGACAAGGTGCTGCGCAAGATCGAGGAGACCGACGCGGCATACGTGCCCGCTCTGCACTCGGTCGGCGCCCCCCTCTCCGAGGGCCAGGCCGACGTGAAGTGGCCGTGCTCCGACACCAAGTACATCGTCCACTTCCCCGAGGAGCGCACCATCTGGAGCTACGGCTCCGGCTACGGCGGCAACGCCCTCCTCGGCAAGAAGTGCTACTCGCTGCGCATCGCGTCCGCGATCGCCCACGACGAGGGCTGGATGGCCGAGCACATGCTCATCCTCAAGCTCACGTCGCCCAAGGGGTCGGTCCACTACGTCGCCGCCGCGTTCCCGTCGGCCTGCGGCAAGACCAACCTCGCCATGATCACGCCCACCATCCCCGGCTGGAAGGCCGAGATGGTCGGCGACGACATCGCCTGGATGCGCTTCGGCGAGGACGGGCGCCTGTATGCCGTCAACCCGGAGTTCGGGCTGTTCGGCGTCGCCCCCGGCACCGGCGCCTCGACCAACCCCAACGCGATGGCCACCATCGAGAAGGGCAACTCGGTCTTCACCAACGTCGCCCTCACCGACGACGGCGACGTGTGGTGGGAGGGCATGACCGACGAGCCGCCGGCCCACCTCACCGACTGGCACGGCAACGACTGGACGCCCGAGGACGGCAAGAACGGCACGCTCTCGAGCCACCCGAACAGCCGCTTCTGCACGCCCGCGTCGCAGTGCCCGATGCTCGCCCCCGAGTACGACAACCCCGACGGCGTGCCGATCGACGCGATCCTCTTCGGCGGCCGCCGCAAGACGACCGTGCCGCTCGTCTACGAGTCGCGCGACTGGACCCACGGCACCTTCATCGGCGCGACGCTCTCCTCGGAGACGACCGCCGCCGCCACCGGCGCCGTCGGCGTCGTGCGCCGCGACCCGATGGCGATGCTGCCGTTCATCGGCTACCACGCCGGCGACTACATGAACCACTGGCTCGAGATCGGCAAGAGCGCGGACGCCTCCAAGCTCCCCCGCATCTTCGGCGTCAACTGGTTCCGTCGCGACGAGGAGGACGGCTCATTCCTCTGGCCCGGCTTCGGCGAGAACAGCCGCGTGCTCAAGTGGGTCATCGAGCGCCTCGACGGGGACGCCGACGCCGTCGAGACCCCGATCGGCTTCGTGCCGACCGAGGGCGCCCTCGACGTCGACGGCCTCGACCTGACGCCCGAGCAGGTCGCCAAGGCGATCGCGGTCAACCCGTCCGACTGGGAGAAGGAGCTGCCCCTCATCGAGGAGTGGTTCGCCACGTTCGGCGACCAGCTGCCCACCGAGCTGTGGACCGAGCTCGACAACCTCAAGGCCCGCGTCGGCGGAGCCTGAGACAACGGTCCACCGCCCGCTTGCCGGCGGACGGCGGACGACGTGATGCAGGGCCCGGCACCGACAGGTGCCGGGCCCTCCGTCATGCACCGGGACCTGCCGCCTTCCGGCATTCCCTTCAGGGCCGCCCTCGGGTACGTCTTGGCCATGAGCGACTCACAGCCCTACACCCGCGACGAGAGCGAAGCCGAACGCCTCGACCGCAACTTCAACGAGCAGCTGCAGGAGCTGCGCATCGCCCAGGCCGGCGTCCAGATCCTCTTCGCCTTCCTGCTCACCATCCCGTTCCAGCAGCGCTTCACCACCCTCACTGAGATCCAGCGCACGATCTACGTCGTCACGCTGCTCGCCGTCGCCGTCAGCACCCTCGTGTTCATGACCCCGGTCGCGATGCACCGGATGCTCTTCCGCGAGGGGCTCAAGGACTTCGTCGTGCGCCACACCGACACCCTCATCGGCACCGGGCTGTGCTTCCTCGGCCTCGGCATCGTCGGAGGCGTCGTGCTCGTGCTCGACGTGCTGCTCTCGCACACCACCGCGCTCTGGATCGGCGGTGCCATCGCCGTGCTCGCCGCGGGCCTCTGGGTCGCGCTGCCCGTCACGCAGCGCCGCCGCCGCCGACGCGAGAAGTCGGTCGAGGAGGACTGAGCGACGCGGTAAGCCGCCCCGGGCGGGAACGTCGGAGGCGGCGGGAGCCGTCGCGTTGCGGTCGGCGGCGGGAGCCGTCGCTGGGGAGTTCCCTCGTTCCTCGGGGACTCCCCAGCTCCTCCCAAATCCCTCGTGTTCAGTTCCAGAACGACTGAAGGACCCCGACGGAAAAGCGTGTCGGGGTCCTTCAGTCGTTCTGGAGCGGAGGCGGCGGGATTTGAACCCGCGAGAGGTTTTATCCTCAACCCGCTTAGCAGGCGGGCGCACTAGGCCACTATGCGACGCCTCCGTGCCTGTGACCGGGTCCACCAGAGCGGCGTCGGATGCACGGGCGAGCACAGGCTACCGGCACCGGAGCGCACGACCCAAACCGGGGTGACTCACGTTGACCCGCGACACACGATCCGATGCGGCATCTATCAGGTTTGCAGGGCACAATGTGCTGTCGGCTCGTGCGCGCGAGCCGATTGAGAGAGGACTCCATGACCTACCCGAACGCGCGAGGTCCCGTTGCGCCCGCGAGCCGAGAGGCCATCCGACGTGAGCTGTCGTCGGGCTTCCGCCGCGCCCTCGGCCTCACCGCTCTCGGCACCGTCGTCCCGGGTGCCGGCCTCACCCAGACCCGCAGCCGCCGCGCCGGCTGGCTGATCCTGCTCCTCGCCCTCGTCAGCCTCGGCGTGGGCGGCTACTACGTGCTGCGCACGGGCGCCACCAACGCCGCATTGTCGATCGTCGCACGCCCCAACGTCCTGCAGGCCCTCGCGATCGCCTTCGTCGTCGGCGGCATCCTCTGGTGCGGGTCGATCATCCTGACCGCCGTGCAGTCGCGGCCGACCCGCCTCGACCGCGCCCGCACCCGCACGCTCGCGGCGTTCACGACCCTCATGGTCTTCCTCGTGGCCGCGTCCTCGTTCAAGTTCGCCGAGTACGCCAGCATCACCCAGACCACCGTCGCCCAGGTCTTCGGCAGCACACCCGTCAAGCCCGGCGTCGGCGCGCAGGTCGCAGAGGGTGACGACCCGTGGGCCGACCAGGCTCGCGTCAACGTCCTGCTCCTCGGTTCGGACGCCGGCGTCGGCCGCACGGGCACACGCACCGACTCGATGATCGTCGCGAGCATCGACACCAAGAGCGGACGCACCGCTCTCATCTCGCTGCCTCGCAACCTCCAGCGCGTGCCGCTGCCGAAGACGAGCCCGCTGCGCGGCCTCTACCCGAGCGGCTTCTACGGCCGACCCGTCTGCTTCCGCGAGCAGAAGGACCCCAACGACCAGTGCATGCTCAACGCCGTGTGGACCGAGGTCGACCAGTACCGCGAGAACCACCCCGGCTCCTACAGCGGGGCGGCGCCCGGCCGTGACGAGACCCGCAACGTCATCGCCGAGGTGCTGGGGCTCAAGATCGACCACACGGTGGTCGTCGACCTCAAGGGCTTCTCGCAGCTCATCGACGCCATGGGGGGCGTCACCATCAACGTCAAGCTGAGCGGCTTCGGCACCAAGCTCCCCATCGGTGGTCACAGCGACGGCAACGGCGGCGTCATCGGCGAGTCCGGCTACTTCGAGCCGGGCCGCCAGCACCTGACGGGCAACCTCGCCCTCTGGTACGCCCGCACCCGCGCCGCCGACAGCGACAGCTACCGCCAGGCCCGCCAGCGTTGCGTCGTGCAGGCCGTCGTCAAGCAGGTCGACCCCGCCTCGATGGTCTCGAAGTATCCCGAGATCGCGAGGATCGCCCGCGACAACATCTACACCGACATCCCGGCCCAGAACCTGCCTGCCTTCGTCGACCTCATCGAGCGCGTCCAGAAGAGCGGCAAGATCAACAGTCTCGCCCTGACGCAGGTGCCCGGGTTCAACTCGGTCAGGCCCGACTACGACGCCATCCACGCCTTCATCCAGAAGGGCATCGCGCCGCCGGTGGCCACCCCGAAGCCGACCACGTCCTCGACTGCCACCCCCAAGCCGACCAAGACCAAGCCGTCCTCGCCCACCACGGCGTCGTACGACGAGTGCGACTGAGCCCCTTCACCCGCCGGAACTGAGAAGCCTCGGCCCCGGCCCACCCATCGAGAGAGCGATTCGTCCGTCGGGACGGATCGCTTTCTCGATGGTGAGAGGGGTGCACGTCGGGACACAACAAAGCCCCCGGCCGATGGCCGGGGGCTTTGTCACAAACGACTGAGGTTGGGTGTCGCTCGTTGCTGTTGATCTCGTGTGATCAGAGCGGGCGAACTGCGTCGGCCTGCGGGCCCTTCGGACCCTGCGTGACCTCGAACTCGACTCGCTGTGCCTCGTCCAGCGAACGGTAGCCGTTCGACTGGATGGCCGAGTAGTGGACGAAAACGTCGGGGCCGCCGCCGTCCTGGGCGATGAAACCAAAGCCCTTCTCAGCGTTGAACCACTTGACGGTTCCCTGTGCCATACCGGTAACTCTTCCTTCTTTAGCGTATGGGACGACGCACCTCGCGCATCCCAAGCTGCCGCTTTGACTCCACTCGACGGGCGAACCCACCGATGCCGACAAAGAAATCCCGTCACCGTTGCGGATGACGGGCACCTGCTCGACTACGAGGAACTGCAACTGCAACCGCGACGAACCTAGCAGAATACCGGCCGGTCGGCCTGCCCGACCGAATGCTTTTTGTCAGTTCACTGCCCGTTCGACGGACCACCCGTGTCCGGCCCGTCCACGGCGACCTGACGGATGCCTCGCAGGGCCACCCGCTGGGGCCGGTCACCACGGATCGTGGCGACCATGTCGACCACCCGTCGCGTGGCCCGCACGTCGTGCGCGCGGAACACGGTGGCGCCGAGCCAGGCCGCGACGGCCGTGGCCGCGAGCGAGCCCTCGAGCCGCTCCTCGGCCGGCAGGTCGAGGGCCTCACCGACGAAGTCCTTGCGCGACATCGCCTGCAGCACAGGGTAGTTCAGCGCGACGACGTCGGCGGTGTGTCGCAGGACCTCGAGGGAGTGCGCTGTCGTCTTGCCGAAGTCGAGGGTCGGGTCGACGAGGATGCGCTCCCTGGGTATGCCGGCACGCTCGGCCTCGTGGGCACCTGCGGCGAGGGTGCGCACGACGTCCCGCACGACGTCGAGCGGGTCGTCGCCGTACGTGACGTCGACGGGGTCGGTGCGCGGGGGAAGCCCGCCGGTATGTGAGATGACGTAGCCGGCGCCGATGGCCGATGCGACGTGCACGAGGTCGCGGTCGTGGCCGGCCCAGGTGTCGTTGACGAGGTCGACCGCCCCTTCGGCCTCGCGCGCCACCTCCGAGCGCCAGGTGTCGAGGCTGAGGATGACGTCGGGATAGGCGTCGCGCGCCCACTGGAGGAACGGCACGACCCGACGCGTCTCCTCGTCGGCATCGACGACCTCGCCCTCCTGGCCGGCTCGCACGCCACCGACGTCGACGAGGTCGGCGCCGAGCTCGGCGGCGCGCCCGAGGGCCTCCTTCGCGGACTCGAGGTCGGCGTGCCTGTTGCCGCTGAAGAAGGAGTCGCGGGTGCGGTTGACGATGGCCATGACGGCCGGCGAGGAGGCGTCGAAACGCTTGCCGCGCAGGACGAGAGGGCGTGCCGACGGCAGGCGCAAGGGCCGCAGGCTGTCGAGGATCTCGGCGGTGGTGGGCCCGTGATCCGGGTCGGGATGTCTCGTCACACTGTCGTATCTCACGCGGTCCTTCAAAGGTCAACGGTGGTCAGGGGCATGGTTGCGCAACTGTTATGATTGGCAGGCAGACGTCATCCACGGCCCGGCCATGCTCCCGGTCGGGCCGCGGATGGTCTGTCGGTCCTGATCGTCCCGCAATGACGGTCGACCACCGAGCCCCCGACGACGCGTCGGACGGGGGCTTTGCCATCCAAGGAAACTGAATACAGAGATGTCGTACATCGTGTCGTTCTTCGCGGCCATGAACCGTCCGCCCACAGGGATCCCGGTCGGTCAGTACAACTCCAGCACGACGTTCGAGGAGCGCCTCGGACTGCTCTGACAGCGCGTGCACCGCTCGCAACCGGCCCGGCCGGCTCGAGCACCCGAGAACAAAAGGTCTCCGGCTCCCGGAGGCCTTTTTTCATGTCCGGCGTCGGAACGGCGGCCACCCGTTTCCGGTGGCGCGCCCCCGACCCGGACGGTTGGATCAGCACACCGGGCCGGTCCGGCCCGGGCTTCGGTCGGCGCTGGTGCCGGCCACGAGAGACAGGGGACCCACCATGCGCGCTCGACTCGGCACCGTGCTCGGCCTCACCGCCGGCATCCTGCTCGCCGCGACCTCACAGCCGGCCGCAGCCAGTGCCGGCGGACCAGCGGGCAGGCCCACCACCACCGCCCAGCCGACGCGGTCCGGCACCGTCGTCGACGCCGAGGGACGCACCGTCGGGGGCTGGGTCGAGCTCGCCCCGTCGTCCGACCAGGCGGCGTCCGTGTCGGCGTCCGACGCGCCGGCCGCGTCGTCGGGCCGTCAGGACGTCGGCGGCGGCGTGTGGACCTACGGCTCCTACGACGAGAACGGCCAGAAGCACTGCTGGTCGAAGTACTACAACACCAGCTACTACCACTCGGCCACCGCAGTCATGACGAGCAGCAAGAAGGTGTACGCGTGGCAGTTCGACTACGCCGACGCGCACATCTCGGAGTCCATCCAGATCGGCGCGCTGTGCAAGGTGTACTGGGCGACCTACCCGTGACCCGGAGGACCGCCGTCGGGTCGCTGGTCGCCGCCGTCGCGCTGGGGGCCGGGTCGGTCGTCCTCGGCGCGCTCGCGTCCGGCTACGGCCCGCTCTCGCTGCGTCCCGACCCGGGCGTGGTGTGGCTCCGCTACGTCAGCGGATGGCTCGGAGCGGCGTGGGCGTGGGGCCTGCTCGGGATGGCTCTCGGCTGGGTCGCCACCCGTTTCGTCCCGGCAGTACTGGCGGCGTCGGCAGGGCTGCTCGTGGCCGTGGTCTCCTACTACGTCGCCAAGTCAGCCGTCGGAGTCACGTCCGGCGTGGACTGGAACGCCACCCGCTTCTGGTGCGTGGCCGCGCTCGTCACGGGACCGGCCCTCGGACTCGTCGGCCACGTGGCCCGGCGGCCGCGGTGGGTTGCGCTACCGGCCGCCCTGGTCGGCCCGGCCCTGATGGTCATGGACGTGCGTCGCAGCGCGGCAGGGCCGTCCCGACCCGGCGCCGACCTCGTCGTCCTCGCTGCCGCGGCCGCCCTGGCCACTGCCCTGGTGGCGCGGGTCGCGCTGGCCGGCAGCCGACCCGATGGCGGAGGGCGTGGGATTCGAACCCACGATGGGCTATGAACCCATAGCGGTTTTCAAGACCGCCGCACTAGGCCACTATGCGAGCCCTCCAGTGTCCGCGGAAGTCTAGCCGCGCCGCCCGCACGCGTCCGAATCGACTCAGATGTACATCGCCGGGACGAGCCACTGGTTGGCGGCGTCGCGCTTCGGGAAGCGCAGCACCGCATCACAGCTGCCTGCTGCTCAGCACTGTGGACCGGTCGATCTTGAGCTGTCCGCTCTGACGTACCAGCGAGAAGGCGGTGCGCTCCACGTAGGTGCGGCCGTCCTTGTAGACGTATCGCAGGGTTGCGACCACTGATCCGGGTGGGGACCCCGTGACGTCGCTGGCCTGCACGGTCGCAATGGCACTCCAGAACCTCTCGTAGGTCCGGCGGCTCGTGGCTGTCGTCGTCCGGTAGCGCGGAGTCAGCTGCGCCCAGCCTGCATCGGTGCCTTCCGGGAGCCGGGAGTAGTAGTCGCGGACCGCGCCAGCAAGTTCGGCACCACTCGGAGTTCCGCTCGACGGCGGCCTCTCAGAGGTCGGCGTGGGACCCGACGGGGCGGTCGACGAGGGGCGAGGCGGGGGCGTGGTGGTGCGGCTCCCGACGGGTGGCGCCGCTCCGGTCCCCGGGGGAGGAGTCGAGCCCAGCCGCGTCGACGAGCTCGTGGGCGCACTCGTTGCCGCCCGGGACTCGGACACGGCTCCCGCCGTTTCGGAGGCGCTGGGCGACAGGACCGTCGGGGCGTCGCCGGGCCTGTTCACGAGGAACACCACGACGAGGCCGAGGACAAGCACTGCTGCCGCGGCCAGCAGCACACCAGCTCCGCGCCGGCGCGTCGATGCATGGCGGACCGGCGCCTTCGAGTGTGACGTGTCCGCAGCCACCGACGGTGAGGCGCCTCGGGCAACCGGCTCCGGAGCCGATGCCGCCGGGTACTCCCCGGACAAAGCAGCAGCGGCCGCCGTCGCACCTGGTCTCGACTCCGACCGCGGCGTCAGGCGAGGCTCAGAACCGGGTCCCGGCTCCGGACGAGGCTCGGGCTCGGGTAGCGCCCTGCCACCGAGCACAGGCTCGGAGGGGAGCTCGACGGTGTGGCCACCCCCCGCCTCGTCGGCCGCCGGCTTCCCGGCGACGGGCAGTTCCGGCTCGGTGTCCGGTCGGACCACTTCGAGAGGCAGCGTGTCGCCGGCGCCCGCGGCGACGGCCTCGAGCGCCTTCGACGCCTGCTCCATCGTCGGGCGATCCGCCGGCGCACTCGCCAGCATCCACACGAGCACCCGGGAGAGGCTCCCCGCCCGACGCGGGGGGGTGATCGACTGCGAGGCGACGCGGTGCAGCAGCGCTATGGGGTTCTCGCCTGCGCCGAACGGCGGCGTCCCTTCGACCGCGGCATACAAGGTCGAGCCCAGCGAGAAGACGTCCGATGCCGGAGTCGACGGACCGCCGCGGGCCACCTCCGGTGCCAGATAAGCGGGGGTGCCGGCCAGCATCCCGGTCGACGTGAGCGTCGCGTCGCCGTCCGCCCTCGAGATGCCGAAGTCCGTGAGGAGAGGAGTGCCGTCATTGGCCAGGAGGATGTTCCCGGGCTTGACGTCGCGGTGGACGATGCCGGCCTCGTGCGCCGCGACCAGTGCTGCTGCGACGCCCGCGCCGATCGCGGCAACCTGGCCGACGGGGAGCGTGCCGTCGGCCGCGAGGACCTCGTGGAGGCTGCGCGACGGGAGGTACTGCATCACGAGGCAAGGGGCACCCTCGTGGTCCACGACGTCGAAGACGGGCACTGCGTTGGTGTGGTGCAGCCGAGCGGTGATTCGCGCCTCCCTCATGGCGCGTGCGTGAGCCACCTGGGTGTCGACCTCGGACAGGTCCACGAGCGAGCGCAGTTGTTTGATCGCCACAGCACGGCTCAGCCGCTCGTCCCAAGCCAGCCACACGTAGCCCATGCCGCCGGACCCGATGAGGTCGAGCAGGCGGTATCGCCCTGCGATGACACCTCGCTGCTCGTTCACTGCTCTCCCGCCTCCGGTCGACGAACCACACGTACCCCGCGGCGGCGGTCGATTCCGCACGACGGCGAACGCAAAGAGGGCCCGGACCGGGTCGCGGTCGGGGCCCTCTTCCGGGAGAGGCCTCAGGGGCTCGCGTGCGAGCTGCGCTCAGATGTACATCGCCGGGTCGAGCCACTGGTTGGCGGCGTCGCGCTTCGGGAAGCGCAGCACCGCCGGCACACCGGTCGCCACCGCCCCGTTGGGCACGTCCTTGACCACGACCGAGTTGGCGCCGATCTGGGCGTCGTCGCCGACGAGCACCGGGCCGAGCACGCGGGCCCCGGCGCCGATGGTCACGCGGTTGCCCACCGTCGGGTGACGCTTGACGTGCTCCATGGATCGGCCGCCCAGCGTGACGCCGTGGTAGAGCATGACGTCGTCGCCCACCTCGGCGGTCTCGCCGATGACGACGCCCATGCCGTGGTCGATGAAGAAGCGGCGGCCGAGGCGAGCCGCGGGGTGGATCTCGACGCCGGTCACCGAGCGCGCGAACGTCGCGAGCACTCGAGCCGGGAGCCGACCGCCGGGCCGCTTCCACAGCTCGTGGATGCCCCGGTGCGCCCAGATCGCGTGCAGCCCGGGCGAGGTCAGAACCACCTCGAGCCGCGAGTTGGCGGCGGGGTCGCGGGCGATCGCTCCGTCGACGTCCTCGACGAAGCGGTCGGCGAGCTTGCGCACGAGACCGAGCGGGCCGGCATACGTCGGCTGCTCGGCCGCGGGCGCGACGGACGCCGCCGGCGCGACGGCAGGGACGCGGGCGCCACCCTCACCACGCACGAGCGTCAGGGGCGGCTCGGCCGGCCTGGGCTTGCGGTCGATCTGGGGTGCAGTGCTCATGCACGTCTCCTTGGTGGCGCTGCGGGTGATGCGTGGTGCGGACCTGCGTCAGTCGACGAGGCCCTCGAAGAGGACGGTGGACAGGTAGCGCTCACCGAACGACGGGATGATGACGACGATCGTCTTGCCCTTGTTCTCGGGACGCTGGGCGACCTGGACGGCCGCGGCGATGGCGGCGCCCGAGCTGATGCCGACGAGCAGGCCCTCCTCGGTGGCCGCGCGGCGCGCCCACTTCACGGCGGTGTCGGCGTTGACGTCGATGACCTCGTCGTAGATCGAGGTGTCGAGGATCTCGGGGACGAAGTTGGCGCCGATGCCCTGGATCTTGTGCGGTCCGGGCTGCCCGCCGTTGAGGATGGCGGACTCCTCGGGCTCGACGGCGATGATCTTCACGTCGGGCTTGCGCGACTTGAGCACCTGGCCGACGCCGGTGATGGTGCCGCCCGTGCCGATGCCGGCGACGACGATGTCGACCTCGCCGTCGGTGTCCTTCCAGATCTCCTCGGCCGTGGTCTTGCGGTGGATCTCGGGGTTGGCCTCGTTGGCGAACTGGCGGGCGAGCACCCCACCGCGCTCGGCTGCGATCTCGTCGGCCTTGGCGACGGCGCCCTTCATGCCGGTGGCCGGGTCGGTGAGGACGAGCTCGGCGCCGAAGGCGCGCAGCAGCGCGCGACGCTCCTTGCTCATCGACTCGGGCATCGTCAGCACGACCTTGTAGCCGCGTGCCGCGCCGACCATGGCCAGCGCGATGCCGGTGTTGCCGGAGGTGGCCTCGACGATGGTGCCGCCGGGCTTCAGCTGGCCGCTGGCCTCGGCCGCGTCGACGATGGAGACGCCGATGCGGTCCTTGACCGAGTTGGCCGGGTTGTAGAACTCCAGCTTCGCGGCGACCGTCGCCTCGGCTCCGTCGGTGACCTTGTTGAGGCGCACGAGCGGCGTGTTCCCGATGAGCTTGGTGACGTCGTCGTAGATCGGCATTGCGGGGCCCTTTCGGCTGGGTGTGGCTGGATGGGGCGGACACTCGTTCGGCCCGGTTGCCAGCGACAACCGAGTCCTCGTTATGCATATTCCAACACACGGTTATCGATTGCCAAGGGGACGACCATGATCCGGGCGGATCCGCACCCCGCCGCCGTATGCCGCGGGCGCCCTCTCGGACGGGACGAGCGTCACGGCGCGACGGGCGTCACATTCACTAAGCGCTTGCTAACTCGTCAGTAGACTCGCCGCCATGAATGCCCTCCAGATCGTCGCCGCCGTCGTCTGCCTCGGGGTGACCGCCGTCGCCGTGGCCCTGCTGGTGAAGACGGTGAACCGCTTCCTCGCGACGTTCAGGCTCGGTCAGCCCGAGGACCGTGGCGACGACAAGGGGGCACGCACCCGCACGCTGCTGCGCGAGTTCCTCGGACACACCCGCATGTCACGGCTGCCGGTCGTCGCCATCGCGCACTGGTTCACGATGGTGAGCTTCGGCGTCCTCTTCTTCACCCTGCTCAACGCGTTCGGCCAGCTCTTCCAGCCCGAGTTCGTGCTTCCGGTGATCGGCCACTTCTTCCTGTACGAGTGGGTCACCGACTTCTTCGCCTTCGCCGGCTTCATCAGCATCGTGCTGCTCATGGTGATCCGGCAGAAGAACCACCCGCGCTCGGCCGCCGGCGAGGACGGCCGTCGAAGCCGCTTCTTCGGCTCCACCTGGTGGCAGGCCTACTACGTCGAGCTGACGATCCTCGGCGTCACCCTCTGCATCGGGCTGCTCCGCGCCCTCGAGTGGACCCTCGCCCGCAAGACCGGCACGGGCATGGACACCGCCCTGCACTTCCCGCTCACCGGCTGGATCGGCAACTTCTTCACCGGCCTGTCGGTCGGCGCCATCGAGAACCTCATCGTCGTCATCGCCGCGATCAAGATCCTCATCAGCTTCGCCTGGATGATCACCATCGCCCTGCAGCCGACGATGGGTGTCGCCTGGCACCGCTTCCTCGCCTTCTTCAACATCTTCTTCAAGCGCCACGCCGACGGGCGCACCAGCCTCGGCGAGCTGCAGCCCATCCGCATCAAGGGCGAGGTGCTCGACTTCGAGCAGGTCGAGGACCTCGACGAGGACGCCGCGCTCGGCGTCGGCAAGGTCGAGGACTTCACCTGGAAGGGCCTGCTCGACTTCACCACCTGCACCGAGTGCGGCCGCTGCCAGAGCCAGTGCCCGGCGTGGAACACCGACAAGCCGCTCAGCCCGAAGCTGCTCGTCATGACGCTGCGCGACCACGCACACGCCAAGGCGCCGTGGCTGCTCGCCTCCGAGGAGGTGCGCGCAGCCGGTATCGAGGCGGCTGACGGTGACTTCTCCGCGGCGACCAAGGGCGCCGTCGCCACCGAGCAGCTCGTCGGCGAGACCGGCTACGACATCCGCCACCCGCTCACGGCGTACAACCCGCACGGGCCCGACGCCGTCATCGACGAGGACGTGCTCTGGTCGTGCACCACCTGCGGTGCCTGCGTCGAGCAGTGCCCCGTCGACATCGAGCACGTCGACGCCATCGTCGACATGCGCCGCTACAAGAACCTCATCGAGTCGGCGTTCCCGGCCGAGCTCAACGGCCTGTTCAAGAATCTCGAGAAGAACAGCAACCCGTGGGGCCTCGCCCCGCGGCTGCGGATGGACTGGGCCAAGGACCTCCCGTTCGAGGTCAAGCAGGTCGGCCAGGACGTCGAGAGCCTCGACGAGGTCGACTACCTCTTCTGGGTCGGCTGCGCCGGCGCCTACGAGGACCGTGCCAAGAAGACGACCCGCGCGGTCGCCGAGCTGCTCGACACCGCCGGCGTCAGCTTCGCGGTGCTCGGTGACGGCGAGGCCTGCACCGGCGACTCGGCCCGCCGCGCCGGCAACGAGTTCCTCTTCCAGATGCTCGCCCAGCAGAACGTCGAGACCCTCAACGAGGTCGGCGCGACGAAGATCGTCGTCACGTGTGCGCACTGCTTCAACACCATCAAGAACGAGTACCCCCAGCTCGGTGGCCAGTACGAGGTGCTGCACCACACGCAGCTGCTCAACCGGCTCGTCCGCGAGAAGCGCCTGACGCCGGTCGCGCGCCCGGGTGAGGCCGCCTCGGCCGGCACCCTCACCGGCGCCGCCTCCACCGGGGCGAAGGTCACCTACCACGACCCGTGCTACCTCGGCCGCCACAACCAGGTGTACGCGCCGCCGCGCGAGCTGCTGCAGATCCTGCCCGGAGTCGAGTACGCCGAGATGGAGCGCTCGAAGGAGAAGTCCTTCTGCTGCGGCGCAGGCGGTGCCCGCATGTGGATGGAGGAGAAGCTCGGCACCCGGATCAACACGAACCGCACCGAGGAGGCCCTCGCCACCGGCGCTGACCGCATCGCCGTCGGCTGCCCCTTCTGCAAGGTCATGCTCACCGACGGGCTCAACGCCGCCGTCCAGGACGGCAAGAAGGCCGAGGGCGAGGTCGAGGTCGTCGACGTCGCGCAGATGCTGCTCGCCGCGGTGCGCCGTGGCAACGAGGGCGGCGAGCCCGTCGAGGCCACCGAGCCCGAGCCCCAGCCCGACCCGGAGCCCGCGCCGACCGCCTGACCCGACCGCCTGACCCGACCGGACGGCATACGCGAAGGACGACGAAGAGGCCCCTCCCGAGCCGGGAGGGGCCTCTTCGCGTGGGTGGCGGGTGGTGTCAGAGGATGCCGCGCGCCTGGAAGGCGCGAGTGACCGCGGTGGCGGCTCCGTTGCCGTAGAGGCGCTGCGCGGCAGCCACGGTCGCGGCCGCGGCGTCGCGGAACGACGTGTCGGGCGCGAAGTCGAACTGCGCCTCGACGATGAGAGTCGTGGCCCGGGTGTCGCCGAGCGCGGTGCGGATGTCCCACAGGGCGCGGGACCAGATCTCGCCGTCGGCGTGGACCTCGCCGCGCACGTCCTCGGGGTAGTGCTTCGACTCGTCGAGGCGACGCAGGCAGTGCGGCGCCGTGCTCGTGTAGGAGACGGAGTCCCAGTCGGCGACGCACGCCTCGGGCGTCTTCGTCGGCTTGCCCGCGGCCCAGCTCGTGACGACGACGGCGAGATAGTCGCCGAACGCCTCGCCGATCGCGCCGGACTCGAGGTTGGTGCCGAAGCCGGGCACCTGGCCGTCCTGCACCGAGTGGCCGTACTCGTGGACGACGACCTCTGCGTCCTCGGCATCGTCCACCCCACCCTTGCCCAGGGTGATGTTGGCCTTGTCCTCACGGAAGAACGAGTTGTCGCCGCCGAACTGGTCGATGCGCACCTCGATCTGGCGCTGGTTGACCGGCCGCAGCGTCGAGCCGAAACCGAGGTGCTGCAGGTAGGCCTGGGCGGTGGTCACCCAGTGGTAGCCCATGACCTGCTCGAACTGGTCGGCGTCGCGGTGGTAGGCGGGGAACGCTCCGCCGACGCTGACGGCGGCCTTGCCGGTCGAGCTCTTGACCCGGGCGTAGGCGCCGGTGAGCGTGCCCGACCCGTCGAGGTCGGTGAGCGTCACCCGGTGGTACGCCGGTGCGAGCGCGGCGTAGTCGGCGTCCTTCTGGTCGGTGAGCGTCTCGATCCCGAGGTCCTGGACCGGGTTCGGCAGGAACACGGTTGCGCCGGCCCTGTGGTCGAAGGGCGACGGTGCGCCCTGGGCCACCTCGGCCGGCACCGACAGGCCCGCGAGCGCTGCTGCGACGACGCTGAGCCCCACTGCTGTTCGACGTGTGATCATCGGCGGCCTTCCTCCTGAACGTCTCCTCGCGCCAGCGTAGGACTCCGAGAGGCCGCCTGGCGGGTTGCGGAGGGTCTGGGTCGACGAACCTGTGCCACACCGTGAGAACGCTCTCACAAACTCTTGCCCAACCCTCCGCGACAGTGAATCGTGTGCCCATGACTCATCGACGAGATCGACGCCGGCGGCCCGCGACCGCCCTCCACCGGCTGGCCCTCACGGCCCTGGCTGTCGCCACTGCGGCCGTGCCGACCCTTGCCGTCGCCGGCGCCGAGGCCGCTGCCCCGCCGCCGAGTGCCGTGACCTCGGCGAGCTCCGCGCCCTCTGCCGCCGCCGTGGCCGGCGCGGTCCCCGCGGCAGTCACGGCGCCGGACCTCGGCTCCGGCACCCTCGTGCTCGACCCGTCCATGTCGACCGCCGAGATCAAGGCGAAGGTGGACGCCATCTCGGCCACCCAGGTCTCCAACGAGATGGGACCCCAGCGGCACGCGATCCTCTTCAAGCCGGGCACGTACGGCTCCGCGACCGAGCCGCTCAACTTCCAGGTCGGCTACTACACGGAGGTCGCCGGGCTGGGCCAGAACCCCGGTGACGTCGTCATCAACGGCTCGGTCTACGTGCGCAACCAGTGCTCCGCAGGCGGCTGCATCGCGCTCAACAACTTCTGGCGCTCGATGTCGAACCTGACGATCAACGTGACCACCCCCGACTTCGCCTGCTACTCAGGACAGTTCTGGGCCGTCTCGCAGGCCGCCCCGCTGCGCCGCGTGCACGTCAAGGGCCAGACGACGCTCATGGACTACTGCACCGGGCCGTCCTTCGCCAGCGGCGGGTTCATCGCTGACTCCACGTTCGACGGCCCAGTCATCAACGGCTCGCAGCAGCAGTTCTTCACGCGCAACAGCAGCGTCGGCAGCTGGACCAACGGCGTCTGGAACCAGGTCTTCTCGGGTGTCGAGGGCGCGCCGGGCGAGTGCTTCCCTGCCGCGAACGGCTGCGGTCCGTACACGACCGTCCCGAAGACGTCGGTGAGTCGCGAGAAGCCCTACCTCTACGTCGACCGAGCGGGCGCCTACCGCGTCTTCGTGCCTGCCGCCGCCACCGACACGAGCGGCGTCTCGTGGGCCGGTGGCTCGACGCCCGGACGCTCGATCAGCCTCGCCGACTTCTACGTCGCCCGCCCGTCCGACTCGGCGCAGGCGATCAACCGCGAGCTCGCGCGAGGTCGCAACCTGCTGCTCACGCCGGGCGTCTACCACCTCGACGAGACCCTGCGCGTCAAGCGGGCCGGCACCGTGGTGCTCGGCCTCGGCCTCGCGAGCCTCACGCCGACCACCGGACAGGCCGCCATGAGCGTCGCCGACGTGCCCGGTGTCGACATCGCCGGACTCACCTTCGACGCCGGCCCGGTGAACTCACCCGTCCTGCTCCGGGTGGGCACCCAGCGGGCCGCGAACGGACGGGGCCCGAGCCGCGCCGGATGGAGCAGCGCCGCCGACCCGACTGCGCTGCAGGACGTCTTCTTCCGCATCGGCGGGCCCTACGTCGGCAAGGCCACGGTGAGCCTCGAGGTCAACAGCGACCACGTCGTCCTCGACGACATCTGGGCCTGGCGCGCCGACCACGGCAACGGGGTCGGGTGGACGAGCAACACCGCCGACACCGGTCTCATCGTGAACGGTGACCACGTCACTGCCACAGGCCTTTTCGTCGAGCACTACCAGAAGACCGAGGTCATCTGGAACGGTGAGCACGGGTCGGTCACGTTCTTCCAGAACGAGCTGCCCTACGACCCGCCGAGCCAGGCCGCATGGATGTCGGCGCCGGGACACGAGGGATACCCGGCCCTGGTCGTCGGTTCCGGCGTGAAGAGCTTCAAGGGCACCGGCATGGGGTCCTACAGCTTCTTCAACCAAGGGGTCGACATCTTCGCCGCCAACGCGTTCGAGGTGCCGGTCACGCCCGGGGTGCGCCTGCACAACCTGCTGACGATCTTCCTCGACCCGTCCAACGGCAAGGGCGGCATCCGCAACGTCGTCAACGGCGTCGGCGGGCCCTCCACGGTCGCCAACGCAGACGTGCCGGTCACCGTCGTCGACTACCCCTGACGGCAACGCTTCTCGGCCCGGCGGTCGTATGCCGCCGGGCCGGGTGGGCGGCCCGGCGGCATACGATGCCCGGTCTCGCGCCACCGTCCTACCATGAGCCGATGCGCGCCGACCTGACGACCATCGCCCGCGACCTCGCCCCGACGGGGACGCTCCGGGCCTCGATCAACCTCGGCAACGCGGTGCTCGCCCAGGGCACGCTCGACGAGCCGCGCGGCGTGACGGTCGACATCGCCCACGTCGTCGGCGAACGCCTCGCCGTCCCGGTCGAGCTCGTCACCTTCGACGGTGCCCGCAAGTCGTTCGAGGCGATGGCGAGCGGCGCCGCCGACATCTGCTTCCTCGCGATCGACCCCGTGCGTGAGGCGGAGGTCGCCTTCACCGAGCCCTACGTCATCATCGAGGGCGCCTACGTCGTGCCCTCGGACTCACCGTTGCGGACCGTTGCCGACGTCGACGCCGAGGGCATCCGGGTCGCGGTCAAGGCCGGCTCCGCCTACGACCTGCACCTCACGAGGACGCTGCAGCGCGCGACCCTCGTGCGCAACGACGAGGGCGTCGGCTCCCTCCTCGCCCATCCGCTCGAAGCGGGCGCCGGCATCCGCGAGGCCGTCACCACGTTCGCCGACGAACACGCGGGCTTCCGCGTCGTCGACGGTGCGTTCATGCAGATCCGGCAGGCCGTCGGAACCACGCGTACGCGGTCGGCCGAGTCCGTCGCCTTCCTCCGCGACCTCGTCGAGGAGCTCAAGGCGAGTGGCTTCGTCGCCGACGCGCTCGAGCGTGCAGGACAGCGACGCGAGGCGGCGGCGCCGCCGGCCTGAGCCGGACGGCATACTCAATCTGCGCGGTAGGGGTTCTCGGGACGCCCTGGCGGTGGGACAGTGGCGACTGAGGACGACCCGGCTCTCAGGCGAACGCCGATAGCTCAAGGTCGGTCGGCCCCACCTCCGGTCTGGCACGCCAGACCGAGACCGCCGACCACAACGCGGCGTGCCCCGGCCTGGCCCACCTCGAAAGGGAATGCTCCATGGCCTTGCGCCGCGTTTCTCTGATCCGCACCGGTGTCCTCGCGACACCCGCTCTGGTCGTCGCAGCACTGCTGCTGCCGACCACCCAGGCGAACGCCTCGTCCCCATCCATCGCCCTCAGCGGCACCTCGAGCCCCGTCACCGGCTCCTTCGTCCCGAGCGACGGCGGCACGGTCCCGGAGTTCGCGACCCCGGAGGACGAAGCCTCGCCCGACGCCTTCACCGGCACCATCGCGAACAGGACCCTCTCGCAGGGCCACGCCGCGGGGCACGGTGTCACCGTCGCGAATGCGACTCGCGCCAAGTCGAACCCGACCTTCACGACGGGTTTCGAGGGCCTCAACCACTACCAGCAGCGCTACTCGCGCGGCGGCAACCAGTTCAGCATCGAGCCGCCCGACCAGGCGCTCTGCGTCGGTGCCGGGCACGTCGTCGAAGCGGTCAACGACGTCTTCAACGTCTACGACCCTGCCGGGGTGTCACAGCTGCCCGACAACACGGCGACGAACATCGTGGCCGGATTCCCGCGCGACGTCCACCATGCCGTCGACCTCAACTCCTTCTACGGGTACGCGCCCGCCGTCAACCGCGCCACCGGCGCGCTCGGGCCGGAGCTCACCGACCCGACGTGCATCTTCGACGCCGCGACCCAGCGGTTCTTCCTCGTCGTGCTCACGCTCGACCGTGCCGCCGACGGCTCGTTGAACTTCGTCAACCACCTCGACCTCGCGGTGTCGCAGACGTCGAACCCGGTGGGCTCGTGGAACATCTACAAGCTCGACGTGACGAACGACGGCACGAACACCGGCGGAGTCAACCCCGGCCCGTACCTCGGCGACTACCCGCACATCGGCGCGGACGCCAACGGCGTCTACCTCACGACGAACGCGTATCCCTGGACCGCGAACGGCTTCGCCGGCGCCCAGATCTACGCCCTGTCCAAGGCGCAGCTGGCCGCGGGTGCAGCGAACGTCGCCACGCAGCACATCGACACGTCCGGCCTGGTGGCCGCTCCGAGCGACGCCGGACCCACCCAGCCCGGCTTCACGGTCTGGCCGGCCCAGTCACCGGGCGCCTCGTCGTTCAACCTCAGCAACAACGGCACCGAGTACTTCCTCAGCTCGAACGCCGCGGACGAGGCGACCCACCCGAAGGCCGGCACCGGCGGCGACTACGTGTCGCAGCAGATCGTCGTCTGGTCCCTGACGAACACCGGCTCGCTCAACACGAGCAGCCCCAACCTCCACCTGGCCAACCGGCTGGTGGACGTCGGGAGATATGCGCTGCCGCCGAAGCAGCACCAGCCCGGGTCAGGGACCCCTCCCGGGATCACCACGCCCCAGGGACACTGCCTCGGTGACACGACGACGCAGCTGTTCAACGGCCAGTTCGGTTGCTACCGGCTCCTCGTCGGCGCTCCGTCCAGCGAGGTCGTCTCCACGCCCGACTCGAACGACACCCGCATGCAGCAGGTGACGTACGCGAACGGCAAGCTCTGGGGTGCACTCGACACTGCGGTAACGCCGCAGGACACCACCACGAACCGGGCGGGTATCGCGTGGTACGTCGTCAAGCCCGGTGGTGCGACGCTGGCACCCAAGATCGGGCTCTCCGGCTACCTCACCGAGGCCGGCACGGACTTCACGTACCCCGCCATCGGCGTCACGTCGAGCGGTCGAGGCGTCATGGCCTTCACCGCGACCGGTGACTCACTCTTCCCCAGCGCCGCGTACGCACCGATCGACGCCCTCACCGGGCTCGGCCCGTGGAACGTGGTTCCCAACGGACAGGGAAAGGCCACGGCGGACGGCTTCACCAGCTACAAGGCCCAGGTCGGCAACCCGCCCCGCACCAGGTGGGGTGACTACGGCGCCGCCGCGGTCGACGGCGGCACCGTGTGGGTCGCGAGCGAGTACGTCGCGAGCGCCTGTGACTACACCGCGTGGGGTGGCCCGTTCTTCGCGGGCGGCACGGGCGACAACCTGCTCGGCACCTGCGCCGGGGCGAGCCACGGCCCGGGCGTTCGGACGGCGCTCGCCAACTGGTCGACACGGGTCAGCGCCTTCGTCCCGTGACGACGTGACGGCCGAGCGCACCACCTGAGCGCTCTCACCGAGTACGCGTCGGGCCGGCTTCGGCAGGGAAGCCGGCCCGACGCCTCGTCAGCCCGTCGGTGGCCGTCCGACCCTCGGCGGGAGCAGGCTGAGCTGCGCGCTCTCGGCGTCGGTGAACAGGCGCGAGCGGATGAGGAACCGCACTCCCTCCGGCGCCTCTACCGAGAAACCGCTGCCGCGACCCTTGACGACGTCGACGGTCAGGTGTGTGTGCTTCCAGTACTCGTACTGCGACGCCGACATCCAGAAGGCGACCGGCTCGGCGAGCCCGTCCACGACGAGGTCGCCGAGATGGACGTCCACCTCGCTCGTCAGGAAGTCGCCGGCCGGAAAACACATGGGCGAGCTGCCGTCGCAGCAGCCACCCGACTGGTGGAACATCAGCTCACCGTGGATCCCGGTGAGGCGGCGGAGCAGGTCCGCCGCCTCACCGGTGAGGTCGACCCGGCTGGGGGAAGCCATGGGCTCTCCGGGTGCGACCGCCTGTGCGGGCTCCTGCGACACGGGCACGTCCCGGTCAGAAGAAGCCGAGCGCGTCGGGCGAGTAGGAGACGAGGAGGTTCTTCGTCTGCTGGTAGTGGTCGAGCATCATCTTGTGGTTCTCCCGTCCGATGCCCGACTGCTTGTAGCCACCGAAGGCGGCGTGCGCCGGGTACTGGTGGTAGCAGTTCGTCCACACCCGCCCGGCCTTGATGCCGCGGCCCATCCGGTACGCACGTGCGCCGTCCCGCGTCCACACGCCGGCTCCCAGGCCGTACAGGGTGTCGTTGCTGATGGCGAGCGCGTCGACCTCGTCCTCGAAGCTCGTGAGCGACACGACCGGACCGAAGATCTCCTCCTGGAAGATGCGCATCGAGTTGTTGCCCTCGAAGACGGTCGGGGCCACGTAGTAGCCCTCGGCGAGGTCGCCGTCCAGCACGTTGCGCTCACCGCCGGTGAGCACCTTCGCACCTTCCTGACGGCCGATGTCGAGGTAGGAGAGGATCTTCTCGAGCTGGTCGTTGCTCGCCTGGGCCCCCATCGTCGTCTCGGTGTCGAGCGGGTTGCCCTGCTTGATCTTCTCGACACGGGCCACGGCGTCGGGCACGAAGTCGGAGTAGATGGAGCTCTGCACGAGTGCGCGTGACGGGCAGGTGCAGACCTCACCCTGGTTGAGCGCGAACATCGTGAAACCCTCGAGAGCCTTGTCGTAGAAGGCATCCCGCTCCTGCGCGACGTCCTCGAAGAAGACGTTCGGGCTCTTGCCGCCGAGCTCGAGCGTGACCGGGATGATGTTCTGGCTCGCGTACTGCATGATGAGCCGGCCCGTCGTCGTCTCGCCGGTGAAGGCGATCTTCGCGATGCGCGGGCTGCTCGCGAGCGGCTTGCCGGCCTCGACGCCGAAACCGTTGACGACGTTCACGACACCCGGCGGCAGCAGGTCACCGATGAGCTCGACGACCTTGAGGATCGACCACGGCGTCTGCTCTGCCGGCTTGAGCACGACACAGTTGCCCGCGGCGAGGGCGGGGGCGAGCTTCCACACGGCCATGAGGATCGGGAAGTTCCACGGAATGATCTGGCCGACGACGCCCAGCGGCTCGTGGAAGTGGTAGGCGACGGTGTTCTCGTCGATCTCCGAGCTCGAACCCTCCTGTCCGCGAAGCACGCCCGCGAAGTAGCGGAAGTGGTCGACGGCCAGCGGCAGGTCGGCGGCGAGGGTCTCGCGAACGGCCTTGCCGTTCTCCCACGTCTCGGCGACGGCCAGGGCCTCGAGGTTCTCCTCGATGCGGTCGGCGATCCGGTTGAGGATGAGCGAGCGCTCGCCGAGGCTCGTGCGGCCCCAAGCGGGAGCGGCGGCGTGGGCGGCGTCGAGGGCGGCCTCGATGTCCTCCTCGGTGCCGCGGGCGATCTCGCAGAACGGCTTGCCGTTGACCGGCGAGGTGTTCTCGAACCAGAGGCCCTTCTTCGGGTCGACCCAGTTGCCGCCGATGAAGTGGCCGTAGCGGTCGAGCACGGTGACGAGCGAGTCCGGCGCTCCGGGGGGTGCGTAGACGGTCATGGTGGTTCTCCCAACATCCTTGGTGGTCCCCTCCCACGGGGTTGCCAGGACGTTAGGCAGCGCAACGTTGCAACCACGTTGCGTCACGTGTCGCCGAGAGCCGGCGAGGCGGCATACGCCCGGGGCACGCCCACGGGAGTCGAGAGGCCAGTCGCTGTCGGGTCAGGGACTGCCGAGCTCGCGGTCGAGGCGCTGGATCTGGTTCTGCACCAGTGGCAGCAGCGGTGAACTCGGGCCGAGCACCTGTGCCTGGGCCTGCCACATCTCGTAGTCGTCGGCCCCCGACGCGGAGCGGGTCCAGGCCGACATCAGGTCCGCCCGTCCGCTGCGCAGGATCGCGGTGCGCACGTCGCCCTCGATGCTCTCGCGCAGCCGCACCACGCCGGGGGCGACCGAGCGGGGCAGCAGGGGTCCCCGGTAGGCGCGCATCGCGCTCGCCACGTCGCCGGCCGCGAGGTGCGCCTCGACGGCGAGCCAGTCGCCCGCGAGCCCGGCGACGAGCCGGTAGGGCCGCGACGCGAGCAGGTCGTCGCCGAGCAGTCCGCGCAGCCGGCCCATCTCCACGCGCAGGGTCGAGGCGCTGCTGTCCTCCTCGTAGAGGAGCACGGCGAGCTCGTCGCCGGAGAGGCCTCGGGGGGCCGACGCGAGCAGGAGCAGGATCTCGCTGTGGCGTGGGCTCAGGCGCACGGTCTGGCGACGGCCGCGCCCGTCGTCGACGGTGAGCAGCGTGTCGTTGCGGCCGAGCGACTCCATCAGGACGGTCAGGCCTCCGCCCGCCGCCACGTCGGGAACGGGCGCACTGCGCGAGCGAACGAGGAGCTCGCGCGCGAGCTCGGACTCGGCCATCCGCGCTGCGGCGCGCACCATCGCCATGGTCTGTGGCACGCCGATCTCGTCGCCGCCGGTGATGTCGAGGACCCCGAGGATGCTCTGGTCGGCGGGGTCGTGGATCGTCGTCGCCGCACAGCTCCAGTGCTGCACCGAACGACGGAAGTGCTCAGCGCCGAGGACGTTGACCGAGCTGTCGAGGCGCAACGCCATCCCCGGTGCGTTGGTGCCGGCGAGCCGCTCGTCCCAGTTGCTGCCCTCGACGAAGCCGATCGACTCCGCCCGGCGCAGGACGCTCGGCGTGCCGCACACCCACAGCAGCTGCCCCGCCGCGTCCGAGACTGCCATGACGGCGTCGCAGTCCCGGGCCGCCTGGCCGAGCACGTCGTCGAGCAGCGGGAACACCCTCGCGAGGGGGTGCGCGGAACGGTGGTCGCGCAGGGCGTCGCCCGGCAGCGTGATCGGCGCGTCCACGGTGTCGACCTGCACCCCGGCCGCCGCCGAACGCAGCCACGAGTCGGCAACGTGGGCGCGGACGCCGGCGCTCTCGGAGTCCGGTCGCGCGGAGCTCTCCTCGTCGACGGGCATGCGCCGATTGTGCACGGCGTGGCGACCCGTCCGACAGGTTCGAGCGGAAAGCCACAGCACGCCCGACCGGACCGTGGAGCGCTGGGTAGGACCAAAGGGTGGTCAAGCGCGGGTTTGAGGCGCACCATGAAAGGACCTGACCGCAGGGTCCCGAGGGAAAGTCCGAGGAGCGACGATGTCACGACGAGCCCCCTTCGTCCCAGACGGTGTGCCGGTGCTGTCACGAGGCCGGCACCGCAGCCCACGCAAGGGCGCCTGCTTCATGGAGATGGCCTCGTTCCTCGCCGGTGAACGATGGAGCGACCACCCCGCGTGCACGCATCCCGTGCTCTCGACCCTCGCCCGCTGCGTCAACGACATGCTCGACGAGACGCACCGGCAACGGCTCGTGACGATGATCCCCGAGGTCGTCGGGCTCAACCCGGACGACCCCCGCGTGCCCGCCGCGCTCGTGCTCACCGCCGCCCGCTCGGCACTCCCGGTGGCGGCCGAGGAACGCCAGAACGTCATGGCGCTCGCGATCCTCAACGCCGAAGGCGTCCTCGCCGAGCAGGACGGCCGGACCCCTGGCCAGCTCTCCAAGGCCTCACGGGCAGCCTTGGCGACCGCGCCCGCTGCCGAGCGCTGGGCCCGCATCCACCTGGCCCGCCTCGGGTTCAACGCCGCAGCCGTGCGCCCCGCCAACGCCGCCAAGATCGTCGCCCTGGCCGTCGACGGGATCGCCCGCGCCTGCATCGACGACCCCGAGGACCGTCTGGTCCAGCTCATCCGTGACGCCATCGACGTCGTGGCCGCCTTCGCGCCGCTGGCCCCCCAGCCGGTCACCGTCACGTGGTCACTGCCTGCCCCCGAGTCGTCCGACGCTCCAGCACCCAGCGAGAGCCGGCCACTGGTGCGCTAGCCGGCACCCGACATCGAGAGAGCACCCCGTCACCGAGGTGACGGGGTGCTCTCTGGATGTCGGCGTGCGCTGCGTCGGGCTCAGCGGGTCTCGCGGAAGTCGACGTGCTCGCGCACGACCGGGTCGAACTTGCGCAGCACGAGCCGGTCGGGCTGGGTGCGGCGGTTCTTCGTCGTGACGTAGCTGAAGCCCGTGCCTGCCGTCGACCGCAGGGTGACGACGGGGCGAAGGTCGGTGCGCTTGGCCAAGGGGACTGCTCCTCTGCTCTCGGGGACGGATCCTCATCCGTCGCACATGAGAACCATTCTCGCCGTGACCTCATTCCCGCGGTCGAGGAACAGCTCGCCCCCGGTGAGGACGAGCTGCTCCGTCGATCTGCTGGGCGCGGGGCCCGGGGTCAGGCCAGTCCGGCCTGCTTGAGGAACTCCGACGCCACGTCCTCGGCGTCCTTCTTGTCGATGACGACCTGCTTGACGAGACCGGCCAGCGTCGAGGTGTCGAGCTTGGCCGACACCGCGTTCAGCGCCGACGAGACGGTGTCGTTGACCTTCGACTTCGTGATGAGGGGGACGACGTTCTGCGCCGCGAAGAACGACTTGGGGTCCTCGAGGACGACGAAACCGTTCGCGGGCACGTTCGGGTCGGTGGTGAAGAGGTTGGCTGCCTGCACCTGGCCGTTCTTCAGGGCCTGGACCGTGAGCGGGCCACCCGCATCGAGCGGCTTGAACTCCTTGAAGTTCAGGCCGTACACCTTCTTCAGCCCGGGCACGCCGGACTCGCGGGTCTTCCACTCGGGCGGGCCGCCGAGGACGAGGTCCTTGGCCACGGGCCCGAGGTCGGCGATCGACTTGAGGTTGTACTTCGTCGCGGTGTCCTTGGTGACGACGACGGCGTCCTTGTCCTCGGCCGCCGACTTCTCGAGCACCTGGAGCCCGGACGGAAGGGACGCCTTGAGCTCGTCGTAGACGGCCTGCGAGTCGGTCGCCTTGGCGGACTTGTTGAAGTACTGGTCGAGGACGCCGGTGTACTCGGGGACGAGGTCGATCGAGCCGTCCTTGAGAGCCGGGATGTACGTCTCACGGCTGCCGATGTTGGGCTTGGTGTCGACGGTGACGCCCTTGGCCTTGAGCGCTCCGGCGTAGATGTCCATGAGCAGCTCGGACTCGGGGAAGTTCGCCGACCCGACGACGATGGTGCCGCTGGGGGCCTTGGACCCCGCGCCGGTCGGCTGGGCGAGCGGGTCGCCTCCACTACTCGACCCGCAAGCCGCGAGACCGGCGAGAGCCAGGGCGGAGACCGCCGTGAGAACCGTCTTGGTGTGCGTCATGCTCTTCTCTTTCCTGTGGGCGCTGAGCTGGGGGATCAGTGGGCCGTGCCGACCGTCGTGGTGGCCGGTGACTCTGCGGTGGCCGGTGACTCTGCGGTGGACCCGACCGCGACGCGGGCGCGTCTGGTGCGGAACCGTCCGGTGACACCGCGTGAGACGGCGAACCGCTGGACGACGGCGGCGACGAGATCGATGACGAGGGCCAGGGCGGCGACGAGGACGGCGCCAGAGGCCATCTGGGGGTAGTCGCGGACCGCCAGACCATCGATGAGGAAACGACCGAGCCCGCCGAGCCCGACCGTCGCAGCGATGGTCGCGGTGGCCACGACCTGCAACAACGCCGAGCGCAGACCCGAGAAGATGAGTGGGAGGGCGCACGGCACCTCAACCTTGAACAGCACCTGCCAGCCACGCATTCCCATTCCGCGAGCCGCGTCACGGGCCGCCGGGTCGACCTCGTCGATGCCGGCGTAGGTGCCGGCGAGGATCGGCGGGATCGCGAGCACGACGAGCACGATGAGGCTCGGGAGCAGGAAGGCGAGGTCGCCGGACAGGCTCGGCCCGAGCCACAGCACGATGAAGAACAGCAGGCCGAGCGTCGGGATGGCACGGGCGAAGCCGGAGATGTTGACGACGGCGAACTTGCCGCGCCCTGTGTGGCCGACCCACATGCCGGCCGGGATCGCCACGCCCGCGGCGATGACGGTCGCGAGGAGGACGTACTGGAGGTGCTCGAGGAGCCGCTGGACGATGTCGTCGCGGTGGGCGGAGTCGGTGAGCCAGGCGATGATGTCGTTGATCACGATGCGGCCCTCGCTCGGGTCCAGGGCGTCAGCAGCCGGGTGACGACGACGATGACGACGTCGAAGAGCAGCGACAGGACGCCACAGGCGATGATCCCCGTGACGATCGGCGCGAAGAAGTCACGGTTGAAGCCGTCGGTGAAGAGCGAGCCGAGCTGCTCGACGCCGATGATGGCCGCGACGCTGACGATGCTGACGTTGCTGACCGCCGCGACGCGCAGGCCCGCCGAGATGACGGGCACCGCGAGCGGCAGCTCGACACCCAGGAGCCGGCGGACGGGCCGGTAGCCCATGGCGTTGGCGGCGAGCCGCACGTCGTCCGGGATCGCGCCGAGGCCGTCGGCGACCGTGCGCACGAGCAGGGCCACGGTGTAGACCGTCATGGCCACGAGCACGTTGACGGGGTCGAGGATCTGGGTGTGCAGGATGCCGGGAAGGAGGATGAAGACGGCCAGCGAGGGCAGCGTGTAGAGCAGCCCGGTGCCGATGATGAGCGGCGGGTAGGCCCAGGAGAAGCGCCGCGCGAGCCACCCCAGGGGCAGCGCGACGACCAGGCCGAGCAGGAGCGGGATACCCGCCAGGTAGGCGTGGATGACGGAGAGCCGCCACACGTCGTCGAGGTGCGAGGTGAACCAGTCCATCAGAGCGCCTTCGGCTCTGCCACGACGATCCCCTCGCCGGCCCCCTCGCCGGCCTCGTCGCCGGAGGCGTCGGCGGAGGAGGCGGCACGCTCGCGGGCGGCGCTCGCCTCGATGGGCTCGATGAGGTCTCGGGCCCGCACGGTGCCGACGAAGACGCCGTCGGGCCCCACGATGACACCGCGGCCGGACGGCGCCGACAGCGCGGCGTCGAGCGCCTGCCGCAGCGGACCGTCGGTCGAGGCCACGGTGCCGCCCCGGTGGAGGGCATCACGCGTCACCGTCCCGTCCAGGCGCTCCCGCTCGACCCAGCCGACGGGGTGGTCGTCGTCGTCGAGCACGAGGACCCACGGGTCGTCGGTCACCCCCCGCGCGTCAGCGGCGGACGCGCCGAGGCGGACCGTCGGCTCGGAGCTGGTGGGGAACGGTGCGGTGCGGAAGCCGAGCGTGCGGTACCCGCGGTCTCGCCCGACGAAGTCGGCCACGAAGTCGTCGACCGGCCGTGACAGCAGCTCCTCGGGGGCGGCGAGCTGGGCGAGCCTGCCCCCGACCCTGAGGACCGCCACCTGGTCGCCGAGCTTGATCGCCTCGTCGATGTCGTGGGTGACGAAGACGATGGTCTTGCCGATCTCCTCCTGCAGGCGCAGGAACTCGTCCTGGAGCTGCTCGCGCACGATCGGGTCCACCGCGCTGAACGGCTCGTCCATCAGCATCACCGGCGGGTCGGCGGCGAGGGCGCGGGCGACGCCGACGCGCTGCTGCTGGCCGCCGGAGAGCTGCGAGGGGTACCGCTTGGCGAAGGACTGCGGCAGCCCGACGCGGTCCATGAGCTCTAGCGCGTGGCTCGTCGCCTTGGCCTTGTCCCACCCGAGCAGCAGCGGGACGGTGGTGATGTTGGCGAGGATCGTGCGGTGCGGGAAGAGCCCCGCGTGCTGGATGACGTAGCCGATGCCACGGCGCAGCTCGGCGGCGTCGATCGTGGACGTGTCGCGGTCGTCGATGAGGATGCGGCCGCCGGTCGGCTCGATCATCCGGTTGATCATGCGCAGCGACGTGGTCTTGCCACAGCCGGACGGGCCGACGAGCACCGTGATCTTGCCGGTCGGCGCCGTCAGGCTGAGCGCGTCGACGGCGACGGTGCCGTCGGGGAACTCCTTGGTCACGGACTCGAACCGGATCATCGGCTCGTCACCTCATTCGTGTGATGGGTCGGGAACAGGGTTCGCGCGATCGTTCGAGCCTCCGCGGCGACGGCTTCGCCGACGTCACGGCTTCGTTGCTGGTCAAGACGATACGAGGGTCCCACGACATTGAGGGCCCCTGCGATGCCGCCCGTCCACGCGATCGGGGCTGCGATGGCCGTGACGTCCTCTTCGACCTTCGAACGCACCACCACATACCCGCATTCCGGGGTTCGCCCCTGCAGGGCAGCGCCGATGGCCGTGCGGTCGACCGGCACGGTGCGTCCGACCCAACCGGCGTGGCGGATCGAGAAGGTCCCTTCGGCCATCGCGATGTAGACCGCCTCGTCGGATCGTCCCGCGATGCCGAGGTACGCCGACTCCCCGCACTGGACGCTGAGCCGCTCGAGTGCCGGCTCGGCCGCCTTGACCATCTGGTTGCGCCCGAGCGCGATCGCCCCGAACCGGAAGGCCAACGACCCTGGATGGAAGTCGCCACCCGCGTCCCTGCTGACGAAGTCGAGCCCTTCGAGGGTGCGCAGGAGGCGCAGGGCCGTCGTCGGGGACAGTCCGACGACCTTCGCGCACTCCGAGAGGCTGACGGGGGCGGACTCGCAGACGTGCGCGAGGAGGCCGAGCGCGCGCTCGACGGAGCGGGTGGCCGCCCCTCCGGGCGCTGACACCGCTCGGTCGACGCCGGGCGAGGCCGGGCCAGAGGCCGGGACGGTGGTGGAACGTGCTGGTCGTGCCATGGGTGACACCTCGTCGTGCCATCGAGGGGAGAGCCGTACCGCATTTCATCCAGCGGCAAGCCTTTGCTGCACAGTGGCAGTCTGGCACACTGCGAAGTGAGAGCAACAGCCTGTTGCCCGAGGAATCTCACGCCGTGATCCGAGGACCCCACATGACGATCACCCTGACGGGAAAGCAGCTGACGGTCGCGGAGATCGACGCCCTGGGCCGGCGCGCCACCTTCGTCGTCGACGCCGAGGCCGCGTCCGGTGTCGACCGGGCAGCCCGAACGGCACGGATCGTCGCCGCGCTGCGGCCCGTCTACGGCAGGACGTCCGGCGTCGGCGCCAACCGCGACCAGGTCAATGCCTCACCCCGACCGGGACACGCCCTGCTGCGCAGCCACAGCGCGGGGTGGGGTGAGCCGTTCCCGGCACCGATGGTGCGCAGCGCCCTCGCGATCCGCGTCAACCAGCTCCTCGCGGGGGCGTCCGGCGCGAGCGAGGCCCTCCTGCACGCGCTCGTCGACGCCGTGAGGGCCGACGACCCGCAGCTTCCGGTGGTGCACCGCCGGGGCGCCATCGGCACCGGCGACCTCACCGCGCTCGCCGAGGTCGGCCTGACGCTCCTCGGCGAGCGCCCCTGTGGCGACGGGACGTTCCGCACCCCTGCGCCGCTCGACGACGCCGACGCGCTCCCCCTCATGTCGAGCAGCGCCTTCACCCTCGCAGAGGCGGCCCACGGATGCGCCGAGCTGGCCCGCCTCGCCGAGGTGGCCATGGCCGTCTGCGCCCTGTCGTTCGTCGCGCTGCGCGGCAACCCCGAGGCCTTCGGGCCGGTTGTCGAAAAGGTCACGCCCTTCCCGGGCGCCGTCACCGCAGCGGCGACGGTCACCCGGCTGGTGCAGGCCGACATGGTCGAGCCGGCGCAGATCCAGGACTTCTTCGGGCTGCGCACCTTCCCGCAGGTGCACGGCCCGCTGCTCGACCAGATGGGAATCCTGCGCCGGATCGTCGAGGCGCTCGTCAACACCGGCAGCGAGAATCCCGCTGTGGTGCAGTCGGACCCACCCACCGTCGCGCACCACGGCGGCTTCCACCAGGCCTACCTCGCGCTCGCGGTCGACGCCTCCCTGCTCGCCCTCGTGGGCTCGGCACACACCATCGCCTCCCGCATCTCGCACCTGCTCACCGACGCCGCGAGCGGTCTCCCCCGCTTCCTCGCCGGGCCGAAGGCGGGGTCCTCGGGCCTGCTGATCCTCGAGTACGGCGCCGCCTCGGCCATGGCCCTCATCCGCGAGGCCGCATCGGCGGCGCGCTCGATCCAGTGGGTCTCGGTGTCCGCCGGCGTCGAGGACGGGGCGAGCCACGCGTCCGTGTCCACCGCGCGCCTCGGCGAGGCCGCCGACGCCTACCGGCAGCTCATAGCCCTCGAGCTCGTCGCGGCTGTCCGTGCGCTCGACCTCGGCGGTCGACGCGTCTCCGGCGAGCTGGCCGACCTGGTGGCCCGGTGCACGCACCTCGTGGCGGAGCTGGACGACCACGACCTCGCACCGAGCGTGGCGGCCGCCGTCGACGTCGTCGACCACTGGGTCGCCGCGACGCCGCTGCCGTTCGACTGAGCCTGCCGTCGCGGGGGCGAGCGCCCGCCCGACCGGGATCGGACGCGTCGCCTCAGATGTCGATCGTGGTGCCCCCGGAGTGCACGACCCGCGCCACGACGGCGCCGATCGGGCCCGACCGAGGCTCGCCCGAGCCACCCAGCTCCGGCGCGAAGGTCGCGGCGACGGTCTCGGTGACGAGCGCGGTCCACAGCGGCGCGCGCACGAGCATCGCGTGGTCGGAGCGGGCGACGCGCACGAGGGTCGCGTCGAGACCCTCCGCCTGCATCTTCTCGATGCGCTCTCGCGACCGGCTGAGGCCGCAGACGATGTCGCGGTCGCCGTGGATGACGACGGTGCGTCGTCCCACGCCCGGCCAGGGGTCGTCGGGCTCGATCCACGGCGCGAGCGCCAGCACCAGCCGGACGTCCTCCTCGTCGCCGAGGTGCATGGCGACGCGACCGCCCATCGAGTGGCCGACGAGCGCGATCGGCCGGCCGGGGCAGGTCTCGCGGATCTGCCGCAGCGCCCACCGCGCGTCGACGACGGGCATGCGCTGCTCACCGTTCCAGCCGCGCACCCGGAAGCGCAGGCGCGCCACCGCGACCGGCCCCGGCACCCTGCGCAGGGCACGCGCGAACGGCACGAGCCGGGCCACGTTGTGCGACCAGGGGTGGTTGACCTCGAACCCGTCGACCGCGCCCCCGTGCATGACGAGGACGACCACCCCGGCGCGGGCAGGCTGCGCGTCCCACGCGAGGGACGCGAGCGGCATACGTGAGTCGGCACGGGTCGGCTCGGTCGGCTCGGTCGGCTGCGTCGGCCCGGCGGACCTGGACGCCCGGGATGTGGTGCTCACACCTGCGTGCGGTGGAAGTTCTTGAACGACCGGCTCGCGGTCGGGCCGCGCTGGCCCTGGTAGTGGGAGCCGTATGTCGCTGAGCCGTAGGGGTTCTCGGACGGCGAGCTGAGCCTGAAGAAGCAGAGCTGTCCGATCTTCATGCCGGGGTAGAGCATGATCGGCAGCGTCGCGACGTTGGACAGCTCGAGGGTGACGTGGCCGCTGAACCCGGGGTCGACGAAGCCGGCTGTGGCGTGGGTGAGCAGACCGAGCCGGCCCAGCGAGCTCTTGCCCTCGACGCGGGCCGCGAGGTCGTCGGGCAGCGTGACCGTCTCGAGCGTCGACCCGAGCACGAACTCGCCGGGGTGCAGGACGAAGCCCTCCTCGTCCGGGCCGACCTCGACGAGGCGGGTGAGGTCGGGCTGCTCGGCCGCCGGGTCGATGTAGGGGTACTTGTGGTTGTCGAAGAGGCGGAAGAACTTGTCCAGCCGGACGTCGACGCTGGAGGGCTGGACCATCTGCGGGTCCCAGGGGTCGAGCACGACCCGCTCGGCGGAGATCTCGGCCCGGATGTCCTTGTCGGAGAGCAGCACGGGTCGAGGCTATAACGCGGTGCCGGAATCGCTCCCGCACTCCTGCCCTGTGGACCTCGCGCGCCGCCTATCGTCACGTCATGGACCCCTCGAACGCCACCTCGAACGCCACCTCGAAGGCAACAGGGCACGACTCCCCCGCGTCGTCGGTCGACCCGCTGCTCGACGACCTCCACCGCGTCGTGCGGGCCGTGCTCGAGCGGGTCCCGGGCGACGGCGGCGGCCCGCGCCTCGTCGACGTGCTCGCCGACCACCTCGGGGTGGAACCGCGCGCGCTGGCGGTCGTCGCGCAGCCCGTGCCACCGCACCGGATGGTCGATGCCGACCTCGCGCTCGGCGAGGTGTCCGACGACGACCCCGACCGCTCGATCGTCGGCATCGCCGGCGACATGCGCCACCACATGTCGCTGGGCGACCTGGTGCAGGGGCTCCACGGGTCGGGGCTGCCGGTCGGCCAGGTCGACTACGACCGCATGCCCACCGGCCCCGGCAAGGACGACAGCCGCCAGGTGGTCACCTCGGGCATCCGGCTCTTCCGCTTCGAGGGCACCCCCGTCGCCGTGCGCCAGCAGGGCGCCAACCGGCAGTTCGGGCGCGAGGTGGGCAGCATCGAGGTGATGTGCACCGACCGTGACCTGGCCGAGTCGCTCATGGCGCGCGTGCAGCAGCTCATGGACGAGCGGAGCGTCCTCCGGGGCCAGGTCGTCACGTTCGGCAGTGACCCCTACGGCCCCGGCATCAGCGGGGTGACGTTCGTGGAGCGCCCGTCGGTCGACGCCGGGGCGGTCGTGCTCCCCGACGGCCTGCTCGAGCGGGTGTCGCACCACGTCATCGGGATGGGCGAGCAGCGCGCGCGGCTCCTCGCCCATGGCCAGCACCTCAAGCGTGGCGTCCTGCTCTACGGACCGCCCGGCACCGGCAAGACGCACACCGTGCGCCACCTGCTCTCGTCCACTCCCGGCACCACTGCGGTCCTGCTGAGCGGCGGCTCGCTGCGTTTCGTCCACGACGCCGCGAAGGTCGCCCGGGCGCACCAGCCGGCGATCGTCGTCCTCGAGGACTGCGACCTCGTCGCCGAGGACCGCTCCTTCTCGATGGGAGCCTCACCGCTGCTGTTCGAGGTGCTCGACGCCCTGGACGGCCTCGACGCCGACGCCGACGTCGCGTTCGTGCTGACGACCAACCGCGTCGAGGACCTCGAGGTCGCGCTGTCGCAGCGGCCCGGTCGCGTCGACCTCGCGGCGGAGATCCCGCTGCCCGACCTCGAGGGGCGGCTCGAGCTGCTCCGCCTCTACGGCGGCCACCTCTTCGGCGACGAGGCCATGTCGGTCGCTGCTGCCCGTACCGAGGGCACCACGGCGTCGTTCGCGAAGGAGCTCGTGCGCCGCGCGGTGCTCGCCGCGGCGCTGCGCGACGAGCCACCCGCCGACGACCACCTCGGCGGGGCCCTCGACGAGCTGCTGTCGGACTCCCAGCGGCTGACGCGCAGCCTGCTCGGCGTGGGATCCGGCGACGCGGCCGGCGGTCCCGATGGTGCGACGCCGGGCGAGCCCATGGCCGGCCTCCCCCATCGGCCGGGCCGGTCGATCTCGATGTTCGGCTACTCCCCCGACGGGGGCGTCACCCACGCCGGCTGAAGCTGCCTGCCCGATCGGACGGCATACGCCCCCGGGAAGCAGCGGTGTGACTCAGCCCGCGAAGGCGCGCACCGGCTGGCCGGGCACGGACACCCGCACCCTGAAGAGGGCACCGGCCTGCGGCTCGGGGTCGTCGAGGTTCTCGCGCGACGTCGTGACGTAGAGGTCACGGAGGTCGTCCCCGCCGAAGGTGCACGCCGTCGTGAGCCGCACCGGCAGCGCGACCTCCGCGAGCACGTCGCCCGTCGGCGAGAAGCAACGCACGCGCCCCGCGCCGTTGAGAGCGACCCAGACGTTGCCCGCGCTGTCGACGGTGAGCCCGTCGGGATGGCCGGCGTCGTGGGTGACGAAGGGCCGGCGGTTCACCAGCTCGCCGTCGACGACGTCGAAGACGTCGGTGCGCCCGGTCGGGGTGTCGTCGTAGTAGGCGAGGGTGCCGTCGGGTGACAGGTCGATGCCGTTCGAGATCGTCGCGTCGGGGACCACGGTCTCCACGGACCCGTCGGCGTCGACGCGGTAGAGGGTCGCGCTGCCGGGCACGCGGTCGTAGCCCATGGTGCCCGCCCACAGTCGGCCCTCGGCGTCCACGCCGCCCTCGTTCATCCGGATGGACGGGTCGTCCCAGAGGTCGAACCACGGCTCCGGTATGCCGTCTGGCTCGCCGGCCAGCGCCAGCCCGCGCTCGGTGGCGACGACCCAGCCACCCCGCGTACGGGGGCGCAGGAACGCTGCCACCGCGCCGACGTGCAGGCGCTCGACCGAGCCGTCGGCGCGGAGGGTGAGGACGTCGCCGGCCAGCAGGTCCACCCAGCGCAACCCTCCCCAGGACGGCGACCAGACCGGGCCCTCGCCGTGGTAGCAGAGCGCGTCGGTGACCTGCTCGACACCGCTCAGCGCGACGGGCGCGCCACCCGCGGACATCAGTCCCACCACACCCCGACGTAGTGGTGTCCCTGCGGCACCGTCGGCGCGTCGACGAGCCAGTCGGCACCGGCAGCCGGGCCGCCGCTCGCCTCGGTGTCGGCGTCGATCGTCATCGCGTCGACCTCCTCGGGCTGGAGCGTCGTGATGACGGCCACCCCACTGGCGTAAGGCCATTCATCGTCCGGGAAGTCCTGGAACTCGAGCACGTCGAGCTCGACGCGGACGTCGTGCACGTCGGGATGCGAGCGCAGGTCGAAGAGGACCCGTCGCACCGTCTCGAGCGGCACGTCCTCGGGGCGGTTGGGGGCGATGCACCACTCGCAGTCGTTGCCCTCGAAGAACTGCTCGAGGGTCACGGCCACCTGGGCCGTGGCGCCGCCCCGTCCGCGGACGTGCTCGACGAAGGCGGACTGCTTGGTCAGATCCATGACGGTCGTGGCCCCTGGGGTCGCGGTCGGTGCACTGTCACGGCGTCGGCTACACTGACGCCGCGTGCCGCTCGCGAGCCCTCTGCGGGCATCAGCCGGCGGCCCGTGCGAGCGTAGCTCAATGGTAGAGCGCCAGCTTCCCAAGCTGGATACGCGGGTTCGATTCCCGTCGCTCGCTCCACACGAAAGCCGCAGGTCAGGACATGGTTCCCGACCTGCGGCTTCGTCGTCGGGTCACTGCCTCGGGGGTCGAGTGCCACGGACACCCGACCAGCGCCCAGACTTCCGCGCGCGGCCCGGGTCACGACCCGTAGTCGGCTCTCACGCGCCTGGTGTCGTGAGCCCACATCGCGATCTCGACGCGGTTGCGGGCACCGAGCTTGGACATCAACGATGCGACGTGCGTCTTGACCGTGCTCAGGCCGACGAAGAGCTCGGTGGCGATCTCGGCGTTGGTCCGTCCCCGTGCAACCAGCGCGAGCACCTCCTCCTCGCGACCGGTGAGCGGGTCGCTGGGCTGGACCGGCACCACCGGCGACTGCTCGGCAAAGGTCGCCAGCAGGCGACGGGTGACGTTGGGGGCGATCAGCGCCTGGCCGTCGGCCGCCGCGTGGATGGCCTGCACGAGGAGCTCCGGGCCGGCGTCCTTGAGCAGGAAGCCGCGAGCGCCGGCGCGCAGGGCTCCGAGGACGTACTCGTCGAGATCGAAGGTGGTGATCACGACGACCGCGATGGGGTCCGTCACGCCAGGACCGGCGAGGCGCCGCGTCACCTCGACGCCGTCGAGTCCGGGCATCCGGATGTCGACGAGCAGGACGTCGGGACGTAGCCGGGTCGCCAGGTCGAGCGCTGCATGCCCGTCTGCTGCCTCCCCCACCACCTCGAGATCGGCTTGTGCGCCGAGGATCATGACGAGCCCGGTCCGCACCAGGTCCTGGTCGTCGGCCACGACGACACGGATGCTCATGCCAGCGCCTTCACCGGCAGTACGGCCTCGACCACCCAGCCACCCTCGGGACCGGGCCCCGCTGAGAGCGATCCGCCCAGCAGCTGCGCGCGTTCGGCCATGCCCAGCAGGCCGAACCCGGGCTCCGGGGTCGACCCCGGCCCGGTCTCTCCGTCGTCGCTGACACGCAGCCTGATGGCTGCGCCCTCCCGGCGTACCTCGATCCCGACGCGGGTCGCGCCCCTGGCGTGCCGTACGGCGTTGGTGAGCGACTCCTGCGCGAGGCGGTACAGCGCTGCGTCAACGGGTCGTGCGAGCGGGGTCAACGGACCGTCCAGCGAGACCTCGACGATGGGTGTCGCGTCGGCGCGCGCCAGCGCAGTCAGGTCCGCGACCCCCCGCTGCGGTGAGTAGTCGACGTCGTCCTCCTCACGTAGCACCCGCACCATGGATCTCATCTCGGCCAGGGTTCGCGAGGCTTCGGACTCGATCGCGGCCAGGACCTCGACGGCCCTCTCGGGCTGGAAGCTCGCGACCACGCCACCGGCCTGCGCCTGCACCGCGATGGCCGAGACGTGGTGGGCCACGGTGTCGTGCAGCTCGCGCGCCAGTGCCACCCGCTCCTGATTACGGATCTCGCGCTGCTGGCGATGCCAGAGGTCGGCCCGGTAGCGGAACACCGCCGCGAGGGCGACGCACAACAGCAGGAGGACGCTGCCGCCGAAGACGTCCGCCCAGGCTGCGGAGGCGGCGTACATCGCCAACGCGACGACGACCGCCACGAACGCCGTTCCCAGGACCATCTCCCGTCCCGAGCCCCACCGCACCAGGGAGTAGAGCAGGAGCAGGACCGCCATCATGGAGTAGAGGCCGAGGTCCCCGGCGTGCGCAACCAGCTGGAGCACCGACAACAGCCCGGCGACGCCCCACCCCACCACGGCGGCCGTCAGGGGGCGCGCCCGCCGCCAGAGCAGGGCAGGCACCAGCGCCAGGGCGAGCACCGTCACGAGCGGTCGCCAAGCCAGGCCCGGCCGAACGATGCCCTCGGCCACGGCTGCGGCCGCGAACGCACCCACCAGCAGCCGATCGAGGCGACTGACGGGTGGGGCGTCAGCAGGCCGCGGCTCGTGCCAGATGGGGCGCCGGACAGTGACCACGGCTCCAGCCTAGGGATCCGAGTGGTTCGGCGGACCGGCCGAAAGAACGAGACAAGGACCGTGCCATCGGCCGGCCAGCCACAGCCTTCGGTCCGATGTGTCCGCCGCCGGACTCAGCGATCGTGGACCCACCCATCCCCACCACGACCACGGAGCCCACGATGAGAACACGTCAACCCACCACCGCGACGCTGGAAGACCAGCGGATCCCGGTGAGAGCCAAGCTCGCCGCAACGTGGACGAGCTTCATGTTCCTGTACGCCTATGTGGACATCCTCAACTTCTTCACTCCTGGCGTCGTCGAAGACATCCTCGGCGGCAAGGTCTTCGAGTTCGAGCTGTCGCAGACCTTCTCGACCACGTCGCTGGCCCTGGTGAGCGTCCCGATCCTGATGGTCGTGCTGTCGATGACGCTGCCCGCCCGGGCGAGCCGCATCACGAACCTCACCGTGGCCTCGCTCTACGTGCCCGTCACGGCCTTCAACGGGCTGGGCGAGACCTGGGTGTACTTCTACGGCCTCGGGATCGCTCTGGAGCTGGTCCTCCTCGCCCTCATCGTCCGGCACGCCTGGACGTGGCCCCGCACCGCACCGTCGGCGACCACGCCGACCGGTCCTGGCCGGGAAGCTGTGCGCTCCCGGTAACCCGTGAGCGTGCCCGTCTGCCGTTCCGCCGTATGCCGTCACCTCGGGGGGCGCAGGCGGCGGCACTCCACGTCGGAGCCGCAGGTCAGGCCGCTCACCTGACCTGCGGCTCCTTTCCTTCCGGTCCTTGCGTCCGTCGCGGCCCTGTTCGTCGTCACGGTCGGCCCCGGGGAGGGTGACCGCATGGAGGACGACGGCGTGGCGACCGGTGGCTCCGAGCGGGTCGTGAGGGGGGTTGACCCGCCGGCGTCCCGGACGGCCGCCACCACCTGGGCGCGGGCACGGGCCCGGCGCGACGGTGGACCGGACGACCTCTCGGCGGACGACACGCTGCCGGGCGTCGAACGCCGCTTCGTCCGGCGCCTCGACCGAGCCACCGGTCGAGGCGCCCCGGCGAGGAGGCCTGGGCCTGGCTAGCGGACCCGGCCGGCCACCCACGCGGACGTCCAGAGCTTCGAGAGCTGCACGCGCTGGCCCGGTCGCGGCGAGTGCCAGACCTTGCCGCTACCGGCGTAGACGCCGACGTGGTAGGCCCGTCCGCCGCGCATGAAGAAGACGAGGTCACCGGCCAGGATGTTGGACTTCGCCACCCGGACGGTCTTCAGGCGCTGCGCGTTCGCGGTGCGGGGCAGCGCGACGTGGAGCTTGGTCCGGTAGACGTAGTAGATGAGGCCGGAGCAGTCGAACGCGTACGGCCCCGCTGCGCCCCAGCGGTAGGGCTTGCCGCGCTGGGCGGCGGCGATGCGCAGGGCCTGCAGGCGGCGCGGCACCGTCGCGATGGGGGCGGTGGCCACGTCGACCGCCTTGTTCGTCGCGGCCTTGGCGCTCGGGGCGGGGGCGGCTGCGGGCGGCGCCGTCGTGGAGGCCGGCGGTGCGCCGCCGGTCCCGAGGACGAGGGCGGCGCCGAGGAGCGGGGTGATGGCGAGGGACTGGAGCGGCAGTCGACGTGCGGGGCGCCGGTGGCGCCCGGGGCGTGCAGGACTCGTAGCGGGCATGGTCGGTCTTCCTTCCCACGCCTTCGAGGTGAGCTGTCGGGTTCGGGCAGAAGTGGCCCGGCCGCGTGTCGCGGCTTCACCCCAAGGACCGGTCCTAGCCGGCCCAGAAAGTGGGTCCCCCGCTCCTGTCCGTGTGATGCGCTGCTGCCCCAGCCGGCGGACAGGACTCGGCGTACCGGCGGGCCGGCCGGGGAGGACCCCGGCCGATGAACTGCATCGACGGTCGCAGACGATCGTTGAACCGTGTAGGTCACGGCTCGATATCGGCAGATGTTGCCGAGACAAAACACCCTGAAGCCGGGCTTTGGGGCGTCGACGCACGAAACCTCTGAAAACGAGTGGACGGTCGGAGGGGGCCTGGCACACCATGGACGCTGCTCCGTCCTCGGAGCCGTCGGTCGAGTCGTCGTCGGACGTCAGGAGTCAGCGGGAGCGCCCGCGGAGAGGTGGGTGGCCGGCATGGCCTGCTCAGCGGTCACGGTCCCGCGCCACCTCCCCCACCCCGGCTGACCGGGCCATCCGGTCCTGCCCGACCGACAGGAACACCGTGAAACCACTGACAGACAACGAGATTCGCGCTGCCCTCGTGAACTGCTCGCGCCGCGAGGCGAAACAGGCCAGCGTCCCCAACGATCTCGACGCGCTCCCCTGGGAGCAGCTCGACTACCTGGGCTGGGTCGACCGCAGCAACCCCCAGAGGGCGTATGCCGTCGTGCCCGTCGACGACGACGCCGTGGCGTTCGTGCTGCGCGCGTCAGGGCGGACGCGCACGGCGAGCGCGATGTGCGCCTGGTGCGAGGACGTCTTCGCCACTGCTGACGTGCGGCTGTGGGTTGCGAAGCGGGCCGGTGCGGCCGGGCGCGAGGGCAACAGCCTCGGGACGCTCGTGCACGCCGACTTCAGCTGCTCGCAGCACGTGCGCCGGCTGCCGAACGCGATGGAGGGTGGCCTCGACCCGACATCCCTCGTGGAGCGTCGGATTGACGAGCTGCGTTCGCGCTCAACGGCTTTCGCCCGACGGGTGCGCGACGGCTCATAGGCCTTCAGGGCATCGGCTCGACGGGCTGGCCCGACAGCACGCCGTCCATGATCCGGCGCCAGATCGGCGCCGCGTAGCAGGCGCCGGTCATGGACGTGCACGACTTCCCCGCCATCGACACGTCGAACATGCGCCGGGTGGGGTTCACCGGGTTGCCCACCCACACCGCGGTGGCGAGCTGGGGGGGTGTAGCCGACGAACCACGACTGGGCGTTGCCGTCGGACGTGCCGGTCTTGCCGGCGGATGGCCGTCCGGGCAGCTGGTTGAGGGCGCCCGACCCGTGCGTCATGTTGTACTCCAGGTACTGCGTCGCCTGGTCGACGGCGCGCGGGTCGGCCACCCGCCGACAGTCCGGGGGTGGAGCCCAGAGGGTGCGCCCGCCCTGGACGACGCTCGTCACCGGGTGCACGTCGCACAGGGTGCCGTGGTCGGCGAGCCCTGCGTAGGCCTCGGCCATGGTCTGCGGCGACACTGCCTGCGCGCCGAGCACCACCTGCGGCGGGTAGGTGCCGAGGGGCTGCCCGTCGCCGCCGTGGATGCCGAACGCCGTCATCGTCGAGTGGATCGCGCAGACCCCGATGGGGCTCGCGAGGGCGACGAAGGCGGTGTTGGTCGACTGCGCCGTCGCCTGCCGCAGCGACATCGAGCCACCCTTCCACGGCTCGTCGTTGTAGACCGACCACGTGCCGCCGACGCCGCACGGCGGGGGAAACTGCTTGGCACTGAAGGTCGCCGGGCGGTGATTGTCGGCCGCCGGCGCGTCGACGGAGGCGTGGGTGCCGAGTCCCTGCTTCATCGCGGTGACGAGCGCGAAGGCCTTGGCCGTCGACCCGAACTGGAAGCCGCCCGAGCCGCCGTAGCGTCGGTCCACGGCGTAGTCCACCTCCGTCGCGCCGGGACCCGAGCCGTATGCCGTGTCCTGGCCGAGGCCCAGCACCGCGCCGGTGCCGGGCTCGGTGACGAAGGCGGCTGCGGCGACCCCGAGGCTGTTGCGCTCGGGTGCGACCTGGCGCAGCGACGCGTCGTGAGGTCACGCGAGAGCGGGCGTGCCACGGCAGCGGCATACTGCCTCGGTGTCAGCTCGTCGAGCGCCCTCATCCGCGCCAGCACGACGTTGCGGCGGGCCTGCGCCGCCCGTGGGTGGTGGGCGGGGTCGGTGGTGCTCGGGCTCTGCACGAGTCCGGCCAGGGTGGCCGCCTCGGTGAGGGTCAGCGCGCTCGCGTGCACGTCGAAGTAGTGGCGCGCGGCCGCCTCGACGCCGTACGCGCCGTCGCCGTAGTAGGCGAGGTCGAGGTAGCCCTGGAGGATCTCGTCCTTGCTCCACGATCGCTCGAGGGCGACGGCGTAACGCAGGTCTTCGAGCTTGCGAGGGATCGTCTTTGCGATGGCCGCGCGCGCCGCCGCGGTCTGGCCATCGCGCAGCGCCTGCGCCTGGAGCGACAGCTTGACGAACTGCTGGGTCAGTGTCGACGCGCCTTCCGACGCCTGTCCGGTGCGCAGGTCCTCGAGGACGGCTCGCGCGAGGCCCTGTGGGTCGATGGCGCCGTGGTCGTAGAAGCGGCTGTCCTCGATCGCGACCTGCGCGGTGCGCATGACGGGCGCCACCTCGGAGAGGGGCACGACGACGCGGTCCTCGTCCTGGGGAGTCGCGATGACCGACCCGTCCGCTGCGAGGATGTGTGAGCCCTGCGCCGGCTGCGCCATCGTGAAGGTGCTTGGCAGGGCCAGGAAAGCGTCGCTGCCGGCATTCGTCAGCCCGCCGAGGGCCGCGACCGCAGGCGTCCAGAGGCCTGCGGCCAGCAGCCCGACGGCCACGGCGGCGGCGACGAAGGCGCTCAGGGTGCGCCCTGCCCGCCCGAGGTCACCTCGCCGTCTGGTCACGCACGACGATAGGCGCCCGGTGCCGACGGTGCGCTGCACGCCGGCTGGGAGTCGGCTGCGACCGGGCGGCCGACGGGCGCGCCCGTTTGGACGACGGCACCCGACTGTTGCTACGGTTGCGACGCCTCGCAGGCGTAGTTCAGTAGCAGAACAGCCCTCTTCCAGAGGGAAGACGTACGTGCAATTCGTGCCGCCTGCTCCAACGCGAAGGGCCCGGTCCGGCGACCGGGCCCTTCTGCTGTCCCGGCGCTGCGCCAGCCGGACGAGCATCCGGACGAGCAGCCGGACGAGCGTGGCGCAACCGTGACCTGACCCCCTTGCCATTCGTTACCGGTCAGTAGCATCATGGAAGTGACCGGCCAGTAACTTGGCGCGCCCGCCGACGCGGACGCACGACGAGCGACAGAACGTGGAGGGTCCCGATGGGCCACTACAAGAGCAATGTGCGCGACCTCGAGTTCAACCTCTTCGAGGTGTTCAACCGTCAGGACGTGCTCGGGCAGGGCATCTACGCCGACGTCGACGTCGACGCGGCGAAGGACATCCTCCGTGAGGTCTCGCGCCTGGCCGAGAACGAGCTGGCCGACAGCCTGCTCGACAGCGACCGCAACCCGCCGGTCTACGACCCCGCCACCCAGACCGTGACGATGCCCGACTCGTTCAAGAGGTCGTTCAAGGCGTACGTCGACGGCGACTGGGGCAACCTCGACGTCCCGGCCGAGCTCGGCGGCATGGTCGTGCCCGCCTCGCTGCGCTGGTCTGTCGCCGAGATGGTGTGCGGCGCCAACCCGGCCATCCACATGTTCACGGCGAGCTACTCCTTCGCCAACCTGCTGTGGCACCTCGGCACCGACGACCAGAAGAAGCTCGCCAAGCACGTCGTCGACAAGGCCTGGCACACCACGATGGTGCTCACCGAGCCCGACGCCGGCTCCGACGTCGGCGCCGGCCGCACCAAGGCCGTGCAGCAGCCCGACGGCACGTGGCACATCACCGGCGTCAAGCGCTTCATCACCTCGGCCGAGTCCGACATGGTCGACAACGTCGTCCACTTCGTGCTCGCCCGGCCCGAGGGCGCCGGTCCCGGCACCAAGGGCCTCAGCCTCTTCATCGTGCCGAAGTACCACGTCGACCTCGAGACGGGTGAGCTCGGCGAGCGCAACGGCGCCCACGTCACCAACGTCGAGCACAAGATGGGCCTCAAGGTCAGCACGACGTGCGAGGTCACCTTCGGCGAGCACGAGCCGGCCGTCGGCACCCTCCTCGGCGACGTCCACGACGGCATCGCGCAGATGTTCAAGGTCATCGAGAACGCGCGGATGTTCGTGGGCACCAAGGCGATCGCCACGCTCTCCACCGGCTACCTCAACGCGCTCGAGTACGCCAAGGAGCGCGTCCAGGGCGCCGACCTCACGCAGATGACCGACAAGTCGGCCCCGCGCGTCACCATCACCCACCACCCCGACGTGCGCCGCTCGCTCATGCTGCAGAAGGCGTACGCCGAGGGCCTGCGCGCGCTGGTCGTCTACACCGCGAGCCAGCAGGACACCGTCAACCAGGCCCAGGCGGGCAACCCGGCCGCGCCGCTCGAGAAGGGCTCCGACGCCGAGCTCGCCAACAAGATCAGCGACCTCATGCTGCCGATCGTCAAGGGCCTCGGCTCCGAGCGAGCCTGGGTGCTGCTCGGCACCGAGTCGCTCCAGACCTACGGCGGCTCGGGCTTCCTGCAGGACTACCCGATCGAGCAGTACGTCCGCGACGCCAAGATCGACACCCTCTACGAGGGCACCACGGCCATCCAGGGCCTCGACTTCTTCTTCCGCAAGATCGTCCGCGACAAGGGCCAGGCCCTGCAGCACATCGCCGGTCAGATCCAGGAGTTCGCCAAGGACCTCGGCGGCTCGCTCGACACCGAGCGCGAGCTGCTCGGCAAGGCTCTCGAGGACATCCAGGGCATCGTCGGCACGATGATCACGACGCTCATGCAGAGCGACCCGCGCATGGGCGGCGAGGTGGCCAACCTCTACAAGGTCGGCCAGAACACCACGCGCCTGCTGCTCTCGGCCGGTGACCTCGTCGTCGGCTGGCTGCTGCTGCGCCAGGCCGAGGTCGCGCAGGCAGCCCTCGACGGCGGCGCCTCCGGCAAGGACGCCGACTTCTACCGCGGCAAGGTGGCGGCGGCCTCGTTCTACGCCAAGAACGTGCTGCCCAAGATCGCGGCCGAGCGCGCCATGGCCGAGGCGACCGACAACGACCTCATGGACGTCCCCGAGTCCGCCTTCTGACCCGATCGAGAGAACGTTCCGTCACCCCGGTGACCGGTCGGGAGAACAGTTCGTCCCACGTGTGGGTGGGACGAACTGTTCTTTCGATTCAGGGGGCGGGTGTCAGAGCCTGCGCTGGTAGGCGGGGCACAGCTCGACGATGCGGAAGCCGAGGTCCTCGTTGATCGAGACCATCCACGCATTCGTGTCGTCGTTCCCGGTCACCACCCGCTGACGCTCCGGGTGGTCGTCCTGAAGGCGCCGCAGGTTCTCGACCTTGACCGCCATGCCGAGCCGCCGACCACGGTGGGCCTTGTGCACCAAGGTCCCCCACTGCCACGCGACCGACGGCGCACCTGACGGCAGCATGAGGTCGGTGTAGGCCACGACGTCGCCCGTGGCCTCGTGGACCGCGACCGTCGTCAGGCGCACCCTGCCCTGCCGACGGAACAGCGCGAGGTACTCCTCGTACCGTTCGGGCGTGAGGGTCTCCTCCTCGAAGTCGATGTCACCGGTGGGGGCGTCGACGGCGAGCTGGTTCATGAGGGCGCACAGCGACGGCTGGAGCTCGGGGGGCACACCGCCGACGTGGGTCTCGAGGCGGTACTCCCCCTCCCACCGGGCCCGTGCGTGCTCGGCCTGCCTGCCGAGCACGTCCTCCGCGACGGGCAGCTGCAGGTGCCGGATGATCTCGGTGTTGCTCAGGTGGAAGCCGTGCCTCTCGGCGAACCGGCGGTACGGGTGGTCCTCCGACTCGGGCGGCACCATGAGGTCGGTCACCAGTGTCGGCCGTCCCTCCTCGCCGGCCCGATGGACGATGCGCTCGACGAGTGCCGAGCCCGCGGCGCGCCGACGGTGGGTCGGGTGGACCTGCACGTCGTGCCAGACCATCGAGGTGTTGTCGCTCATCGGCAGCCAGATCGTGGCGACCCCGACCAGCTCGTCCCCGTCCCAGGCTCCCCACATCTCCATGGGCTCAGCCTCGTCGACGTGCCGCCACTCGACGAGTGTCTCTGCGAGAGAGGGCGGCTCGTGCCAGGGGCGTTCGTGGTCCTTGCTCGCGACGATGACCTCGTACGCCCTGGCGCACACCTCGTCGTCGCGCACGTCGATGAGCCTCGTCTCCATGCACCGACCGTAGGGGCGCACGTCCGAGCCGTGCCATCGAGTTTCCGGGCACCCCGAGGACGTATGCCGTGTCGCCGCGACGGAGCGTTCTCTCGATCGGGCGTGCTCGTGACGGAGCGTTCTCTCGATCGGGTCAGGGGCGGCGCGGGCGGGTGGCGCGGAGCAGGAGGAGTCCGAGGGCGAGCACCCCGAAGCCGACCGCCGGCACCACGTCGCCGACGAGGAAGAAGACGGGGCGGTTGCCCAGCACGTCGACGCCGACGATCGAGACGATGAGGATGCCGAAGAAGAGCACCCCGGCGGAGACGGCTGCGACGGGGTCGACCCATCGGCGCCGCTCCGCGGAGACCGCCTCGGCCTGCCGCGCGCCCCGGTCGAAGCGCACGAAGACCGCGACGAGGCCGGTCGTGACGACCGCCAGAACGGCGAAGAGGACCGGACGCGTGAGCCACCAGGACCACGACCCGATCGCGGGCTGCTCGAGCCCCAGACCGCGCAGCCCGAGCAGCACCGTCATGAGCGCCGTGAGGTGCCAGAGGAACGCTGTCATCGCGAACGGCGCGACGGCGACGACGACGCGCCACACCCGCGGCCTGGCGAGCACGCGCCCCATGACCGGGCGCAGCACGACGGCGAGGCCGCAGATGCCGATGCCCTGAACCAGCAGCGCGGCCGTCGGCGGAGCCATGTTGGACACCGCCTCGCCGGGGAGCCCCACCATCGACACCGGGTAGGGACCGAAGGCGACCGCTAGGGCCATCGCGCCGTAGCCGACCACCGCCATCAGCCAGCCACGAGAACTGGTGAGCAGCCCGTCACACCAGGCGAACCCGAGCTGGTGCAGCGCCAGCCACACGACGGCGAAGTTCAGGTTGCCGACGAGTCCCGGGCCGCCGGAGAACCGCACCACGTCGACGATCACGGCGAGCACGACGAGCACCCCTACCACCCGCAGTCCGAACCGCTCGTGCAGGCGGCGCATGAGCGGCGCGAACGCGCAGGCGCCGAGGTAGATGCCGACGAACCACAGCAGCTGGGGCACCATGACGAGGGCGTCGCGGGCGAGACGGCCGGCGTCGCCCTCTCGCGCGGTCAGCCCGCTGAGGTGCGCCACGACGCCGAGCGCCACCCAGGCCAGCAGGAAGGCGAGGGTGGGCCGCAGGAGCCGGCGTGCCCTCGCCCGGAAGAAGACGGCATACCGGCCGGGTCCGTTCGGGTGGCGGCGTTCCAGAGAGGCCAGCGTGTGGGCGTGGGCGACCCCGCCGACGAGGAAGAAGAGCGGCATCACCTGGAGCAGCCAGGTGAGCGGCTGCAGGGCCGGCACGACCGCGAGGGCGTTGGTGATGTGGCCGTCGGGCGTGATGGCGACCATGAGCCAGTGGCCGAGCACGACGACGAGCAGCGAGCCGACGCGCAGGGTGTCGACCCAGCGGTCGCGGTCGGCGGGGGTCGCGGCGTCGATCGAGGACGCCGTGCGGCGTGCCGCTCGGGGACGGGTCTGGCTCACGTCTCATCGAAGCACGGACGGCGGCCCGAGCAGGTGAGTTCTCCTGCTCAGGCCGCCGTCGGGAAGGCTGGGTGGTGAGGGGTCAGATCGTCCCGTCGCGACGCTCGGTGCGCCGCTCGACGACCTCGTCACCGTCGACGCGGCGCTCGACCACGTCGGGCGCGCCTCGACGCTCCGTGACGACGGTGTGCTGGGTGCGGGCGCGCTGGGCGTTCATGACGAGCGCGAGGATGACCGCGAGCGCACCGGCGACCATGAGGATGATCCCGATGGTGTTGCCCGTGCCGCTGCTCATGTTGAGCACGCTCGAGTCGACGGTCGTGAAGTAGAAGATCGCACCGATCACGAGCAGCACGATCCCGAGTCCGATACCCATGAGGTCTCCTTGGTCTGGGGCACGCCACAGCGCGTGCCTGGCCAGCACATACCCGGCGAGGGCGGTCGTCAGGCGGTGCGACGCCGCCCGAACGCCAGCGTGACCGCCGAGACCACGAGCATCACGACCCCGACGCCGACGGCGATCGCGATCTCGTAGTAGAGGTTGCGGGCCGCCAGCCCGTAGGCGGCGTCGGCGACGGTGCGGGCGACGGCGGGGTCGACGCGTCGCAGCAGCGGCTCGCGCGCGACCATGACGACGAGCGCCAGCGCGAGCGACGTCACGATCCACCCGAGCGCCACGAGCGTCGTCGCCGTACGCCACCGGCGGGCGAGGAAGATCGCGAGCAGCCCCAGCGCGGCGACGATGACCGGGGCCCACGGACCCCACGCGTCGGCGACCCGGTACGCCTGCTGCGCCTTCTGCAGGTCGCTCGCCCTGGCGAGCGGGATCGTCACCACCGGGGCGAACGAGCTCGCCCCGTTGACGCCGGCCTGCTCCAGGGTCGACGTGAGGGCCGGGACGGGGATGGTGAGGCGGACCGCGACCCGACCCTGAGAGTCCAGCTCGGTGTCGCCGCGGCCCGTCATCACCGCGATGAACTGGGTGTGCACCGCGCGGATGCCGGTGGCCCACGCGGACGCGACCTGTGGGCTGGCGACGATCGTCGCGGCCTCGGTGCGGATCGGCGCCTCGAGCGTCTTCTCGACCGCGGGGGCGAGCTGCACGGCGCCGAGCACGCCGTCGACGATGCCGTCGGTGAGGGCCTCCTGGACCTGCGGCTTGCTCACGACGGGACGCAGCTCGTCGACGAAGACGTCGGTGCGCGTGAGCATGACCGACGCCCAGAAGCCCACCAGCGCGACGGGCAGGAGCACCACGGCGAGCAGGCCGCAGAGGCCGGAGAGGAAGGAGGGTCCGGTGCTGCCGGATCGCTGTCGTGCCACGCCTGCCACCTGTCCGATCGTCGGCGTCCGGGAGGCTCCCGGACGCGCTGCAGACCTCGCTAGACCCCCCGGAGGTCGAGAGCCAGTGTCGCAGGGGCGTCCGGGTCGATGACGACGGGGATGCCCCAGTCCTGCTGGAAGAGGTGGCAGGCGGCGTGCTCGGGCACCTCGCCGGTGACCGGGTCGCCGTCGCACGACGCGGCCTGCACCGAGATGTGCAGGGTGCCGGTGCCGACGTCGCCGCGCAGCACGAGACGGCGGGTCAGGCCCTCCGCCCGGCCCGCGCCCTCGACGAGCAGCGCACCCGGCGTGGCCGAGACGTCGAGCCGGGTCGGGTCGCCCCAGCGGTGGTCGAGCTTCTGGCCCGCGGGCGGCACGAAGGTGACCTCGAGGGCGACCTCGCCCGCCGGGAGCGGTGTCGAAGGGCGCTGGGTGCGGTGGGCCGGTCCGTCGACCCGCTGGGCGTCGCGAGGAAGGGCGACGCGGGTCAGTCGGTGCGCCGCCGACTCGACGACGACAAGGCGCGTCTCGCCCGTCCCGGGGTCGACCTCGACGACGGCGTCGCTCGGCTCGGCCAGACCCTGCGCCAGCGTCGACACCTGGCGGGTGGCGGGGTCGAACCGGCGGATCGCGCCGTTGTACGTGTCGCTGACGGCGACCGACCCGTCCGGCAGCTCGGTGACCCCGAGCGGGTGCTGGAGCAGGGCCTCGGCAGCGTCGCCGTCGCGGTGACCGAAGTCGAAAAGGCCGGTGCCGACATGGGTCTCGACCACCAGGGCCCCGTCGGAGCCGACGCGCACCGACCGCAGGGCGGACGTCTCGGAGTCGGCGATCCAGACGCGGTCTCCCGACGCCGAAGTGGTCAGGCCCGAGGGCTGGGCGAACCACGCCTCGGGCGCAGGCCCGTCGACCAGCCCCTCGTTGGACGTGCCTGCGACGACCTCCACCGTGCCGTCCTCGAGGCTCTGACCGGGGGTCCAGGCCCACAGCTGGTGGGTGCCGGCCATGGCGATGACCACGCGGCCGCCCAGCCAGGCGAGGTCCCACGGCGTCGACAGCGCCTGCTGGAGCGCCGGGCCGCCGCCGGTGCGCTCCCTCAGCTGACTGCCGGTGCCGGCAACCACGTGAATCGACCCGTCGGAGAACCGAATTCCCTTGAGCTGGTGGTTCACCGAGTCGGCGACCAGCAGGTCGATGCCCAGACGTTCGGCCACCCCGGGGTGCACGGGCAGGACCCCCTGGGGCTCGTTGAGCTCTCCGGCTCCGCCCCAGCGTGCGCGCTCGGTCTCGAGGTCCTCCTCGAGATGGACGACCTGGTGGTTCGCGGTGTCGGAGACGAGGAAGGAACCGTCCGGCAGCGCCACGGCCTTGCCGGGGAAGCGCAGCGCGGTCTCCGGCGCAGGCGGCGGCACGTAGGGGTCGTCGCCCGGCTGGAGAGTGCCTTTTGCCCGGTGCTCCTCGATGAGCTCGGCCACGAGGGAGGCGAGTCCGGGCCCGTGACCCTCCCCCGACATCGAGGCGACGACGTAGCCCTCGGGGTCGACGACGACGAGCGTGGGCCACGCCCGAGCGGCATACGCGCGCCACGTGACGAGCTCGGGGTCGTCGAGCACGGGGTGGTGCACGGCATACCGCTCGACGGCGGCGGCGAGCGCGTCGGCGTCGGCCTCGTGCTCGAACTTCGGCGAGTGCACGCCGATGATCGTCAGGGCGTCCGGGAACTGCTGCTCGACCGGCCGCAGCTCGTCGAGCACGTGGAGGCAGTTGACGCAGCAGAAGGTCCAGAAGTCGAGCACGACCACACGACCGCGCAGCTCGGCCAGCGACAGCGAGCGGCCGCCGGTGTTGAGCCACCCGCGGCCGACGAGATCGGCAGCCCGCACCCGGACGCGCGAGCGCAGGGTGGCGGTGTCGGCGCTCACGACAGCCTCCGGTCGGTCAGCACGGGGAAGTCGCGCCGCCACTCGAGCGTGGCCGCGGTGTCGATGTCGATGCTCAGCACCTCTTCGTCAAGGCCGGCCGAGGCGAGAACCTTCCCGGTGGCGTCGACGACCTGTGATCGGCCACCCATCTCGTGTCGGGCGTGGGTGCCGGCGGTGTTGCACTGCAGCACGACGCACTGGTCCTCGACGGCACGGGCCTGACCCAGCAGCGTCCAGTGCCCGACCCGCCCGGCCGGCCACGCCGCGGGGATGACGAAGACCTCGGCGCCCCGGTCGAGCAGCCGTCGGTAGAGCTCGGGGAAGCGCAGGTCGTAGCAGGTGGACAGCCCGACCGGCACCGGGTCGCCGCCCGCCACCGGGACGTCGATGACCACGAGCTCCTCGCCCGCGTCCATGAGGCTCGGCTCCCCCTCGCCGAAGCCGAAGCGGTGCACCTTGCGGTACGTCGCGACAAGGTCACCCGACGGCGAGAAGACGAGGCTCGTGTTCCACACGCCGTGGTCGCCGTCGGCGACCGGGGCACCGCGCTCGACGATCGAGCCGCCGTGGAGCGTGACGCCCGCGTCGCGTGCTGCAGCCGAGAGAGCCTGCGCCACGGGGCCGTCCACCGGCTCGGCTCGCTCGTCCCAGTGCCTGTAGTCGAAACCGCCGGCCGGCCAGAGCTCTGGCAGGACCACGAGGTCGTGCCCGGCCTGGGCGCGCACGAGGTCGGCGACCCGGGCGGTGCGGTCCGCGACGGACTCGTCGTCGCCGTAGGCGAGCTGGATGAGCGCAACCTTCATGCCCCCATGCTCACACGACCCACCCGGCGACGGAGGGGCGCGTTCGGCAAGCGGGCGGCGGACGGCATACGCCCTCTGCCCGCCCGGGTCTTGACCCTCACACCGTGTCAGGCCGTAGACCATGGTCGTCATGTTCACCATCGGAGACTTCGCCCGGCTCGCGGGGGTCACCGTGCGCATGTTGCGCCACTACGACACCCTCGACCTGCTCGTGCCGGCCCTCGTGGACCCGGTCACGGGCTACCGCTCGGCCGACCGCGACCGGCTCACCGAGATCGAGGCGAGGCTCCGGACCATCGAGAAGGAGGGCGACATGCCCGAGCTGGAGTACGTCGAGAAGCCGCTGCCGGAGATGCGGCTGGTACAGATGACCGGCCGGGTCGCCGACACGAGCGAGCTGGGGCGGCAGATCGGGCCCGCCTTCGACCGCCTCGTCGGGGGACTCACCGCGTCGGGAGTGACGCTGCAGTCCCCCTCGGTCGCGTGGTACGACGGCGACACCGAGGGCACGACGTGGGGCGTCGGCTTCCCGACGGCGCTCGAGTCGGTGGACGTCGAGGGCGCCGCGGTCAGCGCGCTCCCGGCCTGCGAGCGCGCCCTGACCGTCATCCACCGCGGCTCGATGGCGACGATCGGCGACACCTGGCAGGCGCTGGCGACGACGGTCGACGCCCAGGGGCTCACGGCGTACGGCCCGTGCCGCGAGGTCTACCTCGAGACGCCGATGGGCGACCAGGACGCGTGGGTCACCGAGCTGCAGCAGCCGGTGCGCTGACCTCGCCGCCGACCGTGGCGCGGCCCCGGGCGGCGGAGTGCGCGCTGCGCCGGGCGGCGAGCTGCTCGCGCAGCTCGGGGTCGCTCTGGACGAGGTAGACGAGTCCGCAGTCCTGCGGTCCGGTGGCTCCAGGGACGCACAGCGTGCACGGCTCGCCGAGCCGGATCGGGCACATCGGGGTGGGTGACCTGCGGGACATCGATACCTCCTGCCCCGAATACTACCTCACGTAGTAGATGGCTCAGCGCGGGGCGCCGTCGTCGCGCCGGGCCAGGGCCGCGAGGCGCTCGTTGTAGGCGGCGAGCTCGGCGTCGCCGTCGCGGTCGGCCCGGCGGTCGGACCGCCTCGACTCCGCGCGGTCGCTGCGCGACCACTGGAGCGCGACGATCAGGGCCAGCATGAGGGCCGGCAGCTCGCCGATGGCCCACGCGACCCCGCCGCCGTAGCGCTGGTCGGCGAGGCGGGCCGCATCGGTCGTGCCGACCCACGGGATCTGGATCGTCTGGAAGAAGTCGCCGCCGAGCAGGGCCGTGCCGCTGATCATCGCGACGCCGAAGAACGCGTGGAAGGCGATCGTCGCGAAGAGCACCACGAGGCGCAGGGCCGGGCTCCACTTCTTCGGGCCCGGGTCGACCCCGATGAGCACCCAGGCGAAGAGGTAGCCGGTCAGCACGAAGTGGGCCGTCATGAGCAGGTGGCCGGTGTGCGTCTGCAGCGCGAGCTGGAAGAGGCCGGTCCAGTAGAAGACGACGAGGCTCGAGAAGAAGAGGGTGGCTGCCACGGCCGGGTTGCCGAGCACCGCGAGGAAGCGCGAGTGGACCAGGCCCAGCAGCAGCTCGCGCGGGCCGAGCGTGCCGTCACGCCGCGGACGCAGGGTGCGCAACGCGAGCGTGACCGGCGCCCCGAGGACGAGCAGGATCGGGATGACCATGGCCTCGGTCATGTGCAGCATCATGTGCCACGAGAAGGCGACCCGACCGTAGATGCCGAGCACGCCGTTGGTCGCGTAGAGGAAGAGCAGCCACCCGGCCACCCAGGCGACGGTGCGCAGGACCGGCCACGCGTCGCCACGTCGGCGCAGCCGCACGACCCCGACGACGTAGGCGCCGATCGCCAGCAGCCCGGTCGCGAGGAAGAGCCACTCGACCCGCCAGGCGGTCAGCCAGGACAGTGCGGTGGGCGCGGGCGGCGCGGGGAAGCCGGTGAGCGCGAGCGCCGGAGACGGGTCCGACACCGTCTCGGGAACGGGCGGCGCCGTGCGCGAGAGGGCGGCAGCGACCCCGAAGGCGAGACCCATGACGAGCGTCTCGACGACGGCGAGCCGGGCGAACAGCCGGCCGCGGCCTCCCCGGTCGCCGGCCGAGGTCGCGTCGTCGATGCGGTCGAGGGTGATGCGGCGGTGCCACACGCCGGCCACCCCGAGGGCGACGAAGGCGAGCACCTTGACGAGCACGAGCACGCCGTATGCCGTCGCGAGGTCGGACCATCCCGCGAGCCGCGTCGTGGCCGACATGACCCCCGAGACGCCGAGCGTGACGAAGCACCACAGCGCCACGGAGGAGTAGCGCCGTGCCACGGCCCCGAGCGCATCACCCAGCTGACGACGGAGGAGGACGAGCGAGAGCAGGCCACCGACCCAGACCCCCGCCCCGAGCAGGTGCGCGGCGATGGCGTTGACGGCCGTCTCGTGGTCGGACGATCCGCCGGCGTGGCCCGCGAGCCCCAGCACGAGCAGGCCGAACGCCGCCACCACCGTGAGCGCGACGGCGACGGACCGGGCTCGCGCCACGGAGGCCACCGAGGCGACGGCGAAGGCCGCCACCGCGCTGAGCACACCGACCCGGAGCGTCTCGATGCCCCAGACGTTGCCCGTGAGGCTGGAGCCGAAGGTCGGGTCGCCGAGCGGGAGCCCGGCGGCGTCGGCATAGGTGAGCACGACACCGACGGCGCCCGCGATCGCCCAGACGAAGGCCGCCGACGTGGCGATCCTGAAGGCCGCCGCCCGACGCGGCTCGTCCAGCGAGGCGCTCTCCTCGCGCGTGCGCCCCGGGACCATCGTGGCCGCGAGCAGCAGCGACCCGATCGTCAGCGACGCCGCGACGTCGTGCACGACACGCACGAGCGGCAGCGCCCAGCGCACGACCGGGCCCGCGTCGGTGATGCCGCCAGGCGGGGGCTCCACCGCTCCCGAGTAGCGCGCGGCCACGAGCGTCGCGAACAGGCCGACGACGACGGCCCCTGTGACGGCGGCCGCGGGGCCCCAGGAGGAGGCAGACTGGGCAGCCGCGCGAGGGTCGGCGAGACCGGCTCGCTGCTGGGTTGGCATGCGTCAAGGGTAAGTAGTCTGACCACATGCCCATGCACCCCTCCGCTCCTGATGACCGCACCGGTCTGATCGACGCGTTCGACCAGTCCGTCCAGTCGATCATCGACCTGGGGTTCTCGTGCCGCGACGCGGACTTCGAGCTCCAGACGGAGTGTCCGGGCTGGACCGTCAAGGACCAGATCGCGCACGTCGTCGGCTCCGAGAAGTCGTTCGCCGGGCTGCCGCGGGTCGAGGTCCCGGTGCCCGACTACCCCCACGTGAAGAGCGACTTCGCCCGCTTCGTCGAGATCGACGTCGAGGCCCGTCGCGGGCTCACCGGTCGTGAGGTCGTTGCCGAGCTGGCCGACTTCCACCCGCGACGCATGGCCGAGCTGCGCGAGTCCGAGGCCGACGTCGACACGGTCGTCGGCGGTTTCTTCGGGCCCGACACGACCTTCGGGCAGCACCTGCGCCGCCGCATCATCGATGCCTGGGTGCACGAGCAGGACCTCCGGTCAGCCCTCGACCGACCCGGCAACCTCGACTCGCCGGGCGCGGCGCTCTTCACCGCCGACATCCTCGCCGCCCTCCCCCGCATCGCCGCGCGCACCGCCGGGGTCGGCGCCGGACACGCCGTCGTCATCGACGTGACGGGCCCGGTCGTCGCCCGGGACGGCGTGCGGGTCGTGACCGGCGAGGACGGGCGGCCTTACGGCGAAACGCTCTTCAGCGGCCACGACCGACCCCACGGCGAGGAGCAGCTCGACGTGACGTCGATCCACCTCACCACCGAGGCGCTCACCCGACGGGCCGCGGGCCGTCGCCCGGTCGACGAGATCCGCTTCACGGTGACGGGCGACGAGGACACCGCACGACGGGTGCTCGAGGCCCTCGTCGTCGTCACGCATTGACGTCTTCTCGCCGCGTTCTCACGGTCCCGGGAACGCCGGCCCTTATACACCTCGAGGCACCCCTACGGTAAGTACGCCCACCTTGTGTATGTGTGGGCAACGGCCTAGCGTCATAGGTAGTCGGTCAAGCCAGTGCCGCATCGGGGATTTCCGATCATCGGAGAAACAATGACCGACCCGTCCGCGGGTCCGCGCAGGGATGCGCGAACCAGACAGCTCATCCACACCCTTCGCACGGCGGAGTCAGAAACCGAACGTGCCAATGCCCTCGAGGCCGTGACGCTGCTGCACATGCCGCTCGCACGCTCCCTCGCCCACCGCTACTCCGGCAAGGGCCTCGACCGCGATGACCTCGAGCAGGTCGCGTTCCTCGCCCTCCTCAAAGCCATCCAGCGCTTCGACCTCGACAAGCCCACCGAGTTCGGCGCCTACGCGACGCCGACCATCACGGGCGAGCTGCGCCGCCACTTCCGCGACCACGGCTGGCTCGTCCGCCCGCCGCGCGAGCTGCAGGAACGTCGCCAGCTCGTCACCGAGACCAGGGGCCGGCTCGAGCAGCGCCTCGGCCACGACCCCGACGCCGGCGAGCTCGCGCACGAGCTCGACATCAGCCTCGAGTCCGTCAAGGAGGCCCAGGTCGCCGCGACGAACCTGCGCCCCGCCTCGCTCGACTCGACGACGAGCGACGGCGCCCGGCCGGTGCTCGACCTGCTCGACGCACGAGGCGACCCCAGCGGCGATCCTGCACTCGACGAAGGCATCGTCGTGCGCAGCGCCCTCGAGCGGCTGCCCGCTCGCGACCAGCAGCTCGTCGAGCTGCGCTACGGCAGCGACATGACCCAGGCCGAGATCGCCGAGTCCATGGGGCTCAGCGCGATGCAGGTCAGCCGCCTGTTGCGGCGCACCCTCGACGAGCTGCGACGTCAGCTCACCGCGGAGGGCATGGCCTCCGCCTGATCCCAGGGGCGACCCCAGCGGTCCCGACGTGCACCCCCCAGGCGCGTCGGGACCGCACCTTCTGGGTCCCTTCTCGCGGCCCGGCGTTCGGGGCACGTCATCCGGAGCGGGTCGACCGACCCACTCACCCGGCGGTGGCGGTTCAGCCGCGGCCGTTGCCGGTGAACTGCGACTCCTGGCCCTCGATGACCTGCGAGGCCACCTGCGCCAGCTTCATGTTGAGCTCCTGCGAGGTGTGGCGCAGCAGCTCGAAGGCCTCCTGGCCGCTGATGTGGTGCGCCGCCATGAGCAGGCCGACGGCCTTGCCGATCTCGCGGTTGCTGCTGAGCCCCTGGCGCAGCGTCGCCGCCTCCTCGCGGGCGCGGATGGCCATCAGGGCGACCGACGCGAACGAGGCGATGACGGCACCCGTGTCGGCCGACCTCTCGGTGAGACCCCCGGGCACGTCGGCGAAGAGGTTGAGCGCGCCGATCTTGTCGCCGTCGAGGAGCAGGCGGTAGCCGATGGCGGAGCGCACCGGCGTCTCGGCCACGATGCGCTCGCAGAACCGCGGCCAGGGCGACGTGCCGTCGGTGAGGTCGGCATCGTGCTGGTACGCCTCGGCGACGATCGCGTCGACGCACGGGCCCTCGCCGACCTCGAGCTCGATCTGGTCGATGCGCCTTGCGATGTCGTCGGTGCTCGCGGCGGTGACGAAGCGGTCACGGGCGCGCACGAGCAGCGATGCCCGGGTGCAGCCCTCGACGAGCCGGGGGGCGGCGTCGACGAGCGCCTGGTGGATCGAGCCGGAGTCCGCGCCGGCGTAGATGAGCGCCGACATCTGCCGGAAGACGTCGTTGATCGTCGGGTCGACGGGGACATCGAGGCTCATGGCACTCCCTTCACGGACGTGCGCCTACCGCCCGCGGTCGGACGGCTCTACGCGTGAGTCATTCTCACACCTGCTGGAGGTGCGAGGACCACAGAAAACCACACGACGAGACGGGGCGGCACGCAACGGCCCCACAGTCGCCCCGGCGAGGCCTGACGCCAGCGCGGGGCCGGCAACGTTGGACAGGTCGATTGACACGGCGCGGACTCGGACAAATACTTGCATGCTGCAAGCAAGTATTCGGGCGAAGGAGGCGGCCGGTGGCGGTCAGCAAGGACGAGGCGAACGACGTCTTCCTCGGGCTGCTCCGCGTCCAGAAGCTGCTCGTGGCGGCTCGCAACACCGCCCCGCGCCTCGAGGACGGCGTCGACGTGACGGCATACCCCGTGCTCTTCGTCGTCGCCGGGGCCGGCACGGCGCGCATCTCCGACATCGCGACGACGCTCCACAACGACGTGTCCACGGTCAGCCGGCAGGTCAGCTCGCTCGTCGGCCTCGAGCTGCTCGAGAAGAGCGCCGACCCGAACGACGGCCGCGCATCCGTCGTGTCACTCACCGAGCGAGGACGCGCGGCCCTCGACCGCATCCAGGCCTCACGGGCCGAGTGGTTCCAGGGGCTGCTCTCCGACTGGGAGAGCCCCGAGACGGCCGCGTTCGTCGAACGACTGCACGAGCTCGGCGACGCGCTCGACGCCAACCTCCGGGCCCGGGGTGCAGCGCCGCCCCCGATGCCCTTCCACACCAGCAGGCTCCTTCAGGACCAGACCCAGAAAGAGGACTGACATGTCCGACACCACGGCCGAGCCGAACGGCGCGCGAAGCGCAGCGCCGGGGGCACCGACAGCCGACCACCCGCCGCTGTCGCACCGCGAGATCGTCACGATCCTCGTCGGGCTCATGATGGGGATGTTCCTCGCGGCGCTCGACCAGACCATCGTCGCGAGCGCGATGCGGGTCATCGCCGACGACCTTAAGGACCTCGCCGGCCAGGCGTGGGTCACGACGGCATACCTGATCACGAGCACCATCGCGACGCCGCTCTACGGCAAGCTCTCGGACATCTACGGGCGCAAGAAGTTCTTCCTCTTCGCCATCTCGATCTTCACGATCGGCTCGATGCTGTGCACCCTCGCGTGGTCGATCCCGTCGCTCGCGGCCTTCCGTGCCGTGCAGGGCATCGGCGCCGGCGGCCTCTTCTCGCTGTCGCTCGCGATCATCGGCGACATCGTGCCGCCGCGTGAGCGTGCCAAGTACCAGGGCTACTTCCTCGCCGTCTTCGGCACGTCGAGCGTGCTCGGCCCCGTCATCGGCGGCTTCTTCGCCGGCCAGGACACCCTTCTCGGCGTCACCGGCTGGCGCTGGGTCTTCCTGGTCAACGTGCCGATCGCCGTCGCGGCGCTCGTCGTCGTGACGCGCACGCTGCACCTGCGCCACCACCGCCTCGACCACCGCATCGACTACTGGGGCGCCGTGTCGCTCGCCGTGGCCCTCGTGCCGCTGCTCATCGTCGCCGAGCAGGGCCGCGAGTGGGGCTGGGGCTCGGGCACCTCGATCCTCTGCTACGTCATCGGCGCCGTCGGGCTCGTGGCGTTCTTCATCATCGAGCGCGCCATGGGCGAGGAGGCGCTGCTGCCGCTGCGCCTCTTCCGCAACCGCACCGTCGGCGCGGCCTCGGTGGCCTCGATCTTCATCGGCATGGGCATGTTCGGCGGCCTCGCCGCGCTGCCGCTCTACCTGCAGATCGTCCAGGGCGCGACGCCGACCGAGGCCGGCCTCATGCTGCTGCCGATGACCCTCGGCATCATGAGCGGCTCGATCATCTCGGGCCAGCTCATCTCGCGCACCGGCCGCTACCGCCACTTCCCGATCATCGGCGCGTTCCTGCTTGTTCTCTCGCTCTTCGGGTTCCACTACATCACCGTCGACACGGCGCTGTGGCTCGTCATGGTCGGCATGTACTTCTTCGGCCTGGGTCTCGGCTTCAACTTCCAGCCGCTGACGCTCGCCGTGCAGAACGCCGTCGACCGCCGCGACATGGGTGTGGCCACGTCGTCGGCGACCTTCACCCGCCAGATCGGTGGCACGCTCGGCACGGCCGTCTTCCTGTCGATCCTCTTCTCGCAAGCCGGCACGAGGATCGGCGAGGCGTTCCAGCGGGCCGCCTCGACGCCGGACTTCCGGGCAGCCCTGCGCAACCCGACCGGCGGCGACCCCGCGACGAACAAGTCGTTCATCGAGGGCCTGCAGGCTCAGGCCCAGGCGGGCGGCAACGGGGCGGGCAGCTCGGCGCTGCAGGACAGCTCGTTCATCCAGCAGCTCGACCCGCGCCTCGCCCGGCCGTTCCTCGTGGGCTTCGCGGACTCGATGTCGGTCGTCTTCCTCGCGGCGGCTGCGGTGATGGTGCTCGCGGTCGTCGCGACGTTCTTCCTGCCGCACGTCGACCTCGGCCCCAAGCCGGGCCAGCCGGGCCGGCCGGGCGCGCAGCAGGGCGACTCCGAGGGTGCCCCGGTCGCTGCCGCCGGCCACTGAGGTTCCGACAGCCAGGCGCGGGTGGGCCCGATGCGGACCCACCCCGCTCCAGCCGCAACACACCCGGAAACGGTCAACGCCCCACGGTTGCTTCCGTGGGGCGTTGACCGTTTCCGGGTGTGTTGCGGGGGCCAGAGGGCGCCGTCAGCGGAGGTTGTGCAGCTCGCGCTTGCTGAGGAAGGCGCGCGTGCCCAGGGCCATGACGAACGCGAAGCCGCCGGCGATGACCGCGACCCAGTAGCCGTGCTGCGCGCCGACCCGGTCGACGACCGCGCCCGAGACCGCCGACCCGGCGGCGATGCCGATGATGAGGCCCGTCAGCACGATCGTCATGCCCTCGTTGAGCTGGGCCTTAGGGACGATGCGCTCGATGAGGTTCATCGTCGTGATGAGGGTCGGCGCGGTGGCCATGCCGGCGACGACCATGAGGCCGGCGAGCGCCCACAGGTTGGGCGCGAAGAGGAGCGGCGCCTCGAGCAGCCCCATGCCCAGCGTGCCCACGATGAGCAGCTTGACGAGGTTGCGCCCGTGCGAGACGTGGCCGAAGACGAGTCCGGCGAGACCCGACCCGACGGCATACAGGGCGAGGATGGCGCCGGCCGCGCCCTGCGCGCCGTGGTCCTGCGCGACGGCGAGGGTGACGACCTCGTTGACGCCGAAGATCGCCCCGGTCATCACCATGATGAACGCGAGCGGGATGAGGCCCGGGTTGTGGTGCGCGTGGCCCTCGGGGCGCTCGTGATGCGGCACGACCGGCGGCTCGGTGGAGCGGGCCGAGAGGAAGACGAGCACACCGATGCCGTAGGCGACGGTGGCGACGACGAAGCCGGCCTCGGGGAACCATGCGGTGGCGAGCCAGATCGCGACGACCGGGCCGATGACGAAGGTGAGCTCCTCCATGACCTGCTCGAACGACATCGCCGAGTGCAGCGACCGCGGGTCGTGGGCGAAGATGTGCGTCCACCGCGCCCGGGCCATCGTGCCCATGTTGGGGATCGCCCCGCACATCGGGAAGGTGATGAAGAGCAGCCACGAGGGCCAGCCCTTGACCGACGTGACGACCGTCAGCACCGCCCAGACGCCCGACCAGAGGAAGAACGGGATGGCGATGCGCCGCTGGCCGTAACGGTCGACGAGGCGGCCCAGGAAGGGCGCGAAGAGCGCGAGGGCCACCATGCCGACGGCGACGACGGCACCCGCCAGCTCGTACGAGCCGGACCGCGCAGCGACCATCGCGACGACGGCCACACCGAACATCGAGCCCGCGGTGCGGGCCACCATCCCCCCTGCGATGAAGGTGCGCGCCCCCGGTACCTCGAAGAGAGGTCGGTAGGTCGCGAGCACGACTGCTCCTTGTCGATCGGGGACGGCCAACCTACCCATCCTTGCACCACGTCCCCCGGGGAACGGAAATCGTCGAGGGTCGGCCGGCGCCCCTCAGGCGTCGTGCTTGCGCCTCAGCGACCACATCTGTGGCGAGCGCTCGAGCTCGACGGCGACGTCCCACGGGACGCCCCCGGGAGCGGTCTCACGGCGGAAGCTGGTGACGAGGCGGCGGGCCAGCGCGGGGTCCTTCGCGACGCGGGCGGCGAGCGCCTTCGCCTGGGACTCGACGTGTTCGTCGTCGTATGCCGCCCACGCCAGTCCCAGGGCCACGGCCCGGTCGCCGTCGACCTCGTCGCCGAAGAGACCGAGGGCGGCGGCGGCCTCGCGGCCGGCGACACGGTTGAGCAGCGTGAAGTGGCCACCGCCGGGGTGGATGCCGATCTGGGCGAAGCCGGGCAGCAGCCGGGCCGTGCGCGAGACGATGCGGAGGTCGGTCGCCAGGGCGAGGTTGAGGCCGGCCCCGACGGCTGCGCCGCGCACGGCCGCGACGGTGGGGAGCCCGATCGACCCGATCGTCGTGAAGGCGGCGTAGACGGTCTCGAGGTTGCGGTAGGCCTCGTCCTCGACCGGGTCGCGCCCCGTGTCGGCGAGGACGCTGCGCACCGCGCCCGCGCAGAAGTGCCGGCCGCCGGTGACGACGACCGCCCCCACCGAGTCGTCGGACTCGGCCGCGCGGGCGGCGTCGACGAGCTGGCGGGCCATCTCGACTGAGAGGGCGTTGCGTCGGTCGGGGGCGTCGAGGGTGATGAGGGCGACGCCGTCGTCGACGTCGTAGCGGACCTCGGTCATGGTGCGTGGCTCCTGTGGTCGTGGGACGGCTTGGCGCGGCCGGTGGTGACGAGGGTCCAGAGGCGGTCGTGGCCGGCCGATGCGGCGAGGGTGGTCAGGGTCTCGTCCCAGTCCTGCAGCGACCCGTACTCGCTGCGGCGGGCGAGGATCGGTTTGGTGAGGGTGTGCAGCTCGTGCTCCAGCGTCGTGCCGATGGCTCCGAGCACCTGGTGCGAGCTGCGCACGACGACCGACGCGGCGTGGCCCACGCACGACTTGGTGACCCCGACGGCGAAGAGCATGCCGGGGTCCTGCCAGTCGGAGGCGGCGGCGCGGGCGACGGCGGCGTCGGTGGCGGCGCGGGCGAGGGCGGTCTCGGAGGCGATGTCCGCGACGAGGTGCTGCACCGCCTGGAACCGGCCGATCGGACGGCCGAACTGGTGACGCTCGCGCACGTGCACCAGCACGATCTCGAGGATCCGCTCCATCGCCCCGACGACCTGGGCCGACCGGGCCAGGGCGCCGCGCAGGTGGAACTGCTCACCGATCTCGTGCGGCACGAGGGTGCCCGCCTCGAGGTCGTCGACGTCGAACTCGACCGTGTCGCTGGGCTCACCGGCGAGGTTGCGGCGCTCCTCGATGCCGATCCGGTCGGCCGGCACGTCAGCCACGCGCCACTCGTCGCGGTCCTCCCAGAGGGCCACGACGCGGCTCGCGTCTCGTGCCCACGTGACGTTGAGCGCGACACCGGAGGGGTCGGGACGGCATACGGTGCGCAGGCCCCCGTCGTTGGGCAGGCCGGCGGCCTCGAGCAGCCAGCCCCCGAGGACGTCGTGCTCGGCGAGTGGCACGGGCGCCGCCACTGCTGCCGCGAGGCCGAGCAGGGCGGCGGCGTCGACCCAGCTTCCACCGCTGCCGCCTGCGGACTCGGAGCCCGTGAGACGGGTCATGCCGAGGTCCTCGAGCCGTTGCCACAGGCCGCGGTCGAGGTCGACGACGGCGGTGGGGGTCGCGCGGGTGGCGCGGTAGTCGGCGAAGAGGTCGCCGAGCACCTCGACGAGGTCGGGGTCGGGCGCGGTGGGGGCCGCGAGGCGGTCGGCGCCGGTGGCGTCCTGGGGGCCGGTCATCAGCGCAGTCCCAACCCGCGGGCGATGACGCCGCGCAGGATCTCGTTGGTGCCCCCGCGCAGCGTGAAGCCGGGGCGCTGGAGGATCGCGGCGTGCAGCAGGGTGTCGAGCTCCTCGTCGAGCGCCCAGCCGGTCGCGGTCAGCGTGTCGACGTAGTCGGCGATGTCGCCCTCCTCGGTGGTGCCGAGCACCTTGACCACGGCAGCGGCGGTGTCGGCGTCCTCGTGCTTCTCGAGTGCAGCCGAGACGGCGAACGACATGTGGTGCAGGGCGGCGACGCGGGCCACGTGGCGCCCCAGACCGGGGTCGAGGGGCAGCCTGCCGTCGTCCATGGCCTGGGCCGCCGCGGCCAGGAGCTGGAACGTGGACAGCACGCGCTCGGGCCCACTCCGCTCGTAGGCGAGCTCTGAGGTGACCTGGGTCCAGCCCTCGCCCACCTCGCCGAGCACGCGGTCGTCGGGGATGAGCACGCCGTCGAGGTGCACCTCGTTGAAGTGGTGGTCGCCGCCCATCGACAGGATCGGCCGGATCGTCACCCCAGGTGCCCGCAGGTCGACGATGAACTGGGTGAGGCCGGCGTGGCGGTGCTCCGGGTCGAGCGGGGCCGACCGGGCGAGGGCGAAGAACGCGTCGGCCTCGTGGGCACCGCTGGTCCACACCTTGGTGCCGGTGAGGCGCCAGCCGCCGTCGACCCGCTCGGCGCGGGTGCGCACGCTCGCGAGGTCGGACCCGGAGTCGGGCTCGCTCATGCCGATGCCGAAGACGACCTCGCCCCGGCTGATGCCCGGCAGGTAGGCCTGCTTCTGCTCCTCGGTGCCGTAGCGGAGCAGCGACGGCCCGATCTGCCGCTCGGCGACCCAGTGCGCGGCGACCGGCGCGCCGACGACGAGGAGCTCCTCGGTGACGACGAAGCGCTCGAGGTAGGTGCGCCCCTGGCCGCCGTATGCCGTCGGGACGACCATGCCGAGCCAGCCGCGACGGCCGAGCTCACGAGTGAAGTCGCGGTCCCAGCGGGTGAGCCAGGTGTCGACGTGCGGCACGAAGGCGCCGGCGGCGACCTGCTCGGCGAGGAAGGCACGCACCTCGAGGCGCAGCTCGGTCAGGGCAGGCAGCTCGCGGGCTCCCGGCGGGACGAGACGGGGCGACATGCTCACCTTCCTCGTGCGACGTCGCAGCGGTTCGTGCGCCACTCTTCCACACCACCCCGGCCCGCCCTCGCGCGGTCGTCGCGGCTGGCGCGCGGCCCCGCGGAGACGTCAGAGGCCGGTGAGCACGAGGTAGGCGCAGAGGCCGACGATGACCGCGGTGATGACCGAGGCCGCGGCCGTCGTGATGCGGTGGTTCACCAGGGCGCCCATGAGGTGGCGGTCCCGCGTGAAGAGCAGCAGCGGCACGAGCGTGCCCGGCAGCGCGAAGGACAGCACGACCTGGCTCCAGACCAGCGCGTTCGTCGGCTCGACGCCGATGCCGAGGATCAGGAGGGCGGGCACGACAGCGACCATGCGCCGGAGCAGCGGCGCGATGGGCCGGCGACCGAAGCCCTGCATGACGACGTCACCCGTCTGCACCCCGACGAGGGTCGAGGCGAGGCCCGACGCGAGGAGCGCGACGGCCAGCATCGTCGCGGCGACCTGGCCCGCGTTCGCCCCCAGGGCGGCATACGCGGTCTCGATGCTCGCGCCAGCCTCGGACGGCAGGGCTGCGGAGAAGACGACGAGGCTGACGTTGGCGACCCCGGCAACCGTCATCGCGATGACGACGCTGCGCACGGTGCGGCGCCCGGCGCGCAGGCGCTCGGCCTGGCTCACCTCGACCGTGCCGTCGTCGTGCCCGCGGGAGGCGGCGGAGTGGAAGTGGAGGGCGTGCGGCATGACCGTCGCGCCGACGATGCCGACCGCGAGCAGCGCGGCCGACGAGTCCAGCGGGCTCGGCACCACCGAGCGCAGGAGCTCCACCCGGTCGACGTCCGCGATGAACACCTGCCACACGAGCGAGGCGATGATGACGGTGAGCAGCACGAGGACGACCGACTCGAAGTGGCTGCGGCCGCGCACCTTGAGCGCGAGGACGACGAGGCTGAAGAGCGTGACGCACACGGCGCCGGCCATGAGCGGCATACCGAAGAGGAGCCGGAGGGCGATGGCGCCACCGACGATCTCGGCGAGGTCGGTCATGATGACGACGAGCTCGGCCTGGGCCCAGAGCAGCAGGCGGCCGACACCCGGGAACCGCTCGGCGCTGTGCTCGGCCAGGCTCTTGCCGGTGACCATGCCGAGCTTGGCCGCGATGTACTGGATGACCATCGCCGAGCAGCTCGCGAAGACGACGACCCACACCAGCGCGTAGCCGTGCTCGGCGCCCGACGTGATGTTGACGCCGAAGTTGCCCGGATCGACGTAGGCGATGGCGGCCAGCAGCGCCGGCACGAGCGTGCGTGGCGCGCTGATGGTGCCGCCGAGGCCACGCTCCGGGGACCGGTCGCTCACCCGCGGTCGCTGCGCGACCTGCTCTTCCATGGGACACAGCATCGAGCCTCGGACCCGTCGCGGCCAAGTCCGCGACCGGATTGAGACCGAAGCCTCAGCGAGCCGACGCGAGACCGAGCAGGGCAGCGAGGCCCAGGGCGCTGCGCGGGTCGTACGCCGACGTCCACAGACCGCCGTGCGCCGCGGCATACGCCTCGTCCTGCCACGGCGCCGGCCGGGCGGGCGAGCCGGTGCGCAGGTCGTGCACGAGGAGCGCGGCCATGAGCGTGTTGGCGGTGCCGGGGTCGAAGACCTCGATGCCGAACCGGTGCGCACCCGCGTAGGCCGCCGCGAGGGCGCGGTTCTTGACGACCGAGCGCGTGCGCGTGGGTGGTGCCACCTTGAACGACACGAGCCCTCCCTCGCCGCGGTATGCCGTCGCGCGCCACCGCTGGAGCCGCTTGGCGAGCAGGTAGTTCGGTCCCTGCTGCAGCACCACGCTGTCGTTGATGCCCGGGTCCTGTCCGGGCACGTAGTTGCGGCGGAGCAGCCGGCCCCCGCTGATGGTGCGGAGCGGGACGCGCAGCACCTTCGAGGTCCGTCGGCGGGCATAGCTGTCGACCGAGTGCGCGACGGCCGCTCCGGGCACGGCGAAGACGTCGGTGGGGGTCGCGAGGAAGGCGAGGCCGACCTCGTCGCGCCCCCTCTCCGCGACGACCCGCCGAGTCAGCGCGTCGACCGCCATCGAGACGCGCACGTTGGTCTCACCGTCGGCGTAGACGTAGTTGCCGATGACGAGCCGCCCCTCCAGCCCGGCGACCCAGCGGGTGACCGCGGCGAGGTCGTGGACGAGGTCGCCGCCTGCCCGATGACTCAGCGGCTCGCTCCCGTCGCGCACGGGCACGGTGATCGATCCGGCGAACCGACGCGTGTCGCCGATCAGCCTGTCCCACAGATCTTTTCGCGGCAGGTCGACGGCCGCGACGTCGGCGCCCCACCGCAGCAGCGAGCGCAGCGGGCCCATCTCGGCGGCGGCGCCGAGCACGACGACGGTGCGGTCGGACAGGTCGAGCCAGTCCGGGTTGTCGATGACGAGACCGACCGCCTCGGCACAGGTGGGCTCGACGGTGCCTGCTTCGACCCAGGCCTCCAGACGACGACGCAGCGCGTCCCCCGAGAGGCGCTCGCCGGCATACGGGACGGAGAGCGTGCGGTCGTGGGCGCCCTCACCCCGGATGGTCTCGGAGCCGAGCGTGTGGGCCCTGCGCTCGTCGGAGAAGGCGTCCTCGAGCGGGTGGTCACCGTCGTGGGCCGCCCACCGCATACGGGTGTGCAGGGACGCCAGGCCGTCCTCTGCGATCGTGCGGGCGGCCTCGGGCGACGTGAGCCCGGCCTCCACGAGTCGCCGGAAGTGCGGGAGGTAGCCCTGGCGCCAGTTGGTCTCACGCTCGGCCGAAGCGGCCCCGACGGCGTCGACGCGACGCAGCGCATCGGCCACGACGGCTCGGCCGGTCGCGGTGGTGCTGCGTCGTCCGGACGCCGGGTCGAGGGGAAAGACCACTCCGGTGGGCTCGCTCATGCGCCCATCATGTCGGAGCCCGGCCGGACAATGGCTTCATGGGAGAGCAGGCCGAGGTGCGCGACAGGCTCGAGGACGACCGCGCGACCACCGTCGAACGCCTCGAGGCACTGCGACGCGGCTACGACCTCGTCGTCGACGCCACCGAGGGGTCCAACGCCGACGACGAGCACGACCCGGAGGGCTCGACCATCGCCTACGAGCGCTCGCAGCTGGGCGCGCTCGTCGAGCAGACCCGCGAGCACCTGGGTGAGGTCGACGCAGCCCTGGCACGGCTGGAGGCCGGCACGTACGGGCGGTGCGAGGTGTGCGGGTCGGCGATCCGGACGGAGCGTCTCGAGGCCCGGCCGACCGCACGCACCTGCGTCCAGCACGCCGGGCACTCGCGCCCCGGAGCGCGGTAACCGACACGCGCGAGAGACCGGTGAGGGTCCGCTGGCTGCGGACCCTCACCGGTCTAGCAATGACCTTCCTGCTTCGTCACGGAGCGATCGGCACCGCGAACGACGGGGATGGCGACGTCCCGAGGACGTTCACGGCAACAACCCTGAAGCCATAGGCCTGCCGGGGGATGTTGCCCGTCGTGAAGGTCGTCGAGCCGGCCGACAGCGATCCGGACTGACCCGAGATCGTCACGAAGCCGTTCGCACTCCACTGGACGACGTAGCTCGACTCGTTGGACACGTCAGCCCAGGTGACCGTGACCCGCTCGTTGGCGCCGACCCGCGCAGCCGAGCCGGTCAGAATGGCTGGCGTTCCGGGAGTGTCCACGCTGATCGACGCCGTGTTGGACACGGCCGACACCCCTGCGATGTTGACCGCGGCGACTCGGTAGTCGTACGTGTTGCCGACCGTCACCGTGTTGTCCACGAACGTCACGTTTCCCGTGCCGCCGCGGGCGGCCGGCGTGGCGATCTGTGAGAACGGCCCCTTGTTGGTCGACCTCTCGACCACGAAGCCGGTCTCGTTCGACGCGTTGTCACGCCACGTCAGACTGACTGCAGGGCCCGCCTGCAGGGTCGCCGTCAGGGTGGTCGGAGCAGCAGGACCGTTGACAGCGACAGTGGTGGGCGTGGACCCGACGGTCATGCTCGGGTAGGCGCCCCCATATCCCACGGTGTTCTGCGCGATGACGCGGTAGAGGTAAGGCGTTGTCCCGACCGAGTTGGGGTCGGTGAACGTCCGCGTACTTCCCGTCGTGTTGTTCACAGCGAGGGTGACCGGCAGTGTCCCGGACGTCGTCCACGTGGTCCCATTGGTCGAGCGTTGGATCAGGTAGGACGTCTCCGTGATCGAGTTGTCCGTCCAGGTCAGGGTGACCTTTCGGTTGGCACCGTTGCCGTTGACGGACGCGGCGATCGTGCCGACCTTGACCGGCGGCAGGGCGACGCTGACCGGACGCATCATGTCCATCTCCTCGTGGCTGAGGATGTGGCAGTGGATGACGTACTCCCAGCCCATGTTGACGAGGGAGTTGACGATGGCACCGGTCGGGTTGCCCTGCGGGTCGATGTTGTTGAACCCGCTCTGGTCACCTATCGGCATCATCGGGTTGAGCGGCCGCACGGCGTTCGGCACCTCGAAGGGGACCTTCGGGATGATCGGCCGCAGCGCGACGATCGTGTCCTCGAGCGGACTCATGCGCACGGTGTCCTTCCAGCCCAGCTCGCTGGGCTCCGTGGGAATGATGATGTTGTCCCACGTCACCCGGTTCACGATCTGCACGTCGTACAGGTGGAAGTGGATCGGGTGGGTGTCCACGCCGTTGTGCGTGAAGCGCCAGATCTGCGTGCCGTCCGCAGCCGTGCTGATCGGTGACACCTTCACGTCGCCTGCCGGCAGGCCTCCGGCGTCCAGCTTGACGTCGGCCTTGGGGAGGTTGGTGCCGTCGATCAGCTCCGTCGCCGGGTTGATGTACGGGTAGAGCGTCACGTTCTGCAGACCGGGCGACGGGGGTTGCGCCTCGATGCCCATGGTGGCCTGCATGCGGCCGAACTCGTCGAACGTCGTCGAGTTCATCTCGTCGTGCAGGGCCTTCGGCCCCAGTTGCATGGACATCTTGGCGTTCGGCGCCTTCAGGGTGTTGAAGCCGAACGTCGTGGTGTCGTTGACGCGCACCAGACCGTCGCACCGCGTCACAGTGCTGTTCGGCGCGTTGCAGTTGCTGCTCGCGGCGAAGCTCGACCCGTACGCGCTGTTGTACGCCGCCTGGCCGACGATGACGGGGTTCTGGCCGGACTCGAAGACACCTGTGCCGGCAGTGTTGTGCCGGAAGGCTGCCTGCAGCTTCGTCAGGTTGAAGGCCGGCGCAGGAGTGGCCGCCCCGATCGTCACCTGCATGACCGTGCGGGTGTTCGGTCCGTAGCCGGGCAGCACGGTGGGTGCGCCGGTCGGGCTCAGGTCAGGGCCACCGGTGTAGTAGTCGTACGACGGCACGCGAGCCGGGAAGGCTGCTGGAGCGTCGTTGTAGAGGATCAGTGTCTTCCCCGCGAACTTCGAGAAGTCGACGATGGTGTCGGCCCGCTCGGCAGGCGCCAGCAGCAGCGAGTGCTTGTCGACGTTGCCGACGTCGAACCGGGTCGGGTCGGTGATCCACGTGGTCGGCTGCTGGCCGTCCACCACGGTCGGGGCCGGCAGGAAGCCGCCCTCGGTTCCGATCTGCACCCAGTCGGGTCCGGCCGCATTGTTGTTCGCGCCCACGGGAGTCGGCGAGACGTTCGGGTCGGTCTGGGCTGCGGCAAGCTCCGCCGGCTTCAGCGCGACCTCGGTCCCCAGAGCACCACCGTTGGCCGGGTCCGTGTCAGCCGTGTACCACTGGAAGTTGAAGAACCTGTCGTTCGCGGCGTTGAGCAACCGCAAGCGGTAGGCCTTCGGCTCCAACGTCACCTTGGGGTAGGCGACGCCGTTGACGACGGGCGTGTCGTTGAACTGCTCCATGCCGGCCGAGATGTTCGGCGTGCCCGGGATCTGCTCGGGCTCACAGAACGGGTCGGTCTGGTACTTCCAGGTCGATGGCACGTCCAGCTTGCAGTTCGGGTCGTAGTACGGGTTGGCGATGGTCCCGTGCGTCGTGTTGGACGCCGGGGGCCAGAACCACGGCCCGTACATCCACCGCCCGTAGGCGCTCATGCCCGACGGGTCACCCGGGTTCTGGGCCGGCATGTAGACGTGGTGGTACCAGAGGCTGCCCGGACCACCCCAGCGCTGGGCGTCCCACGTCGGGTCCTGCCCGTAGCGGGTCGTCTCGGTCCCGGACTTCGTGTCGTAGAGCTGCTCGGCGCCGGGGACGAAGGTCTTGTCCTGGACGATCAGCGGAATCGTCTCGGCAGCGGCCGGGATGACGCCGTCGGCGATGAGCTTCTTCTCCGTGTCGTCGGTGATGGCGTAGCCAGCGGCTTCGCCGGCATAGACGTTGAGTCGCGTGATGCCCCACGAGTGGTCGTGGTAGAACATCAGCCGCGCGCTCTGCTGGTTGCTGTAGAAGAACGTGGAGCAGCCGTCATTGTTGGCCTCACAGGTGGTGGCGCTGGCGGGGTCCGCCGGGTCCACCTTCATGTCCGGCACGTTCTGGACGCTGACGCCCTGCGGCCACGCGGTGCTCTCACCCGCGGGGGTGATCCACTGGTGCGGCGTGCCGTCACTGATCCACGGCGTGACGCCACCGTGCAGGTGCAGGGTGGCCCGGTTGTCCTTGAAGCACATGTCCGACTTGGGCGACTCGGTGCAGGCCGGGTTGCGCACACCGTCCATCACGGAGGACTGGTCGGCAGGAGCGGCCATGCCCATGGGGCCCATGCCGGAACCCATCATGGTGCTGTCGGTGGGCAGGAACAGGTCACCCGCGGTCCCGGTGGGCAGCAGGTTGCGGAAGACGATCCGGACCGGCTTGTCCTTGGTGGCACCGATGAAGGGCCCGAGATACTGAGGCGCGGTGACCCCGGTGTAGCCGCTGGCGACGGGCACGTCAGGGCCGGTCATCATCGCGTTGGCGAGTGGCACGCCGGCGGCGATTCCCTTGGCGGCCAGGTCGGGTGTCCAGAGCTGGACGTAGCCGCGCACGAGGGTGCCCGACCCGGGCAGGTCGGAGGAGAAATTCGTGCGGTACTGGACCAGGCCGATGACGTATTCGTCGGCCTTCACGCCGTTGTAGTCCTTCTCGACCGGCACCGCGTTCGGGATGAACTTCGAGCCGTCCGTCGGGCACGCCGGCGGGGTGCACGTCCCAGGTAGCTTGTCGACGAACTTCTTCATGCCCTGCGTCAGGAAGCCGGCGCCCGGGTTCGCTGGGTCGACCGTGATGCCTGTGATCGCCCCCGCGTCACTCAGCGCCGTCGCGCTCGCGCCGGTACCCGCGCCGCTCGGGTCGGTGATCGCCACCGACGGCGCGCTCGTGTAGCCGCTGCCCAAGGCGTCGACGTTGACCGCCGACAGCTCCAAGGTCGCACTGACAGTGGCCGGTCCACCACCGGCAGGGAAGTTGATGGGGTCGAACTGGGTGCCGTTGTGAATGGCGACAGCCGGGGCCGTCGTGTAGCCGGAGCCCGGGTCGTCGACGATGACCTGGGTGACGGTGCCGTTGGCGTCCATGCCGTCGACGGGGTCGCCGTTGGCGATCATCGGCACGTGGCCCTTGGCAACAGTGCCGTCCGGGCTGTCCGGGAGATCGAAGTCGACCGTCGGCATGGTGTATCCGCTGCCGCCGTCGCTGATGATGACGGCGTCCACCCCACCGGAGCCGATGGCCGTGGCACTGCTGCCTCCGCCGCCTGACAGCACGACGCTGAAAGCGGTGTAACCGGCGCCGCCGACGACGTTGGTGAAGCCGACCACGACGCCAGAGGTGCTGACGGCCGCGGTCGCCGTTGCGTCCGTGGTGCCGCCGGTGACGGTCACCGTGGTGGTGGCGTCGTAGTCATGCCCGGGTGAGGTGACATCGATGCTCTTGATGCCGCCTGTCGCTGGATCGACCTGCGCGACCGCCGCTGCCCCCGCGCCGGCGCCGGTGATGGTCACCTGGGCCTTCGAGAGGGTGAGCGGGCTGTTGGCCCAGTTGGGCCAGGGCCCGAAGTAGTGCGGGACCTTGCTCTCGTCCGTGGGACCGGCCGGCAAGGCCGTGGCGACCGTCGCAGGCACGACCCCCGCCTGTAAGCCGAGGGCCAGCGCCGTAGCGACGCCGGCCACCGCGGCCGTGAACCATCGTGTGGAACTGCTGCGTGACATCTACCCCCACCTGCCTTCGATGGAGCACCCCCCAAATTGAGTGCCCTTCCTAGAAACTAAGCACCCGAGAAAGCCCCGAGGTCAGGGAAACAAGGAATCGAAAAGCAGACATCTTTTGCGCGATAGAGAAATGACGAATTGCGTTTCGGCCATTCTCAATAGGCCTCTGACCTGCACAAACGGACATTCGCGACACTCTCGTCGGACGCCAGCAGGCAAAGACGGCATACTCCCTCGGGCATGTGACGAAGCCCTCTTCGTGTTTGGCCCGATCCCGCTGACAGGCGCTCTAGCCTCGAAGTATGAGAAGGAAAGGATGGACCTTCCTCTCCAACCACGGACACGTGCTGGTCTGCCTCGCCGACGACCCGGACATGCGGCTCAAGGACATGGCGGCCAGCATCGGCATCACCGAGCGCGCGGTGCAGCAGATCATCGCCGATCTCGAGGGCGCCCAGGTGATCACGCGGCACAAGGAGGGGCGCCGCAACCGTTACATGGTGCGTCGAGACGTGCGGTTCAGGCACCCGCTCGAGGCGGGACTGCGGGTCGGCGAGTTCCTCGACATGACGCGACGGCGCCCGCGCCTGCGTCAGTTGACGCGGCCGTGGGGTCGCCCGTCTGGCGACGCCGACGACCTCGAGCGCGACGCGCTCTGAGGGAGCTCAGCGCAGACCGGCAGCGATGCTGTCGAACGCCTGGTCGATGTTGCGCTCGAGGCGGCCTGACCCACCCTGCTGCTGGTGCTCGATGCACGCGCGCACGGCGGCGAGCGCGACGGCGACCGTGAGCCGCGGCTCGAGCGAAGCGCCCGGTGCGACGCCGAGGCGTCGCTCGAGGGCAGCCGTGAGGGCGTTCTCGATGCGGATGTTGTTGCCGACGAGCGCCGGCGCGAGCGACGGCTCTCCGAGCAGGATGCGGCGGCGCTTGGCCCGCAGCTGCTTGTCGATGGTGCCGGGCGCGAGCATCTCGGCGATGATGCGGCGGAGGGAGTCGACCGGGGACTCGCCCGGCGTCGCCTGCTCGAGCGAGGCGGCATACGCCTCCAGCTCCTCGGGAGTGGTGCCGATGACGGCGGCTTCCTTCGAGGGGAAGTAGTTGAAGAAGGTGCGGGCGCTGACCCCGGCGCGGGTGGCGATCTCGTCGGTGGTGACCGACGCGAAGCCCTTCTCCTCGACGAGGTCGAGCGCGGCGAGGTTGATGGCGCGCCGGGTCTCGCGCTTCTTGCGCTCGCGCAGGCCGCAGCCGTCGTCGGTCGGCGTGGTCGTGCTCATGTCCTCATGGTGTCACGTTCACTGCATGGACTGCAATTTTGCAGTGACTGCACAATCGGCGTACCGTGGTCGGCATGCCACAGACGACCCAGGGGGTAGACACGACCTCCGCGACCGCCGCCGCCGGCCCCGCCAAGGCCGCCGGCCTCGACCGCTCGACCCGCAACATCTTCATCGCGCTCATGCTCGGCATGCTCGTGGCGTCGATCAGCCAGACCATCGTCGGGCCGGCCATGCCGCGCATCGTCGCCGAGCTCGGCGGCATCGACCACTACTCGTGGCTCGCGACGGCCGCGATGCTCGTCAGCGCAATCACGGTGCCGATCGTCGGCAAGATGAGCGACCTCTACGGTCGCCGCGGCTTCTACCTCGGCGGCCTCGTCGTCTTCATGGCCGGCTCGATCCTCTCCGGCTTCGCCCAGAACTTCTGGTGGCTCATCGCTGCCCGCGCCATTCAGGGCGCCGGCATGGGCACGCTCATGCCGCTCTCGCAGACGATCATCGGCGACATCATCCCGCCGCGTCAGCGGGGCAAGTACCAGGGCCTCATGGGCGGCGTCTTCGGACTCGCCTCGATCCTCGGCCCGCTCGTCGGTGGCTTCGTCACCGACAACTGGGGCTGGCGCTACCTCTTCTTCATCACGCTGCCCGTCGGCGTCTTCGCCTTCTTCGGCATCAGCCGCTTCCTGCACCTCGAGCACACGCCCCGCGAGTCCGTCGTCGACAAGGCAGGCATCGGCGTCCTGTCGCTGACCCTGATCCTCCTGCTCGTGCCCACCTCGCTCGGTGGCACGACGCTCGCCTGGGGCTCCCCCGCCATCATCGGCATGTATGCCGCGGGCGTCGTCGCGCTCGGCGCCTTCATCGCGATCGAGCGCCGGACCGTCGAGCCGGTGCTGCCGCTGCGCCTCTTCAGGAGCCCGCTCTTCACGCTCTCCAACATCGCGGCGTTCATGGTCTCGGTCATGATGTTCGGCGCGATGATCTACCTGCCCGTCTACGCGCAGGGCGTGCTCGGCGCCTCGGCGACCAACTCGGGCCTCATCCTCATGCCGATGTCGGTCGCCATGATCGGCCTCTCGATCGTGTCGGGTCTGGTCATCACGAAGACCGGCCGCTACAAGCTGCAGACCATCGCGGGCATCCTCATCATGGGCGTCGGCTTCTGGCTGCTGACCCAGCTGCACTACGGCTCGAGCCAGACCGAGCTGACGCTCTCGATGATCGTCTTCGGTGTCGGCCTCGGCATGGCCCTGCAGGTCTTCACCCTGATCATCCAGAACTCCGCGCAGCGCAAGGACCTCGGTGTCGCCACCGCGTCGACGCAGTTCTTCCGCAACGTCGGCTCGACCGTCGGCACCGCGGTCTTCGGCACGATCATGACGAGCGGCCTCGCCGGCAACATCGCCTCGCACCTGCCGGCCTCGGTCGTGCAGCAGATGCAGGCGTCCGGACAGCAGGTCAGCGCCGGCTCGGTGCTCGACCCGTCCGCTCTCGCGAAGCTGCCGCCCCAGGTCGCCACCGGCGTCCAGCAGGGTCTCGCCGACTCGCTCCACACGGTCTTCGTCTGGGGACTCGTGCCCTTCGCCCTCGCGCTGCTCGCCGCGCTCTTCATCAAGGAGCTGCCGCTGCGCGACACCGTGCACACGCCCGACGAGGCCGGCATCGAGATGCTCGACACCCTGTCGCAGTCGGCCCCCGACGACGAGCTCAAGGTGCCGCTCGGCCGCGAGGCCGGCAACACGCGTACGCACGAGCGTCTGCTCGGACTGCGTCTGGGCCTGCTCGCCGACTCGGCGCTGCGCGGCGACCGTCCGCTGCTGACGCGGGCCGTGACCCGGCTCGGCGACGGCGACCTCGACGCCGGCGCGGCACTGCTCCACCGCACGGCCCGGATGCTCACCACCGAGGACCTCGCCCTCGCGGCCGAGACCGAGCGCTTCGCCGTCGAGGTCGGGGCCCGTGCCAAGGCGCTGGGCGGCGTGCTCGACGACGCTCTCAAGCGCGAGCTCGCGACCGCCGTGGCAGAGCGTGACGCCCGCACGGTGATGACGACGGTCGAGCCGACCGTCGCCGAGCGGCACGAGGCCGTCGACATCCGGATGCTGTCGTCCGTCGGCGACGACCTCGGCGCCGCCTACCTCGTCGACCGGCAGAACGCCCGCGTCGCCGAGCAGGAGGCAGTCGCCGCCCGCTGACGCCACCGGGCCGCATACGGTGGCGGCATGACTGACGGGACGAAGAAGGTCGCCCTCGTGACGGGCGCCTCCGCCGGCATCGGCGAGTCCATCGCGGTCCACCTCGTCGAGGCGGGGTGGACCGTGTATGCCGTCGCGCGGCGCGTCGACCGGATGGCCGGCCTGGCGTCGCGCGGCGTCACGACCTTCGCCATGGACGTCACCGACGACGGCTCGATGGCGGCTGGCGTGCGCCGCGTCATCGACGAGCAGGGCCGCATCGACGCCCTCGTCAACAACGCGGGCTACGGCTCCTACGGCCCCGTCGAGACCGTCCCGCTCGAGGAGGCGCGCCGGCAGTTCGAGGTCAACGTCTTCGGGCTGGCCCGCCTCACGCAGCTCCTCATCCCGCAGCTGCGGCGGCAGCGGTCGGGGACCATCGTCAACATCTCGAGCATCGGCGGACGCATCTACGAGCCGCTCGGCGCCTGGTACCACGCGACGAAGTTCGCGGTCGAGGGGTTCAGCGACAGCCTGCGCCTCGAGCTCGCACCGTTCGGCATCGACGTCGTGCTCATCCAGCCCGGCCCGATCGTCTCGGAGTGGGACGGCATCGCCCGCGAGAGCATGCTCGCCTGGTCGCGTGGCACGGACTACGAGAAGGCGGCGATGCGGATGGCCGCAGCCTACGAGCACACCTACGACCCGAGGCGCATCTCGAGTCCGGACGCGGTCGCCGAGAAGGTGCTCGTCGCGCTCGAGGCGGCGAACCCGGCGGCGCGCTACCCGGCCGGGCGTGGTGCCCGCACGATCCTCGCGGCGCGACGCCTGCTCCCAGACCGCCTCATGGACGTCGTCCTGAAGCGCGTCGCGGGAGGCTGACCCCCTGCCTCCCCTGCCGTCCCCCACAACGCGCGAACGCCGCGTTCGGTCTCGAGCTGCGTGTTGGAACACTGAGTCCGAGACTGAACGCGGCGTTCGGTTGGTGCGGGGGGTGGGGCTCGGCGGTCAGCCCCAGACGAGGGCCTGGGCGGGGTCGGCCAGGATCGCCGCGAGGTCGCTGAGGAACCTCGACCCGAGCTCGCCGTCGATGAGGCGGTGGTCGAAGCTGACCGCCAGCTGCGTGACGTGGCGGATCGCGATCTCGTCGTTGCCGTCGGCGTCGGTGACGACCCACGGCTGCTTGCGGATGGCGCCGAAGCAGACGATGGCCGACTCGCCCGGGTTGATGATCGGCGTGCCGCTGTCGACGCCGAAGACGCCGACGTTGGTGATCGTCATCGTGCCGCCCGACATCTCGGCCGGCTGGGTGCGACCCTCGCGGGCCGTCGCCGTGAGCGCGCCGATGGCCTGCGCCAGCTCGAGCATCGACATGCCGTGGGCGTCCTTGATGTTCGGGACGATCAGGCCCCGCGGGGTCGCCGCGGCGATGCCGAGGTTGACGTAGTTCTTCTGGACGATCTCCTGGGCGGCCTCGTCCCACGTCGCGTTCATGCCCGGGTTGCGCTTCACCGCGAGGACGAGCGCCTTGGCGAGCACGAGCAGCGGCGTGACCTTGACGTCCTTGAACTCGCGGCTGCCCTTGAGGCGGTCGACGAGCTCCATCGTCTTCGTGACGTCGATCGTGATCCACTCGGTGACGTGCGGGGCGGTGAACGCCGAGCCGACCATCGCCTGCGCGGTCATCTTGCGCACGCCCTTGATCGGGGTGCGCTCCTCGCGCGGGCCCGAGCCGAAGGGGGCGTATGCCGTGCCGCCCGGTGCCGCCGCACCGTTGACGCCGGCTGCGGCCGGGGCCGAGACGGCCTGCGCCGCAGCGGAACCCGAGCCGGACACGAAGGCGTGCACGTCGTCACGGGTGATGATGCCGTCAGTGCCGGACCCCTGGACGGACCAGAGGTCGACCCCGAGGTCCTTGGCGAGCTTGCGCACCGGGGGCTTCGCCTTCGGGCGGCCCTCGCGAGAGACGGGCTCGGCGACCGCGGGGGCCGGGGACTCGGTGCGCGGCGCCGGGGCGACATGCTCGGCGACCGGTGCGGCCGCGGCGACCTGCTCGGTCTCGGTCGGGGCCGAGGCCACGGCGGCGGATGCCACGGGCGCGGAAGCGGACCCGGACGGGGCGGCGGCCTTGCGCGGGCGACGCGCGGTCGCGCCCGCCTTGGCGCCGTAGCCGACGAGGATCGCCTCGCCGGCACCACCCGACGCACCGTCGGCCTTGTCTGCGGCGGGTGCGGCCGGGGTCTCATCGCCACCCTTGCCGTCGTCGATCGAGATGATCGGTGTGCCGACGTCGATGGTCTGGCCGACCTCGACGAGCAGCTCCTTGACGGTGCCCGCCCACGGGATGGGCAGCTCGACGAGCGACTTGGCCGTCTCGATCTCGAGCACCATGTCGTTGACCTTGACGGAGTCGCCGGGCGCGACCTTCCACTCGACGATCTCGGCCTCGACGAGGCCCTCGCCGGGGTCGGGCAGGTTGAACGTCTTGATTGCCATGTGTCGCAGCCCTTCTCAGTACGCGAGCGCGCGGTCGACGCCGTCGAGGATGCGGTCGAGGTCGGGGAGGAACTCCTCCTCCATCCGGCTCGGCGGGTAGGGGATGTTCGCACCGTTGACGCGGATGACCGGTGCCTCGAGCTCGTAGAAGCACTGCTCGGTCACCTGGGCGGAGATCTCCGACGCCATGCCGAGGAAGCTGCTCGCCTCGTGCACGATGACGAGACGGCCCGTCTTGCGCACCGACGCCACGATGGTGTCGATCGGCAGCGGCGACAGCGAGCGCACGTCGATGACCTCGATGCTCGTACCCTCCGCCTCGGCGGCCGCGGCGGACTCCATCATCGTCTTGACGACGGGGCCGTAGCCGAGGAGCGTCACGTCGGTGCCCTCGCGCAGCACGGCAGCCTCGAAGAGGCTGCGGGGCGCTGACGTCGCTGCCGTGTCGTACTCGGCGCGGTCGTGGTAGCGCCGCTTCGGCTCGAAGAACATCACCGGGTCGTCGCACTCGATGGCCTGCTGGATCATCCAGTGCGCGTCCTCGGGGTTGCTGCACGCGACGACGCGAAGGCCGGCGGTGTGCGCGAAGTACGCCTCGGGGCTCTCGGAGTGGTGCTCCGGGCTGCCGATGCCGCCGCCGAACGGGATGCGGATGACCATCGGCATCTTGATCGCGCCGAGCGAGCGGGCCCGCATCTTCGCGACCTGGCTGACGATCTGGTCGAACGCCGGGTAGACGAAGCCGTCGAACTGGATCTCGCAGACGGGCCGGTAGCCGCGCAGCGCCATGCCGACCGCGGTGCCGACGATGCCCGACTCGGCGAGCGGCGAGTCGATGACGCGCTCCTCGCCGAAGTCCTTCTGCAGGCCCTCCGTGATGCGGAAGACGCCGCCGAGCTTGCCGATGTCCTCACCGATGAGCACGACCTTGGGGTCGGCCTCCATGGCCTTGCGCAGGCCGTTGGTGATGCTCTTGCCGAGGGTGACCTTCTCGAGCGCCATCAGTTCGCCTCCTCGAAGCTCGCCTTGTAGGCAAGGTAGGCGGAACGCTCCGCCTCCATGACGGGGTGGTCCTCGGCGTAGATGTGGTCCCACATCGTCTCGCCGGCCATCGTCTCCATGTTGACGCAGCCGTCGCGCAGCTCCGCGGCGAAGCGGTCGGCCTCCTCGTCGACGCCGGCGAAGAACTCCTCGTCGGCCATGCCCTCGTGGGCGAGGAGGGTCTTGAGGCGCAGGATCGGGTCGCGGAACTTCCACTCCTCGACCTCGGCCGAGACGCGGTACTTCGTCGGGTCGTCGGCCGTGGTGTGCGCACCCATGCGGTAGGTGTAGGCCTCGATGAGCAGGGGGCCGTTGCCGTTGCGGGCCTCGTCGAGACAGTGCTGCGTCACGGCATACGTGGCGAGGATGTCGTTGCCGTCGACGCGCACGCCCGGGAAGCCGAAGCCGCGGGCGCGCTGGAAGAGCGGGATGCGGGTCTGCTTCTCGACGGGCTCGGAGATGGCCCACTGGTTGTTCTGGCAGAAGAAGACGACCGGGGCATCGAAGCTCGCCGCGTAGACGAACGCCTCGTTGACGTCACCCTGCGAGCTGGCGCCGTCACCGAAATAGCAGATGACGGCGGTGTCGCGGTCGGGGTCGCCGGTGCCGACGTTGCCGTCCATGCGCACACCCATGGCGTAGCCGGTGGCGTGCAGCGCCTGCGCGCCGATGACGATCGTGTAGAGGTGGAAGTTGTTCTCCTGCGGGTCCCAGCCGCCCTGGCTGACGCCGCGGAAGAGCTGCAGCGAGCTCTGCGGGTCCATGCCGCGCACGAAACCGACGCCGTGCTCGCGGTAGGTCGGGAAGACGAAGTCGTGCGGCTTGAGCGCGCGGCCGGAGCCGACCTGGGCGGCCTCCTGGCCGAGCAGGCTGGGCCACAGGCCGAGCTCGCCCTGACGCTGGAGCGCGTAGCCCTCGGCGTCGAGACGACGGATCAGGACGAGGTCGCGGTAGAAGCTCCGCAGGTCCTCGGGTGTCAGGTCCGCGACGTACTTGTCGTAGTCGGGGTGGGACACGCGCTGACCTTCGGGGGTCAGCAACTGGATCATGTCCGGGCCACCGTCGCCGACCGCGGGGGTCGGCTCGTGCAGCTCGGCGACAACCTTGTCGCTCACGTGGGGCTCCTTTGCCGGTGAGACCGGCCTACTCGTTCGGCCCGCATACGGGGGTCACCCGCTGTCGGCTTCTGGGGGGCGCAGAGCCGCCGTTCGTGACGACGGACACGTGCTTGGTCCTCGACCCGGAACTTACCGGAGAGCCCTGCGAATCTCACAATGCGGGACGGCTAGGCGACCGTCGTGGACGTTCCCGAGCAGGTATGCCGTCGCGTCGGGTGCGGGCGTCGGGTGCGGTCAGCGGCGGGTGCCCCACGACCAGGCGGGCGTCGTGAGCAGACCCTGGCCCTGCACGAAAGTCTCACCGAGGTCCTTGGCCAGGGTGATGCCCCGGGCCGGTGAGCCGAGACCGACGCGGGTGTCGTCCTCGTCCTCGTCCTGGTCGGCGTCGTCGTCGAGGTCGACGACGCCGAGCTCGTCGATGAGGGCCCGGGAGTGGGAGACGACCATGACCTGGCTGCGCTCGGCGGCCGCGCGGATGAGGCGCGCGAGGGGCGGCAGCAGCTGCGGATGGAGCGAGGTCTCGGGCTCGTTGAGCACCATGAGCGGCGGCGGGTCGGGGGTGAGCAGCGCCGCGACGAGCAGCAGGTAGCGCAGGGTGCCGTCGGAGAGCTCGGCGCCCGACAGCGGTCGCAGCATGCCCGGCTGGTGCAGCGCCACGTCGAAGCGGCCGCCCTCGACGGTGACGTCGAGGATCGCCCCGTCGAAGGCGTCGGCGACGGCGTGGTCGAGCGCGCGGTCGCCCTGCTCGCGGATGGTCTGGAGCGCCGCGGCGAGGTCGCGGCCGTCGTCGGCGAGCACCGGTGTGCGGGTGCCGACCTGCGGCGTACGGGCCGGCGCGCCGGCGTCGGCCCGGAAGCCGTCGTAGAAGCGCCAGCCGCGCATCATCCGGCGCACGCGCAGCAGCTCTGGAGCCCGCTCGGGGTCGGCGAGCTCGGTGAGCATGCTCTCCCACGGCCGCAGCGACCGGGTCAGCTCGGTCCAGCCCGGCCGACCGCGTCGGCTGCCACCGGCGGACCGGGCGTCCGGCCCGCCGGAGGGCGCGGGGTCACGGTAGGCGGCGCCCGACCCGGTGCGTGAGCCGGGCGCCTCCACGGGGTCGGACTCCCACTCGGACTCGTCCTCACCCTCGCTGCCGCCCCAGCCGGCGTCCCAGTCGTCGTCGCTGCCGGAGGTCGCGCGGGTCTCGACGACGCCCCACCGGCGACGCACGAGCACCGAACCGGGACGCATGACCGGCCCGGACCACACGACCTCGCGCTTGATCTCGGGGTCTCGCAGGAACGCGGAGGCCGACCCGGCGTCCACCCCGGAGGCCTGTTGCGGCAGGCCGAGGTCGACGAGGTAGCCGAAGTCGTCGGACGCGAATCCCAGCTGCAGGCTGACCGGCCCCTTGCGCCGTGTGCCCTGGACGGCATGGCCCCGGTCGCGTGCACCACCGAGGGTCGCGGGCCCGGCCCAGAGCGCCGACTGGAGCCCGCCCTCGCGCGCGAGCGTGCCGATGACGTCGCCCCGACCACAGCCGGCGAGCAGCCGGAGGGAGCGGTAGAGGCTCGACTTGCCGCTGCCGTTGGCGCCGGTGACGACGTCGAGCCCGTGGAGCGGCACGACGACGTCGCGCAGCGACCGGTAGCCCGAGACGGCGACGGCGGTGAGCATGACCCGACCGTATGCCGCGGCGCCGACACCGCGCGTCTGCCGCCTTCGCCCGCCCGCGCGCGTTGACGCCGTCGAACGGGAAGCGGGATTCTGGAGTCATCCGGAGGAGGGTTCGGTGGCGACCTTCAAGCATCAGATGACCCGGAACGGAAACGCGATCGGGCTGTTCCTTCATCGAGCCCTCAAGGGGCGGCTCGACGCCTTCGGCGACCAGAAGGTGCTGATGCTCTGCGCCCCCGGTCGACGCACCGGCCTCCCCCGGTCGGTCATGGTGCGCTTCCTCGAGTACGAAGGCGGGTTCCTCGTCTGGGGCACCGGGAGCGGCTCACCCACCGAGCCGGACTGGTTCCGCAACCTGCGCCGCGCCTCGCGTGCACGCGTCGAGATCGGCACGACCCCGGTCGAGGTCGTGCCACACGTACTGGCCGGCACCGAGCGCGACCGCGTCTGGCGGGAGGTCGTGCTGGCAGCCGTCCCGGGTGTCGCGAAGTACGAGGCGAAGGCGGGCCGCATCATCCCGGTTGCCGTGCTGCGGCCGGTCGACGTCAGTCCTGCGGGTTGACCCCGTCGCCACCGGCCCCGGCCGACCAGGCCGGGAGCTGCTGCAGCGACCAGCGGTTGCCGTCGGGGTCGGAGAAGTAGACGAAGCGCCCCCACGCCTGCTCGTCGACCTCGGACGCCTCGACACCGCGGCCGACGAGCTCGGCGCGCAGCGCGTCGACGTCGGCGACGACCATCTGGAGGTTGTCCAGGCCACCGGGGACCATCTGGGTCAGGCCCTTGCCGATGGCGATCGAGCAGGCCGAGCCCGGGGGCGTCAGCTGCACGAAACGGACCTCGTCACTCACGGTGTAGTCGTGGTCGGCGTTGAAACCCACCCGGTCGACGTAGAACTCCTTGGCCCGGTCGACATCGGTCACGGGGACGGCCACCAGCTCGAGCTTCATGTCCATGACGGCACGCTAGCCCCGACCACCGACGCTGCGGGGCCCGAGCAGCCACGAATGCGGGTCAGGGCCGTCCGGCGTCGCGGTCGTCGGTGAACCCGACCTGCGCGCGGTCCTTCGCCTCGTCGGGCTCGGGCGACGGTCTCCGGCCCCCGGCACGGACCCACGCCGCGACGGTCCCGCGGACCCTCGAGGCCGCGGACGGTCCGAGCAGCAGCGCCAGGGCGACGAGCAGTAGGACAAGGGCCAGGGACTCCGACCAACCGGCAGCGGTCGTCACGGTGCGCACCGAGGGCTGGAGCATCGCCGTCCTGTCGTCGAAGGACCACCGCGCGACGGTCGACGAGGCCACGGTGCCGAGCGCCAGCGCCGTGCAGACCGCGGCGAGCTGCTCGGTCCGCCGCCCGGGCCGCACGGCGACGGCGACGAGCGCGACCGCGGCGAGCACCAGGACCGCCACGAGGAGCAGCAGGCGCGGGACCGGGTGCGGCCCGATGTCGTCGTCGAGCACGAGCCCGTCGGAGGTGTAGCTGACGACGTCGCGACCCCACGCCCAGAAACGCTGCTCCGACCCACGCGTCGGGTCGCCGCTCCTGGGCATCCGCACCGAGAGGACCAGCGTGGGCCAGACCGTCGTCGTCCCAGCGAGCACGAGGCCGAGGCCCCCCAGCGTCGCCGCGGCCACCGGGGCCGCGCGAACGACCCGTCCACCGCGCCGCCCGGTCACGCCCTCACCCCCGCTCGTCCTCACCCCCGATCGTCCTCCACGAGCTCGACGGGCGGCCCGGAGAGGTGCTCGCCCGCGGGCCGCAGGGCGCCCCTCTCCAGTGCAACCGGGCGGCCCGGGAGCACCCGGCCCGGCGTGCGACCGGGCTGCGGCTCCTCGTGCGCCGCCGGCACCTCTGCACGGTCGAGTCTCGAGGTGAGCACCATCGCGACGACCGCGCCGAGCAGCACGACGACCGATGCCGTCTCGAGCGTCCCGGGAAGCGTCATCTGGGTGCGCACGGTGAGCCCGGCCACGCCTTGGTCGACCTCGGTGAGCGAGGCGTTCACCCGTGATGCCACGGTCGTGAGGGCGCTACCGGCGAGCAGTCCCACGCCGGCGGGGGCGGCCGCCGAGGCGAGCGGCCGGTGCAGCAGCCACAGCACCACGCACACCGTCGCGCCGGCCGCGAGGAGACCGAACACGACGAGCCCCAGCCAGCTCCAGGTGTCCTGCAGCTCGACGTTCTCGACCCCGGTGACCCGGACCCTGCCCCAGCGCCAGTCGGACTCGGTCTTGAGCAGGGCCCCGCGCTCGCGGTCCGAGACCGACATGGTCCTCGTCGGTTCGACGAACGACGGCAGGAGCAGCAGCACTCCGACCAGGGCGAGGCCGCCGCTCGACCAGCGGGCGGCGCGCCGGGTGCCCTGCGTGTCCATGGGCGACCTCCGAAGGAGAGCTGTGCCGCACCACTCCGGGCGGCCAGTCCATTCTCGCCTCGATCAGCGCGCCCCGAAACGCCCCGCCACCTCGACGAGGCGCGTGTTCGCCTCGGGTTCGCCGATCGTGACCCGCACGCCGTCGTCGCCGTACTGCCGCACCATCAGGCCGGCCTCCTCGCACGCCTGCGAGAACGCGGTCGAGTCGGCCCCCAGCGGGAACCACACGAAGTTGGCGTCGGACTGCGGCAGCTTCCAGCCCTGGTCGGCGAGCGCCCGCACCACGCGGTCCCGCTCGGCGACGATCGTCTCGACCCGCTCGGTCAGCTCGTCGAACGCGTCGAGCGAGGCGATCGCGGCCGCCTGCGCGATCGAGTTCACGCCGAACGGCGTGGCCGTCTTGCGGAGCGCAGCGGCGACCGGAGGGTGCGCGACGGCATACCCGACGCGCAGGCCGGCGAGGCCGTACGCCTTCGAGAAGGTGCGGAGGACGACGACGTTGGGACGGTGGCGCCAGACGTCGAGACCGCGTACGGCCTCGGGGTCGCGGACGAACTCGACGTACGCCTCGTCGACCACGACGATGACGTCGCTCGGCACCTTGTCGAGGAATGCCTCGAGCTCGGCCTGGTGCACGCAGGGACCCGTCGGGTTGTTCGGCGTGCAGACGAGCACGACGCGGGTGCGCTCGGTGATCGCGGCGAACATGGCGTCGAGCCGGTGGCGGGCCTGCTCGTCGAGACCCACCATGACGGGCGTGGCGCCGGCGAGCTGCGTGACGATCGGGTAGGCCTCGAAGGAGCGCCATGCGAAGACGACCTCGTCGCCGGCGTCGCAGGCGGCGTTGACGATCTGCGCCAGTACGGCGACCGAGCCGGTGCCCGTCGCGATGCACTCGGTCGGCACGTCGAGCGCCTTGGCGAGACGCTGCGTGAGGGCGGTGACTGCCATGTCGGGGTAGCGGTTCACCGACGCCGCAGCGCCGTCGATCGCCGAGAGCACCGACGGGAGCGGGCCGTACGGGTTCTCGTTGGACGACAGCTTGTAGGCCGTCACGCCGGCGGGCGCCGCCGCCGGCTTGCCCGGCTTGTAGTCCGGCATCTGCGCGAGGACCTCACGGAGCCTGACGCCGGGGTTCACGTCGGGGTGCTGGGAGGGGTGCTCGGCCGCGTCGCTCATACCCGAACTGTAGAGGCAGTGTCCACGGCGGCGACCGCCCCATGGACGCAGGACTGACGCGGCGCCCGCTCTGTGGCTAGGCTCACATCGTCGCGTCAGCGCCGCCACGACACCCTGTTTGCTGCCCACTCTCCGAAAGTCCACTCAATGCGCATCGGCATTCTCACCGGGGGCGGGGACTGTCCCGGCCTCAACGCCGTCATCCGCGGCGCGACCCGCGCCGCCGAGGTCACCTACGACAGCACCGTCATCGGCTTCCGCAACGCGTGGCGCGGTGTCATGGACAACGACTACGAGATCCTCGACGTCGACCGCTGCCGCGGCATCCTCCCGCTCGGCGGCACCATCCTCGGCACGTCCCGCGACCAGCCGTTCGCCCACGAGGACGGCCTCAAGCGCGTGCGCAAGGCATACGACCGGCACGGCCTCGACGCGATCATCGGCATCGGCGGCGAAGGCTCCATGGGCGTCGTCAACCGCCTGCACGAGAACGGGTTCCCCGTCATCGGCGTGCCGAAGACGATCGACAACGACATCTCCCTCACCGAGATGACCTTCGGCTTCCAGACGGCCGTGCAGATCTGCACCGACGCCATCGACCGCCTCCACACCACCGCCGAGTCGCACCACCGGGTGCTCGTCGTCGAGGTGATGGGCCGGCACGTCGGGCACATCGCCATCTGGTCGGGCCTCGCCGGCGGCGCCGCCATCACCCTCGTGCCCGAGGAGCCGTTCGACATCGACGAGGTGTGCGAGCGCATCGTCCACCGCCACAAGAAGGGCCGCTTCGCGACGATCGTCGTCGTCGCCGAGGGCGCCCTCCCCAAGGAGGGCACGATCGAGATCCCGGCGCCCGAGGTCGACAAGTACGGCCACCAGATCCTCGGCGGCATCGGCTCGATCCTCGCCCGCGAGATCCAGGGCCGCACCGGCATCGAGAGCCGCATGACGGCGCTCGGCCACATCCAGCGCGGTGGCTCGCCCGTGGCGTTCGACCGCGTGCTCGGCACCCGGTTCGGCGTCGCCGCGGTCGAGGCGGCCCTCGACGGCGCCTGGGGCCAGATGGTGGCCCTGCAGAACGGGCACATCGAGCGCGTGCCCGTGGCCGAGGCCATCGGCTCGCTCAAGATGGTCGAGCCCGACCTGCTGCGCCTCAACGCCATGTTCCAGCCGCGCATCCCCGGCGACGAGCACCCCGGCCTGCCCGACGATTCGCCTGCCGCCGTGGAACACTGAGCGCATGCTCATCAACTTCGCGCTGCAGACGGTCATCAACGCCGTCGCCCTGTGGATCGCCGCGTGGGCCATCCCGGGCATCACGTTCGGCGAGGGCCGCACGGGCAACATCTTCTGGACGGTCGTCCTCGTCGCCCTGATCTTCGGCGTCGTCAACGCCCTCATCCGGCCCGTGGCGAAGCTGCTGTCGATGCCGTTCATCATCCTGACGCTGGGACTGTTCGTCTTCATCGTCAACGCGCTGATGCTCGAGCTCACCTCGTGGCTCGCCGGCAAGCTCAACCTCGCGTTCCACATCGACCACTTCTTCTGGGACGCCGTCTTCGGGGCGCTCATCGTCACCTTCGTGTCGATGATCCTCAGCTTCGCCAAGCGCGACTGACCACCACCAGACACCCCGGTATGCCGTGAGCCCGCTTCCCTCCGGGGAGGTGGGCTCACGGCATACCGGGGTGTCGGTTTCGGGGCTGTCGGCGCGGAGTCCTACCGTCGGGGCATGCGGTTGCTCCACACCTCCGACTGGCACCTCGGGCGCACGCTCCACGGCGTGAACCTCCACGAGGCCCAGACGGCTGTCCTGGAGCGCATCTGCGAGCTCGTCGAGTCGCCGCCCGACGGCATCCCCGTCGACGCGGTGCTCGTCGCAGGCGACGTGTACGACCGCGGCGTCCCGCCCGTCGAGTCGGTGCAGCTGTTCGAGTGGACGCTGTCGCGACTGTCCGCCGTCACCACCGTCGTCGTGACCTCGGGCAACCACGACTCCGCCATCCGCCTCGGCTACGGCTCGGGCCTCTTCCGCGACCGCATCCGCATGGTCACCGACCTCGGGCAGCTCGACCTACCGGTCCTGCTCGAGGGCAGCGACGGCGTGCGGGGCGCGATCTACGGCATCCCCTACCTCGACCCCGACCACGCGCGAGTTGCGCTGGCCGGTGGTGGTGAGCCGCTGCCGAGGTCGCACCAGGCCGTCGTCGGCGCCGCCGTCGAGCGCATCCGGGCCGACCTCGCCGACCGCCCCGGCGTGCGCTCGGTCGTGCTGGCCCACGCGTTCGTCGCAGGCGCCGAGCCGAGCGACTCCGAGCGCTCGATCATGGTCGGCGGCGTCGACCGGGTGGCCGGCACCGTCTTCGCCGGCATCGACTACGCGGCGCTCGGGCACGTCCACGGACCCCAGGCCCCCGACTCGGCCGACGGGTCGGTGGTGCGCTACTCCGGGTCGCCGCTGCGCTACTCGTTCTCCGAGCAGGACCACGAGAAGGTCGTGCTGCTCGTCGACCTCGACGAGACCGGCCCGGCTCGCGTGACTCCGGTCGAGATCTCCCAGCCTCGCCCGATGGCGACGCTCCGGGGCCGACTCGACGAGCTGCTCGAGGCACCCGAGCACACGCATGCCGAGAGCGCGTGGGTGCGGGTCACGGTCACCGACCGCGTGCGGCCCGACTCGCTCATGGACCGCCTCAAGTCACGCTTCCCGCACGCCCTCCAGGTCTTCCACGACCCCGAGGGGGCGGTCGAGCGCACCCGGGGCGGCACCACCGTCGTGAGCGAGCGCGACCCGCGCGAGCTCGGCTCCGACTTCATCGCCTACGTCACCAAGACCGAGGCGAGCGACGGCGAGGTCGACGTCTTCGCAGCCGGCTACGAGGCCGCCGTCGTCGCCCAGCACAAGGCCGAGGCGCAGGAGGTGGCGTGACGTGCAGCTGCACCACCTCTCCATGACGGCGATCGGGCCGTATGCCGGCACCGAGGTCATCGATTTCACCACCGTGGGTCGGGCCGGGCTCTTCCTGCTCGAGGGACCGACGGGATCCGGCAAGTCGACCATCATCGACGCCATCACCTTCGCGCTCTACGGCAAGGTCGCCCAGGCCTCCGCCGACGTCGAGCGCATCCACTCGCACCACGCCGACCCGCGCACGGTGCCGGTCGTCGTCCTCGTCTTCGAGACCCAGTCGGGCCTCTACCGGGTGCAGCGCACACCCCGCTTCGAGCGGCCGAAGTCGCGCGGCACCGGCTCGACCGTGCAGCAACCGACGATCAAGCTGTGGCGCCTGCAGACCCCCGACGACCTGACGGGCGGCGAGCTGCTCTCGACCAACATCGGCGACTGCGACGACGAGATCACCCGGGCGGTCGGTCTCACCCGCGACCAGTTCGTGCAGACCGTGATCCTGCCGCAGGGTGAGTTCGCCACCTTCCTGCGGGCCCGGTCCGAAGACAAGGGCAAGCTCCTCGAGAAGGTGTTCGGCACGGCGTTCTTCCGCCGTGTGCAGGACGAGATCGTCGAGGCCGGCAAGGCCGCCCAGGCGCGCCGGCAGTCGGCGGTCGACGAGATCCGCCTGGCCGTGCACGCGCTCGCGGTGTCGGCAGGTCTGGAGACCGAGCGCCGCGACGTGCTCGAGGCCCTGAGCCGCACGGCGCCGGATGCCCTCGAGGCCGAGCTGTCGCAGGTCGTCGACGAGCTGACCACGCGCGAGCGCCACGCCGGCAAGGCCAGCCGCGAGGCCATCGAGAGCCACAAGCAGATGGCCGACATGGTCAGCGACGCCAGGCTGCGCATGCAGCGCCGCGAGCGCCTGCTGGCGCTGCAGCAGCAGGAGCACGACCTCGGCAAGCAGGCGGTGCGCTTCACCGAGCTGCGCGAGGAGGTGGCACGCGCGCAGCAGGCTCGGCCCGTCGCCGGCGCGGTGCGCACCCTGGCGCTGTCCGAGGCCGCCCTCAAGCGCGCGGCCGCGGCGCTGGCCAAGGCGCGCGAGCAGGTGGAGCCGGCCCTGCGCGACCACGGTCCAGCCGCCCTGCGCGAGGCAGCTGCCCGGGCTCGCGAGGTCGTCGGCTCGCTCACCGGCGCGATCGCGGTCGAGACCGCCCTCGCCTCACGGTTGTCCGAGCAACGACGACTGGCCGAGCACCGAGACGGCATCCGGCGCTCCGTCGCCGCGGTCACCACCGAGCTCGAGGCCCTGCCGGTGACCATCGGCACCCACGAGGAGGCGCTCACCGAGGCACGGCGGCTGGCCGCCCTCGTCGACGGACGCACGGCAGAGGGGTCCCGCGCCAAGGAGCGGCTCGAGGCGGCGCTCGCGCACGCCGCTGCCGCGGGACGGGTCCCCGGGTGCGAGGCCGCGGCGGCCGAGGCGTTGTCTGTCGTGGCAGCTGCCGAGACCGGGCTCGCCGGGCTGCGTCGCGCCCGCATCGAGGGCATCGCCGGCGAGCTCGGCCTCTCCCTCGTCGACGGCGACCCGTGCCCCGTGTGCGGGTCGACCGAACACCCCTCCCCGGCGCACCCGACCCTCGACGCCGTCACGCCCGAGCAGATCGACGCCGAAGAGACCCGCGTCGTGGACCTGCGGCGACGCGCGACGCACGCCGCCGACGTCCTCGGGGCCCTGCGCTCCGAGGTGCGCGAGCTCGCGGCTCGCGCAGACGGACTGGACGTCGACACCGCCCGCGCCCGGGCCGAGGCCGCCGGCCGCGACCTGGCCGAGTCGGTCCGTGCCCGCTCCGACGTCGAGGCCGGTGCGGCGCGACTCCGCGAGCTGCGCGACCGTGTCGACACCCTGTCGGCGCAGGCCGCGCGACTGGCCGCCGAGCTCGCTCGCTCCGAGCAGGCCGTCACTGACCTCGACACGCGCATCGCCGAGGAGACCACCCTCGTCGAGCAGGCACGCGACGGCCACCCCAGCGTCGCCGCCCGACGAAGCGACCTCGTGGCGGCCGCCGGTCGCATCGACGCGCTCGTCGACGCCATCGGCCAGCGCGACGTCGCCGCCGCGGCCGTCGCCGAGGACACCGCCGTCCGCGACTCCGACCTCGCCCAGTTCGGCTTCGCCGACGTCGCCGAGTGGATGGCGGCCGACCGCAGCGCCGAGTGGATCAGCGCCCGCACCAAGGAGATCGACGACTTCGAGCGCGCCTGCACACAGGTGCGGGCGGGGCTCACCGGTCCTGAGCTCGCCGACGTCCAGCTCGATGCGCTCTTCGACGACATCGAGCAGCTCGAAGCCCTCGCCGTCGCCGCCAAGAAAGACATGGAGGCCGCCGCCCACGAGCACGGCAGCCTGCGCGACCAGGTCGCCCGCACCAAGCGGCGCGTGGCCGACATCCGCGAAGCCCTGTCGCGCAACGCCGCGGTGATCGCCGAGACCGCCGACGCCGTCCGGGTCGGTCAGCTCGTCGCCGGCAACGGCGACAACCAGCTCAACCTCGACCTGGCCAAGTACGTCCTCATCCGCCGCTTCACCGAGGTGCTCTCGGCCGCCAACACGGAGCTCGGCCGCTTCTCCGGCGGTCGCTACACGCTCGAGCACACCGACGCGAAGAAGGGCAACGCCAAGTCGGGCCTCGGGGTGCGGGTCCACGACATGCACACCAACCAGGTGCGCGAGGTCGGCACGCTCTCGGGCGGCGAGACCTTCTACGTGTCCCTGTCGCTCGCGCTCGCCCTCGCCGAGGTCGTGCGCGCCGAGTCCGGTGGCGTCGACCTCGGCACCCTCTTCGTCGACGAGGGCTTCGGCACCCTCGACCCCGACGTGCTCGACGACGTGATGCACACCCTCGAAGGGCTGCGCGAGGGTGGTCGCACGGTCGGCATCGTCAGCCACGTCACCGAGCTGAAGTCCCGCGTCGCCGACCGCATCGAGGTGCTCGTCCGCCCCGACCGCACGAGCACCCTCCGCATCACCGCCTGACCGGCTCGCTCCTCTCCGACCGAGAGAGCACTCCGTCACACGACCCGGGCCCGCCGTTCGCCGCGCCCCCGCGTTCCCCCACCCAATCGAAAGAACGCTCCGTCACGTGCCGCGAGTGACAAAGCGTTCTCTCGACTGCGGCGGTGGCGGGCGGAGGCCAGCGATCGAGAAAGCGATCCGTCCGGTTCGGTGCACGGCGTCGGCGGGCGGGCCGCTCTACGATCGCGAGCATGAGCGTCGTCGCGAGCGTGTTCGTCGGTCTGGCCGCCCTGCTCCACGCCTACATCTTCTGGATGGAGAGCGTCGCCTGGACCCGTCCCGACATCTGGCGTCGGTTCGGGGTCGCCGACCAGACGGCCGCCGACGTGACCCGGCCGATGGCGTACAACCAGGGCTTCTACAACCTCTTCCTCGGCATCGGCGCCGCGCTGGGCATCGTGCTGTGGTGGACCGGCCACCACGAGGTCGGCAAGACCCTCATGCTCTTCTGCGCCGGATCGATGGTGGCCGCCGCGACGGTGCTCATCACGACCGGCAAGAGCTACCTGCGGGCCGCGCTGTCGCAGGGCACGATCCCCCTCATCGGCTTCGTGCTGACCCTCTTCATCTGACCTGGCCAGGACCCCACCTCCGCTCGAGTGCTTGATTCCCGACGCGGGCTCGGTCGGAAGGTGAGCACTCGGTGGAGCCAGGCGGGGTCAGGCGGGGGTCGGGACGTCCGCGTCTCCACGCCGGCGGGGCCCGCGCGTCGCGCCGATGACGAGCACGACGACACCGACCACGGCGGAGCCGAGGGCGAGCATCCCGTAGCCGGCGGACCCCACGACGACACCCGCCGCCACACCGCCGAAGGCACCCGCGAGGCCCATGAGCACGTCGGCCAGGCCCTGGGCCGCCGGCCGCTCGTCGGTGGAGACCGCCGAGGTGAGCAGGGTCGAGCCCGACACGAGCGTGCACGACCACCCGACCCCGAGCAGGAAGAGGGCGACGAGCAGCAGCCCCGACCAGCCGGCGTGCGAGCGCGACGCCAGCACGGCGGCGAACGCCAGCACCGCGCCGCCGGTTGTCGCCACGGCCGGGCCGCCCCAGCGGTCGACGGCCATGCCGACGAGCGGCGACAGCGCGAACATGCCCAGGATGTGCATGGAGATGACGAAGCCGATGACCTCGAGCTCGGCGTGGCCGTGCTTCATGTGGATCGGTGTCATCACCATGACGCTCACCATCACGAGGTGGCCGAGGGCCATGATGAGCATCCCCTGGAGTGCTGCCGGGTTGGCGCGCAGCACGGCGAGGCCACGCCGCATCGAGCCGTCGTGGTTCGGGCCGTCGTGCTGCGAGGCGTCGGCGACCGAACCCGAGGTCGGGTCGTCGCCGCCCACGCCCGCGACGACCGCGTCTGCCCGGACCATCTCGGCGACGGCCCGACGCGCCTGGGCATCGAGCGTCCGCGCCGCGAGCAGCGGGTCGGGGCGCAGCAGCCGGTCGACGACGAGCCACGCCAGCACGAACCCCGCGAGTGAGAAGACGAAGACGCCTGACAGCTCCGGCACCCCGACGGCGTGCGCCACGGCCTTGCCCGGCCCGACGAGGTTGGGCCCGGCCACCGACCCGATGGTCGTCGCCCAGACGACGATGCTCAGGTCACGCCCCCGGCGCGCCGGAAGCGCGAGGTCGGCGGCGGCATACCTCGTCTGGTTGTTGGCAGTGGTGCCACCGCCGAAGAGGAACATGCCGACGACGAAGAGCGGGAACGAGCGCAGCACGGCGGCGACGAGGACCACTGCCGCGCCGACGAAGGCGAGGGCGAGGCCGAGGCGCAGCCCGAGCCGCCTGCCGCGCGCGGCCGTCGCCCTCGCCACCGGGATGGTGATGAGGGCCGTGCCGAGCACCTGTGCCGTGGTGCCGACGCCGGCGAGCGCCTCGGTGCCGCTGAGGTCCTCGGCGAGCAGCGCGCCCACGGCGATGCCGCAGGCCATGCCGACTCCCCCGAGCACCTGCGAGCCCACCAGAGTGCGAATCACCCTGCGCTGCAGGGCATCCCGGTCGATCGACGCTGGAGCCAGAACCACGAGACGTCAGACGTGCCGGCGTGACGTGATGACGCGGAAGCGGTTCGCGACGAATGCGGCGTCCGTGTAGGCCGCGTTGGCGGCGGGGTTGGCGCCGGTGCCGTGCAGGTCGGAGAACGCCGCCGTCTGGTTGACGAAGATCTGGCCGGTGAGGTTCTCGGAGAGGGCGACCCCGCCCGCGGCCGCCGCGTCGCGAGCCGCGTCGAGCACGTCCTCGCTGGTCGAGTAGACGGCGGCCGTCATCGCGCCGTGCTCGTGCACGGTGTCGGCGAGCTGGGCGAGCGACTGGTCGGTCGAGGCGGTGCGGATGAGGAAGCCGACGGGCCCGAAGCACTCCTGCGTGTAGACGTCCTCGCGGGCGACGTCGAGCGCGACGAGGCCGGGGGCGCGGACGACCGCGTCGGCGTACGCCGGGTGCGTCACGCGACGTGAGTCGAGCACGACCCGGCCGTCGGAGTCCGACGCGAGCTGCGGCAGCGAGTCGGCGTTGGCACGCACCTGGTCGTTGACCGTCGCGCCGAGCAGCTCGACCGCCTTCGCGTCGTCACCGGTGAGACGCCCCACCGCCCCCGCGAGCTTGTCGCCGAACTCGTCGAACGACAGGTGGCCCTCGTCGGTGTCGATGCCGTCGGCAGGCACGTAGAGGTTCTGCGGGGCGGTGCACATCTGCCCGGAGTAGAGGGTGAGGCTGAAGGCGAGGTTGCCGAGCATGCCCTTGAGGTTGTCGGTCGAGTCGATGACGATCGAGTTGATGCCGGCCTTCTCGGTGTAGACGAGCGCGCCGTGGGCGCCGGCGGTCTCCTCGAGCCAGGCGCCGAACGTCGGCCCGCCCGTGTAGTCGATGATCGCGACGTCGTCGCGCTCGGCGAGCGTCTTGGCGAGCCCCTGGCCGTCGGCCTCGGCGGCAAGCTGCACGAGAGCGGCGTCGAAGCCGGCCTCGGCCAGCACCTCGCGCGCGACCTCGACCGAGATCGCGAGCGGCAGCACGGCCCGCGGGTGCGGCTTGACGACGACCGGGTTGCCGGTGACGAGCGAGGCGAAGATGCCGGGGTAGGCGTTCCACGTCGGGAACGTGTTGCAGCCGATGACGAGCGCGATGCCGCGCGGGACGATGCGGTAGTCCTTCTGCATGCGCGTCGGCGCCGGGTTGCCCTCGCGGTCACGGCCGGGCTTCTCCCACACGACGGAGGCCGGCACGCGCTCCTGCTCGACGAGCCCCGCCGCGACAGCCTCGACGGCACGGTCCTGCGCGTGCGGACCACCGGCCTGGAAGGACATGACGAACGGCTGCCCCGACGTGTGCATCACCGCGTTGGCGATCTCGAAGCTGCGCTTGTTGATGCGGTCGACGATCTCGACGCACACCGCCGCGCGCACCTGTGGCGCGGCGTCGCGCCAGGCGGGGATCGCTGCCCTGGCCGCCTCGAACGCGGCGTCGACGTCGAGCGCCGGGTAGGTCGTGCCGAGCGTCGGCCCGTAGGGCGACACCTCACTGCCCACGAAGGTGCCGTCGGTCGGCTGGCTCGACAGGGCGGCATACGGCTGCCCGAGGTGGGCCTCGTAGGCCGTCAGGCCCTCCGCCGCGGCGGTCTCGCCGTAGACACGGGGACTGGGAGACTCGGGGTAGCGGGAGTACCAGGAGCGCGTGGTCAGGGCCTGACGGATCTCGTCGAGGACCCCGGCGTGCGTGTCGAGGAGTGCGTGGGTGGGCGTCGTTGCCGGTGCAGTCACAAGGCGATGCTAGCCCCGGCCACGGGGGCTGCCTGACCGCCCGGTGAGCACGCGACCGCCCCGACCCGGCAGGATGGCGGACATGGACACGGACACCCCCGAGGCCGGTGCTGCACGCGACGACGAGGGCGCGGTCGGAGCGACGTTCGGCCCCGTCGGCGTCGTCGGAGCGGGCGCGATGGGGGCCGGCATCGCGCAGGTGGCGGCGACGGCCGGCCACCGGGTGACGCTCGTCGACCTCGTCGAGGGAGCCGCGGTCGCTGCCGTCGAGAAGATCGGTTCGGCGCTGGCCCGCCTCGTCGAGAAGGGACGCCTGTCCCAGGACGCCGCGTCGGCGGCCCTCGCCCGCATCACGCCCGCCCGGTCGCTCGACGAGCTGCCCGAGTGCGGGCTCGTCATCGAGGCGGTGCCCGAGAACCTCGCCGTCAAGCAGGGCATCTTCGCCGAGCTCGCCGAACGCCAGCCACCGACGACGGTGCTCGCGACGAACACCTCGAGCATCGACATCGACGCGATCGCCGACGACGTCGCCGACCCCGAGCGCGTGCTCGGTCTGCACTTCTTCAACCCGCCACCCGTCATGGCGCTCGTCGAGGTCGTGCACGGCAAGCGCACCGCGCAGGCGTACGTCGAGCACGCGATCGCGCTCATGGAGGCCTGGGGCAAGACCCCGGTGCGCTGCAGCTCGACGCCGGGCTTCATCGTCAACCGGGTGGCGCGCCCGTTCTACGGCGAGGCGCAGCGCATCGTCGAGGCCGGGATCGCCGACCCGGCGACGGTCGACTGGATCCTGCGCGAGAAGGGCGGCTTCCCGATGGGACCGCTCGAGCTCACCGACTTCATCGGACAGGACGTCAACCTCGCCGTCGGCACGTCGGTGTGGGAGCAGACCGACCACGACGAGCGGTACGCGCCCACCGACTTCCAGCGTGGCCTCGTCGAGGCGGGGCGGCTGGGTCGCAAGACCGGCTCGGGCGTCTACGCGTATGCCGCCGACGGCACGGTGGAGGGGGCCGAGCCCGACCTCGAGCTCGCCGCCCGGCTCGTCGGTGGGCCGGTCGAGACCGACCCGCTGGCCCGCACGCTCGCCATGCTCGTCAACGAGGCCGTCGACCTCGTGGCCCGAGGCGAGGCCGGGGCCGACGACGTCGACACGGCGATGCGGCTCGGCACCCGCTACCCCCGCGGCCCCGTCGAGTGGGGGCGTGAGATCGGCTTCGACGTCGTGGCCGCCCAGCTGACCGCGCTCGACGCCGCCTACCCCGGAGGCCGCTACCGGCCAAGCCCGGCGCTGACCGACGGGAGCCTGTCGTGACCGACACCGGGGAGACCGCGTCGAGCGACGAGGGCGTCGCCTTCGCACGGCAGATGTGGGCCGACGACCAGGCCTCCCGCCGCCTCGGCATGGACGCCACGGTCGTCGAGCAGGACCACGCCGTGGTGCGGATGGAGATCCGCGACGACATGGTCAACGGCCACGCCATCTGCCACGGCGGCTACATCTTCACCCTGGCCGACTCGTGCTTCGCGCTCGCCTGCAATTCGCGGGGGCGCCTCACGGTGGCGGCCGGGGCCGACATCTCCTTCACCGCACCGGGCAGACTCGGTGACGTGCTCGTCGCCGAGGCACGGGTGCGCTCGGCGTTCGGACGCAGTGGCATCACCGACGTGACGGTCAGGCGGGAGTCCGACGGTCAGATCATCGCCGAGTTCCGCGGCCGCAGCCGCTCCCTCAAGCGCCCCTGAACCCTGAGGAACTGAGCACTCGATGCGGGTTCAGCCCCGAGTGCTCAGTTCGCGACCCACGATGCGCGTCAGGAAATGAGCGCTCGACCGGCCCTACGCGTCGAGTGCAGCCTTCCCGACACGAACGCTTCGCGACGAAGTGAGCACTCGACGGGGTGGGGAGGGTGCGTCAGCGGGAGCGGCGCGCGCCGGCACGGGTGCCGGCGGAGAACGCCGCGGCGCTGCTGCCGCTGCTCGTCGAGTAGACGGTCGAGGAACCGCCCGAGCCGGCACCCCGACGGCCGGAGCCGGAGCCCGTGGCGCCGCCGCGACGACGCGAGCCCGCGCCGTCGCTGCGGCGACCGGCGGGCTGCCCGTCGCCACCCTGACCGGAGCGACCGGCAGCACTTCCGGATCCACGGCCGCCGGAGCGACCGGACCCGCGGGTGCCCGAGCCACCCGCGCCGCCGGCAGCCTCGGGACGCTGACCACCGCGACCCCGGCCGCGGCCGCGACCGCGGCCCGCGCCACCGGACGTCGACCCTGCCGAGCCGGCCCCGTCACCGGAGCCACCCCGGTTCCCGGCGCCCGCGGGGACAGCCTCGCGGACGAGCCCACCGGCATACGACCGCTGGCCGGGTGCGAGCTCGCTGAGCAGCGGGTGGCCCAGGGCGACGCGGGTGGTCGTCGGCTTGATGCCGGCCTTGCGGGTCAGGTCGCGCACGTCGCGCACCTGGTCGTCGAGCATCATCGTGACAACGGTGCCCTCGTTGCCTGCGCGGGCCGTGCGGCCCGAACGGTGCAGGTACGCCTTGTGCTCGACGGGCGGGTCGGCGTGGATCACGAGCGCGACGTCGTCGACGTGGATGCCGCGGGCGGCGATGTCGGTCGCGACGAGCGTCTGCGCGCGGCCCGAGTGGAAGTCGTCCATGTTGCGCGTGCGCGCGTTCTGGCTGAGGTTGCCGTGCAGCTCGACGGCCGGAACTCCCGAGGCGTTGAGCTGCTTGGCGAGCTTCTTCGCGCGGTGCTTCGTGCGCGTGAAGACGACCTTGCGGCCGGGCGCCGCGGTGAGGTCGAGGATGACGGGAAGGTGCGAGCCGTTGTCGACGTGGAGCACGTGGTGGCTCATCGTCGCGACGGGCGACTGGGCCGAGTCGGCCTCGTGCGTCACGGGATTCGTGAGGAAACGCTTGACGAGGACGTTGATGGCACCGTCGAGCGTCGCCGAGAAGAGCAGCCGCTGGCTGTCGCGCGGCGTCTTGTCCATGATGCGGCGCACGCCGGGCAGGAAGCCGAGGTCGGCCATGTGGTCGGCCTCGTCGAGGATCGTCACCTCGATGCCGTCGAGGAAGACATGGCCCTGCTGCATGAGGTCCTCGAGGCGCCCCGGGCAGGCGACGATGACGTCGACGCCCGCCCGCAGGGCCTGGACCTGGGGGTTCTGGCCGACGCCGCCGAAGATCGTCTGCGAGGTGAGGCCGAGCGCCTTGGCGAGCGGCGCCATGGCCGTGTCGATCTGGGCGACCAGCTCACGCGTCGGGGCGAGGATGAGGGCGCGCGGACGGCGCGCCTGACGGCGACCGCCCGACTGGGACAGCCGCGTCAGCAGCGGCAGCAGGAACGCGTACGTCTTGCCGGAGCCGGTGCGGCCACGGCCGAGCACGTCGCGACCGGCGATCGAGTCGGGCAGCGTGGCCGCCTGGATGGGGGTCGGGATCGTGATGCCGAGGTCGTCGAGCACGCGGACGAGGTGGGCGGGCACGCCGAGCACGGCGAAGTTCGTGTCAGTGGACACAGGTGGGTACTCCAGAAAAAGTGGGTGGTCGTTCTGCCCGGCGCGAGGGGCCTCAACGGTGAGGGTCGCGGCGCAAGAGCGAATCGACGGGGCCGGCGAACAGGCGCCAGGCCAAGAAGAGGCGGCCCGAGGCAGAACTGGGCGGACCGCTGCTGACCAGACTACCGGAGCGACCTGCTCATCCCCTAACCGGGGCCACCGGGACACCCTGGCAACGAGCCCTGCCGGACCCCTGCCGGACTCCTGCCGGACCCGCGGCCACCCCTGCAGCCACGGGCCGGCCACGCCATGGGCACACCTCGCTAACGGTTCGGCGGTTGCCGTGGGCTGCCGCGGGGAAAGGTGGCAGGATCGGCCAATCAGCCGGCGCACCGTCGCGCCCCGATCGTTTGAACGCCCGGAAGGACCAAGCAACATGCGTCGCATGTCCATCGTCGCCGTCAGCGGCGCCGTCGCCCTCGGCCTCACCCTCTCGGCCTGCGGGTCGGACTCTCTGTCCACCTCGCCCGGAGCGGGCAACACCTCCGCCGGGTCGGGCTCGACCGGCGCAGGCGGCGGTGTCGACCAGGCCCTCGCGGCCAAGGTGCCCGCGAAGCTCAAGACGGCCGGCAAGATCGTCGTCGGCACCGACCCGACGTATTCGCCCAACGAGATGCTGGCGACCGACGGCAAGACCGTCGAGGGCTTCGACGTCGACGTCTTCAACGCGGTCGCGGCCAAGCTCGGCCTGAAGACCGAGTACGTCCCGGCCGGGTTCGGCACGATCATCCTCGGCGTCACGAGCGGCAAGTACGACGTCGGCGTCTCCAGCTTCACCATCAACCCCGAGCGCAAGAAGCAGGTCAACATGGTGAGCTACTACAGCGCCGGCACCCAGTGGGTCGTCGCGAAGGGCAATCCCGAGAAGGTCAACATCGACGACGTCTGCGGCAAGAGCGTCGGCGCCCAGAAGGACACCGTCCAGGCCGAGGACCTCGCCGCCCGCAGCAAGAAGTGCACCGACGCCGGCAAGCCGGCCATCACGCAGGTCATCCAGACCGGTCAGGACCAGGTCACGGCCGATGTCGCGAGCGGCAAGACGGTCGCCATGCTCGCCGACTCGCCGGTCGGGCTGTATGCCGTCAAGCAGACGGGCACGCTCGAGGCGCTCGGTGAGATCTACGACTCGGCCCCCTACGGCTACGTCGTGCCGAAGAACCAGACGGACTTCGCCAACCTCCTCGTCGAGGCCCTCAAGGCCGCCAAGGCGGACGGCTCCTACGAGGCGGCTCTCAAGAAGTACTCGGTCGAGGCCGGCGCCATCGACACCTTCGCCCTCAACCCGTGAGCCACGCGGTGACCGACACGACCACCGACCGGCCGGGTGTCATCGACGCCCGGCCGGTCCGGCACCCCGGCCGCTGGGTGGCGCTGGCCGTCATCCTCGTGCTGCTCGGGATGCTGGTCAGCTCGTTCGTGACCAACGAGCGCTGGAACTTCCCCAAGGCGTTCGAGATCATGCAGCAGACGCCGGTGCTGGAGGGCCTCTGGAAGGGCACCATCATCGGCACCATCGGCTCGATGGTGATCGGCATCGTCGGCGGCATCATCATCGCGGTGCTCCGCCTGTCGGAGAATCCCGTCCTGCGCGGGGTGTCGTTCGTCTACACGTGGTTCTTCCGCGGCATCCCGCGCCTCGTGCTGCTCGCGATGATCGGCAGCGGCATCGGCTTCCTCTACAACCGGGTCGACTTCGGGCTCCCGTTCGGGCAGCAGCTCGCCTCGTTCATGGGTCTGTCGAGCGACTTCACCTTCTTCACCCTCAACGTCAACCAGTTCTCGAGCACGCTGATCGCGGGCATCATCGGCCTGGGCCTCTCCGAGGCGGCATACATGGCCGAGATCGCTCGAGCGGGCATCCTCTCGGTCGACCGCGGGCAGGGTGAGGCGGCCGCCGCGCTGGGCATGAACCGCGGGCAGGCGATGCGCCGCATCGTGCTGCCGCAGGCGATGCGCGTCATCGTGCCCCCGACCGGCAACGAGACGATCGCGATGGTCAAGGACACCTCGCTGCTCTCGGCCATCCCGGTCATCACCGAGCTCTTCTACCAGACCAGCGCCATCGGCAACCGGACGCTGCTCATCATGCCGGCCTTCGTCGCGGTCACCGCCTGGTACCTCATCGTCGGGTCGGTGCTCATGGTCGGGCAGTACTTCCTCGAGAAGCGGTTCGGGCGCGGCTTCGGCACCCCGAGCAACAAGCGGTTCGCCCGTCCCGCCGGAGCAGGAGGCGCCTGATGTCGGAGACCACCAGCACTGCGTCCACCGCGGCGGCCCGCACCCGCACGGGTGAGGAGCAGCCGCTCGTCCACGCGGTCAACGTCATGAAGAGCTTCCACGGCAACGAGGTGCTCAAGGGCATCGACCTCGACGTGCACCGCGGTGAGGTCGTCTGTCTCCTGGGCCCGTCGGGGTCGGGCAAGACGACGTTCCTGCGCTGCATCAACCAGCTCGAGGCCATCGACGGTGGCCGCATCTGGGTCGACGGCGACCTCGTCGGCTACCGGGACGAGGGCGGGCACCTGCACCACCTCACCGACAAGCAGGTGGCCACCCAGCGCCGCGAGATCGGCATGGTGTTCCAGCGCTTCAACCTCTTCCCGCACATGACGGCGCTCGAGAACGTCATGGAGGCGCCGGTCCAGGTCAAGGGCGTCGGCAAGAAGCAGGCGCGTGCGCGGGGGCTCGAGCTGCTCGAGCAGGTCGGTCTGGCCGACAAGCCGAACGCCTACCCGGCGCAGCTCTCGGGCGGACAGCAGCAGCGCGTCGCCATCGCCCGCGCGCTGGCCATGGACCCGAAGCTGATGCTCTTCGACGAGCCGACCTCGGCCCTCGACCCCGAGCTCGTCGGCGAGGTGCTGCGCGTGATGCGCGAGCTCGCCCGGCAGGGCATGACGATGATCGTCGTGACGCACGAGATGGGTTTCGCACGCGACGTCGCCGACCACGTCGTCTTCATGGACGGCGGTGTCGTCGTCGAGGAGGGCAAGCCGAAGGACGTCATCCGCAACCCGCAGCACGAGCGTACGAAGTCGTTCCTCGCGCGCATGCGCACCGAGGACGCCGAAGAGGCCACCGACACCCAGCAGCCCTGAGCCCCAGACACACCCGGTAACAGTCAACGCGTCACGGTTGCACCCGTGACGCGTTGACTGTTACCGGGTGTGTTGCTCAGGGCCGACGTGGGCAGAATGGGGGCCATGACGACGGAGTCACCCTCGGGCCGCCCGGCACTGCCCGACCACGAGATCCCGACCTTCGAGGTCGACGAGCTGCGCGCCACCCAGCTCGAGCGCCTCCAGCGGACGGTGCGGGCGGCATACGACAACGTCCCTCACTATCGGGCAGCCTTCGAGGCCAAGGGTTTCCACCCGGACTACCTGCAGTCGCTCGACGACGTCGCCCGTCTGCCGTTCACGACCAAGGCGGACCTCCGCGCCAACTACCCGTTCGGCATGTTCGCCGTGCCCCGCGAGCAGGTCGTCCGCATCCACGCGAGCTCGGGCACCACCGGACGTCCGACCGTGGTGGGCTACACGAAGGACGACATCGACACGTGGGCCGACCTCATGGCCCGCTCGATCCGCCTCGCCGGCGGCCACCCGGGTGACATCGTGCACGTGGCGTACGGCTACGGCCTGTTCACCGGCGGTCTCGGCGCGCACTACGGCGTCGAGCGGCTCGGCGCGACCGTGGTGCCGGTCAGCGGCGGCATGACCGAGCGGCAGGTGCAGCTCATCCAGGACTTCGGCCCGCGCGTCATCATGGTGACGCCCTCCTACTTCCTCAGCCTGCTCGACGAGATGGAGCGCTCGGGCGTCGACCCCGCCTCGACGACCTTGCGGGTGGGCATCTTCGGCGCCGAGCCATGGACCGAGTCGATGCGCCAGGAGATCGAGCGGCGCACCGGCATGGACGCCGTCGACATCTACGGCCTCTCCGAGGTGATGGGCCCGGGTGTCGCGCAGGAGGCGGCGACGACCAAGGACGGCCTGCACATCTGGGAGGACCACTTCTACCCCGAGGTCATCGACCCGGTGACCGAGGAGGTGCTGCCCGACGGCGAGCCGGGCGAGCTCGTCTTCACCTCGCTCACCAAGCAGGCGATGCCTGTGATCCGTTACCGCACCAGGGATCTCACCCGCCTGCTCCCCGGCACCGCGGTCCCGTCGATGCGCCGCATGGAGAAGGTGACCGGCCGCACCGACGACATGATGATCATCCGCGGCGTCAACGTCTTCCCCACCCAGATCGAGGAGCACGTGCTCGCCGAGCCGCGCCTCTCCCCCTACTTCCAGTGCGTGCTGACGCAGCCCGGTCGCATGGTCGAGCTCACCGTTCTCGTCGAGCCGCTCGCCCCGCTGGGCGCCGGTGAGGCCGACCAGATCGCCCGCACTCTCGAGGCGACGATCAAGCGGCGCATCGGCACGTCGTGCCGCGTGGAGGTGCGGGGTCCCGGCTCGATCGAGCGCTCCATCGGCAAGGCCCGCCGCATCGTCGACGAGCGCCCCAGGGCCTGAGCCCGCCCCGTATGCCGTCTCGGCCGTTCCGCGGCCATCTCCGGTTCGTGCGTGCTTGACTCGGGAGCAGGAGCGCGTCCGGGCCTCACCGGGCGCGTCGGTGGTGAGGAGGGCCTCGTGGCATCGATCGGTCAGCGCCTCTGGAAGGCGGGCAACACGGCGTCGGTCTGGCTCTACCGCCGCACCGGCGGGAAGGTCGGCGGGCGGGTGCGCGGCGTGCCCGTGCTGCTGCTCACCGTGCCCGGGCGCAGGACCGGCGTGGCGCACACGACGCCGGTCGGCTACTTCGAGCGCGACGGCTCCTACTACCTCGCGGCATCCGCCGGCGGGCAGCCCAAGGAGCCGCAGTGGATCCGCAACCTCCGGGCCAGCTCGACGGCGACGGTCCAGATCGGCCGCGAGAGCAGCCCGGTCACCGTCGAGATCCTGAGGGGCACGGAACGCGACTCCGTCTGGACCGATCTCGTCGTCGCGACGGCACCCTTCTTCGCGGACTACGAGACGAAGTCGGGGCGCCGCATCGCGGTCGCGAAGCTCACCCCGGCCGGGCCCGGGTCCACCACCTGACGTCCGGCCGGGATCGTGGAGGGTTCGCGTTGCCAGGACGGCAGGAAACCTCCACGGGGTCGCATTCACCGGCCGCGCGGTCAGCGGGTGCCGGCGGGTCAGGCGATGCGGGTGAGCACGACCCAGCCGACCGAGACCTGGCGCGTGGCCTCGGCCACCATGAGGGCTCCTGACGACGCGGGGAGCGTGTCGAGCACGAGGGACGCCTCGGTGCCGTCGCAGGGCACCGTGATCGTCGCCACCGGATCGCCCGACATCGGCTCCGACGGCGCCCCGTCGACGGCGCCACCCTCGGGCGGGCCCAGCACGTCGACGACGAGCCTGCCACCCGTGGTGGCCGGCAGGCAGCGCCCGGCGATCCGGTAGCGCTGGCCCTTCCTCGTGAGCTGCCCGGTCTCCTGCGACCCGTTCCAGAAGAGGCCCTGGGCGTCGCGCACCTGCATGCGCGACACCTCGTCCTCGGACCGTGGCGGCAGCCCGAGGCGGTCGGCCGTCACGGCGGCGCCACCCTCGGGGACGGTAGTCATGTCGGGCCCGTCGACCGAGACCCTCGGGGACGGCGCCGGGGTCCCGGCCGTGCACGCCGCGAGCGCCCCACCGAGCAGCAGGCACGCACCGACGCCCGCCATCACGCGCTGCGCAGCCACGACGCTCACCGACACCCCTCCCCGACCGGCTGGTTGCCACTGCACGGTACTGCGCCGACCGGCCTGGCGCGTGGTGTCACGTATCAGCGGCCCGACGACGGGCTCTGACCCACAGGGCCCACGGCCCGAGCATCCCCAAAGCAGCAGGAGCACACCATGGGCATCCCTCCGCACGCCGCTCGCCTCGTCGGCACCTGGACGGCACAGTCGGCGCCGTCGCTACAGTCGCCGTCGACCGGTCTGGCGCCATCGGGGCCCCGGCCGTCGTCCACCGCCCGTCAGACGCGGCGCGACCGCTCGCGCCGCCGCCTCACCACCATGCTTCAGCCGGCGCGCTGGGCCTCGCGGACGAGCTCGAGCGCGGCCGCGTCGTCGAGACCGGCCTGACGACACTCGGCGGCGAAGCGCGTGGCGAGAGCGGCGAGGGCCGCCTCCGCCGCGTGCGCACCTGAGGCGACGCTCGTGCCGGCGCGGCTGTGCGTCTCGACGAGACCAGCCGTCTCGAGAAGCTTGTAGGCGCGCGCCACCGTGTTGGCGGCGAGACCGAGCTGGCCGGCCAGACCTCGCACGGTCGGCAGCTTGTCACCCGGCAGCAGGCGGCCGTCACGGATGAGCGCCTCGAGCTGGGCGCGTACCTGCTCGAACGGTGCGGTGTGCGATGCGTGGTCCACGTCGAGCGCGAGGTCGGCCATCCCGAGATTCACCCATCGAGCCTGCGCGCGTGTCAATGCGGCCCGCTCCCGACCCGAACCAGGGCATCAACTACGACGTGTAGTATCTACTACGACCTGTAGTTCCGCTGACCCTCCGGGGAGCCTTGATGGATGCAACGGACCTGGCACGGTGGCAGTTCGCGATCACCACCGTGTACCACTTCCTCTTCGTGCCGATCACGATCGGCATGTCCGCGATCGTCGCCTTCTTCCACACCGCCTGGGTGCGCACGCACAACGAGCAGTGGCTCCGACTGGCGAAGTTCTTCGGCAAGCTCTTCCTCATCAACTTCGCGCTCGGCCTCGTGACCGGCATCGTGCAGGAGTTCCAGTTCGGCATGAACTGGAGCGACTACTCACGCTTCGTCGGTGACATCTTCGGCGCCCCGCTCGCCGTCGAGGCGCTGCTCGCCTTCTTCCTCGAGTCGACCTTCCTCGGCCTCTGGATCTTCGGCTGGGGCCGCATCCCCGAGAAGCTCCACGCGGCGACGATGTGGATCGTCCACGTCGGCACGGTGCTGTCCGCGTACTTCATCCTGTCGGCCAACTCGTTCATGCAGCACCCCGTCGGCTACACGTACAACAAGGCGACCGGGCGTGCCGAGCTCACCGACTTCTTCGCGGTGCTGACCAACAAGGTTCAGCTCGTCACCTTCCCGCACGTCATCTTCGCCGCCTACATGGCCGGAGGCGCCGTCGTGATGGGCGTCGCGCTCTGGTGCATGCGACGAGAGGCGCTGCGCGCCACGGACGCCGGTGAGGACCTTGCGCAGAGCGACGCCCCGATGTATCGCCGCGCCACCCGCATCGGCGCCGTCGTGACCCTCGTCGCCGCCCTCGGTGTCTCCCTCACCGGCGACGTGCAGGGCAAGATCATGACCGAGGTGCAGCCGATGAAGATGGCGGCCGCCGAGGCCCTCTACGAGTCGGTGCCTGCCGGCGAGGGCGCACCCTTCTCGGTGCTGTCGGTCGGCTCGCTCGACGGCTCCCATGCGAACGCCATCATCGAGGTGCCCGGCCTGCTCAGCTTCCTCGCGACCGGCAACTTCGGCGGCGCGGTCGAGGGCATCAACGACCTCAAGGCCCTGTATGCCGACACGTACGGGGCGAGCGGCAACCCGCTCGTGGCGTCGGCGACGGGCTACGCGCCGAACATCCCGACCACGTACTGGACCTTCCGTCTCATGATCGGTCTCGGACTGGCCGGCGCGGCCGTCTCCATCGCCGTGCTCTGGCTGACCCGGAAGGGCCGCACGCCGACCCACCGCTGGCTGCTCTGGGCGGCGATCCTCACGCCGTTCCTGCCGATCTTCGCCAACAGCTTCGGCTGGATCTTCACCGAGATGGGCCGCCAGCCCTGGCTCGTCTTCGGCCTCATGACCACGGCGACCGGCGTCTCGCCCGGCGTCTCGATCGGCGAGGTCATCACCTCGATGACCGTCTTCACGCTCCTCTACGGCGCTCTCGCCGTCGTCGAGATCAAGCTCTTCCTGCACTACGTGCGCAAGGGTGCCGAGCCCTTCGAGCAGCCGCAGGACCCCGCCGACCGTGACGAGGACGCCCCCCTCGCCTTCGCCTACTGAAAGGCACTGGACCGCAATGGATCTCGCAACCTTCTGGTTCATCGTCCTCGGCATCCTGTGGACGGGCTACTTCGTCCTCGAGGGCTTCGACTTCGGCGTCGGTATGCTGCTTCCCGTCCTCGGCGGCAAGAGGTACGCCACCGACGCCGCCGACGCCGAGAAGCGCCGCCGCGTGCTGCTCAACACGATCGGGCCGGTCTGGGACGGCAACGAGGTGTGGGTGCTCACGGCCGGCGGCGCGACCTTCGCCGCCTTCCCGCACTGGTACGCAACGCTCTTCAGCGGCTTCTACCTGCCGCTGCTCGTCATCCTCGTCGCGCTCATCCTGCGCAACCTCGGCTTCGAGTACCGCCACAAGCGGCCCGAGGCGCAGTGGAAGGCGCGCTGGGACCTCGCGATCTTCTGGGGTTCGCTGGTTCCGGCCTTCCTCTGGGGTGTGGCGCTGACCAACATCGTGCGCGGTGTGCCGATCGACGCGAGCAAGGAGTTCACCGGCACCGTCTTCACCTTGCTCAACCCGGCCGGCCTGCTCGGTGGCTTCGTCTTCGTCGCCCTCTTCCTCACGCACGGTGCGATCTTCGTCGCGCTGAAGACGGAGGGCCGCATCCGGCAGGAGGCCCGCTCGATCGCCGAGCGGGTGGGCAGCCTCGCCGCCGTGCTCGCCGTGGCCCTGCTGCTCTGGCTCGGGTTCACCGACGGCAAGGCCGCGTCCTGGGTGACCACCGTCGTCGCCGCGGTCGCCCTGCTCGGTGGCCTCGCCGCCAACCGGGCCGGGCGCGAGGGCTGGGCGTTCATCGGCACCGCCGTCACCATCGCCATGGCCGTCGCGACGTACTTCCTGACCCTTTTCCCGAACGTCATGCCGTCGTCGACGAACCCCGCGTGGAGCCTCACCGTCGACAACGCCTCGAGCACGGAGTACACGCTCGCGGTCATGACGGTCGTCGCGCTCGTCTTCACCCCGATCGTGCTGCTCTACCAGGGCTGGACGTACTGGGTGTTCCGGAAGCGTCTGGGCACCAAGCACATTCCCGACGACGCGCCGCTCGAGACCGCCCACCACTGACGATGCCCGAGGCCAGCCGATGAAGCCCTTCGACCCACGACTCCTCCGGGCGGTCCCGGCCGCCCGGAGGCCCGTCGGCGTGCTCGCCGCCACAGGTGTGCTGACGGGTGTCGCGACCATCGCCACGGCGTTCGCGCTGTCGGCGGTGGTCGTGGCGGTGGTCGAGCGCGGCGACCTCACGCAGCCCCTCGGCTGGCTGCTCGCGCTCTTCGTCGCGCGAGCCGCCCTCGCCGCCACCACCGAGTGGGTGGGGGCGTGGGCCGGGGTCTCGGTGTCGTCGGCCCTGCGGGCGTCGCTGCTGCGCGCGTGGGGCACCCGTGACGCCGACTCGCGGCCCGACCCCGGCACCGCGGTGTCGCTCGCGACCTCCGGCGCCGCCGCCGTCGAGCCGTATGCCGCCCGCTACCTCCCGACGCTCGTGCACGCCGCCGTCGTGCCGGCCCTCGCCGTCGGCACGCTCGTCGTCGTCGACTGGCCGAGCGCCCTCGTCGTGGTGCTGACGCTGCCGTTGCTCCCGCTCTTCGCCGCCCTCATCGGCCGCGCCACGGAGGAGTCGACGCAGCGGCGTTGGTCCGCGCTGGCCGCGCTCTCCGGTCACTTCCTCGACGTCGTCCGCGGCCTGCCGACGCTCGTCACCTACGGGCGGGCACGACGCCAGGTCGAGACCGTGCGTGCGGTGAGCGACCGGCACCGCCGCGCCACGATGGAGACGCTGCGCATCGCCTTCCTCTCGTCGGCCGCCCTGGAGCTGCTGGCGACGATCTCGGTCGCCATCGTCGCCGTGACCGTCGGCCTGCGGCTCTCGCACGGCTCGATGGCCCTCGGCGCCGGGCTCGTCGCGATCCTCCTCGCGCCCGAGGCGTACTGGCCGGTGCGCCGGGTCGGTGCCGAGTACCACTCCGCCGCCGACGGCGCCGTCGCCCTCGACGCCATCCTCGCCGAGCTCGACCACGCCCAGCCGTCCTCCCCCTCCCCTGCCACCCATTGCTCGCCGAACGCAGCGTTCGGGGTGGGTGGGGAGGTGCGACTCGAGAGGGTCACCTACGCGTATGCCGGCTCGCCCGTCCCCGTCACCCGGGACCTCTCGCTCGTGGCCGGGCCCGGGCTGACCGTCGTCACCGGGCCCTCCGGCGGCGGCAAGTCGACGCTGCTCGACCTCGTCGCGGGGCTGCGGGTGCCCACCGCGGGCACCGTCGCCGCACCGCGTGCGCACTACGTCACGCAGCGGCCGTTCCTCGCGACCGGCTCGGTGCGCGAGGCGCTCACCATCGGACACCCTGCGACCGACGAGCAGCTGTGGGAGTCGCTCCGCGCGGTCGGCGTCGACGGGGTCGTCGCCTCTCTCCCCGGCGGGCTCTCGGCCGACCTCGGCGACGACGGCTTCGGCCTCTCCGCGGGCCAGCGACAGCGCCTCGCGCTCGCCCGGGCCTGGCTCGCCCCCGAGACGGTGCTACTCCTCGACGAGCCGACCGCGCACCTGGACCCCGACGGGGCGGCGCACCTCGCCCAGGTCGTCGCCGACCTCGCCGAGCGACGCGTCGTCATCGCGGTCACGCACCGCGACGAGCTGCTCGCCCACGCCGACCAGCACGTCGTGGTGAGGCGCCCCGACGCCGCAGGCTCCCTGCTCGACACCGAGGAGTCCGTCCGATGAGCGCTGACACCCGGCCCGTCTGGTGGCCCACCGCCGGCACCCTGCGAGGTGGGCTCCTCGGCGGCATCGCGACCGCCTCGGGCATGGCCCTGACCGCGACGTCCGGTTGGCTCATCGTCCGGGCGGCCGAGCGGCCGGTCATCCTCACCCTGCTCACCGCCATCGTCATGGTGCGCGCGTTCGGCATGGCCCGGCCCGTGTTCCGCTACTGGGAGAGGCTCGTCAGCCACGACGCCGCGCTGCGGCTGCTCGCCGACCGTCGCACCCGGGCCTACGAGGGCCTCATCCCCCTCACCCCGGCGAGGCTCGGCCGACGGCGCCGCGCGGACGTGCTGACCGGCGTCGTCGACGACCTCACCGACGCCGTCGACGCGCAGGTGCGCGTCACCGTGCCCGTCCTGTCGACGGCGGTCGCCGGAGGCATCGTCGTCGCCCTGGCCATGGCCCTCTCGATGCCGGTCGGACTGGTGATGCTCGCGCTCGGGTGCGTCGTGGTCCTCGTCAGCGCGCTCGCCGCCGCGCTCGAGTCCCGTTCTCTCCCCGAGCTGCTGGCTGCACGCGCCGAGGTCACCCGGGTCAGCGAGCTCGTCGCGAGCCAGTCCGGTGAGCTGCGGGCCGTCGGGGGCTGGGCGACCGCCATGACCTGGCTCGACCGGGCCCACGCCACCCTGGCCCGCAGCACCCGGCGCATCAGCGCGGGTCGCTCGCTCGCTGCGTCGCTCTACCTCGTGGCCGTGGGCGCGGCCGTGGCGGTGGCGGCCGTCATCACGCGCGACCTCGACGTCGCCACGCCGGTCAAGGCGCTGCTCGTGCTCACGCCGGTCGCGGTCTCGGACGCCGTCACCCCGCTCGTCGACGCCATGCGCGCGCTGGCCCGGGCCCGCGGCAGCGAGCGCCGCGTCGACGCCCTGCTCGGCCTCTCCCCCGCCGTCGTCGACCGCACCACCGACACCGCGGCCGACACCGCGGCCGACACCGCGGCCGACACCGTGCGCGACACCGCCGCCGACACCGACGTCACCGTGGCCGCCCGACCCGGCGCGACGGCATACGGACGCGGTGGCGTCGAGTTGCGCGACGTCACGGCGTCGTGGACCGGTGAACGCACCGACCTCGCCCCGACCGACCTCGTCGTCGAGCCCGGCACGTCGGTGGCCGTCACTGGCGCGAACGGCAGCGGCAAGTCGACCCTGCTCGCCGTGCTCGCCCGGCACCTCGACCCGACGAGCGGCACCTACCACCTCGACGGCGTCGACGCGCTCGACCTCCCTCTGGCACAGACTCGTTCGCAGGTCGCCGTCGTCGACGACGAGACCCACGTGCTCGCGACGAGCCTGCGCAACAACCTCGTGCTGGCCCGTCCGGACGCCACCGACGACGCCGTCGACGCCGCCCTGGCGGCCGCCGGCCTCACCGCCCTCCGCACGAGCCTCCCCGACGGCCTCGACACGACCCTCGGCGCCGGGGGACGCGGCCTCTCGGGCGGCGAGCGCGCCCGCCTCGGCATCGCGCGGGCCCACCTCAGCGAGCGGCCGCTCGTGCTGCTCGACGAGCCGGTCGCCCACCTCGACCCGCCCACGGCCCGTGCCGTCGTCGAGGACCTCACGTCCCTCACGAACCGGCCGGGCGCCCACGGCACTCCCCGGACGATCATCATGGTGACCCACCGCGACGACGGCGCCGACCTGTTCGACCGTGTCGTCGAGGTGCGGCGCCGGCCATCGGCGACGATGGCACCCACCGCGGTCACCCAGCCGGGCGACCGCACGCACGGAAGCGGCCGCACCGGCCGATAGATTGGAACCGCCATGCCCAGCACACCCCGCAACCGCCTCGGCGACCTCGAGCGCGCCGTCATGGAAGAGCTCTGGCGCACCGCCGACGCCCACCCCGAGGGCCGCACGGTGCGTGAGGTCCACGACTCCATCGGCGTCGAGCGCGGCCTCGCCTACACGACCCTCATGACGGTGCTCGACCGCATGGCGAAGAAGGACCTCGTCCAGCGCGAGCGCGACGGCCGCGCCTGGCGCTACACGCCCGCGTCGAGCCGCGCCGAGCTGACGTCCGAGTCGCTGCACCACACCCTCGGCGAGCTCGCCGGCGACACGCGCCGATCGGCCCTGCTGCACTTCCTCGACGAGTCGACCCCCGAGGAGATCGACGAGCTGAAGGCCGCCCTCGCCGAGCTCGAGGCGCGCCGACCCGACCAGCGCAGAGCCTGACCTGTGCTCGTCGTCGCGGGACTCGTCGCCCTGGCGGTCCTCCTCGCCTGGCCGGTCCCCCGCGCCCTCGCCCGGGTGACCAGCCTCCGTCGTGCCCCGCGCGCGGCGCTCGTCCTGTGGCAGTCGACGGCCGTGGCGGCGGTGCTCGCCGCCCTGCTCGCCGCACCTGCAGCCCTGCCGGCGCTGCTCGGGCGCGAGGTGCGCCTGTCGCAGAGCTGGCCCACCGTCACCGTCGCCGCCCTCCTCAGCGCCGTCGTCGCGGTGCGGCTGCTGCTCTCGGGCGACCGGGTCGGGCGCAACCTGCGCGCGGCGCGACGCCGCCACCGCGACCTCGTCGACCTGCTCGGCACGCCCGGTGAGGGGACCGACCGCCACATGCGGGTGCTCGAGCACACGACCCCGACGGCATACTGCGTGCCCGGCGTGCGGCGCCGCGTCGTGCTCACCCAGGGCACTCTCGACCGGCTCGGCCCCGACGAGCTCACCGCCGTCCTCGCCCACGAACGCGCCCACCTCGCCGCCCGGCACGACCTCGTCATGGAGTTCTTCACCGTCGTGCACGAGGCGATGCCGCCGTGGCTGCGCTCCGAGGCGGCGCTGCGCGAGGTGCACCTGCTCATCGAGGTGCTCGCCGACCGCGCCGCCGTGCGCCGTGCCGGCGCCGTCAACACCGGGCGCGCCATCGTGGCGATGGCCGGGGGCCCCAAGCCAGTGGGCGCGATGGCGATGGCCGACAGCACCCGCGTCGCGAGCGCCCGCATCCAGCTGCTCGACGCCGACCGCATCGCCGGCCTCCCGGTGGGCGTGGTCGCCGCGACCATGTATGCCGCCTCGGCCGTCCTCGTGGCCGTCCCGCTCGCGCTCTACGGCCTCGCGATCGCCGAGCTGTCGCTCGTCTGACGCCCCCGGCACCCCCTCGATAGGGTGGGCGCATGCGCGTACTCGTCAGCGGCGGAGCCGGTTACATCGGCTCGCACACGGTGGTCCAGCTCGTCGCGGCAGGGCACGACGTGCTCATCGTCGACAACTTCGGCAACAGCAAGCCGAGCGTCGTCAACCGGCTCGAGGCGCTCACCGGGCGGCACCTGCCGGTGCACTCGTTCGACCTCACCGACCACGACAAGACCGAGCACCTCTTCGCCAACGAGCCCATCGACGCGGTGATCCACTTCGCGGGCCTCAAGGCCGTCGGCGAGAGCGTCGAGCTGCCCCTCGAGTACTACGAGAACAACCTCGGCTCGACCTTCTCGCTCGTGCGCGCGATGCGCCGCCACGGCGTGACCAAGCTCGTCTTCAGCTCGTCGGCCACCGTCTACGGCACCGACCAGGAGGCCGCGACCGAGGAGCGCCGCACCTTCGCGACCAACCCCTACGGCTGGACCAAGGTGATGCAGGAGCAGATCCTGCGCGACGTCGCCGTCGCCGACCCGTCGATGCGCATCGCACTGCTGCGCTACTTCAACCCGATCGGGGCCCACGCGTCGGGCACCATCGGCGAGGACCCGCAGGGCATCCCGAACAACCTCGTCCCCTACATCGCGCAGGTCGCGGTGGGCCGCCGCGAGTACCTCTCGGTCTACGGCGACGACTACCCGACGCCCGACGGCACCGGCCAGCGCGACTACATCCACGTCGAGGACCTCGCCGCCGGCCACCTCGCCGCGCTCAACCGGCTCGAGACGATGGACGAGCCGGTCGGCACCTGGAACCTCGGCACCGGCCACGGCACCTCGGTGCTCGAGATGCTGCACGCCTTCGAGCGGGCCGTCGGCCGCGAGCTGCCCTACCGCGTCGTCGAGCGCCGCCCCGGTGACGTCGCCGTCTCCTTCGCCGACCCGGCCAAGGCGAACCGCGAGCTCGGCTGGGTCGCGACCCGCACCATCGACGACATGTGCGCCGACACGTGGCGCTGGCAGCAGGCCAACCCCACCGGCTACCCCGACGCCTGACCCCTCCGGTCCCGAGGCCGTACGCGGCTGCCGACCCCGAGCGCCAGGCCGCCCGTCGAGTGCTCACTTCCCGCCACGCTCCGCGTCACGAACCGAGCACTCGATGCGCTGATGGCGTCGGGAACCGAGCAATCCATGGCGGCACTCACGTCGGGACGCCGAGCCCCACGCCGGGGCGCCGCGTCAGGGACGCGGGTCGAGGGCGTCGTAGTCGCGGAACGACGGGACCCGGGCGACCGTGACGACGACGAGCACCACGACGAGGACGCCGCCGACGACGGACGGCACCCACGTCGCCGTCAGGGTGGCCACCGTGCCGGCGAACATCTGGCCCAACCGTGGCCCGCCGGTGACGACGACGGTGAAGACGCCCTGAGTGCGCCCCCGCAGCTGGTCTGGCACGGCCGACTGCAGGATCGACTGGCGGAAGATCGCGCTGATGTTGTCGGCGCCCCCCCGAGACGGCGAGGCACAGGGCCGCGCCGGCGAGCGCCCACCGGTTGACGTCGCCGAAGTCCATCGACGCGACGGCGGAGCCACTGAGGGTCGTGACCGCGAGCACGGTGCCGAAGCCGAGGATGCCGAGGCCGTACGCGACGATCGAGTCGCGGATCGCCCTGCCCTGCCAGCGCAGCCCGGTCACCCGCCCCGAGCCGAGGCTGGAGAGGATGCCGCCGACGGCGAACGACGCGAGGAGGATGCCGGCCGTCACCGAGCCGCCGCCGATGACGATGGCGCCGACCGCCGGGAAGAGCACCATGGGCTGCCCGAAGGTCATCGCGATGATGTCGACGACGAAGCTCATGCGGACGTTCGGCGCCCGGCGCAGGTGCGCGAGCCCGTCGACGACCGACCGGAACCCCCCGGCCGCCGGCCGGTCGCCCTCGGGCCGGATGCGGGGCAGCGTCCAGAGGCCGAAGAACCCGGCGAGGAAGAGGATGACGTCGATCGTGTAGGTCCAGGCGTAGCCGGCGCGGGCGACGAGCACCCCCGCGACACCCGGCCCGACCGTCACCATCACGCCCGCCGAGATACCAAGCAGCGCAGCGGCTTTCGGCAGCTGCTCCTTGGGCAGCAGCCGTGGGGTGATCGCCTGCCGCGTCGCTGACGCGATCGTCGCGGCGACGGCGTTGACCGTCGTAATGACGTAGAACATCCAGACGTGCTCGGCCCCGAGCCACGCGACCGTCGCGAGGACCACGGTCGAGGCCCAGGCCACGGTCGACGCGGACAACGCGACGGTGCGCCGGTCGAAACGGTCGGCGATCGCCCCGCCGTAGAGCCCGGCGACGACCATCGGGAGCAGGGAGAACCACGCCACGAGCGAGACCATGAAGGTCGAGCGCGTCAGGTCGTAGATGTGCAGGCCGACGGCGGTGTTGGTGACGAAGGTGCCGATGCCGGCGAGGGTGTTGCCGAACCACAGCCGCGCGAAGGCGGGGCTGACACGCAGCGGGGTGAGGTCGATGAGGTGTGACCGGCGCCCGGGTGCGGCGGCCTCGACACGGGTGTCCGGTCCGGGGGAGGCGTCAGTCACAGAGCGACGCTACGCCACGGCGAGGGGCGCCGAGTCGACGGGCAGGCACGCCGGGACGCCGCGCAGCCGCGAGCCGTCGCGCACCCACACCCACCGCCCGTCGGACGTGCGACGCGCGACCTGGGTGCGCACCGAGCCGTCGCTGCACGACGACGTGGTCATCGCGAGGTCACCCGCGACGACGGCCCGCGACAGGACCGCGCCGTCGAACGGCCCGAGGGCCTCGGCCGCGAGCGCCGCGGCGAAGGCTGCGCGGATCGCCTCGTGCCCGGCCGCCTCGCGGCCCAGCGGCAGGCTCACGACGGCGTCGGCGGCATACAGCCCGACGATGCCGTCGAGGTCACGGGCCAGCGCGAGCTCGACGAAACGGGCCTCGAGCGCCTCCGGGGCGCCCGCCCCCTGTGCCGCCTGCGGTGTCGTCGTCATGCGAGGACCATGTCATCCCCCACCGACACCGGCCCCGACACCGCTCGTCCGCCACTGCGACGGGGCGCGCAGCCACCCCGCCACCGGGCCGTGCACGACTGTCCGGAATGTCCGGTCGACGAGTCGGATCGCTTCGGCCTTCCCGCCGACGTTCGCGGTGTTCAATGGGGATCATGTCGCCTCGCCCCGTCCACGTCACGTTCGTGTGCAGCGGCAACATCTGCAGGTCGCCCATGGGTCACGTGATCCTCCAGCGGATGGTCGACGACGCCGGTCTGCGCGAGCACGTGACGGTCAGCTCGAGCGGCACCGGTGACTGGCACGTCGGCGAGCACGCCGACCCCCGCACCGTCGCCGAGCTGGCCCGGCACGGCTACGACGGCAGCCGGCACCGCGCTCGCGAGTTCGACCCTGCCGAGTTCGACGACGTCGACCTCGTCCTGGCGTCCGACGAGGGACACGTGCGCACGCTCCAGCGGCTGGCCCGCACGGAGGCCAACCGCCGCAAGATCCGGCTCGTGCGCGAGTTCGACCCCGAGGCGGTCGCGGCGGGCACCCTCGAGACCGGCGACCCCTGGTACGGCGGCGAGGACCACTTCGCCCGGTGTTTCGTTGAGGTGGAGGCGGCCTGCCGTGGCATCCTTCACCACGTCAGGGACCAGCTGGACCGCCGGCTGGACGGTCGACCGGGCGTCCTCGACGACCGGCCTGAGACCGGTCGGCCCTGACCCCGACGCGAGACCCGAGCCTGACTGTGCCCGACTATCCCTATGGATCCCCTTGCTGGGTCGACCTGCTCGTCAGCGACGTCCCCCAGGCGAAACGCTTCTACACCGAGCTCTTCGGTTGGCAGTGGATCGCCGGCGACGCCGCCACCGGCGGCTACACGATGGCGTTGCTCGACGGCCACCCCGTCGCCGGGATCAGCCGCAAGCCCGACAACGCCCCGATCCCCAGCCAGTGGACCACCTACCTGCGCGTCGGTGACATCGACGTCGCCGCGCAGGCCATCAACACCTACGGCGGCCGCACGATCGGTCGGCCCGTCCCCCTCGGCGCCCTGGCGAGCACCCTCATCGCCGTCGACCCCGGTGGCACGTACTTCGGGGTGTGGCAGCCGCGCGACCTGCCCGGCAGCGGCCTCCTCGACGAGCCCGGGTCGCTGACGTGGAACGAGCTGCTGACCCGCGCCTACGACCAGGTGCAGGCGTTCCAGCACGCCGTCTTCGGCCACGAGTTCACCGACGAGACCGAGCCCGACGGCCCGCGCTGGTCGACCGCGCACACGGGCGACGGCAACCCGGCATACGGCCTCTCCGAGATCAGCGACGACTGGCCGGCGACGATCCCCTCCCACTGGGTCGCGTCGTTCGCCACGCACGACGTGGACCGTTCGCTGGAACGGGCCCTCGTCAACGGCGCCACCGTGCTGCAGCCGCCGTTCGACGGGCCGTTCGGGCTCGGTGCCGTGCTGAGCGGGCCGGAGGGAGAGGTCTTCTCACTCCTCGTGCCCGACCTGGACTGACGCTCGCACAGACCGGTGGCGTATGCCGTGTGGCCGGGACTGCACGTCGCCTCCCGAGCGCGGCGGACGGCATACGAACCACTCCTCCCGCTCTGGGAGGATGTCGGCATGGCTTCGCTTGCTGACGCAACCCCGCCCATCGCGCTCGGGGCGCTCGACGGCCGCTACCGCGCCGCCGTCGCGCCCCTCGTCGACCACCTCTCCGAGGCGGCCCTCAACCGGCAGCGCGTGCACGTCGAGGTCGAGTGGCTCGTGCACCAGACGACCAACGGCGTCGTGCCGGGTGTGCGCAAGCTGAGCGACGACGAGGTGGCGGCGCTGCGCGCGGTCGTCGAGGACTTCGGACCCGACGAGGTGGCCGAGCTCGGCGAGATCGAGCGGGTCACGGTGCACGACGTCAAGGCGGTCGAGTACTTCCTCAAGAAGCGCCTCGCCGAGATCGCCCCGGCCGAGGCCGACAAGGGCCTCGCCGAGCTCATCCACTTCGGCTGCACGAGCGAGGACATCAACAACCTCTCCTACGCCCTCATGGTCAAGGGCGCCGTCGAGCAGGTGTGGCGGCCCCAGGCGCAGTCGCTCGTCGAGCAGGTGTCGCAGATGGCGCGCGAGCTCAAGGACGTCCCGCTGCTCGCCCACACCCACGGCCAGCCGGCCACGCCGACGACGATGGGCAAGGAGCTCGCCGTCCTCGCGCACCGTCTCGGCCGTCAGCTGCGGCGCATCGACAAGCAGGAGTACCTCGGCAAGTTCAACGGCGCCACCGGCACGTTCGGCGCCCACGCGCTCGCGCTGCCCGATGTCGACTGGCCCGCCGTGTCGCGCGCCTTCGTCGAGGGCCTCGGCCTCACGTGGAACCCGCTGACGACCCAGATCGAGAGCCACGACTGGCAGGCCGAGCTCTACGCCGACGTCGCGCGCTTCAACCGCATCCTGCACAACCTCTGCACCGACGTGTGGACCTACATCTCGATGGGCTACTTCGCCCAGGTGCGCGGCCAGGGCACGGTCGGCAGCTCGACGATGCCCCACAAGGTCAACCCGATCCGCTTCGAGAACGCCGAGGCCAACCTCGAGGTGAGCAACGCGCTGCTCGACGTGCTCGGCGGCACGCTGGTCCAGAGCCGTCTGCAGCGCGACCTCACCGACTCGTCGATGCAGCGCAACATCGGCACTGCGTTCGGGCACTCGATGCTCGCTCTCGACAACGTGGCGCGTGGCCTCGCCGGGCTCGACGCCGTGCCCGAGCGCATGGCCGCCGACCTCGAGGCCAACTGGGAGGTGCTCGGCGAGCCGATCCAGTCGGCCATGAGGGCCCTTGGCGCGCAGGGCGTTCCGGGCATGGAGGAGCCCTACGAGCGGCTCAAGGAGCTGACCCGTGGCCGCCGCGTCGGCGGCGACGAGGTGCGCGAGTTCGTGCGCGGCCTCGGGCTGCCGGCAGACGTCGAGGCCCGCTTCGTCGCGCTGACTCCGCAGACCTACACCGCGCTGGCGAGCCGCCTCGTCGACGACCACCTCGCCTGACGGCCTGCGCCCCGGTTCCCGGCCGGACGCACGAACCCCGCCCCGAGCGAACCACCCACGCAGGGTGGCCCACCGGGAGGCGGGGTTCGTGCATCGACGGGGGGATCCCCGTTCAGGCGCCGGGGCGGAAGCCGCGCAGGCGCAGGCTGTTCGTCACGACGAAGACCGACGAGAACGCCATCGCCGCGCCCGCGAGCATCGGGTTGAGCAGACCGGCCGCGGCCAGCGGCAGGGCGGCGACGTTGTAGGCGAAGGCCCAGAACAGGTTGCCCTTGATGGTCGCCAGCGTGCGCCGCGAGAGCCGGATCGCGTCGGCGGCCACGCGCAGGTCGCCACGCACGAGCGTCAGGTCGCCGGCCTCGATCGCCACGTCCGTGCCGGTGCCCATCGCGAGGCCGAGGTCGGCCTGGGCGAGCGCCGCGGCGTCGTTCACGCCGTCGCCCACCATGGCGACGACCCGGCCTTCGTCCTGCAGCTGCTTGACGACGTCGACCTTGCCGGCAGGCAGCACCTCGGCGACGACGTCCTCCGGGGCGATCCCGACCTCGGCGGCGACGGCGCGCGCGGTCGCCGCGTTGTCGCCCGTGAGCAGCACGGGCCGCAGGCCCAGCCCGCGCAGCCGGCTGATCGCCTCCGCCGACGTCGGCTTGACCGTGTCGGCGACGACGAGCACGCCCTGCGCCGTCCCGTCCCAGGCGACGACGACCGCCGTGCCACCCGACTCCTCGGCCCGCCGCATCGCGGTGGCCAGCTCGACCGGCATGTCGACGCCGCGCTGCTCCACGAACGACGCGCGCCCCACGACGACCTCGTGAGCCGCCTCGTCCACGGTCACGACGCCCCGGACCCCGAGGCCCTCGCTGTTCGCGAAGTCCGTCACGGTCGGCAGGGCCGCCGACCCGTCCAGCCGGTCGCGGGCGCCCGACGCGACGGCCCGGGCCACGGGGTGCTCGGACGCGTCCTCGACGGCGCCCGCGAGCAGCAGCACCTCGTCGGCCGACGCGCCCCCGGTCGGCACGACGTCCCGCAGCTGCATCCGGCCGGTCGTCACCGTGCCCGTCTTGTCGAGCACGACGGTGTCGACCCGGCGCGTCGACTCCAGCACCTCGGGCCCCTTGATGAGGATGCCCAGCTGGGCCCCGCGGCCGGTGCCGACCATGAGCGCCGTCGGCGTCGCGAGGCCCAGGGCGCACGGGCAGGCGATGATGAGAACCGCGACGGCTGCGGTGAAGGCGGTCGCGGTCCCGTTCCCCGTGCCGAGCCAGTAGCCGAGCGTCGCGACGGCGATCGCGATGACCACCGGCACGAAGATGCCCGACACCCGGTCGGCGAGCCGCTGCACCTGGGCCTTGCCGTTCTGGGCGTCCTCGACGAGGCGGGCCATCTGGGCGAGCTGGGTGTCGGCCCCCACCCGGGTGGCGCGCACGACGATGCGGCCGCCGGCGTTGACGGTGGCGCCGACGACGGCGTCTCCGGGGCCGACGTCGACGGGCACCGACTCGCCCGTGAGCATCGACGCGTCGACCGCCGACGAGCCGTCCTCGACGACGCCGTCGGTCGCGACCTTCTCACCCGGCCGGACGACGAACCGCGTTCCGGCGGTGAGGGACCCGACCGGCACGCGCTCCTCCACCTCACGTCCGTCGAGACCCGGCCGCAGGACCGCGACGTCCTTGGCGCCCATCTCGAGCAGGGCCCGCAGGGCCGCGCCGGCCTGCCGCTTCGAGCGTGCCTCCGCGTAGCGTCCGGCGAGCAGGAACGTCGTGACACCGGCCGCGACCTCGAGGTAGAGGTTGCCCGAGCCGTCGGAACGCGCCACCGTCAGCTCGAACGGGTGCACCATGCCGGGCACGCCGGCCTCGCCGAGGAAGAGGGCCCACAGCGACCAGCCGAACGCCGCGATCGTGCCCATCGACACGAGCGTGTCCATCGTCGTGGTGCCGTGCCGCAGGTTCGTCCAGGCCGCGCGGTGGAACGGCCACGCTCCCCAGACGACAACGGGCGCCGCAAGCGTCAGCGAGGCCCACTGCCAGTAGGTGAACTGCAGCGCCGGCGCCATCGACATCGCGATGACCGGAACGGTGAGCACCGTGGACACGAGGAGGCGCTCGCGCAGCCGACGCGCGCGGTCGTATGCCGGGTCGTTCCCCTCGGCGCCCACGCCGGCCTCGTCGCCCTGCCCCTGCGACGTGGTCGCCGGCGGCGCCGGCACCGTCGCGCCGTAGCCGGCCGCCTCGACGGTGCGGACGAGGTCGGCCACCGAGACGGTGTCGGGCACCGTGACGCGCGCCTTCTCGGTCGCGTAGTTGACCGTCGCGGTGACGCCCTCGAGCTTGTTGAGCTTGCGCTCGATGCGGTTGGCACACGAGGCGCAGGTCATGCCCGTGACGTCGAGCTCGACCGTCGCGCCGGGCAGGGTCGGCGTGCCAGGAGCCCCGGTGGCGTCGGGGAGGCGCAGCGAGCCCAGGACGGGCGTCGGGTCAGTGGCCGTGGCCATCGGAGTCTCCTGTCTGCGTCGGCTCGGAGGTGGGGTCGGTCGCCGGCTCGGGCGCGGGGGCCTCGGAGGCCTCGGCGGCCTCGGCGGCCGACACGACGAACGAAGCGGTGCGCACCACGCCGTGGTGCTGGAAGTCGAGGTGGAGGCGGTAGCCGCCGGCGCTCGGCACCGTCGTGTGGAAGACGACCGCGGGGCCGGCGGTGGTGCGACCGTCGCCGGGCTCGCCGTCCGGGTGGACGTGCAGGTAGGCGAGGTCGCCGTCGCGGAGGGCGACGAGGTGGCCGTACGCGCCGAGGTAGGGGTCGAGGTCGGTGACCGGGCGGCCGTCCTTGGTGACGGCGAGGCCGAGGCGGGCGTCGCGGCCCGCGACGAGGTCACCGGTCAGCGTGACGGTGTAGCCGTCGACGACGGCGGTGCGAGAGACCGGCGCCGCGCTGACCGGCGTGAAGGCGCCGGCCACGGACAGGTCGCTGCCGAGGGTGAGGGCCTGCCCGCCCGAGGCCTTGAAGTCCGCGAAGAGCCGCCACGTGCCCGGGGTCAGGTCGAGGGCCGTCGTCCACGTGCCGTCGGCGGCGAGCGTGGGGTGGACGTGCTGGAAGCCGCTCTGGTCGCGGCGCACCGCGATGAGGTGCAGCCGCTTCTCGTGCTGGACGTCGAACGCCGTGACCGCGGTCCCGCCCGGCCCCGTCACGGTGAAAGACACGGGGACGGCCCGGCCCGCGACGGCAGTCGCGGAGGCCAGGCGCAGCGCGTAGCCGTCCTGGGCGACGGTGAGCCCGCCGGGCAGCGCGGACGAGACCGGCGACCCGGGCTCGGAGCCGGCCGAGCCGTGACCGGTGGTCGAGGCGGCGCCGTGCCCGCCCGCTGCATGGGGAGCAGCAGTAGTCGTGGCATCGGTGGGCCCGACGGCCGAGCCGACCGCAAGGGCCCCGCCGAAGAGCGCGCCCAGGCCGAGCACGAAGCCGGCGACCCGGGACGGCGTGCCCAGCCGGGCGACTCGCTCGCCGACGCTCATGACGCACCCGCGAGCTCGTAGCCGGCCTCCTCGACGGCGGCGCGCACGTCCGCCTCGTCGACGACGCCGGCGGAGGTCAGGGTGAGCCGGCCGGTCTCGAGGTCGACCTCGACGCGCTCGACCCCGGCGAGAGCACCGACCTCCTCCGAGACGGACGAGACGCAGTGGCCGCACGTCATCCCGACGACGGTCCAGGTGCTGGTGGTCTGGCTCATGGTGGTGGTCCTTCCGGCTGCAGTGAGGTTTCTGTGTCGATACCCGCGGGGGGTATCTCGATGTCACCATAACCGATGCCGCGCATACCCGCCAGGGGTATCCGAGGGCCTTCGGCCCGACGGCAGGCCGCGTCGCTCCTGTCGCGCGCGTGCGCTCCCGGCTACCGTGCTGTGGCATGGCGCCATCCCGCAGGGCCCAGTTGGCCGATCTCGACGAGATCGCCCTCTCCCTGCCCGAGGTCACGCGCGACCCACCCAAGGGCGGCCGGCCGGCATACCAGGTCAGGGGCAGGACGTTCGCGTTCGCCAGAGGCCCCCGCAAGGACGCCTTCGACCCCGAGACCGGCGAGCTCTACGACGACGTGCTGGCCTTCTCGTGCACGGCGGAGGACAAGGAGGCCATGGTCGGTGACGACGCGAGCCCGTGGTTCACGACCGCGCACTGGAACGGCTACAACGCCGTGCTCCTCCTCGAGCGCGACCTGCCGCAGGTGACCGTGGCCGAGCTGCGCGAGGTGCTCACGGACGCCTGGCTCACCAAGGCGCCGAAGCGGCTCGCCGCCACCCTCACCGAGGAGCAGAGGTGAGTCGCGACGTGGTGCGGAATACCCCACCTGGGTATGCTGTTGTCGACGGAGAGGAGGTGGCGACGTGCCCGGATACACCGGCAGCAAGGACGACTACCTGAAGCGGCTGCGCCGCATCGAGGGGCAGGTGCGCGGCGTGCAGAAGATGGTCGACACCGACACGTACTGCATCGACATCCTGACCCAGGTCAGCGCCATCACCAAGGCCCTCCAGGCCGTCAGCCTCGGCCTGCTCGAGGACCACGTGTCCCACTGCGTCGTCGACGCCGCCCGCGAGTCCGACGAGGCCGCCCAGGAGAAGGTGCGAGAGGCCGCCGACGCCATCGCCCGCCTCGTCCGCAGCTGAGGCACCCCAGAACCGAGCCCGACCGCCGAGGAGGCACCCGATGAGCACCCAGACCGAGATCACCGTCGCAGGCATGACGTGCGGGCACTGCAGCGCAGCGGTCAGCCAGGAGCTGTCGGCCCTGCCCGGCGTCGTGGCGGTCGCGGTCGACCTGCACCCCGGCGAGGACTCTCCCGTCACCATCACGAGCGAGGCCCCCCTCGACCCGGTGGTCGTCGCCGACGCCGTCGCCGAGGCGGGTTACAGCGTCCGATGACCGAGGGGCGGGCACCGGTGACGCCCGACGAGCGGCCCCCTGAGGAGGTCCGGCTCGCCATCACCGGCATGACCTGCGCCTCCTGCTCCGCGCGCATCGAGCGCAAGCTGTCCAAGGTCGCCGGCGTCGAGTCCGCGACCGTCAACCTCGCCACCGAGAAGGCCCTCGTCTCCTTCTCGGCACCGGTCACCGTCGACCAGATCGTCGCCGAGGTGCAGAAGACCGGCTACGGCGCCACCGTCGTCGGTGCCGCCACGTCCCCGAGCCCGTATGCCGCCCCGTCCGAGACCGCGCGCCCAGCGGCGGGTGCCTTGCTCGAGAAGCTGCGCGCCCAGGAGCTGGCGCGGCAGAAGGTCCGCCACGACCACGACGGGCACGAGCGGCACGAGCGGCACGACGCGCAAGACCCCGCCGACCACCTCGAGCACACCCCGGCCCAGGACGTCATCCGGCCGCGCCTCGTCGCCGCGGTGGCGCTCACCGTTCCGGTGCTGGTGCTCGCGACCTTCCTGCCCTCGCTCGCCGCGAGCCCGTGGCTGCAGCTGCTCCTGTCGACGCCGGTGGTGCTCTGGTGCGCCTGGCCGTTCCACCGCGCCGCCGCCGTCAACGCCCGCCACCTTGCCTCGACGATGGACACCCTGGTGTCGCTCGGGGTCGCGGCGGCCTACGGCTACTCCGTCGTCGAGCTGCTGACGGGCACCGGCGACGAGACGCACCTCTACTTCGAGGTGGCTGCCGTCGTGACGACGTTCCTGCTCGCCGGCCGCTTCCTCGAGGCGCGCGCCAAGGACTCCGGCAAGGACGCCCTGCGCTCGCTGCTCGACCTCGGCGCCAAGGACGTCGCGGTGCTGCGCATCGACCCGCAGACCCGCACCACGAGCGAGACCCGGGTGCCCGTCGAGCAGCTCGTCGTCGGCGACCAGTTCATCGTGCGCCCCGGCGAGAAGGTCGCGACCGACGGTGTCGTGCTCGACGGGTCCAGCGCCGTCGACGCCAGCCTGGTCACGGGCGAGTCCACCCCCGTCGACGTCGGCCCGGGCGACGCCGTCACGGGCGGTTCCGTCAACACCACCGGGCGCATCGTCGTCGAGGCCCGCCGGGTCGGTTCCGAGACGATGCTCGCCGGCATCCAGCGGCTCGTCGAGACCGCGCAGACGGGCAAGGCCAAGGTGCAGCGGCTCGCCGACCGCGTGTCGGCCGTCTTCGTCCCGGCCGTCCTCGCCATCGCGCTCGTCACGTTCGTCGCCTGGCTGGCGACCGGCCACGACCTCTCGCGGTCGCTCGCCGTCGCCGTGACCGTGCTCATCATCGCCTGCCCCTGCGCGCTCGGGCTCGCGACGCCGACCGCGCTGCTCGTCGGCACCGGCCGCGGCGCGCAGCTCGGCACCCTCATCAAGGGTCCCCAGGTGCTCGAGGACACCCGCCGCGTCGACACGGTCGTGCTCGACAAGACGGGCACCGTCACCACCGGCGAGCTGCGGCTGCGCCGCATCGCGGTGCGCGGCCGGCTCTCGAAGAAGGCTGCCCTCACTGCTGCGGCGGCGGTCGAGCAGGGCAGCGAGCACCCCATCGCCCGGGCGATCGTCGACGGCGCGGCACTGGCCCGCATCGACCTGCCGCGCATCCGCGACTTCCAGTCCAACCCCGGCGAGGGCGCGAGCGCACGCATCAAGGACACCGAGGTGACGGTGGGCAAGGCAGCACTCTTCGAGAGCGTCGACCCCGCCCTCGTCGAGCACGCCTCGCGCCAGGCCGGCACCACCGTCTTCGTCGGCTGGGACGGCGTCGCCCAGGCCGCCCTCACGGTCGAGGACACCGTGCGCGACACGTCGAAGGCCGCCATCGACCGCCTGCGCGCGCTCGGCCTGACCCCCTACCTGCTCACCGGCGACAGCGCCTCCAACGCGCGCAGCGTCGCCGAGCAGGTCGGCATCCCGTCCTCCCACGTGCGCTCCGACGTGATGCCCGCCGACAAGCACCGGATCGTCACCGAGCTGCAGCAGCAGCACCGGGTGGTCGCGATGGTCGGCGACGGCGTCAACGACGCCGCCGCGCTCGCGCAGGCCGACCTCGGGCTCGCGATGGGCTCGGGCACCGACGTCGCGATGGACTCCGCCGACATCGTGCTCGTTCGCACCGACCTCGACGCGGTCGCAGACGCCATCGGTCTCTCGCGGCAGACGCTGCGCGTCATCAAGCAGAACCTCGCCTGGGCGTTCGGCTACAACACGGCTGCGATCCCGCTCGCCGCCTTCGGGCTGCTCAACCCGATGGTCGCCGGCGCTGCGATGGCCCTCTCGTCCGTCCTGGTCGTCACGAACTCGCTGCGCCTCAAGCGCTGGCCCCGCTGACCGGCGTACGCCCTGCCGGGTCGTCTCGCAACGACCAACGGCGGCCACCCCCGTGGGGTGACCGCCGTCGCGTGCGAGCTGAGGGGCTGGGTCAGATGGTGACCTTGCCGTCGGGGGTGTCGAAGGTGACCGACAGCAGGCCGGGCGTGCCGTGCGGCGCGACGAACGTGAAGTCGATGCCGCCCTTGTCGAAGGTGTCCTCAGGGCCGAGCCACTCGCGCACGCGCTTGGGGTCACCGGCAATCTGGAGGTTGTCGATCGAGACGGCCGTGTCGGCACCCGCCGACGGGTGGACCGTCATGTCGTCCCACTCGATGAAGTAGGGCACCTGCGGGTCGGCCATGAGGCCCTTGATGCCGAGCTGGCGCCACTTGAGCTCGGTGCCGTCGGGGCGGTGCCGGTTGCCCGGGACCGACTCGCGGCCGAGGCGCTGCTCGACGACGGAGATGTCGTCGACCGCGACGACCCACCCGAGCCAGCCGCCGCCGGCCTCGGACGCGGCGCGCACGGCCTGGCCGAACGGGGCCTTGTCGGACGCCGGGTGGTCGAGCACCTCGACGACCTCGAGGTAGTGGTCCTTGGCCAGGGGGAAGATCACGTTGCGCGTGCCGAAACGGGGGTGCACCCCGCCGTCGACCGCGGGGACGCCGATGAGCTTCGACAGCCGGTCGGCGGTGGCCTTGAGGCCACCGGCCTCTGCTGCATAGGAGACGTGGTCAACTCGCATACAAGACATCGTGACACACGCCAAGGGGTGCTCTTGACCACCCCTCCCCTGCCCCTCGACGCCCACCTCACGCGTCACACGCGCGTAACCCGGCCGTCATCGCGTACGCCGTCACGCCACCTCGGGAGGGTCAGCGCAGGTCGCGCTGGCGCACCGCCTCGTAGAGCACGATGGCGGCGGAGGCTGCGACGTTGAGGCTGTTGGCCTTGCCGTGCATGGGGATCCGCACCCGGTGCGTGGCAGCCTCGAGGAGGGTGCGGTCGGCGCCGTGCTTCTCGCTGCCGACGGCGACCGCGACGCGGCCCGTGTAGTCGACGTCGGTGTGGAGCAGGTCGGTCTCGGGGGTCGTGACGACGAGGCGGATGTCGTTGACCTCGAGCCATGCGAGGGCGTCGGCGGTCGTCGCGCTCGCGGCGGGCACGGCGAAGACCGTTCCCTTGCTCGCGCGCACGACGTTGGGGTTGCCCCAGTCGGTGACGGGGTCGGCCGCAACGACGGCGTCGACCCCGGCAGCGTCGGCGGTGCGGAGCATGGCGCCAAGGTTGCCGGGCTTCTCGACGCCCTGGCTGAGCAGGGTGAGGTGGTCGGGTCCGTCGACACGCAGGTCGTCGAGCGTGACGCCGACGCGGTCGACCACGGCGAGCAGACCGTCGGGCCCCTCGCGGTAGCTGACCTTCTCGAAGGCGCCACGGCTCAGGTGCACGACCTCGACGCGGTCGTCTCGCAGCCGGGCGAGCAGGTCGGTCTGGTGACCGATGTCCTGGCTGCCGGCGCGGCCCGCGGGGCTGAAGAGCTCCTCGCAGACGTAGACGGTGCCCGGTCGCACCCCTGCCGACAGGGCGAGGCCGATCTCCTCGTAGCCCTCGACGAGGGTCTGCCCCGTCTCCTCGCGGGTGCGGCGGCGGCGCAGGCCGAGCAGGCCCTTGAGGCGGGGGTTGGCGGCCGACGTGATGGTCAGCTCGCGGGAGGGGTGGGTCGGGTTCGTCATGGCAGGCCCAGCATCGCATCCGCCCGCACGTCAGGGGTGCAGGCGCGAGCCCTTGAGGATGCGGTCGACGGCGTTCCTCGGGCCGTGCAGCGCGAGGCCCACGAGGTCGAGGTGGGCGGTCGGCACGGCGGCGACGGCCGCGCGGTTGTCCGCGTCGTGGCCGGTGGCGAACATGTCGCGCGTGTAGACGGCCACCGGGGTGCCGCGGCGCAGGGCCCGCTCGTGCGAGGCGGTGACGGCTGCGGCGTCGCCCCCGAAGACGAGCACCGGCATGCCGAGCAGGGGCAGGTAGGTGCGGCCGTCGGCGTCGGCGTACGGCTCGCCGACGAGCTCGGGGTGCGCCGCCGTCACGCCGCTGACGAGGAACGCGGAGACGTTGAGGCGCTGCCAGGCCTCGAGGTCGTCGCGCACGAGGACGGCGATCTTGGTGTCGAACGGCGGGGTCAGCAGGTCACTCATGCCTCGATCGTCCGGCCGGGGCAGGGTCGCGTCTTGTACGTCGTTGATGTCATGCCAGATCGGTCACGAGATCGCGCAGGTGGAGTCGTCTCACGCCAGCGAGCGCCCGATCACACGCCCGAGCCCGTAAGCCGCACGGCAGGGTCCTCGACGCCCGTGGCGTCAGGCGCTGCGTTGGTAGCGGGCCGGCGTCGTGCCGAGGAACCGTTTGAAGTGGCGCGTCAGATGGGCCTGGTCGTAGAAGCCGGCCTCGGTCGCGACGAGGGCCGCGGGCACCCCGTCGCGCAGCCGGCGACGTGCGAGGTCGAGTCGGCGGCCGACGACGTACTGGTGCGGTGCGATGCCGTACGCGTTCACGAAGGAGCGCACGAGGTGTGCTGTCGTGACCCCGAGGGAGGCAGCCACGGCTGCCACACCGTCGGTGCCCACCGGGTCGGCGTCGAACGCCTCTCGCGCGAGTGCCGCCACGCGGCCGGTACGCGCGCCGCGCGCGGACGCCGAGAGGGACGCCGCGGGGGACGCAGGCTCAGGCGCCCGGCATACGAGATGGGTGGTGAGCCGCTCGACGACGAGGGCCAGGCGCGACTCGGCCTCGAGGTCGTCGCGGGCGACGAGGGCCCGGTCGAGCAGCGACACCCCGTGCCGCAGGTCGGCGACCGGCACGAGCGGCGCGTCGACGGCGCGGCCCACGAGGGCCGGTGCGATGACGTCCTCCTCGAGGTAGACGACGCGCTTGCGGAAGCCGCCCGCGGTCAGGGCCCGGCCGTCGTGCACCACGTGCGGTGGCAGCAGCGTGACACCCGAGCGGACCGCGGTGTGGTCGTGCCGGTCGAGGTCGTAGCCGATGACGCCGTCGTCGACGACGAGCAGCGTCCACGTGTCGTGGGTGTGACCCGGGTAGGCGTGGTCGTGCCACTGCGCGTGGAAGACCTCCGCGACGCCCGCGACCGCGGGCCGCCACGAGACCGTGCGGTCGGTCAGGGGCTCCACAACGGCACGGTAACCCGGTCGAGCCGGTACGGGCTCCTAGGCTGGACGCGTCCGCGTACGGCCGGCTCGAGCGAGGAGCGTCGATGACCGAAGAGGGCTACCCACGGCTCATGCACACGGCGCTCGACACCGAGGACGCCCGTGGCCTGGCGGAGTTCTACCGCGAGCTGCTCGGGCTGCACTACCGGCCGGGCGACGAGCCGCCGCCCGACGGCAGCGACGACGACTCGGACTGGCTGGTGCTGCTCGACGCCGACGGGGTGCGACGGCTGGCGTTCCAGCAGGTCGACGCACCGCTGCCACGCGCGACGTGGCCCGCGCACGACGTGCCGATGCAGCTGCACGTCGACTACGCGGTGCCGACCTTCGCCGAGCTCGAGCGGCACCGCGACCGGGCGCTGGCCCTGGGCGCCGAGCTGCGGCTCGACCGCACGGCTGACCCCGACGAGGCACTCGTCGTGCTCGCCGACCCGGCGGGGCACCCGTTCTGCCTGCTCGTCGCCGGCTGAACCCGGCACTCGCTGACCCGGCGCCCGCTGAACCCTCGGTTTGCTGCGCCGCCGCGGTGTCGGTGCCGCGGCGTAGCGTCGGACCATGACGACCCTCGAAGGACGACCCAACACCGCGCTCCTCGTCATCGACGTGCAGAACCAGGTCGTCGCCGACGCGTGGGACCGCGACGGCGTCATCGCCCGCATCGGCTCGCTCGTCGACAAGGCGCGCAACGAGCACGTGCCCGTCATCTGGGTGCAGCACTCCGACGAGAACATGCCCGTCGACTCCGACGGCTGGCAGTACGTCCCCGAGCTGGCACGCGAGGAGTCCGAGCCGGTCGTGCACAAGCGCTTCGGTGACTCGTTCGAGGACACCGACCTCGAGTCGCTGCTCGCGCGGCACGAGGTCGGCCGCGTCGTCGTCACCGGGGCGCAGACCGACGCCTGCATCCGCTCGACGCTGCACGGCGCGCTCGTCCGGGGCTACGACGCGACGCTCGTCGAGGACGCTCACACCACCGAGGACCTCCGGCAGTGGGGCGTGCCCGTCAGCCCCGAGCAGGTCATCGCGCACACCAACACGTACTGGAGCTGGTCCGAGGCTCCCGGTCGCAAGGGCGACGTGACGCCGGCGGCCGAGGTCGACTTCGGTACGCGTCGGGGCGGATGAGCGAGGCAGGCACCTCGGTGCCCGACGGGTGAACGGTCCGGCCTAGGGTGTGGGCATGCTCGACAGGCTGGCCGAGCTGCCCTTCTGGCAGGCGTTCCTCGCGCTGTTCGCGAGCGCCATGGTGCGCTCCAACGGCACCCACTGGGTCGGCCGTGGCGCGATCGCGAGCTGGCGGCGCTACCGCGGCGCGCACGGCGAGCCGACGGCGCGCGCCGAGGCGTTGCTGCGCCGGCTCGGGCCGGCCGCGGTCACCCTCTCCTACCTCACCGTCGGCATCCAGACCGCGATCCACCTGACGGCCGGCGTCATGCGGATGCCGCTGCGTTGGTACGTGCCGGCGGCGGTCGTCGGTTCCGTCGTGTGGGCGGTGCTCTACGCGACGGTCGGGCTGGCCGTCGTGCAGGCCTGGCTCGCGGCCGAGGCGGGCTCGTGGTGGGGCGTCGCGCTGGTCGCGCTCGCACTCGTCGGTGTGGTCGTCTGGGTCGCGGTCCGGCGCCGGCGCGCGTCCTCACACGATCCTGACGTGCGCGTGACGCCGGTGTGACTCGGCGAGAGGTCCGCCTCACTACGCTGCGAGACGTGCCCAGCGTGCCCGGCCCGAGCGCCGATCCCGGCCGCGGCCTCGTGCTCGTCGTCGAGGACGAGCCCGCGATCGCCGACGTGCTGCGCCTCAACCTGCGCGCCGCCGGCTACGGCGTCGAGGTCGTCGGTGACGGGGCCGCCGCGCTCGAGGCGACCCGCACCCTCCGGCCGAGCGCCCTCGTGCTCGACATCGGCCTGCCGACCCTCGACGGCATCGAGGTGTGCCGGCAGCTGCGGGGCCGCGGCGACTGGACCCCGGTGCTCTTCGTGACGGCCCGCGACGACGAGGTCGACCGCATCCTCGGCCTCGAGCTCGGCGCCGACGACTACGTCACGAAGCCGTTCTCGCCGCGTGAGCTCGTGGCCCGACTGGGCGGCGTCCTCAGGCGGACGCGAGGGGATGCCGGTGCGCCGGACGTGCTTCGAACAGGTGACCTCACCGTCGACCTCACCAGCCACGAGGTGCGCGCCGCCGGTCGAGAGATCGCCCTGACCGCCACGGAGTTCGACCTGCTCGCACACCTGATGCGCCGGCCGGGCGTCGTCTTCACGCGCGAGCAGCTGCTCAGCGACGTGTGGGGCTATGCCGCCACCGCGGGTGGGCGCACCGTCGACGTCCACGTCGCGCAGGTCCGCGCCAAGCTCGGCGACGCCAGCCCGATCCGCACCGTCCGCTCCGTCGGGTATGCCGCCGAGCGGCCACCCCGGGACGGTGGCCCGGGTGCCCCGTCGGGCACGTCGTGAGCATCCACGCACAGCTCGGGCGGTCCGGACAGCCCGGGCGGCCCGAGCGGCCCGGGCGGCCCGGGCGGCCCGGGCGGCCCGGCGGGTCGCTGTCGCGGCGGATCGTCCTGCTGGCGGTGGGGATCGCCGTCCTCACGGCTTTGCTCGCGGGCCTGCTGGCCGTGGGGCTCACGCGCACGTCGGCCGACGACAGCGCCCGGCGCACGCTGGCACAGATCGCCGACGCCGCTGCCGACCGCGCCGACGCCGGTGTCGTGGCGCGCACCTCGCAGACCCGCACGGTGCGCACCCTCGGAGTCCTCGGCATCGAGTCGGCGAGCGTCGGGCGCGGTGGAGCCGTCACCTCGACCAGCCGGATCGCCAGGCAGGCGCTGACACCGGCCCGGCAGCAGCAGCTCCTCGCACGGGGGCGGGTGTCGGCTCGCGACGACATCGACGGCACGGCCGTCCTCGTCGAAGGCCGGCCGACCGACGCCGGCGGGATCGTGCTCGTCCAGCGGCGCAGCGACGCCACCGCCGACTCCGACCGGCTCGTGCGTCGGGTGCTCCTGGCCCTCGTCATCGCCGTGGTCGTCGCCGTCGTGGTCAGCGTCGCCATCGCGCGGCGCCTGTCGAGGCCACTGCGGCGCACCGCCGACGCCGCCCACGCCCTGGCCGCCGGGCAGCGAGAGGTCCGGGTGCCGGTCGAGGGCCCGGACGAGGTCGCAGAGGTCGCGAGCGCCCTCAACACCCTGTCCGGGTCGCTGTCGCGTTCCGAGGCCCGGCAGCGCGACTTCCTCCTCTCCGTCTCGCACGACCTGCGCACGCCGCTCACCGGCATCAGCGGCTACGCGGAGTCGCTCGCGAGCGGGGTCGTCCCGCCCGACGACACGGCCAGGGTCGGCGGCGTGGTGCTCACCGAGGCGAAGCGGCTCGAGCGGCTGGTCGGCGACCTGCTCGACCTCGCCCGCCTCGGCGCGGACCAGCCGAGCGTGGCCCCGGAGCGCACCGACCTCGTCGCCCTCGGGCGTGAGGTCGAGTCGGTCTGGGGGCGCCGGTGCGGCGCCGTCGGGGTGCCGTTCACCCTCGTCGCCGGCGCCCCCGCCGTCTGGACCGTCACCGACCCTGCACGCGTGCGCCAGCTCGTCGACGGCCTGCTCGAGAACTCCCTGCGTGTCACCCCGACCGGACGGCCGATCGTCGTCGAGGTGCGGGCCGAACCGCAGGCCGACGTCGTCGAGGTGCGCGACGGGGGCCCGGGCCTCACCGACGACGACCTCGCCGTCGCCTTCGAGCCGTCGGTGCTGCACGAGCGCTACCGCGGGGTGCGGCCGGTCGGCACCGGGCTCGGCCTCGCCATCGTCGGTCGGCTGGCCGAGGTGCTCGGCGGCACCGTCGAGGCTGGGCACGCAGCCGAGGGCGGCGCCCGTTTCACCCTGCGCCTCCCCCACCCGACCACCCTCTGACGGCTCACCGTCGCGGACGCGGCAGACGGCATACGCCAGAAGGCCCTCCGGCCGATCCCGCGGAATGTCGACCACGCCTCGACGGTTGACGACCCCATGACCACCTGGGGATTCATCGGAAGCGGCAACATCGGCAGCACCGTCGCCCGGCTCGCGGTCGCGGCCGGACACGACGTCGTGCTCAGCAACAGCCGTGGCCCCGAGACCCTCGCCGACCTCGTCGCAGAGCTCGGCCCCGGCGCCAGGGCCGCGACAGCGCGAGAGGCGGCGAGCGCCGGCGACATCGTCGTCGTGACGATCCCGCTCAAGGCCTACCGCGAGGTGCCCGTCGAGGAGCTCGCCGGCAAGGTCGTCGTCGACACGATGAACTACTACCCGCAGCGCGACGGCCACATCGACGCCCTCGACGACGGCTCCACCACGAGCTCCGAGCTGCTCCAGGCCCACCTGCCGGACTCGCACGTGGTCAAGGGCTTCAACAACATCTTCTTCCAGCACCTGCGCGACCTCGCCCGACCCGGGGATGCGGCGGGCTCCGACGAGCGCAGCACCCTCGCGGTCGCGGGCGACGACGCCGCCGCCAAGGACACCGTGCGCAGAGCGCTCGACGCGCTCGGCTACGACACGCTCGACCTCGGCCCGCTCGCCGAGGGATGGCGCACGCAGCCCGGGCAGCCGGCGTACGGCACGCAGTACGCCCTCGACGCGAACGACTGGGCCGCCGGCGCACGCCGGGTGGCAGGGGACGAGCTCGCCGGGCTCGCTGCGCAGGCCACCCGCGGGGCCTGAGCGACCACCCTGGACAAGGTATTTGGGCGCCGGCCGGAGGGCACCTACACTGGGAGACGAGGGGAGTACTTCCTCGCGCGTTCCGGTCAGTACGGCGGTCCCATGGCTGCCCCGGTCCGCGGCCGGCATCGCCGGTGAAGGAGACCTCAGACGTTCATCGTTCTGAGGAGACCCATGCTCACTGCCCTGGCGCCCGCCGCCACTGCACCCGTGGCCCCCACCGAGTCCATCGGCTCACCCACCCTCTGGATCGCGACGATCGCCGGCGTGCTCGCCCTCTTCGTCGTCGACTTCCTCATCACCCGCCGCCCGCACGACCCGAGCATGCGCGAGGCGCTCGGGTGGTCGGCCTTCTACATCGCCATCCCCCTGCTCTTCGGCGGCTGGCTCTGGTGGCAGTACGGCTCGCAGCAGGGAGTCGAGTACTACACCGGCTACATCGTCGAGAAGTCACTCTCGGTCGACAACCTCTTCGTCTTCATCATCCTGCTGTCGGCGTTCGCCGTGCCGCGCGAGCTGCGCCAGCGGGTGCTGCTCATCGGCGTCGCCGGGGCCCTGGTGCTGCGTGGCATCTTCATCGCCCTCGGCGCGCAGATGATCGCCAGCTTCTCCTGGACGTTCCTGCTCTTCGGCGCGATCCTGCTCGCCACGGCGATCAAGGTCGGCCGCGACGCGCTCTCGCACGCCGACCACAGCATCGACGTCGACCGGCTGCGCAGCGTCACGCTGATCCGCCGCTTCTACCCCGTCACCGACGCGTATGCCGGCACGAACCTCACCGTCCAGCGTGACGGTCGGCGGGCCCTGACCCCGCTGGCGCTCGTCGCCGTGGCCATCCTCGGCACCGACATCGTCTTCGCCATCGACTCGGTGCCCGCGGTCTACGGCATCACCGGAGACCCGTACCTCGTCTTCGCGACCAACGCGTTCGCCCTGCTCGGCCTGCGGGCGCTCTACTTCGTGCTCGAGGGCGCGCTCGCCAAGCTCGTGCACCTCGGCCACGGCCTGTCGCTCATCCTCGCGTTCATCGGCGTCAAGCTCGTGCTGCACTGGGCGCACGGCGTCTGGCCGGGCGTGCCGGAGATCCCGACGTTGCTCTCGCTGGGAGTCATCGTCGGCATCCTCGCCGTCGTGACGGTGACGAGCCTCGTCTCGAACCGGCGAAGCGACGGTTCCGGCGACCACGACGACGAGCCCGCCGAGGTCACGAGCCACTGAACGCCCAGCGACCCGCACCCGGCCCGTCACGGGCCGGGTGCGGCGGCCTCAGCTCGTCGCGCTCGGGGTGGGGGACGCGGCGGGCGTGGCGGTCGTACTCCTGAAGACGACGACGCGTGCCGCCGGGTTCGTCGCACCGACACCGGCGACGAGGGCCTTGGCGCCCACCTTCACGCCACCGATCGACGACGCCGACCCGTGGCCCTTCGCCCGTTCGCGCACGACAGTGTCCTTGGTGACCGAGTACGTGAGGGAGAAGCCGTCCTTCGCCTTGACCGTGATCGAGGTCGGGGAGACCGCGGTGACCTCACCCCGCACGGCCTGGTGCGTGACGGGACCGCTCGCCCCGTCCGTCACCCAGCTGGCGTGGAGGGCGCGAAGGAGCTTGGCGCGCAGACCCTTCCGGTCGCCCGAAGCCCGGGCACCGTCTGTCGTCGCCGGGGTCTCGAGCGTGGCGCTGACGAGGTCGATGGTGTCGCCGTCGGCGGCCGCCTGGCCGGCAGGTGCCGCGCCGGGCTCGACCGCCGCACCGATGGCGCTGCTCGCCGTGCCGGTGGCGTCGGTCTTCGAGCACGCACCGAGCGCCAGGCTCGCGAGCACGAGGACGGCCGCACCGAGGGCGGTGGTGGAACGCTTGAGGCCGGTGGTCCGGCGGATGTCGGTGTTCATGACGCCTACGCTCGCGCACGCAGGTGAAGGCCCGGTCCGGGTCGTGTTCGGATCGTGTTCGGGCCCGCTCCGTCAGGCCTCGCCGGCAGCCCTCCTCAGCAGCAGCGCCTTCTCCGCGTCGTTCTGGGCCATCTCTGCGGCCCGGGCGAACTCGGCCCGGGCCTCCTCGTCACGCCCGAGCCGCGCGAGCAGGTCGCCGCGCACGCTCGGCAGCAGGTGGTAGCCCTCGAGGGCGTTGGCCGCGACCAGCGCATCGACGACGACGAGCGCGTCGGCCGGTCCGTCGGCATACGACATCGCCACCGCGCGGTTGAGGTCGACGACGGGCGAGGGTCGCACCGTGCCGAGCCGCTCGTAGAGCGCCACGATCTGCGACCAGTCGGTCTCCTCGGCGGTGCGAGCGCGGGCGTGCACCGCCGCGATGGCCGCCTGGAGCAGGTACGGGCCGGGGGCCGACCCGGCTGCGGCGACGAGCGACGACGCGCGGTCGAGGGCCGCGAGGGCGTGCCGGATGAGTCCCCAGTCCCACCTCGTGCGGTCCTGGTCGAGGAGCAGCACCGGCTCGCCGTCGCGCCCGATGCGGGCACGCGTGCGTGACGCCTGGATCTCCATGAGCGCGAGCAGCCCGTGCACCTCCGGCTCGCCGGGCGCGAGCGCGGCCAGCACCCGACCGAGGCGGATCGCCTCCTCCATCAGGTCGCCGCGCACCCAGTCGCGGCCCGACGTGGCGGCATAGCCCTCGTTGAAGATGAGGTAGACGACCTCGAGCACCGAGGCCAGGCGGGGCGCGAGGTCGGCGCCGGACGGCACCTCGATGGTGACGCCGTCCTGACTCAGCGTCTTCTTCGCCCGCGAGATGCGCTGCCCGATCGTCGGCTCGCTCGTGAGGAACGCCCTGGCGATCTCACGGGTGGTGAGTCCGCCGATCATCCTCAGCGTCAACGAGATCCGCGCCTGGGCCGTCAGCGCGGGGTGGCAGGCGGCGAAGACGAGACCGAGCACGTCGTCGTCGATGTCCTCGAGGGCAGCGTCGAAGTCGGCCTCGGCCAGGTCGGCGACCCTCAGCTCCTCCATGTGCCCCACCTGCTGCAGCTTGCTCGCGAGGTTGACGTCGCGACGGATGCGGTCGATGGCCCGCCGCCGCGCCGTCGACGTGAGCCAGGCGCCGGGCTTGCTCGGGATGCCGTCGCGCGGCCACTGCTCGAGGGCCTGCACGAAGGCGTCCTGCGCGAGGTCCTCAGCCAGGCCCACGTCTCCGACGACGCGGGCGACGACGGCCGTCACCTTGGCCGCCTCCATGCGCCAGACAGCGGCGAGCGTGCGCTGCACGTCGTCGGGAGAGACGGCGTACGCCTTCGCCTCGGTGGGCGCGGAGGGGTCGTCAGGGATGGCCTCGGTCGACACCCCGCCACTCTGGCACGCCTCGTGAGCGCCGGGGTGGCGGGTCGCCTCGTTCAGCCGGCGGCGGCGTTGCGGGCCGCCTCGGCGCGCATCTGCTCCTCGCGCTCGATCATCTCGGGCGTGAGCACGTCGGCGAAGTCCTCGGGGGCGTAGACCTGGCGCAGCTCGAGCGCCTGCCCCGCGTCGGGAGCGCACGAGACGGGCCACTTCTTGAGCCACTCGAGCGCCTCCTCGCGCGAGCTGACGTCGATGATCGTGAAGCCGGCGATGAGCTCCTTGGCCTCGGCGAACGGCCCGTCGGTGACGACCCAGTCCCCGTCCTCGTAGGTGACCCGGGCACCCTTGGCCGACGGGTGCAGTCCCTGCCCGTCGACGAAGACGCCGGCCTTGAGCATCTCCTCGTTGTAGGCCTGCATGTCGGCGAACTGCTGCTCGGACCCGCTGAGGCCCTGCTCGGTCTCGCCGTTGGACGGGACGATGATCATGAAGCGCACGGTGTACTCCTCCGTCGGTGCGGGACCATTCCCGCGTCACCCCTACGTCGAACGGCTCAGCCCTGCTTCGACACGGCTCTCAGCTTTCCCGCGAGGGTGCGATAGAAGTCGACGTTCCGCAGGTAGCGGTAGTGGTCGGTCGCCAGGGTGCCCGCCGCGAAGAAGGCCGAGTCGTCGACACCCTCGATGATGCCCTCGGCGCGGAAGCTGAGCAGGTCGGCGTGGTCCCACACGTTCCACCAGCCGCCGAGGTGCTGCGAGGGCGGGTAGGCCGTCGGGCCGGGTCCGCGGTCGGTCGCGCTCTCGAGGAAGAGCCCGAGCTCCTCGAAGTAGCCGACCTGCGACGCCGCCGCACACCAGAAGTCGATGCGCACGCCGTGGTGCTCGGGCATCCGCGGCAGGAAGTGGGTGACGATGTCGTAGACGACCTGCCCGCCCATGCTGTGCGTCAGCACGACGAGGGGCTCCTCGCGGCTCTCGGCGGCGAACGCTGCGGCCTCGAGCCCGGCGAGGACGCGCTCGACGATGGGCCCGGGGGCCTGCGCCGTGCCGCGCGTCGCGACGTAGGTCATGACGTCGCCGAGGAAGACCGGGACGAAGTCCTCCACGGGGCGACGCAGCGTCGTGGCCATGTCGCGCAGGCGACGGATGCCGCGTGGCTCGTTCCCGGCAACCGCCTCGAGCCCCTCCTCGACCGCCTCCACCGCGGCGTCCGGCAGGTCCTGGGGGCGCGAGACGAGGGACCGGCCGCCGAAGGCGAACTGCGCGCCGAGGTCGCCCCAGTAGACGCGCATGATCGGCACGCCGGCAGGGTCGCTGGAGATCGCCGGCGCCACGTGCTCGCGGAGGTGGCCCTGGATCGTGGGCCAGGCCACCTCACCGAATGCCCTGGTGGCGCGGGCGAGCTCGGGCGGCTGCTCGTCGACGTCGCGCACGGCGACACCGTGGACGAAGACGATCGGCACGAGCGCGTACTCCCGCCGGGCTAGAGCTCGAGCCGGGCCGTGGCGGCCGACTGGACGCCCTCGCGGAACGGCACGCCATCGCGGGCGGCCTGCGCGACGTCCTCGAGGACCGGCACCAGACCGTCGTCGTCGACGTGTCCGGCGACCTCGTCGGCGATCGCCTTGACCTGGTCGGGGGCGTTGCCCATGGCGACGCCCCACGCGGCCCAGTGGAGCATCTCGAGGTCGTTGCGCTGGTCTCCGCAGGCGACGGTGTGGATCGGCTCGACCTGCAGGTGCCGCCGCACGAGCTCGAGGGCACTGGCCTTGGAGACGCCCTCGGGGTTGATGTCGAGCCACGCGGACCATCCGACGGCGTAGGACACCCCGTGCAGGCCGGCGCGCTCGACGAGCTCCATGAACTCCTCGGCGGTCGCCTCGGGCTGGCGCAGCGTGACGCGGGTGACGGGGTGCGCGATCAGCTCGTCCCAGTCGACCTCACGGGACTCGCCCATCAGCTCGCCGTCGGGGAAGTGCTTGCTCACCTTGAAGCCGACGCCGGGCTCCTCGACGGCGATGAGCGCGTCGGGCAGTGCGACGCGCATCTTCTCGAGCACCGCGCGGGGGTCGAAGGTCACCATGTCGATGATCGAGTAGCCCTGCGGCGATGAGGGATCGAGCTGGAGGGTCAGCGCGCCGTTGGAGCAGACGGCGTAGCCCTGGCGCAGGCCGAGCGCCTCCAGCACCGGGGTGGTCGCGATGATCGAGCGGCCGGTGGCGACGACGACCGCGACGTCGTCGGGCAGGGCGCGCACCGCGTCACGCACACGGTCGGACAGCTCGCCCATGTGGTTGAGGGTGGTGCCGTCGAGGTCGAGGGCGAGCAGTCGCTGAGCCATGCGCTCACCGTATCGCCCGGTTCGTGGCGCTCTCACGGCCCGGGGGCCCTCGTCACCCGCCCGCCACCCGCCGGCACCGACACGTCACGCGCCGGACACCGCGTCACCGTTCCGTCGGGCGCGACAGTGACGTGGCGTGCGCCGTCAGGCCAGGCGCCCGAGGGCGTCCTCGATGCCACGGTGCAGGGTCGGGTAGGCGTAGATCATCGAGCGCAGCCGGTCGATCGGCACCTGCCCGTGCACGGCGACGGCCAGCGCGCCGAGCACCTCGCCGCCGGCCGGACCCACGACCGTCGCGCCGACGAGCACTCCGCGGTCGGCGTCGGCCACGACCTTGATCAGCCCGTCGGCCTTGGCGATCCAGCCGCGCGTGGTCTCGCCGAGTGGGGTCAGCCCGACCTCGACGTTCGAGAGCTCGTCACGGGCCTGCGCCTCCGTCAGGCCGACGGCGCCCACCTCGGGGTCGGTGAACGTGACGCGCGGAAGAGCCGCGTACTCGGCGGGGGGTCCGCCCTCCCCCAGGACGTCACGGATGACGACTCCGGCCTGGTACATCGAGACGTGTGTGAACGCGCCCTTGCCCGTGATGTCGCCGACGGCCCAGACCCCGTCGGCGACGCGACAGCGGTCGTCGACGGGTGCGGTGCGCGCGTCCTTCGCGACGCCGACGCGGTCAAGACCGACGGCGGCGGGGTCGGCGCTCCGGCCGGCGGCCACGAGCAGCTCGTCCGACGTGAGGGTCGAGCCGTCGGCGAGTGTGAGGGTGAACGTCGACCCGTCGTGGGTGACCTTCTCGGCGCCGACACCCTCGCGGACCGTGACCCCGTCTGCCTCGAGCGCCTGGCGCAGCGCCTCCGACGCCTCGGGCTCCTCACGGGCGACGATGCGGTCGGCGGCCTCGACGATCGTGACCTCGACGCCGAAGCGGGCCACGGCCTGGCCGAGCTCGCAGCCGACGGCGCCGCCACCGAGGATCACGAGCGAGCCCGGCAGCTCCTTGGCCTCGATGATCTCGTGGTTGCTCCAGTAGGGAGTCTCGGCCAGCCCTTCGACCGGCGGGAGGGCCGTCTTCGTGCCGGTGTTGACGACGATGCCGCGGGTGGCGGTGTAGGTCGTGCCGTCGACATCGACCCGACCGGGGCCGGCGATGGTGCCGGTGCCACGGACGAAGGTCGCGCCCTTGCCGGTGAGCCGGTCGACCGCGACCTGGTCGTCCCAGTCGTCGGTGGCCTCGTCGCGGATGCGGGTCGCGACCACCGACCAGTCGGGGGCGACCGCGCCCACGGTGCCGGCGAGGCCGTCGACCCGCCGGGCCTCCGCCAGCGCGTCGGCGGCCCGGATGATCATCTTCGACGGGATGCAGCCCCAGTAGGGGCACTCACCGCCCACGAGGCGGTTGTCGACGCCGAGCACCCGCTGGCCGCGTTGGGCCAGGGTGCCTGCCACGTGTTCACCACCGGGGCCGAGGCCGATGACGATGACGTCGAAGGTGTGGTCGGAGTCCGTGGCCATGCCTCAGCCTTACCCGGTCGTGTCGCGCTGGCCAGTCCCCGGCCGTATGCCGGTCGGTGCGCCAGGCGGGCGAGGCGGGCCCTCACGGGGTCCTGGGCGGCGACGACGCTGGCGACGACGAGCACCAACCCGCCGAGGTGGACGGCACCGAAGTGCTCACCGAGCAGCACGACGCCGAGCAGCACACCGACGACGGGGTTGACGAGGCCGATGATCGAGGCTGCGGTCGGACCGAGGACGGTCAGGCCGCGGAACCACAGCACGTAGGCGAGCCCGCTGCCGACGAGCCCGAGGTAGAGCAGCGCGCCGACCGCAGCGAGGTCGAGTGCCGGTGGCGCGCCCTCGACCGCGAGTCCGATGGGCAGCAGCACGAGTCCGCCCCCGACGAGCTGCCACGAGGTCACCGTCACGACGTCGGCCGGCGGCGCCCACTTCTTCGTCAGGACGAAGCCGAACGACGAGAGCACGACGGCGAGCAGTCCGGCTGCGAGCCCCACCGGGTCGAGCGGTCTGTCGAGGCCGTTCTGCAGGACGAGCAGCGCCACACCGAACAGCCCGACGAGACCGGCGGCCAACGAGATCCGCGCCGGACGGCTGGCCAGCACGAGCCGGGCGACCGCCATGGTGACCATGGGGGCGGTGGCGACGAGCGTCGCGCCCAGACCGCTCGGGAGGCGGTAGGCGGCGACGAACAGCAGCGCGTAGAAGAGGCCGATGTTGAGCGAGCCGAGCACGAGCGAGCGCCACCACCAGTCCCGGCGGGGCAGGCGGCGCAGCCACACGAGCATGAGCAGACCGACCGGGAGCGCTCGCACCGTCGCGGCGAAGAGCGGGCGTCCCGGCGGCAGCCACTGCTGTGTGACGGCATACGTCGAGCCCCAGATGGCGGCGGGCAGGGCGGTGAGGGCGACGGTGCCCCAGCCCACGCGACTGTCTTCCATGGAAGATAAAATACCTTCCAGAGAAGATATATTCCAGCCATGCGAGCCACAGCCCCACCCGCCGCGGACCACGCCCAGCACGTCGTCGATCAGTGGGCGGCGGTGCGGCCCGACCTCGACGCGAGCCCGGTCCTCGTCATCGGGCGGCTCCACCGGGTGGCACTAGCCCTGACCACCGAGCTCGTGAAGGTCTACAACGCGCACGGCCTCGGCGAGGGCGACTTCGACGTGCTCGCGACCCTGAGGCGCACTGGCGAGCCGTACGAGCTCACCCCGTCCGGGCTCATGGACCAGACCATGGTGACCTCCGGCGCCGTGACCAAGCGGCTCGACCGGCTCGAGGGCGCCGGCCTCGTCTCGCGGCGGGTCGCCCAGGACGACCGGCGCAGCCGCATCGTCGTGCTCACCGACAAGGGCCGCGAGCTCATCGACCGGGCCGCGCCCGAGCACTTCGCGAACGAGGCCCGCCTGCTCGAGCCCCTCACCGAGACCGAGCGCAAGACGCTGGCGAGGCTGCTCGCCAAGCTCGGCGCACCGCTCGGGGTGTGACGTCCGGACCGTCGCCGCAAGGCCGCCTCCAGGGGTGGACGGCGCCGCACGAGGACGGCAGGGCGGCATACGCTCGCGTGCCATGACGGTGTCGGCGCTGGTGCTGCTCGCGGTGGCCGCGCTGCTCGTGGGCTTCGCCAAGACCGCGATCGGGGGCGTCGCCAGCATCGCGGTCGCGATCTTCGCGTTCGTGCTGCCCACGCGGGAGTCGACCGCCGCGATCCTGCTGCTGCTCATCGTCGGCGACGCCGTCGCGGTGTGGCACTACCGACACGACGCCGACTGGCGGCTCATCCGGCAGCTCGTGCCCGCCGTGCTGCCCGGGCTCGCGCTGGGCGCCCTCTTCCTCGCTTGGGTGGACGACACGATGTTGCGGCGCTCGATCGGGGTGCTCCTGCTCGTGCTCGCCGCCCTGCAGCTCGTGCTCACCTGGCGCTCGACCGACACCTCGAGGGTGGGCGCCTCACGCGCCGCGGCCATCGGCACGGGGGCCGCGGCCGGGTTCGCCACGATGACGGCGAACGCCGCGGGGCCGGTGATGACGCTCTACCTCGTCGCACAGGGGGTCGAGAAGCTGCGGTTCCTCGGCACGAGCGCGCTCTTCTTCTTCGGCGTCAACCTGTGCAAGCTCCCCTTCAGCGCCGGGCTCGGGCTGTTCGATGCCGACACGGTGCGGCGCACCGCCCTGCTGGTTCCCTTCGTGCTCGTGGGGACCTGGCTGGGGCTGCACACGGCGCGGCGCCTCAGCCAGAGCCGGTTCGACCAGGCGGTGCTCGCCGCCACCGTCGTCTCTGCCATCGCCCTCGTCGTCCGCTGAGCCCTCGCGCCGGGTCTGCGAGAGGGCGAGAACGATCAAGTGCGGCTCGTGCGCCCGGCGCGATGCTCGAGGCATGGGCAACGACATCGAGACCACCGTCCCGACGAGCAGCCTCGCGCCGACGAGCTTCGACACGCTGCCGTGGGCACCACCACTCGCGTCCCGGGCGCCGGCGCCCCGCGTCGTGCCCGAGCCGCCCCGACGAGGCGAGGTCGGCGGCGAGCCGTGTGGCGTGTGCGACGGCCACTCGACGAGCGCCGTGTGGAGCGACGAGCACTGGCGCGAGGCCGCCCAACGCGTCGCGGTCGCCCTGGAGCGGACGGCCTGACCGGTCACGTCGGCAGCAGACGCGCCGGCAGGTTGTGCGGTGTCACCACCTCGACGTTCGCCGCCACCGAGGTCGGCGCACCGGGAAGCACCCGGTGGGCCCGGAGCACCTGGCGCAGGGCCCGGCGCATGTCGGCGCGGAGGTCGTGGTGCAGCACGGCGTGCAGCATCCCGCCGGCCAGCAGGTCCACGTTGTCGACATCGAGGTCGTGCGCCACGAACACCCGGCACTCACGACCGATGCGCTCGAACTCGGCTGCGATGGCTCGGTTTCCGCCGCCGACGGAGTAGACGGCGCAGAGGCGCGGATCCCGGGCGAGCGCCTCCCGGACCGCCCGCGCGAGCGTAACGTCGAGGCCGTCGGTGTCGCTGACGACGGTGGTCCGCAGCGTCGGCGCCTCCCGAGCAAGCTGACCGACGAACGCCTCGACACGCTCGCGCTCGCCGTAGAACGACGACCGGCTCATCGTCACGAGCACCGTCCCGCGCGAGCGCCCGGTCCAGCGTGCGACGAGGTAGGCGGCCGTCCGGCCCGCGGCGGCGTTGTCCAGCCCGACGTAGGCCGCCCTCCCGGAGTCGTGCACGTCGGTGACCAGAGTGACGACGGGGATGCCACGGGCTGCCACCCGGCGGGCCGCGGCGGCGACGTCCGGGTCGTCCGGCGCCTTGAGCAGCACGCCGTGCGAGAGGCGGCCCCGGCGTCCGACGGCATCGAGCGAGGCGACCGCTGCCGCCGGGTCGGCGCTCTCGCGCAGGTCGAACCGGGCCCGCAGGACTGCGGGCCGCGCGCCCGACAGCTCGGCTTCGAGCGCCGCCCTGACGGCTGCCGAGAAGCGCTCCGGCGCCTGCATCACGACGTCGACGATGAAGGTCCTCGCCGCGACGCGCACCTGCGACTGCTGCCGGTCGAGGTCGAGGAGCGCCTGCTCGACGGAGCGCACCGCGCGGACGCTCGCGGTGCCTCGGCCGTTGAGCACCCGGTCGACCGTCGCCTCGGACAGGCCCGCCTGCTCTGCGATGTCGCGCACGCGGTGAGGTCGGGACGGACGTGGGGCCATGAGCCGAGGCTATGGCGCCTGATGGGTTTTTGATGGGTTCTCGCGACCGCAGGCCAGCACCTGACTCGCATGCTGGGAGCAGGCCCACCACCGGGCCCGCACCCGTCGAGGAGGACGTCGTGACCACCACCAGCCGCCACAGCCCGCACTGGCTGCTCCCCGAGCACTGTCGCCTCGAGGACCTGCTCGCGGTCCTCGCAGACCGCACGCGACCCGGCGACTACCCGCACGCGACCCGGCTCGAGCGCGACGTGGTCGTCTACGACATGACCGGGCTCGACGGCATACGCCATGACGCGGCAGCGCGGCGTGACCTGCTCGCGGAGCTGGCCCGCGCCCTCTCGGACGGGCCGGGCATCGTCGTCTTCGAACACGCCTTCACCGCCGGGACGGTCGACCGGGTCACCGCGGCCTTCGAGGGGATGATCGCCGAGCAGCGCTCTGCCGGAATGCAGTCCGGTGACCACTTCGGCAAGCCCGGCGCCAACGACCGCGTCTGGAACGCGCTCGAGAAGCTCGCCGTCACCGACCCCGAGGCCTTCGTCGACTACTACGCCAACGACGTCGTGGCCCTCGCGGCGACCGCGTGGCTCGGCCCCGGCTACCAGGTCACGTCGCAGGTCAACGTCGTCAACCCGGGCGGCGCCGGCCAGACCGTGCACCGCGACTACCACCTCGGCTTCCAGAGCGACGAGGTGTGCGCCCGCTATCCGGCGCACGTGCACGCCCTGTCACAGGTGCTGACGCTGCAGGGAGCCGTGGCCCACTGCGACATGCCCGTCGAGTCGGGGCCGACGCTCTACCTGCCGCACAGCCAGAAGTACGCGCACGGCTACGTCGCGTACCAGCGCCCCGAGTTCCAGGCGTACTTCGTCGAGCACCACGTGCAGCTGCCGCTCGCCAAGGGCGACGCCGTCTTCTTCAACCCGGCGCTCTTCCACGCCGCCGGCTCCAACCACTCCCGCGACATCCGCCGCATGGCGAACCTGCTCCAGATCTCGTCGGCGTTCGGGCGCGCCATGGAGAGCGTCGACCGGCAGCGCGTCGTCGAGGCGGTGTTCCCGCCGCTGGTGGCGGCCCGGGCGGGACGCCTCACCGGGGCGGAGGTCGCGAACGTCGTGGCGGCGAGCGCCGAGGGCTACGCGTTCCCGACGAACCTCGACCGCGACCAGCCGATCGGCGGCCTCGCACCGCCGAGCCAGGCCGACGTGGTGCTGGCAGCCCTGGCCGACGGGACGTGCGCGGACGAGCTGCACCGACGGCTCGAGGCCCAGGCCGAGGCGCGCCGCACGCACTGACCCCCGACCCCAGCCCCGTTCGAGGTATGTGCGCGTCAGATGTGACGCGGAGATACCTCGAACGGCAGGCGGGGTCAGAGGGTGAAGGCGTCGCGGAAACGCGTGAGCGCCAGCTCCGGGTCGCCGGACGCCCAGGCCTCGAGCCCGACGGTGCCGCGGTAGCCCATGTCGGCGAGCGCGCGGGCGACCGCGGGGTACGCGATCTCGCCGGTGCCGGGCTCGCATCGCCCGGGCACGTCCGCGACCTGGATCTCGCCGATCCACGGCAGGGCCCGGCGGCACAGCTCGATGAGGTTCCCCTCGCCGATCTGGGCGTGGTAGAGGTCGAGCATCAGGCGAAGGTGCGGGCTCCCGACCGACTCGACGAGCGCGAGGCAGTCGGTCGCCCGCGCGAACGGCGTGCCGGGGTGGTCGACCTCGGTGTTGAGGTTCTCGAGCACGAACTGCACCCCTTCGCGCTCCCCCAGCTCGGCGATCCGGCCCAGCGTCTCGCGGGCCCGCAGCCACATCGGCCCGGTCACCTCGGCGGACGGCACGACGGGCAGGCCGCGGCCGTCGAGGCCGGTGCCGTGCAGGTTGAGCCGCGGGATGCCGAGGCGCTGGGCGACCGGCACCGACTCGGCAGCGGTCGCGAGCAGCTCGTCGGCGCCCTCACGGTCGGCGAGGCGTCCGCGCACGTAGCCCGTCATGGACGAGTAGACGACGCCTTCGTCACGCAATGCCACGAGCGTGTCGATGTCGTGCGTGGTCCAGTCCCAGATCTCGACAGCGAAGCCGAGCTCGTGGATGCGGCGCACCCGCTCGACGACGGGCAGGTCGACGAAGACCATTTCCGAGCTGACGGCCAGTGTGAAGGGAGAACCGGACTGTGGCGCAGGGGCGCTCATGCGACGACCTCACGGTCGGCGTCGCGCACGGCGACCGTCGAGCCGGTCTCGCAGGCCTCGATGCAGGCGAGGGCGACCCGGAGGGCAGCGCGGGCATCCTGTCCGCCGACGAGCGTGGGCCCGCCCGCGCGGACGGCGCGACAGAACGCGGCGAGCTCGGCGGCATACGCGTCGTCCATGAGGTCGGTGTCCTGGCGCGCGGTGGGGGCGGCGACGCCGTCGGCCGTCCAGAGGGAGGTCGTCAGGTGCGCGGGGCTGCCGGCCTGCACCATGCCGGCCGAGCCGAAGACCTCGCCGCGCACGTCGTAGCCGTAGGCCGCGGAGAAGCTCGCCTCTGCGACCGCGATGGCGCCGTTGTCGTAGCGGATCGTGACGACGGCGGTGTCGAGCAGCCCGGCGTCCTTGAAGTGCGGCGCGACGAGCGCGTCGGCCATGACGCTCACCTCGACCGCGCGGGCGCCGGCGTTGAACCAGTTGAGCGCGTCGAAGTCGTGGATGAGCGTCTGCGTGAAGATCGTCCACGGCGGCACCGCCCCGGGGTCGGCGAGGCCGGGGTCCCGGGTGAGCGAGCGCAGCAGCTGGGGCGTGCCGATGCGCCCCGCCGCGACCGCCTCGTGGGCCATCGCGAAGTCCCGGGCGAACCTCCGGTTGAAACCGACCTGCAGAGGTATGCCGGCCGCCTCGGCCGCTGCGATCGCCCGGTCGGCGTCTGCGAGGGTCATCGCCATCGGCTTCTCGACGAAGACGGCCTTGCCTGCTCGCGCGGCGGCCACGACGAGGTCGGCGTGCGCAGTGCTGGCGCAGGTGATGGCGACGGCCTCGATGCGCTCGTCGTCGATGAGGGCCTGGGGGTCGGTGAGCCAGTCGACGCCGAGGTCGTCGCCGAGTCGTCGGGCGTTGGCTTCGAACGGGTCGGCGACCGTGACGAGCTCGGCCTCGGACAGCCGGAGCGAGAAGGTCGTGGCGTGGTGGGTCCCGATGCGGCCGCAGCCGATGAGGCCGATGCGGACGGGGGCGGGCGTGGTCATGGAAGCTCCTTCGGTTCACGCTGACTAGAGCGCTCTAGTAGTCCAGTGAAGAGCCTCGCCCGACTGTTCGTCAAGCATTCTGCGCAGAATCTCTGGAGCGCTCTAGACTCTGGACCCATGACGGGGAGACGGGTGACGATGGAGGACGTCGCTGCGCGGGCGGGCGTCTCGCGCGCGCTCGTCTCGATCGTCTTTCGCGGCGTCACCGGCGCCTCTGACGAGACGCGGGCCCGGGTGCTCGAGGCGGCGCGCGAGCTCGACTACCGGCCCGACACACGGGCGAGCCGCCTCGGTCGTGGGCGCACCCGGATGCTCGGTGTGACCTTCGCCGTCGGGCACGCGTTCCACGGCGAGATCCTGGGCAGCCTCTACTCCGAAGCCGACTCGGCAGGGTACGAGATCGTGCTCAGCGGCGTCACCCCGGTCCGCGACGACCGGGCGGCGGTCGACACCCTGCTCGCCGAGCGGTGCGAGGGGCTCGTCCTGGTCGGAAGCGGCCTGGCCTCGACCGACCTGCGGCGACTGGGCGAACGGCTGCCCGTCGTCAGCCTGCTGCGCCCCGTGCGCGAGGCGCAGGTCGACGTCGTGCGCACCGACGACGCGCTCGGGCTGCGGCTCGCCGTCGAGCACCTGCGCGGCCTCGGCCACCAGCGGATCGCCCTGCTCGACGGGGGCCGGGCGCCGGGCGCCGCCGAGCGGCGACACGGCTATCGGCGCGGACTGCGGGTCAGCCCCGGGCTGGACGAGGTCGTGCTCGACGGCGGCCTCACCGAGCTCGACGGGGCACGGGCGGCCACGGCCTTCCTCGCGCTCGGCGGCGAGCGGCCGAGCGCCGTCGCCGCCTTCAACGACCGGTGCGCGCTGGGGTTCGTCGACGTCGTGCGGCAGGCCGGACTACGAGTCCCCGAGGACGTCTCGGTCGTCGGTTTCGACGACATCGAGCAGGCGGCCTACCCCCACGTCGCCTTGACGACCGTGCGCCAGGACGCCGCGCGGCTGGGGGCCGAGGCCGTTCGGGCCGTCACGTCGCGACTGGACGGTGCGACCGGGCCGGAGGGGGGCCCCACGCCGGACGGCGCGGTCGTCGAGCCGGAGCTCGTCGTGCGCCGCAGCACTGCAGCGCCTCCTCAGGGCGAGGCCTCGTGACGCCCTCCGATGTCGTCGCAGACGTGAGAGACCAGCACTCCGACGTCCGCGGGCGCATCGTCCACTCGATGGCCTTCGGCCAGCACCTGACGGACACGAGTCCGCTCGTCGTCATCCTCCCCGGACTCGGCCTGCCGTTCTACACGCGGCCGACGGCACGAACCGTTGCAGCGCGGGGTCTGAAGTGCACCGTGCTCGACCTGCCCGGGTTCGGCTCCAGCCGGCCGCGGCCGACGCGTCCGACCGTCCACGCCATCGGGATGACCGCGGCCCGGTGGATCGAGCTGCAGGCGCCACACCGCCCGGTGCTCGTGCTCGGGCACTCGACCGGCGCCCAGGCCGCCCTCACTGCTGCGCTCGCTCTCAGCGCACGCCGACGAGACGTCGCCCTCGTCATGGCCGGCCCGACCTTCACCCCGGACCAACGGCGGCTGGTCCGGCTCGCGGCGGCCGTGCCGCGGGCGTACCGCCACGACCGGCCCGACGAGGTCGACCCCACCGAGCTCTACCGCGGCCGCACGGGCATCGTCGCGATGCTCCACTCAGGGCTGCACGACGCCATCGAGCAGCGCATCCCCGACCTACGTCTCCCGCTGACGCTCACCGCGGGTGTCGACGACGCGTTCGCACCGGTCGACTGGCTCGACCTGCTCGCACGCTCGGCGCGCCAGGCACCGAGCGTGCGCACGTCGCTGCTGAACGGGTCGCACAACAACCTCTTCACCCATCCCGAAGAGGTCGCCGAGCTCGTCGTTCTCGCCGCAGCCGACGTCGCACGCTGACCCGGGGGGCATCCTGCAGCGAGCCCATCGGACAGCGGAAACCCCTGGCTGAGAGCGCGATCCGTGGGTCTGGCACGGTTGACGCATGCCGACCTACACGTCGTACGACGGGACCGAGCTCGCCTACCGCATCGAAGGGGAGGGAGAGCCGCTCGTCGTCTGGCCGGGCGGTCCGGCCCGTGACCCCGCCTACCTCGACACGCCCGAAGGCCTCGGCCCCGTCGGCACGCTCGGCGGCCTCGCCGTCAGAGCCGGGCGTTCGCTCGTCGTGCCGGACCCACGCGGCACCGGCGCATCCCCCCGTCCGGGCGACCCGACGGCCTACGCGGCGCCGCGTCTTGCGGACGACCTCGAGGCGCTGCGCCGGCACCTCGGCCTCGACACGTTCGACCTGCTCGGCCACTCGGCCGGCGGCCTCGTCGCCCAGCTGTATGCCGCGCGGCACCCCGAGCGCGTCCGCCGGCTCGTACTCGTCACACCCGCCAGCGGCATCGACGTCACCGAGGCCGAGTGGGCCGAGCGGGTGCAGCTGCGGGCGCACGAGCCGTGGTTCGGTGAGGCGAGCGCGGCGCTCGCCTCCGAGAGCCCCACTCCCGCCACCCGGCAGGCGATGTCGCCGTTCTTCTACTGCGAGTGGACCGACGCCGCACGCCGGCACGCCGAGTCCGACGGCGCGCAGCGCAACGCAGAGGGCACGGCGGCCTTCTGGGCCGGGCTGCCCGACCCGGCCGAGGGCAACCGCGCACTCGGGGCGGTCGAGGCACCGGTCCGGGTCGTCGTCGGCGAGCTCGACCTCGCGCCCGGACCCGCGACCGGCCGGCGGATCGCCGACCTCTTCGGCGACGGCCGGTGCGTCGTCCAGAAGGGCGCCGGCCACTTCCCGTGGGTCGACGACCCGGCGCTCTTCGCCGCCCTCGTCACGGAGGCGCTGACCAGCTGACGAGCACTCGGGGTCGGGGGATCAGGTCGCTGGTGCAGCACCGGTCGTGCTGCGCACCTCCAGGTGCGGCTCGAGCACGATGTCGACGGCCTCGTCCCGCCCCTCGTCGAGGCGTTGCGTCGCGGCCTGGACGGCGGCGACCGCCATCGGCTCGGTGGCCTGGCTCACCGAGGTGAGGTCGATGGTGGCGAGCCGCGCGACCGGGCTGTCGTCGTAGCCGACGACAGACACGTCGCCCGGCACGTCGCGACCCTGCGCACGCAGTCCGGCGAGCACGCCGAGCGCTGCGCGGTCGTTGAAGCACACGAGGCCGGTGGCGTCGGGCAGCTCGGCGACCGCGGCCCGCCCCGCCTCCTCCGTCGCTCCTCCGCCGACGACGTATGCCGTGACGCCGAGTCGCCGGGTCGCCGTGCGGAACCCCTGCCTGCGCAGGGTGGCGATCGCGCCGCGCGGGCCGTCGACGAAGGCGGCCGATGCATGCCCGAGCGCCGCGAGGTGCTCGACGGCCAGGCCGACACCGACGTCGTCGGCGGCGCGCACGACATCGACACCCGGCACGTCGACGCGCCGGCCGAGGGCGACGACGTGGTGGTCGCGAGCGAGCTCGGCGAGAGCGGTCTCCGACGACGTCGGGCCGAGGAGCAGCAGCGCCTCACAGCGGAAGTCGAGGAGCATCTCGACGGCGCGCCGCTCGTCGCGTGTGCGGGTGAGCGGGCTGACGACGAGGTCGTAGCCGCGCTCGTCGGCGGCAGCCTGGAGGTCCTCGAGCAGCTCGGCGTGGAAGGGGCTGCTCACGTCCATCGTCACGCCGAGCAGCTGGGTGCGCCTCCGGGCGAGGAGGCTGGCCGTGCGGTCCGGCCGGTAGCCGAGCTGCGACGCGGCTCGGAGCACGGCCTCGCGGGTCGCCTCCGAGGGACCGGGTCGGCCGCGCAGCACGAGCGAGACCGAGGCGGTGGAGACGCCGGCGGCGGAGGCCACGTCGTCGAGACGCGGGCGCGACGGGCGGGACGGCATTCGGCTCCTCGGGCTCGGGACGGAAGGTGACGACAGTTTGTCAGCACAAAGTGTTGACAGCGCGGAGGACTGCCCAGCACACTCTCTTAAAGCGCTTTAAGGCTAGCGCACGCACACGGTGTTCAGAGAGGCACATCATGACCACGTCCCCCATCGGCGTCGCCGTCATCGGCGCCGGCATGGCCGGCCGCGCACACTGCGCCGGCTACCGCACCGCACCCACGCTGTTCGACCCGCCGCTGCCGCCCATCCGGTATGCCGCCGTGGTCGACGCCGACGCGAACGTGGCCGCAGACGCGGCGACCCGCTATGGCTACGAGCGGTCGAGCACCGACTGGCGCGACCTGCTCGACGATGACGGCGTGCAGGTCGTCAGTGTCGTCGTCGCGAACCACCTGCACCGCGAGATCACCGAGGCGCTGCTCGCCGCGGGCAAGCACGTGCTCTCGGAGAAGCCGCTCGCCGCGAGCCTCGAGGACGCCGAGGCCATGGTCGCCGCCGCGCAGGCGCACCCCGACCAGGTGACGGGCGTCGGCTTCGTCTACCGCCGCCAGCCGGCCGTCGCGGCCGCGCGCGACCTCCTGCGCGAGGAGCTCGGCGAGATCTCGCACTTCAACGGGCGCTACTGGTGCGACTACGCGCTCAGCCCGCAGGTGCCGATGGCGTGGCGCTACAAGGGTGGCCCCGGCACCGGCGCCCTCGCCGACATCGGCAGCCACCTCATCGACCTGTCCGAGTTCCTGTGCGGCCCCATGACCTCGGTCAGCGGCGGCACGTTCACGACGAAGGTGGCAGAGCGCGCGGTGCCGCTCGGCACGACCTACGGCCACGCCAAGGCCGAGCTGTCCGACGTGCGCGAGCCGGTCGAGAACGACGACGTCGCCACCTTCACCGCCCACTTCGAGAGCGGGGCCGTCGGCACGTTCTCGATCTCGCGCATCGCTCCCGGACACGCCAACTCGCTCGCCTTCGACATCATGGCGCAGCACGGCGGGGTCAAGTGGGACATGGACCGACCCGCCGAGTTCAGCGTCATCCGCAAGCTGCGCGACGACGGCTTCGACGGCTACAACCAGGTGCTCGCCGGGCCCGCCCACCCCTACGTCAAGGGCGGTCTGCCGATGGACTTCCCGGGCGTCTCCTACGGGGTCGGCGACCTCTTCGGCTACCAGGCCCGCGCCTTCCTCGAGCAGGTCGCCGGCATCAAGGGCCTGCCCCCGGTCGCGCCGTTCGAGGACGGGGTGCGCGACCTCCGCATCATCGACGCCGTGTCGCGGTCGGCCGCAGCCGGGGGCGCGACGATCTCCGTTGCACCCTGAACCCCCTCTCCCTCAACGACTTTCCCTCAAGCCCGTCGACGACGACGTCACGAAAGGACCACCACCATGCAGCTCGGCGCCTACAACGCCTGCCTCGCGGACAAGACCCTCCCCGAGGCCCTCGACCTGATCGCGAGCCTCGGGCTCACCAGCGTCGAGATCAACTCAGGCGGCTTCCTGCCTCCGATCCACCTGCCCGTCGACGAGCTCCGGTCGAGCGAGCAGGCCCGACAGGACTACCTCGGCGAGTTCAGCTCGCGCGGCCTGACCCTGACGGCCCTCAACTGCAACGGCAACCCGCTGCACCCGGCAGCCGGTTTCCCGCACTCGCAGGACCTCATCGATTCGATCGAGCTCGCCGCCCTGCTCGGCGTCCCACGTGTCATCACGATGTCGGGCGCGCCTGGCGGTGAGCCGGGCACCTCTGTGCCCGTGTGGAACCCGCTTCCGTGGTGGAGCCCGTTCCTCGATGTTCAGGACCACCAGTGGAGCGTCGCGGTGCCGTACTGGAAGGACATCCAGTCGCGTGCGGCCGACGCCGACGTCAAGGTCGCCATCGAGATGCACCCGGGCAACGTCGTCTTCAACCCGCGCACGCTGCACCGCCTCGTCGAGGAGGTCGGCGCCACGCACGTCGGGGCCGAGATGGACCCGAGCCACCTCTTCTGGCAGGGCATCGACCCGGTGCTCGCCGTGGCCGACCTCGGCTCGCTCGTCTACGTCGCAGCGGCCAAGGACACCCGGATCAACGAGGCCGCGAAGGTCAACGGCGTCATCGACGACAGCTTCTACCGCGTCGCCGAGGGCGAGCCGGGCTACCTGCCGCTCGGCGGCGGCTCGACGCTGTCGGGCTGGCCGAGGACGGCGTCGTGGGACTTCGTCGCGGTCGGGCGCGGCCACGACACGGCGTACTGGACCGAGTTCCTGCGCGCCCTGCACAAGATCGACCCGGACATGCCCGTCAACATCGAGCACGAGGACCAGGAGCTCGACCAGCTCGAGGGTCTGCGCTTCGCGGCGAACACCCTGGTCGAGGCGGAAAGGGGTATCTGAGCACCATGGCGGAGGTCGTGGCAGAGCCGCACTGCGGATCGGGGTCCTCGGAGCGTCACGCCTCGCTCCCCCGTCGATCGTCGAGCCGGCCGCGGCCACGTCGAGGCGTTCGCCAGCGCGGGCGCAACGGCCGGGCGGTCACGACGAACGCCGAGGGGGCGGTCGGCAATGCCGCGATGATCGAGGCCGCGTATGCCGCATCGGGCCTTCGGTGAGCACCGGACCTTGCGCTCGCGCGGATGATGGCGCTGCGCGGCGAGAGCACGAGGCCGTCGCCGCCCGCAGCACGGTCAGGACCAGGGGTTGTCGGCCTTGTCACGCATGCGTTTCGTCCACACGAGCTCTTGCTTGCCGCACCTCTGGCAGACCAGCATCTCCTTGTCCCCAGGCTTCCTGCGGAACTGGTGCCACCCCATGACGTGGCACGAAAGGGGCCAGATCTTCACGTCCCGATTCTCCTCCCCACGCGAGGGCGACGCAGGCCTTTCCGGGTGTTCTCCACACGCCCACCGCCTCCACGCGACGAACAGCCCCGCTCGCCGTCGGGTGAGCGGGGCCAGAGCGGCCCACGCCGACGGCAAGCGACAGTGACACATGACTGCCGGTCGAGCACCAGCCCACGCAGGCGGCGTCCGCCATAGAAGGCGGCCCGACCCGCCTCACGTTCCGGGAACATCGACGCCGATGCAGTTCGCCCCGAACAGCACGCTCGGCTTTCCGGAAGGAATTTCAGCGCAAGGCAGCCGCCAGAACGGCAGTCCCGTGACCAAAAGCGCCCCGGCCGCACTCGACACCTTGCGCGAGGTGTCACACGGCCGGGGCGTGCCACTCACCTACCCACCACGCGGCACGGCATCACCAGTCTCCATATTCGCCACCGAGTAGACGTGCCGCGCCCTCGGAGGGCGCCTTAACACCGACAAGTCCGATGAGACTCGGACTGCAGACCGCGCCAGCGCGAGCGAGATAACCGCGTCCATCCGCCGCGAGTCCCCCTTGGGTAGCGTCGTGCGGGGATGTCTTCGTCTCAGCGGCGGACAGGGTAGCGGAGGTGCAGGACCCGGTCGCCCTGGATGACGACCGAGGGGTCCTCGAGGAGGTGCTGGCCGGTGAGCCCGCCGAAGTACTTCTTGCCCGCGCCCATGACCACGGGGACGACGTCCATGGCGACTTCGTCGACCAGCCCGAGCTGGAGCGCCTGCCCGCCCACGTCGCCGGCGCAGATGGCGACGACCCGGTCGCCGGCGCGGCGCTTGGACTCCTGGACCGCCTCGGTCACGTCCGAGAAGAAGGGGACGTCGGCCTGGGGGTGCCACCCTTCGGGTTTCGGCCGGTTCGACACCACGACGAGGTGCTCGCCCGCCGGCGGATTGGCGTCCCAGCCGTTGGTGAGGTCGAACAGGTGCCGGCCCATGATCGTCGCGCCGATGCTGTCCCAGAACGCGCGGGTGTACCCCGCGGAGGCGGCGCTCACCCGGAACCGAGCGTGCTGCCGTTCACCGGCCTCGTCGGCGATTGGCTGATCGCCGTTGAAGTACCAGTCGAAGAGCGGGCCCGGGTCGTCGTCCTGGCCGGCGATGAAGCCGTCGACCGACACCACTGCGTGCAGAACCACTGTTGCCATCCCTCGAGACTGGCAGACACAGGGTCGGCACGGTGTTTCCCTTGTCTAGCTCGTGAAGCACGTGCCCAAGCCGAGTTGTCTGAGTCCTTCGCGGTCACCGGCCCCGAAGTCGCGTTGCCCGACGCTCGCCTCGAACATGAGCTGGTCCTTCACAGGCACATGGCTCAAGCCGGTCAGATGAGCGAGCTCGTGCATGACGATCGCGCGTGCACCGGCCCAGCCGTCCGCTCGCCGCAGGACCTCGCGGAACTGGGGTCCGTCGAGATTGACGGTGCCGCTGACCCAATGCTGCTGCGAAGCGGTGTAGTACGGGGCCCCCGCGGGTCCGGCGATTCCGGCCACCCGTCCCTCCAGCTCGGGCACGACCGTGGGGTCGGTCCACGCCACGAGGACGGGTGACCACCGGTTGCCGTAGAGATGTTTGTCGATCGGGGGCCGGCGGGTTGCCGGCGTCTCCGTCGTGGGGCCCTCGATCACGAAGTGCAGTCCCGTCGCGGCGCTGACCGAGCGGGCGGCTTCGCGGAGCAGCTCGTCGGCCCCGGGTGGCGCCGCGGCGTCGTTGACGACGAGACGGATCGGACGGCAGGGGTCCCAGGCCACGGGCCGGCCACCGAGCTCGGGGATGGTGTGCATGAAGGCGTAGTCAGTGGACGACGAGAGGGACGGACCGGGCGTGCCGAGCGGCTTGGTGCGTGCATCCGGCGGCGTCGGGGGCCAGATGTCCCGGGTGTCGCCCGGGCTGCCACCGGTGATGGGCACGCCCTTGAACCAGCTGGGCAGGTCGCCCCCAGCGATGGGCGCCCCGTCCGCGGCAACGTTGCTCCCCGACCTCCCGAACAATGCCGGGTGGAGGTACACAGCGGCCGCCACAACGAGCAGGGCGACGACCAGGGGCGCGGCCGCGGAGCCGCGCAGCCGTCTCGTCGATGCAGGACGCCGTCTCCGGCGACGGGTCGGCGAGTGCGCGACGGGCGCCGCGGGCCATGTCGTCTCGACGCGGCGGGCGCGAGGTCGCTGGCGCCCGGCCTGCAGGTCGGCAAGGCACCACAGGCACACGAGCTCGGATCGACCGCCGAGCTGCCCAGCGCGTTCGCCGGGGCGCAGGTCCTCCCCGCACGCGCACCGCACCGCACGACCCACGTGGACCATCTCCACGCTCTCCTGCATGACGCCCCCGTTGCACCGGTCCCTGACTGCCGAGCCACGAGTATCAGCGATCGTCCCGACGAACGCGTCGAAATACGCAAAAGTAATAAAAGCACCAGGTCAGCCGGGGCGCCGGGAACCGCTCACCAAAAGTCGGCTTCGCTCATGCCGTCCGCGTGGCCGGGCGGCCACTGGACCAGCTCGATGCGGTAGCCGTCGGGGTCCGTGAGCCACGACGTCGAGAAATCACCCGATCCGTCCGGCGAGCTGGGCGGTTCGGCGGTGACTCCGTTCGCAGCCAGCGTGGCCATGGCGTCGGTCATCGAGTCCACCTGCACGACGAGGTGGTTGAGTCCTCGCGGGTCGACCGGTCCGGCGTCAGGGGTGTGGACCAGCTCGAGGGCGACGAACTCGTCATCGGGGAGCTTGAGCATCGTCAGGCTCCCGAACTCGGCCTGCGGCACGGTGCCGACCACGGCGTAGCCGAGTGCGCCGTAGAAAGTGAGCGAACGCTCGAGGTCGGCGACCAGGAGCCCGAGGTGCAGGGTCCTCATCCACCGCCCCCAGTGGGTCGGCCCTCGACGAAAGCAATGCGGGATCCCACGACAGCCGGCGGCGGGGTCCCCCACGCAACCGAACGGATGTTCACGTACCAGCGCGGGGCGTTCCCGGGATCGGCTGCGGAGGCCGCCACCCGGTCACGGGGAGCGTCGATCTCGATGGAGCTCTCCACGTCGACAGTCACGGTCCAACCCTAGGCGGGCGTGGCGCCGGCACGCGGACGGCATACGAAATGGGTATGGGGATGACAGAAACACCGCCGGCTGAGCCCGCGGTCACAGCGCGACGGCCGGAGACCTCGGGCACGCGACACACACGCGTAGGGCAACAGCTCGAGGTCCGGTCGTCGGCCAGCCACCGGGACCCCGGCGCGGCTGCTCGGCCGAGCAGGCCTACGCTGCTGCCCTCGACCGAGCCATGAGGAGAACCGTGCTGGCCAAGTTTCCCGGACGCTGTACCCGCTGCCTGGAGCCGATCCGGGTGGGTGACGAGATCGTCGGCTCCCGCGGTGAGGCGAACGTCTGGGTGCACGCGGACTGCGGCTCCGAGCTCGCCCTCCCTGGCCTGGCGGCCCCGCCGGCAGCAGGAGCGGCGCGCGCCATGACGGCGAGCACATCGCGGGCACCCAAGGCACCCAAGGCACCCAAGGCCCCCAAGGCACCCAAGGCCCCCAAGGCACCGATGGCGGCCCCCGACGGCGCGACTTTCGTCTACACGGACGGCGCCTGCTCGGGCAATCCCGGACCCGGCGGTTGGGCCTGGGCGATCGACCGCGACCAGTTCGCCTCCGGCGCAGAGCGACCCAGCACCAACCAGCGCATGGAGATCCGCGCGGCGCTCGAGGCCGTCACGGCGATCAGTGGACCGCTCGTGGTGGTGAGCGACTCGACGTACGTCGTCAACTGCTTCCGCGACCGGTGGTGGGACGGATGGCTCAAGCGCGGCTGGACCACGTCGGCGAAGAAGCCGGTCGCCAACCGCGACCTGTGGGAGCCGCTCGTGACAGCCGTCAACGACCGCGGTGACGTCGCCTTCCAGTGGGTCAAGGGCCACTCCGGCCACGAGATGAACGACCTCGTCGACCAGCTCGCCGTGACCGCCAGCCTCGGGCGGGACTGAGTGGCCCACGCGCGCTGACTCGGTAGCGTGCCTGCATGCCCATCAAGCTCGAGAACGTCGGTATCGCGGTCCGCGACCTCGAGGCGACGATCGCCTTCTTCACCGATCTCGGCCTCACCGTCCTCGGCCGTGACACGGTGAGCGGCGAGTGGACCGACACGGCCGTCGGCCTCGACGGCAACCACGCGAAGATCGCCATGCTCCAGACGCCGGACGGCAGCGGCCGCCTCGAGCTGTTCGAGTACATCCACCCGGACGCGATCGAGACCGAGCCCACCCTCCCGAACGAGATCGGCATGCACCGCGTGGCGTTCTCCGTCGACGACCTCGATGAGGCGCTGGCGATCGCGGCGAGGCACGGGTGCCACCCGCTGCGCGGCGTCGCCACCTACGAGGACGTCTACCGGCTCACGTACGTCCGCGGCCCCAGCGGCATCCTGGTGATGCTCGCCGAGGAGCTCCGGAAGGGCTGAAGGGCGACCTGCGCGACACTGGACTCGTGGCCACCGACAGCTCACCGGTCGTCGACCGGCAGCGCATCCACGACGAGCTGGAGCGCGCACGCGCCGACCTGCGCGACCTCGTCGCGCGCGCGACGCCTGACGACCTGCGTCGCCGCACCCGCGGGACGAGGTGGACCAACGGTCAGATGCTGTGGCACATGACGTTCGGCTTCCTGGTCGTACGCCGGTTGCTCCCGTTGGTGCGGCTGTTCGGTCGCCTGCCCGACCGGTTCAGCCGCGTCTTCGCCGCCGCCCTGGACGCCGCGATCCGGCCGTTCCACCACGTCAACTACCTCGGCTCCGTGGGCGGCGCCCTCGTCTTCCACGGCCCTCGACTGACCGCCCGGCTCGACCGCACCATCGACGGCCTGCACCGACGCCTCGACGCCGAGACCGAGGAGGCCCTCGGTCTCCGGATGCACTTCCCGGTCGGGTGGGACCCGTTCTTCCGCGACACGATGACGCTCGCCCAGGTCTACGCGTACGCCGTGGAGCACTACGACTTCCACAGGGAGCAGCTCAGCATCGACGGGTCGAGGACGACCTGAGTCCCGGGCTCCGCGAAGCCGTGTGCGTGGAGCGGGGTGCCGGCGAACCCACCCCACCCAGCGGTGGAGTGGGTTCGCCGTCCCCCTCCCCGGTCAGGGAGCGGACCTCGGCACGAGACGGCTTCCCCCGGGCACCGGGAAGGGGAATCCGAGGTTCGCGAGCCGGCCGCGCACCTGGTTCTGGGCCTGGCAGTTGGAGACGCAGTCGGTCGGCGGGTTGGCCACCTCCGTGGCGTCGCCTCCGGTGACGAAGCCCATCCGTCCGCCACTCGCGACGTCCCAGACCGACACGCCGCCACAGTGCCGGACGCTGGGCGTCACGGGCGTGGCGGTGTTGCACGCCGGGTTCGGCACGCGGTCGGCCACCTGGGCGCTGTCACGCGCGACGAAGCGCGGGGACAGGTCGTTGGCGATGTTGACGCGCGTGCTCACCTGCACGCAGAACTGGCCGGGCGGGCCGGTCTGCACGCTGGTGCAGCCCGAGCCCAGGAACTGGCCGACACGCGCCCGGAAGTTCGGGTTGTCGAAGTAGAACGGCGTCAGCCCGGCGGTGCCCGACGCGGCGAGGGTGTGGGTGACACGAGTCCTCGTGCCGTCACCTCGCTGCGGCTCCATCTGGAAGATGCCGCCCTGCGCGCAGTCCTTGGCGGAGAGGGTCATCGACAGGCCAGTCCCCGTCCGCTGGAGCGACAGTCCCTCACCGTCGAGCTCCACGGCGACCCCGCTGTTCAGCACGAGCCCGCGGTGGTCGGGAACCTTGCTCGCGAAGACGGGCGTGAACCGGCCTCCCGTCATGTCGAGTTCGTTCGGCGCGCCGGTGAAGGCCTGGTTCAGAACGGCGAAATCCACTGAGCGGACGTCGAACTGGGCGTAGCGGCCGCGCACGCCGAAGGTGCCTCCGAGCTGGTTGGCAGCAATGGTGGTGCGGATGCGGTCTGCCCCGGCTGCGGCGACGGTCACCCCCGTCGACAGGTTGACGAGACGGAAGCCACCGCCCTCGCAACCCTTGGACGACGCGGCTTGTGCCGGCACGGTGGTGACGGCCAGCGTGGATGCTGCCAGCGCCACCGCCCCCACGACCCCCAGTACTCGTCTCTTCACTGTCATGACCTGCTCCTCGGCGTTGAGTGTCACGGTGCGTGCCCGATCCTTCTCCCGAACACGGATGGCCGACCATCGGACATTGGTACTAGACCCTCCTAAACCCGCCACGCACGCTCCGTCGAGGTGGTAGGGAACGGCACGGCATACGTGCGCGTTGAACGATGGCCGACCGAACCACCCAGCGTTGGAGGACCCGTGCCCGAAGCCACTCTCGCGACCCCGACCCTCCCCCCGCTGACCAGCCAGGCCGACCGTCTCGTCGCGCTCGGTGTCCACGACCTGGCAGGTATGCCGGCCGCTGAGCTGAGGGCGTACGCCGCGGACGAATCCTCATCCACTGCAAGCGATCTCCTCGTCCTGAGCGAGACCGTCGTCCCGACCTCGGCGTTGGCGCCGCTGCTGCGCCTCGGTGATCGCGAGGGCTTCGTCGTCGAGGACATGACGGACGTCGACGCGTTCGCCCCCGTCGAGGCAGTCGACCTGCCCAGCGGTCCGGCATACGTCGTCGGCGGCGTCGACCGTGGCGACGAGATGGCCAACTGGAGCCCTGACGAGGCGCTGCCGAACATCACCGGTGCGGGGCGAACTCCGCTGACTCTCGTCGAGGGAATCCACTGGGCGCTCCAGGTGCCGGAGGTGCTCGAACGCAACCACTGCTTCATGACCATCGGGTCACGGCTGCGCAAGGCCGGCGGTCGGCTCGACGCCCGCACACCCGCGCTCTGGATCAGCAACGGCACCGGCCGCGACGGGCGCGAGCGGCGCGGCGCCCCGAAGGTCGGCTGGTGCTGGGCGGGCAACCGTCACACCTGGCTGGGTTTCGCGTCGGCTGCGAGCCGCCGGGCCCTCTGACACGGAGGGCGCGAACCCACGACGGCTGAAAGCGGTCCCGCCACCCGTGTCGAGACGGGGGCGGTCCGTTCGACGCAACGGTGAGGGCACGGAACACCGGGCCGCCACCGACGGAGAGGAACCATCACCATGTCCGACGTCATCGCGATCATGTCCATGTCGCTCGACGGCTACGTCGCCGACCCCGACGGCGACCCCACGGGCGTCTTCGGCTGGTACTTCGGGTCGGGTGACGTCGAGGTCGACGGCGGCGGGTCGGACCCGATGGCCTTCCGCATGTCCGCGCCGAGCGCCCAGCACTTCCGTGACCTCACGTCCGGTCTTGGCGCCCTCGTCACCGGACGTCGGACCTTCGATGCCGCGCAGGGCTGGGGCGGCAACCACGCGTGGGGACCGGCCTTCGTGCTCACCCACGAGATCCCCGCCGGCTGGCCGCGGCCCGGCTCCACGGTGAGCTTCGTGACGGACGGCATCGACAGCGCGGTGCGGCAGGCCAAGGAGGCCGCCGGTGGGAAGTCCGTCGCGGTGCACGGCGCCGACACGATCCAGCAGTGCCTCAACGCGGGCCTGCTCGACCACCTGCAGATCGACGTCGCCGCGATCCTGCTTGGTCGCGGGGTACGGCTCTTCGACCGGCTCACCGGCACGCCGGCGACCCTGGGCAGCCCGACCGTCGTCGAGGGCGTCGGTGTGACGCACCTGCGCTACCCGGTGCTCAAGCCGTAGCGCTACGGCCAGTCTGCCGTCAGGTAGGCGATCACCAGGACCAGCAGCGAGATGCCGACCAGCACCGCGCCGACCTGCATCTCACGGTTGCGCTGCCTCGACACGTCGCGGCCCTCCCGGTCGGGCCCGGTCAGCGAACCCCAGATGATCAGGCCGAGCCCGACGGCGAGCAGCACGCCGACAGCAGCCCAGAAGTACGTCATCGGGCGTGCGGTCAGATCGGCATGTCCACGAAGGGTGACGCGTAGGCGTCGTCGACCGAGAGGTGTCGTTCGGCGTCCTCCGCCGCGATCCGGTTGCGCTCGGCCTCGAGCAGCATGCCGAGGAGCCTCACATCGCCCGCCGTCGGGATGCCTGCGACCTCGTCGTGCGCCAGCACCCACGAGACCGCAGCCGTGATCGCCTCCTGGTGCTGGAACGGCTCGTACCAGGTCGTGTGCGTCTGGTCGGCGCCCTCCTCCCAGTTGCGGCGAGACACCGTCTTGATCGTCATCAGCCCCGCGTCCTGACGCCGGGTCTCGTCGACCAGCGCGAGGTATGCCGTCCGGTACGTGTCGTCGCGCCACAGCACCGGGTTGAGCGGGGTCAGCACGGTCGCGAAGGGGTAGCGCCGCAGCGCCTCGAGATGCGTCTGTGCCGCCTCCTGACCGTGACCGGTCACTCCGACGGCGCCGACCAGGCCCTCGTCCTGCGCGCGCAGCGCTGCCTCGAGGGCGCCGCCTGCGCCCGTGGCCCGGTCCAGCTCGTCGAGGTCGCCGATCGCGTGCAGCTGGAGCAGGTCGACCCGATCGGTCTGGAGCCGCTCCAGCGACGCGTTGATCTCCCGCCAGGCCGACTCGCGGTCGCGACGACCCGTCTTCGTGGCGAGGAAGATGCGGTCGCGGATCTGCGGCACCCACGGCCCGAGTCGCAGCTCTGCCTCGCCGTAGCTCGCGGCCACGTCGAAGTGGTTGATCCCGCCGTCGAGAGCCTGCTGGATCGAGGCGTCGGCCACGTCCTGTGTCACGTCGGCGAGCGCCGCAGCGCCGTAGATGAGCACCGAGCTCTCGTGGCCCAGCCGACCGAGCCTTCGCGTCTCCATGGCGTCCACCTTCGGCCACGCGGCCCGGGCACGGCAAGCCCCGCCGGACTCTGCGGGGGCCGGACGACTGCACTGCGCCGGTCGGCAGCGGCGGCTGGGTACGTGTTCCCCAGAACCTGATCGGGGTGGGTGCCGACGACCGGCACCGTGGCGCAGCGCCGTGCGCCCTGACCGAAAGCAGAGACCCAGCATGGCCATCGCCACACCCGTGCGACACCGGCGCCCCTACAGCGGGTCGCATCTCATCACCCGCCTTGTCGGTCCCCTCACCATCGGGGCCCTGGTCACCGCGTTCGCCCTGTTCTGGCTGCTCGTCCGGCCGGCCGGCGATCCCGGCCAGTTCGTCGGCCAGCTCATCGGGGCCGAGGGCGTGCTGCTGCTCTCGGTGGGACTGGTCCTCATCAGCACGCTGAGGTGGGTGGAACAGTTCTTCGACGGCGTCGACAAGGCCGCCGTCTGGCACCGCCGGGTCGCCCTCGCCGGCACGACCCTGATCGGGGTGCACATCGCCACGACGGGCAACCCGAACGCCACTCAGCTCGGCCCGACGCTGGGGACCATCGGCATCAGCGGCCTCGCGGCCCTCACGGTGTGGGCCATCGCGCCGCGCTGGCGCTTCATCACCCCGAGACCGCTACGCGGCCCCGTCGAGCGCCTCATGCAGACCGGGCCCGTCCGCATCGTCGGGCGGTGGGTGGGCAGCTACGGCCTGTGGCGCGGTTTCCACCGCCTCACCGGCCTCTTCCTCGCCTTCGGCTTCGTGCACGGCCTCATGGACGCCACACTGTTCGGCTCGTCGCTGTTGCGGTGGTCCTACGTCGTCGTCGGTGGCGTCGGACTGGGCTTCTACCTGTTCCGCGAGCTGCTCGCTCGCAGGGTGGCCCGGACCCACGACTACGCGGTGTCGTCGGTGGCACCCATCGACGACTCCGCCTACGAGATCTGGCTGCGACCACTCGGGCAGCGGTTCGCCTTCCGCCCAGGACAGTTCGCCCTCGTCAATCTCGAGGCCCGCGACGGCTGGCACCGTCATCCGTTCACCATCGCCAGCGGCCCCGGCGAGCAGGAGGTGCGCGTCACCGTGCGAGCCGTGGGTGACTTCACGTCGAGCATCGGCGACGTCGTCGCCCCCGGCATGCCAGCGGTGATCAGCAGTCCCCAGGGCCATTTCGACTACAAGCGGGGCACCGAGCACCAGGTGTGGGTCGCGGGCGGCATCGGCGTGGCGCCGATGCTCAGCTGGCTCCGATCGGCGGGTCCCGGTGAGCTGCCGCACCGCGTCGACTTCTTCTTCTCGGCACGCGGACCGGCTCCGCTCGCCGACGAGGTCGCCCACCTGGCGGGCCACCACGAGGAGCTCCTCCTGCACCTCGTGGACACCGAGAGGCAACCGCGGCTCACGAGCGCGCAGATCCTCGAGACGGTCGGTGTCGAGGCCAACCGTCTATCCGCCTTCCTCTGCGGCCCGGAGCTGATGGTGAGCGCGCTGCAGCGGGACCTCGTCCGCGCTGGGGTCCGTGCGGCCAACGTGCACCGCGAGTTCTACAACCTGCGGTGAGCTCGCTGTCAGGGTGGCGTCGCCCCCGGTCACTGGTTGCACCGTCGCGCCTTCGGGTAGGACCCGAAGGACCAGCACATCGACCGAAGGAGTGAAGATGTCGGACGACGCCAAGGCTGCCAAGGAGCTCGTGGAGACGCTGAAGGACGGCGAGCGTGGGTTCGCCTCCGCCGCTGAGAAGCTGCGTAACGACGATCGACCCGAGTGGGCAACGACGCTGCAGCGCTTTTCCGAGCAGCGCGCCGGCTTCCACCGCGAGATCGTCGCGATGGGCCACGAGTACGGCGACGACGTCGACAACAGCGGGACCGCCACGGCGGCCCTGCACCGCGGGTGGATCGCGCTCAAGGACGCGCTGACCGGTGACGACGCGGGCAGCGTCCTCGGTGCCGCCGTCACGGGTGAGGACCATGCCGTCAGGGAGTACGAGAAGGCGCTGGAGCAGGACCTCAGCGCCGGCTTCCGCGAGGTCGTGACCCGCCAGCACGCGGCGGTGGTGGCTGCTCGCGACGAGGTGAAGGCCCTCCAAGCCGCAGACTGACCCACGAGTCCAGCGACGAAAGTCGCTCACGACTCATCGAGCCGGTCAGCTCCTCAGGGAGCTGGCCGGCTCGTCTGTCCAGCCCCAACACCGACACCGCCGATGGTCGAGTGTCGTGCCTGGTTCAGACTGAGATTCTTCGCACGGATAACTCCGAAATCGAGACACATGTCCGGACGCGACGGAGACTTCCCTTGCAGTACAGGCAACTCACAGGGAAGAAGTGCCATGAACGAGAACACCCAGCAGATCCCCACGCCCGAAGACATGACGCCCCCGCCCGCCCTCTGGGCACCACCGCCTCATGGCTCCCCCTACACCGGGCAGGACACAGACCCGAAGAAGAAGATGGGCAAGGGCAAGAAAGCCGGTCTCTGGACGGGCGGCATCCTCGTGGCCTTCATCGCCATGGGCGCCTTGACCAACGACCCCAAGACCGCCCCCACAGCTGGCACGGTCGCGAACTCGAGCACGGCTGCGCCCGCACCGAGTGTTGCGGCCCCTGCAGACAAGGCCGCCGGCGACAAGGCCGCCGCCGACAAGGCCGCCGCCGACAATGCCGCCGCCGACAAGGCCGCCGCAGACAAGGCCGCCGCCGACAAGGCCGCCGCCGACAAGGCCGCCGCCGACAAGGCCGCCGCCGACAAGGCCGCCGCCGACAAGAAGGCGGAGGACGCCAAGAAGGCGGCTGCTGCCAAGGCCGCCGCCGCGAAAGCCGCGGCAGAGAAGGCCGCCAATGCGGTCACCGTCTCGCAGGAGCAAGCGATCGCCAAGGCGGAGTCCTATCTGGAGTTCACGGCCTTTTCCCGCAAGGGCCTCATCGAGCAGCTCCAGTACGAGCAGTTCTCGAAGTCTGACGCCACGTTCGCCGTCGACCACATCACGGTGAATTGGAACGAGCAGGCGGCGAAGAAGGCGCAGTCGTACCTGGACATGACGTCGTTCTCACGCGGCGGACTCATCGATCAGCTGAGGTTCGAGGGCTTCAGCAAGTCGCAGGCGGCGTACGGGGTCAAGGCCGTCGGCCTCTGACCGCGGTGTGGAGCTTCTAGGTCTCCGAGCGATCAGAAGGCCCGACAGCGATCGGTTCTTGCTCCGCTGGGCGGAGCAAGATCCGATCTCTTCGGCCGAGATCCCGCGTCCGGGGGACCGCTCAGGACTCCCCCAGGGTGCGAGGCGCGGCGACGGCCTTCTTCACAGCCTTCTTCGCGGTCTTCGCGGTCTTCGCGGTCTTCGCGGCACGCTTGGCCGTCTTCTTCGCCGTGGGCTCGACGGCCGGTAGCTCGGCCGCCCGACGTGGTTTGCGTCGCACCCACAGCTGGCCGTTCCCGCTGGCGCCGCTCACCGTCTTCGTCTCGACGTAGCCCTGGGCCCGGACGAGCTCGCTGAGCTTGCCGAACCCGTAGTTGCGTGAGTCGAACGACGGGTCGGTGCGGCGCAGGTGGTTGCCCAGCGCGCTGAGCGGAGCCCAGTCGTCGTCGTCCGTGTCCACCTTCTGGAGGGCGCGGGTCAGCACGCTCTCGATGGGACGCGTCGGCTCGATCTTGACGAGGTCGGCGTCGTCCTCGTCCGCGGCGCCGCCGTTGGCCAGCACTTCGAGGAACAGGAACCGCTCGCACGCCTCGACGAACGCCTTGGGGGTCTTGCGTTGCCCGACGCCGATGACACGCTTGCCGGACTCGCGCAAGCGCGTGGCCAGAGGCGTGAAGTCGCTGTCGCTGGACACGATGGCGAACCCGTCGACGTTGCCGGAGTAGAGCAGGTCCATGGCGTCGATGATGAGCGCCGAGTCCGTCGCGTTCTTGCCGACGGTGTAGGCGAACTGCTGCTGCGGCGAGATCGCGTTGCCGAGCAGCACCTCTCGCCAACCGCTGAGGTGCGGGTTGGTCCAGTCGCCGTAGGCGCGCTTCACCGTGATGGTCCCGTAGCTGGCGAGCTCGTCGAACATCTCCTTGACAAGCCTCGGAGAGGTGTTGTCGGCATCGATCAGCACGGCAAGCCGGGTGCTGTCGTCGGTCATGGTGGTGGTCCCCTCACTCGGTCAACGGCACGTGTGACCTACCCGCAAGAGCGTCCTGGGTCCCTTCAGCCGCCCCGCGGGGCCGGAACGAGGTAGACCGGCACCGGTGCCGAACGCACGATCTTCGACGCGCGCGAGCCCAGGAAGAGCCTGGCTGCCGGCGCCGCGGAGCTCGGGCCGACGACGAGCAGGTCACCGTCGTTCCACTCGACGCCCCAGATCGCCGCGCTCCAGGAGACGCCTTCACCGACCACGAGCGACCGCGCGAGACGCTCGGCCAGGGCAGCGTCCACAGCCCCCACCTCAGCCCGGAGAGCGCTCCTCGTGCGGGCCAGCCACCGTTCGACGACGAGGTCGTCCGCCGACTCCTCGACGCTGCCGTAGATCCTCTTCGGCGGCCTGACGGCGAACGACACCGCCCGAAGGCTCGCACCGACCGACGCAGCGAGCCCAGCCCCCGCGGACGCCACATGCGCTGCACCCGACGACCCGCCGAACCCGATGGTGACCCGGCGGATGCGGGACCCGGGCGCGGGCCGAAAGCCGCGTGGAGCGAGCAACACCGGAAGGGGCGCGGAGTGGGCGAGCCGATCCGTCACGCTTCCGAAGGAGATGCGGCCCAGCGCTCCCTTGCTCGACGAGCCGAGCACGAGCGCGGAGGCCTTCACCTCGGCTGCCAGGTCAAGCAGCCCGGCAGGGATGGACGAGGCCGCACGCACGACGAAGGTCGCCCGGACGTCAGGAGCCAGCGACTCCCGCGCCTGCTCGAGCACGGACTCGCCCCAGTCGCGGAGCGGGCCGAGGTAGTTGCCGTCGACGAACTCCACCGCCCCCGCCGCCTGCGGGGTCGTCACGACGACAGCCACCGTGAGGGGCTCGCCCGTGGAGCGCGACAACACGGCGGCCAGCTCGAGAGCCGATGCGCCGCTGTCCTGTGCGGTGTAGGCGACGACGATCGCCATGGCTCAGACCGCGCCGACGAGCGAGGCCGCCTCGACGTGGGTCACTGGTAGGCCGAGCTCGGACGCCCGGTCGACCACCTCGAACCGCTGCCAGATCGACTCAGCCGCAGGCAGGGTCACGATGACGATCTGGTCGGGGTCGAACTCCTTGATGGCGGCGCGCAGGGCACGGAGCGGCCGCTGGTCACCGACGGCGCCGGTCGCGTCGAGCCGGTGGGCCGTCAGGGTCTCGAGCGTGCGCTCGAGCCGTCGCTGCGCGGCTTCGGTCGTCGCATCCTTGACGGAGACGGCCCCGTGGGTCGCGGCCGTGCCGGTCTCGACGGGACTGGCGGGGACGCACACGTAGTACGTGGCGCCACCCTGCGCGTCGATGCGCTGCAGCTCCGACACGAGCTCGTCGGACTCGAGCGTCTGGTTGGCGAGGACCAGAACGCGCCGGGCCTCACCGGTGTGCTCGGGCGCGACCCGCTCGGGCAGGCGCGCGATGCGGGCGCGGTTGATGAAGAAGAGGACGAGGACGACGCCGAACGACACGAGGCTCAGCACGAGCTGGATGCGCACGTCCGCCGTCAGGCCCATCTGCACGAGGACGAGGACGATGGCGAGTGCCGTGATGACCGAGAGCACGGGGAAGAGCCACATCTTCACCTTGAGCGTCGAGGCGTCGGCCCGGTAGCGCAGGATGATCTGCGAGACGGCGATGAGCAGGTAGACGAAGAGGATGACGGCGCCGGACGAGTTGAGCAGGAACGAGAAGACGGTGTCGGGCGAGACCGCGGCCATGATGACGGCAAGGAACCCGACGACCGACGACGCCAGGATCGCGACCGTCGGCACGCCCCGGGAGTTCACCGACACCATCGACGCCGGCGCCTCCCTGCGGGCCGCGAGGACGAAGAGCATCCGGGAGGCGGTGTAGAGGCCGGAGTTGAGGCACGAGAGCACGGCGGTCAGCACGACCGCGTTCATCACGTGGTCGGCGTACGGGATGCCCATCTGCTGGAAGGCCGCGACGTAGGGCGATGCCTCGAGGGTGGCCGAGTTCCACGGCAGGATCACCGCGAGCAGGAAGATCGAGCCGACGAAGAAGATGGCGATGCGGGTGATGACCGAGTTCGCGGCCTTGGAGACCGCCCGCTCCGGGTTGTCCGACTCTGCGGCGGCGATGGTCGCGATCTCGGCCCCCACCATCGAGAAGATCACCGTCACGACGCCCGCCGTGACCGCCAGTCCACCGTTGGGGAAGAAGCCGCCGTGCGCGGTGAGGTTGCCGAAGTCGAGATCGGCGTCGGGCCAGATCCCGAGGACGAACAGTGCGCCGCAGAAGAGGAAGACGATGATGGCCGCGACCTTGATCCCGGCGAACCAGAACTCGAACTCCCCGAAGGACGAGACCGAGATGAGGTTGGTGCCCGTCATGAGGAGCATCAGCACGAGGCTGAGCACCCACGTCGGCACGCCCGGGAGCCAGAAGTTGATGACCTTGGCTCCCGCCACCGCCTCGAAGCCCACGACGATGACCCAGAAGTACCAGTAGAGCCACCCGACGGAGAAGCCGGCCCAGTCGCCGAGGGCCTTGCGGGAGTAGTCGGCGAACGATCCGGTCGAGGGGTTGGCCACCGCCATCTCCGCGAGCATCCGCATCACCATGATGATGAGGACTCCGCAGAGGGCGTAGGTGATGAACGCTCCCGGACCGGTGTCGTGGATGACGGTCCCGGACCCGACGAACAGGCCCGCGCCGATGACGCCGCCCATGGCGATCATCGTCAGCTGCCGCTGGTTGAGCGCCCGCTTCAGCTCCGGGCCCGCACCGGCCACGTCAGGCCGACCGGTCCGACGGGACTGAGGGACAAGGGTTCACGTGACGAGACATGGGACGGCCCTCTCGATCGGACCGCGGAGGCTGACCGCCCCCGCGACGATCTGCCCAAAGTATCCACGCCTGGACCATCTGTCCACGCGAGTCGAACGTCGGGGGACGGCCGCGGGGGCACCTCGTCAGGAGTAGAAGTCGGGCTTCGCGATCATCTCGACCTTGACGACCCCGTCGTCCGTGAGCGCGCGGACGCCGGCGTCGCAGACGCAGGCGGCGGCATACCCGTCCCACGACGTCGACCCGGTGTGCTCGCCGCGAGCCACGGCGGAGATCCACTCCTGGACCTCGGTGACGAACGCTCCCCAGAAGCGGTCGTTGTGGTCGCGCGCGATCGAGTTGCGGTGGCCGGAGCCGTCGCGCACCTCTACGGCGTTCTGGTCGGCCAGCGACACCGTGCCCTTCTCGGCGACGGCCTCACAGCGGATGTCGTAGCCGAACTGGCAGTTGACGAAGATCTCGTCGTCGACGCGCACCCCCGACTCCGTCTCGAGGATGAGGACCAACGGGTCCTGCAGGTGCTCGAAGCGCAGCGACGTCTTCTTCGGCTTGTCGACACGCGCCGACACGAACTCCTCGCCGAGGAGCCAGCGCATCGTGTCGACCTCGTGGATGGCGGTGTCGTTGATCGCCATGTCCCACGTGTAGTGCTCGGGCACGGTCGGGTTGCGGTGCGCGCAGTGCACCATGAGCGTCTCACCGAGCTCGCCCGAGTCGAGCAGCGCCTTCATCTGGCGGTAGCTGCGGTCGAAGCGACGCATGAAACCGACTGTCACCAAACGGCGCCCGGCTTCCTGCTCGGCCTCCATGATCCGCAGCGCGGCCTCGGCGGTCGGCGTCAGCGGCTTCTCGCAGAAGATCGGCTTGCCCGCGGCGATCGCCGCGAGGACGTCGACCTCGTGCGCCGGCCCGTAGCTGCAGATCATGACCGCGTCGACCTCGTCAGACGCGATGAGCTCTGCGGAGGTCGCGTATGCCGTCCCGTCGATCCGCGCGGCCACCTCCTTCGCGCGCACGTCGTCGACGTCGGCCACGGCGACGACACGACCGCCGGCTATGACGGTGTGGATGCGGTCGATGTGGGCCTGGCCCATGCCACCGGGGCCGATCATCCCGATACGTACAGTCATTCGTCTGACTCCTTCGTCAGTGAGGCCCGAGCCGCGAGGCTCAGAGCTGGCCGAGGCCGATGGAGGCGAGGTACTCGCGGGTCTGGATGGCGTTGGGCAGGGGGTAGGACGGGTCGCACGGGTACATGTCCTGCTCGCACACGACGTAGAGCTCCTTGCCGAGGTCGGCGAGGGCCTCGATGAGCGGGGGCATCTCGGGCGCACCTGCCGGCGGTCGCACCGAGCAGCCCTTGGCGACAGCGAGACCGAAGGGCCAGTCCTCGTCGTGGGCCTGCTTGACGAGACCCTCGTCCATCGCCTTGATGTGGACGTAGGAGATGCGCTCGGGGTACTTGCGGCACAGCTCGACCGGGTCGCCGCCGCCGTAGACGACGTGGCCGGTGTCGAGGCAGAAGCCGACGTAGTCCGGGTCGGTCGCCTGGAAGATCCGGTCGATGTCCTCGGGCGTCTCGATGTGGCTGTCGCCGTGCGGGTGCAGCACCATCTTGAGGCCGTAGTCCTCCTTCATGATGCGACCGAGCCTGTCCGCGTTGGCGATGTACGCATTCCACGCCTCGGCCGACAGCGTGCGGTCGTCGGTGAACTCCCACGTCTTGTCGTCACGGAAGAGGGGCGGCAGGTGCACGATGTACTCCGCGCCGACCGCTGCGTGCGTCTCGGCGATCTCGCGGAACGTCTTCTCGGTGTCGGCCCACGCCTCCGGCTTGTGCAGGATGCCCCAGCCGGTGCCGGCGACCACGCGGAAGCCGCGCTTGTCCATCTCCTCCTTGAGGCGCGCGGCGTCCTTCGGGAAGTAGCCGAAGGGGCCCGTCTCCATGACCGAGAAGCCGGCCTCGGCCATCTCGTCGAGCGCGGTCTCCCAGTGGATCTGCTTGTCATCATTGGGGAACCACACGCCCCACTGGTCGGGACACACGCCGATCGTCAGCTTGCTGTAACGCTCGTCGGTGTTGCGGGCCTTGGACTCGGCCATCGTTCGGGGTCCTTTCGAGGGGAAGTTCGGTGAACGCGTACGTACGCGCGAGGCTCGGCTGGGGGTCAGTCGTTCTGGGGGAAGCCGAGGTTGAGGCCGCCGTGGCTCGGGTCGAGCCAGCGCGAGGTGACGACCTTGCCGCGGGTGAAGAAGTGCACGCCCTCCATGCCGTGGGCGTGGGTGTCGCCGAAGAGGGAGTTCTTCCAGCCGCCGAAGGAGTAGTAGGAGACAGGCACGGGGATCGGCACGTTGACGCCGACCATGCCGACCTCGACCTGGCGCTGGAACTTGCGGGCCGCGCCGCCGTCGTTGGTGAAGATCGCGGTGCCGTTGCCGTACGGGTTGGAGTTGATGAGCTTCAGACCGTCGTCGTAGGAGTGGACACGAATGACGGACAGCACCGGACCGAAGATCTCGTCGTCGTAGACCGACATGCCGGGCTTGACGTTGTCGAAGAGTGTCGGGGCGAGGAAGTAGCCGTCACCGTCGGCGTCGAAGTCGCTCTCACGGCCGTCGACGACGAGCGTCGCACCGTCCGCCACCCCGGAGTCGAGGTAGCCGGCGACCTTGTCGCGGTGCTGCCTGGTCACGAGCGGGCCCATGTCGGCGCCACGCGTGCCGTCGCCGGTGACGAGCTTGCCCATGCGGTCGCGGATCTTCGAGATGAGCTCGTCGGCGATCGGCTCGACGGCGACGAGAGCCGAGATGGCCATGCACCGCTCGCCCGCCGAGCCGAAGCCGGCGTTGACGGCGGCGTCGGCGGCGAGGTCGAGGTCGGCGTCGGGCAGCACGAGCATGTGGTTCTTGGCGCCGCCGAGGGCCTGCACCCGCTTGCCGTGCGCGGTGCCCGTCTCGTAGACGTACTTCGCGATCGGCGTCGACCCGACGAACGACACCGACTTGACGTCCGGGTGCGTCAGCAGCGCGTCGACGGCCTCCTTGTCGCCGTGCACGACCTGCATGACGCCGTCGGGCAGGCCGGCCTCCTTCCAGAGGGCGGCGATGGCGAGCGCCGCCGACGGGTCCTTCTCGGACGGCTTGAGCACGACGGAGTTGCCGCAGGCGATGGCGATCGGGATGAACCACAGCGGCACCATGGCCGGGAAGTTGAACGGCGAGATGACGGCGACGACACCGACGGCCTGGCGGATCGAGTAGACGTCGACGTTCGTCGAGGCGTTCTCGCTGAAGCCACCCTTGAGCAGGTGCGGGATGCCACAGGCGAACTCGGCGACCTCGAGGCCGCGCGTCACCTCGCCGACGGCGTCGCTCAGCACCTTGCCGTGCTCGGCGGTGATGAGCGCGCCGATCTCGTCCTTGCGGGAGTTGAGCAGCTCACGGAACGCGAAGAGCACCTGGGCGCGCTTGGCGAGCGAGGCGTCGGTCCACGACTCCCAGGCCGAGGCGGCCGACTTCACGACCTCGTCGACGAGGGCCGCGGAGGCGAGGTCGAGCACGCCGGTCTGCTCACCGGTCGCGGGGTTGAAGACGGGCGACGTGCGCTCGGCGGTGCCGGTCCACGACTGGCCGTCGATGAGGTGGGTGATGCGGGTGGGCGTGCTCATGGTGGGTCCTTCGGGTGAGACAGGGTGTGCGGTCAGGGGGAGACGAAGGTGGGCGGCGTCGACCACTTGTCGAGGTAGGAGCGGATGGTGTCGCGCATGTACTCGCTCGACTCGCGGGCGCGGTCCTCCCAGGCGAAGACGCACGAGGTGACGATGCCGTCGAAACCGATGCGCTCGAGCCCGCGGAAGAACTCGTCGAAGTCGACCTCGCCCTGTCCGATGTCGAGGTGCTGGTGCACCGTGACCTGCGAGCCGGGCGGGTTGACGATGTAGCGCAGCCCTGACGACGCCGTGTGGTCGTAGGCATCGGCGACGTGGACCATCGTCAGCAGGTCGCCGGCCTTGTCCATGATCCCGTCGCAGTCGTTGCCCTGGTGGAACGTGTGGGGCGCGCAGTAGAGGAAGCTGACGTTCGGGCTGTTGATCCCCTTGATGAGGTCGACGGCGCGCTTGCCGTCCTCCTCCCAGTCGTCCGGGTGCGGCTCGAGGACGAGGCGGATGCCCTCCTTCTCGAAGACCGGCAGCAGCTCGTCCATCGACTTCCAGAACTGCCGCTCGCAGGCCGCCGCCTCACGCGGGTTGCCGTTGAACTCGGAGTTCATCGTGTCGACGCCGAGGTCGGACGCGATCTGGATGGCGCGCTTCCAGTAGCGCACGGCTGCCTGCCGGTCCTCCTCGTCGGGGCCGCTCCACCTGAAGAGAGGCAGCACCGACGAGACACCGACGCCGGCGGCCGTCAGCTCCCTGCGGAACGCGGCCACGCCGGCGTCGTCCACACGGGGGTGGTTGAAGAACGGGATGAAGTCGTCGCGCGGCGACAGCTCGATCCACTCGTAGCCGAGGTCGGCGACGAGGCCGGGCAGCTCGCGCAGGGGGGCCTGGCGGAACATGTAGGGGTCGATGGCGAGCTTCATGAGGGGCGAACTCCTTTGTCGGCCAGGGGTTTCAGTCCGCGCGGGGCGGAGAGAGCAGGTGGCGCTGGGTGGCCTTGTGGTCGAGGTACTCGCCGTATGCCGTCTGCGTCGACTCGAGGTCGCTGACCGCCGAGACCGGGACGTCCCACCACGACGCACTGTCGGGTGCGTGCACCAGCGGGTCGGTCTCGACGTGGATGACGACGGGACCGCCGTCGGACGGCCACGCCTTGGCCTCCTTGATCGCCTGATGCAGCTCGTCGAGCGAGTGCACCTCGATGACGTGAGCCCCGAGGCTGCGGGCGTTGGCGGCGAGGTCGACGGGCAGCACGTCGCCGTCGAGGCGACCGGACTGCTCGCCACGGAACCGGTAGGACGTGCCGAATCGCTGCGATCCCAAGGACTCCGACAGCGAGCCGATCGAGTGGAAGCCGTGGTTCTGCACGAGCACGACGACGACCTTGACGCGCTCCTGCACGGCGGTGACGAGCTCGGTCGGCATCATGAGGTAGCCGCCGTCGCCGACCATCGCGAAGACGTCCCGCGTGTCGTCGGCGAGCCGGATGCCGATGGAGGCCGGCACCTCGTAGCCCATGCAGGAGTAGCCGTACTCGACGTGGTACGCCTTGCGGTCCCGCACCCGCCACAGCTTGTGGATGTCGCCGGGCATCGAGCCGGCCGCGCACAGCACGACGTCGCGGGGGTCGGTCAGCTCGTTGACCGCGCCGAGCACCTGGCCCTGGGTGAGCAGTCCGGCCGCCAGCCGGTCGGTCACCTCGGGCGCCGGGTGGAAGGCCGCCTCGACCGAGGCGTCCCAGTCGGACCACAGCGAGGCCTGGCGGGACCGGTAGGCGTCGTCGACGGCATACCCGTCGAGCGCCGCGGTCAGCGCGACGAGTGCCTCCCGGGCGTCCGCGACGACCGAGAGCCCTGAGTGCTTGCCCGCGTCGAAGCGGGCGACGTTGATGTTGACGAAGCGGACACCGCTGTCCTGGAAGGCCGTTCGCGATGCGGTCGTGAAGTCGCTCCAGCGGGTGCCGATGCCGATGACGACATCGGCCTCGGCTGCGAGGGCATTGGCGGCGGTCGTGCCGGTCGAGCCGATGGCCCCCATCTCCTGCGGGTGGCCGTGCGGCAGGGAGCCCTTGCCGGCCTGCGACTCCCCCACCGGTATGCCGGTGGCCTCGCAGAAGGCCCGCAGGGCCTCCTCGGCACCGGAGTAGTGCAGGCCGCCGCCGGCGACCACGAGCGGCCGCTTCGCCGAGCGGATGACCGCCGCGGCGTCGGCGACGTCGACGGCCTCGGGCAGCGGACGCGCGACTCGCCACGTCCGCGGTGCGAAGAGCTCGACCGGCCAGTCGTGGGCCTCGGCCTGCACGTCCTGCGGCAGTGAGATCGTCACTGCACCCGTCTCGACCGGGTCGGTGAGCACGCGCATCGCACCGAGCAGCGCCGAGGGCAGCTGCTCGGGCCGGCTGACGCGGTCGAAGAACTTCGACAGCGGGCGGAAGGCGTCGTTGACCGTCACGTCGGCGGCATACGGCAGCTCGAGCTCCTGGAGCACTGGTGCGCTGACGCGGGTCGCGAAGGTGCCGGAGGGCAGCAGCAGCACGGGCAGTCGGTTGATCGTCGCGAGCGCGGCGCCGGTGAGCATGTTCGTCGAACCGGGGCCGACGGAGGCCGTGCAGGCCCACGTCTGGAGGCGGTCCTTCTGGCGCGCGTACGCCACCGACGTGTGCACCATCGCCTGCTCGTTGCGGGCGAGGACGTACGGAAGATGTTCCTCACCATCGGCAAGCTCGTTCTGCAGCAGCGCCTGACCGAGTCCGGCGACGTTGCCGTGACCGAAGATGCCGAAGCATCCGGCGAAGAGCTTCTGCCGCTCACCGTCACGCTCGCTCCACTGGTTGGCGAGGAAGCGCACGACGGCCTGCGCCACGGTGAGCCGCACCGTCTCTCCGTTCGCGGTCGTGTCGGTCTGCGCGCGCGTCATCGGGTGCCTCCAAGGGGAAGTCGGGGGTCGACGGGCTGGTAGGCCCAGGTCTCACGCACCCAGCCGTGGGCCGGGTCGTCGCAGATGAGCCAGGCCCGCTCCTCGCCGGGACCGGCCATGACGTTGAGGTAGTACATGTCGTAGCCCGGGGCGGCGATGGCCGGGCCGTGCCAGCCGTGCGGCACGAGCACGACGTCGCCGTCACGCACCTCGGCGAGCACGTCGATGGGGCGGTGCTCCGTGCCGTAGACCCGCTGGTAGCCGATGGGGTCGGTGCCGGCGGCGGCCGGCGAACCGGCCGAGGGGGCGACCTCGAAGTAGTAGATCTCCTCGAGTGCGGTCTCCTCGCCGGCCCGCTCCTCGTCGTGCTTGTGCGGTGGCCACGAGCTCCAGTTGCCACCCGGCGTGATGACCTCGCACGCGATGATCGAGTCGGCCTCGAGCACCCCCGGGATGCCGAAGTTGCGCACCTCGCGAGATGCGATGCCCGCGCCCCGCAGCTCGACGGGCACCTCGTCGGCGGCGACGTGGCGGAAGGGGAAACGCGCCTCAGCGGTCTCGGTGACCGCGAAGACCACCGCGACCCGCGCATCGCCCGCCGCCGTCACCGTGAGCGACGAACCGGCCGGGACGTAGGCGACGTCGGAGGCTCCGGCGAAGACCGACGGGCGGCCGGCGAGCTTCGCCTCGTGCTCACCCGACGCGCCCGCGACGGCGACGTGCACCGAGCCGGCGAGGGGAACGACGACGTGCTCGCGGTGCCCGGCCTCGAGAGTGCGGGTGTCGCCGTCGGCCAGGAGGCCGGCATACATCCCCGTGTGCTCCCAGCCGGACGAGTCCGGCTCGACGACGACGTCCCAGCCGTCGCGCGACGTGCTTCCGAAGGGGTGGTGCCAGCTCATGCCGCCCCCCTGCCGTGGACGAGGCCGGCTGCGATGTCGACCGCCGCCGCGACGTCGCCGTCGGGCGGGAAGAGCAAGGCACGGCCCACGACCAGGCCGCGCACGGCGGGCAGGTCGAGCGCGCGGCCCCACGACGCGTACGTGTCCTGGGGATCGCCCTGCGGGTCGCCGCCGAGCAGCAGGGTCGGCAGGGTCGTGGCGTCCATGACCCGGTCGAGCTCGTCGACCACGGGCAGCTTGAGCCACGTGTGCGCGCTCGAGGCGCCGAGTCCTGCGGCGATGTGGACGGACTTGATCGTCGAGTCGGGGTCGAGCTGGTTGACCACCCGCCCACCCTCGCGCGTCGAGAGGAACGGCTCAACCATCGCCATGAGCTCCCTCTCGGCGAGCTCGGTGACGGCGCGGGCGCTCGCCTCGAGCGTCGCGACGGTGCCCGGGTCGTCGAGGCAGATGCGCGTCAGCATCTTGCCGCCGTCGAGCCCACGCCGCGCGATCTCGGCGGCGGTGTAGGCGGTGAAGCGGTCGTCGAGCTCGAAGCTGGCGCCCTGGAGGCCGCCGCGGTTCATCGAGCCGATCGCGACCTTGCCCTCGAGCGCGCCGAGGAGCAGCAGGTCGTCCAGCACGTCCGGGGTGCCGAGCACGCCGTCGACGCCCGGACGGCCGAGCGCGGTCACGAGGCGCCCGAGCAGGTCGCTACGGCTGGCCATCGCGGCACCGGCGCCGCGCACACCGAGAGCACCTCGAGCGGGATGGTCGGCGGCGACGAGCAGCATGCGACCGTCCTCGCGCACGAGCGGGCGGTGCTCGCGGGCGGCCCACGCCGCGGCGATGCGGCCGGGCTCGCGCACCCGGATCTCGGTGAGGTCGGCGACCGCGACTCCCGCACCGAGGCCGGGACTCGTGGGCGGGTGCGTGGTGGTCATCGTGCCTCCTCGGCGACGGCGGCGAACGGGTTGGCGTGCGAGTGGGCGCCGGCGAGGCGCTCCTCGACCTCGCCCGAGGTCGGCATGGCGGTCGAGCACTCGAGCTTGCTGGCGACGATCGCGCCGGCCACGTTGGCGAACTCGAGGACCCGGCGCAGGTCCCAGCCCTCGAGGAGGCCGTGGCAGAGGGCACCGCCGAAGGCGTCCCCGGCCCCGAGACCGTTGACGACCTCGACGGGGAACGGAGGGACCTCGACACGCTCGTCGCGGGTCGCGGCCAGGACACCCTTGGGGCCCTGCTTCACCACGGCGAGCTCGACGCCGCGCTCCAGCAGCGCGTCGGCGGCCCGCTGCGGGTCGGTCTCGCCGACGGCGACCTCGCACTCCTCGCGGTTGCCGACGGCGACCGTGACGTGCTCGAGGGCGCGGCCGACCTGCTCGCTCGCCTCGGCGGGGTCGTTCCAGAACATCGGGCGGTAGTCGAGGTCGAGCACGGTGTGGGTGCGTCGTGCCCGCACCTCCCAGCCGCGGAAGTGCGCGGCGCGGCTCGGCTCCTGCGACAGACCGGTGACCGTCGACCAGTAGACGCCGGCGCTGCGGATCGCCTCGAGCGGCATCTCGTCGGCCTCGACGAGCAGGTCGGGTGCGGTCGGGTAGCGGTAGAAGTAGAGCGGGAAGTCGTCGGGCGGGAAGACCTCGCAGAAGGTGACGGGCGTCGGCGGCCCGTCGACGGCGCTGACGAAGCGGTCGTCGACGCCGAAGTCCTGCAGCGCCTCGTGGATGTAGCGGCCGAACGCGTCCTTGCCGGTGCGCGTGATGAGGGCGACGCGGTGGCCGTGGCGCGCGGCGGCGACGGTCACGTTGGTGGCGCTGCCGCCGAGGAACTTCTCGAAGGTGCGCACCTTCTCGAGGCCGACGCCGTGCTGGAGCGGGTAGATGTCGACGCCCGTGCGACCGATGGCGACGACGTCGTATGCCGCGTCGCCGGTCGAGGCTGCCGCGCCCGTCGACGTGGGGGGCTGGGTGCTCATCGGTGCGACGTCCTCACAGGTTCGGGATCTCTTCGAGGGACACGGGCCGGTCCTCGTGGCGCGACAGCTCGCACGCCTCCGCGACCCGGAACGCCTGGAGCGCGTCGCCCACGGTGCACGGCGAGGCCAGGGCGCCGCGGGCGACGGCCGCGAAGGCTGTCAGCTCGGCGCGGTAGGCGGGCAGGAAGCGCTCCATGAACGACCAGTGGCGCGGGCCCGACGGGTAGGTGGCGCCGGGCTCTGCGGAGGTGACGGCCAGGGAGTCGTCGTAGCCGACGCCGAGGGTGCCCTCGCTGCCGAGGACCTCCATGCGTACGTCGTGGCCGGCGCCGTTGTAGCGCGTCGCCGAGAGGGACACGAGCGTGCCGTCGTCGAGCGTCAGCACCGCGGCGGCGGTGTCGACGTCGCCGGCCTCGGTGAAGAACTGCGCACCCTTGTTGGCGCCGGTGGCGTAGACCGAGGCGACCTCGCGGCCCGTGACGAACCGGATGATGTCGAAGTCGTGGATCGAGCAGTCGCGGAACAGTCCGCCGCTCGTCGGGATGTAGGCCGCGTGCGGCGGCGCCTGGTCGTGCGTCTGCGCGCGGATGCTGTGCAGGAAGCCGAGCTCGCCGGCGGCCACAGCCTGCTGGACCCGCTGGTAGCCGCGGTCGAAGCGGCGCTGGAAGCCGACGTGCACGGGCGTCCTCGACTGCGAGACGAGCTTGGCGAGGTCCATCGTCTCGTCGAGCGTGGCGGCGACGGGCTTCTCGCAGAAGGTCGGCACACCTGCCTCGAGGCCGAGGCGCAGGAGTGGCGCGTGGCCGGGAGTCGCGGTGGCGATGGCAAAGCCGTCGACACCCTGGGCGAGCAGCTCGGCCGGCGAGGCGGCATACGCGATGCCCAGCCGCTCGGCGACCGCCCGGGCTGCGTCGGCGTCCAGGTCTGCGACGACGACCTCGTCGACCTCGGGGAGGTCGCGGAGGGTCTCGGCGTGGAACGCCCCGATGCGGCCGACTCCGGCCAGTCCGATGCGCATGTGCACACTCCCTTGGGTGTCTCGGCTTGGTGACACCGATCGTCCAGCGCCGACCGTCGTCATGTCAAGCAAATGTTAGGACATTCTGATGTTTGATCAATCTCTTGACATGACGCTGCTGGCGGGGGCATCCTCCAATCGCTGGGCGACATCTCGCCCCCGAGAGCCCGCCGCACCGCCGGCGGGACAACAGAGCTCTGATCGACGGGAGCCCCCGTCACAGATCGTCGCGTCACTCCGGCGACCGGGCCACGCGACGCAACGAAAGGAATCAACGATGACTCCGACTCGGACTCGGAAGAGACTGATCGCCGCCACCGGCACGGTCACGGCCGCCGCCTTCGTCCTCGCCGCCTGCAGTGGCGGCGGCGCTCCCGCCACCACGTCCACTGGAGGCGGCGGCGGTGGTGGCGGCAACAGCGGCTACACCTTCGCGATGATCACGCACGAGACCCCTGGCGACACCTTCTGGGACCGCATCAAGGCCGGCGCGCAGCAGGCCGCCAAGGACACCGGCGCCACGCTCAAGTACTCATCGGACCCGGAGGCCAGCAAGCAGGCGGTCCTCATCCAGAACGCGATCGACTCCAAGGTCGACGGCATCGCGACCACGCTGGTCACGCCCGACGCGCTCATCCCGACCATCAAGAAGGCCGTCGACGCCGGCATCCCCGTGGACACGTTCAACTCGGGCATCGACTTCTTCCAGAAGGCGGGCGCCCTGACGCACTTCGCGTCCAACGAGAAGCTGGCCGGCCAGCAGGCGGGCAAGCGGGCCGCGGCCGCGGGCGCCACGAAGATCCTCTGCACCATCCAGCAGACCGGATCCGTGGCCCTCGAGGACCGCTGTGCGGGCGTCAAGGACTCCTTCCCGAACACCGAGAACCTGCAGGTCAACGGCGCCGACGACGCGGCGGTCACCAGCGCGATCCAGGCGAAGCTGACCCAGGACAAGTCGATCAACTGGGTCATCACCCTCGGCGCACCGCAGGCCCTCGACACGGTCAAGGCGGCACAGACCGCCGGTGCCACCGTCAAGGTCGGGACCTTCGACACCAACCCTGATGCAGCACAGGCGGTCAGCGACGGCAAGATCGAGTGGTTCATCGACCAGCAGCCGTACCTCCAGGGCTACATGGCAGTCACGCAGCTCTACCTCTTCAAGAAGAACGGCAACGTCCTCGGTGGCGGCCAGCCCGTGCTGACCGGCCCCTCATTCGTCGACAAGACGAACATCGCGCAGGTCCTCCCGTTCATCAAGCAGAACACTCGCTAACCGCCTCCAGGGGGCCGGGCCGCCCGGGCTCGTCCGGGTGCGGCCCGGCCCCCGCCGAACAGCACTGGAGCTGTCATGAGCACCATTCCCGTCAAGACGGACCCGACACCCTCGGCCCCGGTCGAGACCTCCAACCGGGTCACGCTCGGCTGGTCCAACCGCCTGCTCGCACGACCCGAGATCGGCGCCCTCGTCGCGGCGATCGTCATCTTCATCTTCTTCCTCGTCGCCGCGCCGGCCTTCCGCACCCCGGCGTCCTTCTTCACCGTGCTCTACCAGTCCTCGACGATCGGCATCGTCGCCGTCGCGGTCGGCATGCTGATGATCGGCGGCGAGTTCGACCTCTCGGCCGGTGTCGTGGTGACCACCGCGGGGCTCTTCAACGCGATGTTCTGCTACCAGCTCGGGATCAACCTCTGGGTCGGCGCGATCCTGTCGCTCGTGCTTTGCCTCGCCATCGGGTTCCTCAACGGCTACCTGGTGATGCGGACCGGCATACCGAGCTTCCTCATCACCCTCGGCACCTTCTTCGTGCTCCAGGGCGCGAACCTCGGCGTCACCAAGCTCGTCACCGGCTCGGTGTCCAGCCCCAACATCAACCAGATGGCCGGCTACGGCTCCCTCAGCTGGGTCTTCGCCCACGAGTGGCAGATCGGCTCGGTCACGCTCTCGATCACGGTCATCTGGTGGTTCCTGTTCGCGGGCGTGTCCGCCTACCTGCTCCAGCGGACCAAGATCGGCAACTGGATCTACTCCGTCGGTGGGAATGCCGACTCGGCCCGAGCGGTCGGTGTGCCCGTGACGCGGGTCAAGATCGGCCTCTTCATGACCGTGGCCTTCCTCGGCTGGTTCACCGGGATGCACTATCTCTACAACTTCAACACGCTCCAGGCGGGCAACGGCGTCGGCAACGAGTTCCTCTACATCATCGCCGCGGTCGTGGGCGGCACCCTGCTCACCGGCGGCTACGGCAACGCGCTGGGCGTGGCTCTGGGCGCGTTCATCTTCGGCATGACGAGCCTCTGCATCGTCTACGCCGGCTGGGACCCCAACTGGTTCAAGGCCTTCCTCGGCGTCATGCTCCTCCTCGCCGTGATGGTCAACCTCTACGTCAAGAAGCTCTCGACCGCCCGGAAGGTGGGCTGACATGACCGACACCCTGGCCGACCACGCGGACAGCACCCTGCACCGGGGCGAACCCCTTGTCCAGATGACCAACGTCGGCAAGACGTACGGCGCGATCCGCGCCCTCAAGGGCATCAACCTGACGGTGAACGCAGGCGAGGTGACCTGCGTCCTCGGCGACAACGGCGCCGGCAAGTCGACCCTCATCAAGATCATCGCCGGCCTGCACCCGCACAACGAGGGCACCATGAAGGTCGACGGCAAGGAGGTCTCGTTCTCCTCGCCACGAGAGTCGCTCTCGCACGGCATCGCGACCGTCTACCAGGACCTGGCCGTCGTCTCGCTCATGGAGGTGTGGCGAAACTTCTTCCTCGGCTCCGAGCTGGTTGCCGGCCGTTGGCCGTTCGCGCCGATGAAGGTGAACGAGATGAAGCGCATCGCCGACGAGGAGCTGCGCAAGATGGGCGTCGTCGTCAAGGACATCAACCAGCCCATCGGCACGCTCTCGGGCGGCCAGCGCCAGTGCGTCGCGATCGCCCGCGCCGTCTACTTCGGCGCTCGCGTCCTCATCCTCGACGAGCCCACCGCCGCCCTCGGCGTGAAGCAGTCGGGCGTCGTGCTGAAGTACACCGCGGCAGCCCGTGACGCCGGCCTCGGCGTCGTCTTCATCACGCACAACCCGCACCACGCGTACCTCGTCGGCAACCACTTCGTCATCCTCAAGCTCGGCCAGGCCGTGCTGGACAAGAAGCGGTCCGAGGTCGCCCTCGACGAGCTGACCCGGCAGATGGCCGGCGGGGACGAGCTGACCGAGCTGTCGCACGAGCTGCAGAAGTGAGCGGGGTGACGTCATGAGCGTCGCTGTCGCCCACCACACCCGCAGCTCGAGCGACCTCGCCCTGCAGGAGGGCGCCCGCCAGGCGGCCTACCGCGGGACGGATCTCGTCGTCGTCCACGTCGTCGACTCGCTCGACAACGACATCGCAGAAGCCAACAAGGCCGGCATCTCCGACGCGGTCGAGAAGGCCCTGGCCGCGGCGGCCCTGCCGGACGTGCGGTGGGACGTCCGTCTCGTCGCCGGCGGTCGCGACATCGCGGACGTCTCGGAGGCGATCCTCGGGGCCGTCGGCGAGCTGGGACCCGACCTGCTCGTCATCGGGGCACGGCGTCGCTCACCGTTGGGCAAGGCCTTCCTCGGCAGCGTGGCGCAGAACATCATCCTCGATGCCGACGTGCCGGTGCTCGTCGTCAAGAGCCCGAGGTGAGCACGCGGACACGCAGAGAGGTGCTGACATGAGCAGGTGCGGACATGAATCCACGTACTGGCTAGTCTGCGGCCATGTCGAAGCCCGTTGACGTCCGCATCGACCGCGAGACGCCGGTCCCGCTCTACCACCAGCTGGCCGAGCAGCTGAGTGCGGCGATCGGCAGCGGCACGCTGCAGCCGGGCGACGCGTTCGAGAACGAGGTCGCCATGGCGGAGCGGCTCGGCCTCTCGCGGCCGACGGTCCGGCGGGCGATCCAGGAGCTCGTCGCGCAGGGCCTGCTGCTCCGGCGCCGTGGTCTCGGCACCACGGTCGCCGGGCGGCAGATCCACCGCCGCGCCGAGCTGACCAGCCTCTTCGACGACCTGCGGCGCGCGGGTGGCGGCGACCCCCGCACCGAGGTGCTGACCCACGAGGTGACCACCGACGAGGTCGCGGCCGCGGCGCTCGGCCTGGCCGCCGACACTCCGCTGCTGCACCTCGTTCGGCTGCGGCTCAACGGCGACCAGCCGCTCGCGATCCTGCGCAACTGGCTGCCGCCCGCCTACTCCGACATCAGCAGGGCCGACCTCGAGCAGGACGGCCTCTACGCGATGCTTCGCGCGCGCGGCGGCAAGCCGGTCGTCGCGCACCAGCGCATCGGCGCCCGCCAGCCGTCGGCGGCGGAGCGCAGGCACCTGAACCTCACGCCGTCGCAGCCCGTGCTGACGATGACACGCACCGCCTTCGACGCCGTGGGTGGGCCCGTCGAGTACGGCGACCACTGCTACCGCGCCCAGGACTACTCCATCGAGGTCATGCTCGACGAGCGCTGACCCCCTTCCGCCCCAGCCGAGTGCCCACTTTCCGACACCGAGATACCGAGGAGGTATGCCGTGACGTCCCTTTCGCTGCCCGACGCCCTCCCGGCGCCGCGCCGCCGCTCCCCCGACTCCGTGCCGTCCCTTCGCTGGGGCGTGCTGGGCACGGGGTGGATCGCCTCGCGGTTCGTCGCGTCGTTGCAGGCGTCGACGACGCAGCGGGTCGTGGCGGTCGGCTCGCGCACCCAGGAGTCCGCCGACGCCTTCGCCGCACGACACGGCATCGAGAAGGCACTCCGTCCGATGGAGCAGCTCGTCGGCGACCCCGACGTCGACGTCGTCTACGTCGCGACGCCGCACCACCTCCACCGCAGCGGGGCCCTGGCTGCGATCGCGGCGGGGAAGCACGTGGTGGTCGAGAAGCCGATCGGGCTGAACTCCGCCGAGGCACAGGAGATCTCGGCAGCCGCGCGCGCCGCGGGAGTCTTCTGCATGGAGGCGATGTGGACGCTGTTCCTGCCGCGTTTCGACGTCGTGCGACAGGTGCTGGAGAGCGGGCTGCTCGGGCAGGTGCACACGGTGCTGGCCGACCACGGCGCGCACTTCGACCCGCCGCACCGCATCCTCGACCCGGCGATGGCCGGAGGCACGCTGCTCGACCTCGGCACCTATGTCACGACTCTCGCGACGTGGGCACTCGGCCCGGCGACCCGAGTGCAGGCTTCGGGTTCGATGACGTCGTCGGGCGTCAACGGGCAGGCCGCGATGGTGCTGACCCATGCGGGCGACGCGACGAGCGTGCTGCACTCGACGCTGCTTGCGCGTACGCCCACGACTGCGACGATCGCCGGCACGGCGGCGACGCTCACGCTGCCCAGCCCGTTCTTCATGCCCGGCGACGTCGTCGTCACGTCGGCCGACGGCTCACACTCGGTGACCTGGACCGACCCCGAGCCGATCGGCCACGAGGCCCTCTACCACTCGGCGGTCGAGGCTGCCCGCTGCATCGGTGACGGCCTGCTCGAGTCTCCCCTGCACGACGCAGCGTCGGTCCGGGCCAACATGTCGGCCCTCGACGAGGTCACGAGACAGCTCGGCATCACCTACTCCCCCGATCGAAAGAACACTCCGTCACCCGGGACAGGTGACTGAGCGCTCTCTCGATTGGTGAGTGAGCGCCGAAACCCGATCGAAAGAGCACTCCGCCACCTCTGCAAGGTGACGGAGTGTTCTTTCGATCGAAGAGGTGTGGGTCAGGAGAGGGGCTCGAGGACGTCCCGGCCGAGGAAGGGGCGCAGCGCCTCGGGCACGCGCACCGAGCCGTCGGCCTGCTGGTGGTTCTCGAGGATGGCGACGAGCCAGCGCGTTGTGCCGAGCGTGCCGTTGAGCGTCGCGACGGCGCGGGTGCCCGAGCCGTTCGGGTCGCGCTCACGCGTGTTCAGCCGGCGTGCCTGGTAGGTCGTGCAGTTCGACGTCGACGTCAGCTCGCGGTACTTGCCCTGGGTGGGCACCCACGCCTCGCAGTCGAACTTGCGCGCCGCCGGGCCACCGAGGTCACCCGCGGCCGTGTCGATGATGCGGTAGGGCACCTCGATCTTGGCGAGCATCTCGCGCTCCCAGCCGAGCAGGCGCTGGTGCTCGGCCTCGGCGTCCTCGGGCCGGCAGTAGCTGAACATCTCGACCTTGTGGAACTGGTGCACGCGGATGATGCCGCGGGTGTCCTTGCCGTGCGAGCCGGCCTCGCGGCGGTAGCAGGCCGACCACCCGGCATACCGCTTCGGGCCGTCGCTGAGGTCGAGGATCTCGTCGGCGTGGTAGCCGGCGAGCGCCACCTCCGACGTGCCGGTGAGGTAGAGCTCGTCGTCCTTGAGCTTGTAGACCTCCTCGTCGTGCGCGTCGATGAAGCCGGCGCCGGCCATGATCTCGGTGCGCGCGAGCGTCGGGGTGATCATCGGCGTGAAGCCGGTCGCGCTGGCCTGGGCGATCGCCATGTTGAGCAGGGCGAGCTCGAGCTGCGCGCCGACACCGGTGAGGTAGTAGAAGCGAGCGCCGCCGACCTTGGCGCCGCGCTCCATGTCGATGGCGCCGAGCTTCTCGCCGAGCGCGAGGTGGTCGAGCGGTTCGAAGCCCTCGGCGGCGAAGTCCCTCGGGGTGCCCACGGTCTCGAGCACGACGTAGTCGTCCTCGCCGCCGACCGGCACGCCGTCGATGATGACGTTGCCGACCTTGCGCAGCAACGTGTCGAGCTCGGCGTCGGCCGCACCGGCCGTCGACTCGAGCGCCTTGACCTGCTCGCTCAGCCGGGCCGCGTGCGTGCGCGCCTCGTGGGCCACCTTCTCGAGGTGCTCGGCCTCCGGGTCGCCCGACTTCTTCGCCTTCTGGAAGGCGCCCATGGCCGCGCCGACCGACTTGCTCACCGTCTTCTGCTCGGCACGCAGCGACTCGAACTCGCCTAGGGACGATCGGCGCCGCTCGTCGGCAGCGAGGATCGCGTCCACGATCCCCGGGTCCTCACCACGGGCCTGTTGCGAGGCGCGGACCCTGTCGGGTTCGTCGCGCACGAGCTTGATGTCGATCACGCGGGCCAGCCTAACGGCGGGCGCCGGTGCGCCTCGACCGAGATCTCTCCGGCATCCCCGGTGACGCCGGCACCGTCACTCGGGCCGGATGAGGGCGTATGCCGCGACGGTGTCCTCCGGGAGGCCGCGCACGTCGATCTGGACGCGGCCCGTCGGCAGCCCGAGGTCGACCGTGCGCTGCACCGACCCGTCGCAGGGGAACGGCCGGGAGTAGAGCGGCTCCCCGTGGCCCCACGTGCCGGGCGCGGCGTCGTAGACGGCGTAGCTCGTGCCGGCCGAGGCGTCCGAGGGGCGTCGGGCCGAGCAGGCGACCTCGACCGTGTAGGTGCGGCCCGCCGCGACCGGAACCCCCGGCACGTTGCGGAAGACCTTGCGCGCGCCTGTGCTCGTGACGACGACGCGGGCCACCTCGCCGGACGCACGTCCGGGCACCTCGAGCCTCGGCGACGGCCCGGGGTCGATCGGTGTGAGCGACACCTCCGGCACCCGGACCGCGCCGACGTCTGCCACCGTGGGCGCAGACGGCCGGGCTCCGGCGGAGGTGCACGCGGCGACGGCCAGCAGCCCCAGCAGGGCCGGCGCCGCGAGCAGCGTCGACCCTGTCCGCGCTGGACGGCCGTGCCTCATGCCCCGACTGTAGGGCGCCGCCCACCCGCAGAGGTATGCCGTGCGCCCCACACGGCACACGGCACACCTCGCGCTCGTTCTTCCTTCAAGGGGTCAGAGGTGGATCCTCACGACCTGACCGCCTCCGGCATCGGTGGAGTGCGTCGTGACGTAGGCGTAGTCACCGCGCAGGGCGAGGCCGTACGGCATGAACAGGCCACCGGTGACGACGGTCGGGGCCGTCGAGTGCGGCCGCACGCGCACCAGCGCGCCGATCGGCGGCGGCGAGGCGAGCCCGTTCGACGCGATCTCCACGGCGTAGAGGTGGCCCTTCTTGTCGAAGGCCAGCGACGTGACGTTGGTCAGGCCGGTCGCCCACTTCTGCGGGGCATGACCCGGCTTGATGCGCCAGATGGCCGCGGATCCCTTCTCGAAGGGGAAGCCGACGAGCTGGGAGACGTACCAGGCGCCGTCCGGACCCTTGACGACGTCGGTCGGGACGGAGTCGGCCGGGAACCCGACGGGCAGGCCCAGTGCAGCCTTGGTGGTCGGAACCGGTGGGAGCACGGCGACGTTCGAGACGTGCGACCTGCGCACCGCGTTGATCGAGTTGCCGCCCGAGTCGGTGAAGACGAAGCCCTTCCCGGCGCGCGCGAGGCCCGTCGGGTCGCTGTCGACGTCCGTGCCGTCGGGGTTCTTCTTCGCCTCGAACCGGGCGAGGTCGGCAATGGTCGTGACCCGTGCCTTGCCGTGGCTCTTGAGCTCGACGTTGAGCAGCTTGCCGAGGTTCTTGCCCTTGGGCCCGAAGCTGGCCCGGAACTCGGGCGAGCCACCGAGACCCATGGTCAGCGCGAACGTGTGGTTGCCCGTGAAGACGAGGTCGGCCGGGCCGAGTGCGTCAGCCGGGGACCCGACGGACGGAAGCCCGGTGACGACGCGCTTCACGTAGCCCTTCGCGCCGATCCGCGCGACGGAGCCGGTGAGGCCGACGCAGGCCTGGGTGCCTCCGTCAGGGTCCAGCGGGCTGGGGCGGCAGGCGGTGTTGCCGGTCGTGCCGGCCTCCGCGACGTAGAGGGACCCGCTCGGGCTGAACGCCAGCTGGCGCGGGCTGTTGAGGCCGGAGGCGATGACCTTCGGCATGTGACTGTGCGCCGGACTTGCCTGCGCTGTAACTGAACTCATTCCGGCGGTGCCTGCAGCGACTGCCAGCACACCGACCCCGGCCATACGACGAACCAATGACTTCGTGATCATGGACATCCCTGTTCGGTCTTCCCCTGACCCAAGCCACGGTAGGACCGTCGGAACGACCCGGCCAAGACCTCCCCCGTAAGTGGGCGGACTTGTCCCGTTTGGGGATTCGTCCGCCCACCTGCGGGGGTTGGTGCCGTTATCCGACCCCGGCTACTTCACCTCGGCGCGGGTCAGGCGCCAGATGCCGAAGGCCAGCGGGAGCACGACCCAGAGGCTGACGGAGGTGCCGAGCTGGGCCCACTGCTCACCGGTCAGCGACCCGGAGAAGAGCGGCTGCATCGTGCGCTGCATGTCGAGCCACTCGGCCGCGGACTCGAGCCACGAGACCATCGAGCCGAGGATCGACCACGCGGTCGGGAGGATGAAGTAGACGACGATCGCGGCGGGCGTGTTCTTGAAGAGCATGCCGAAGCCGACGCCCTGCGCGATGCCGAGCAGCACGTAGCCGCCGGCCCCGAGCAACACGAGACCGTCGATGCCCCAGTCGGCCGTGATGCCCCGGAACGTGATCGCTGCCTGGTGGGCGATGCCGGCGAGGGCCAGTGCGAGCGCGAAGGCGGCGACCCCGACGGCCAGCGCCGAGAGCAGCTTGGCCCACGCGACCCGGATGCGGCGCGGCTCCAGGCCGAACGTGACGAGGCCGGTGCGCTGGCTCCACTCGGACGTCACGGCCAGGATGCCGACGACCGGGAGGATGATCGCCATCGGCATCGTCGTCGCCTGGAGGTACTCCTCGAAGGAGTGCTGGCCACCGTCGTTGAAGAACATGATCGTCAGAGCGATGGCGATGATGGCTGCGATGCCGATGAGCAGCCAGCGACCGGCGCGGGTGTCGAGCATCTTGCGCAGCTCGACGTGCATGAGGCGGGTGAACGGGACGCCGATGGCCGGGCGAGGGCCGGCCAGGCGCGACGGCACCTTCGCGGTGGTCGGGAGACTGGACTCGGCGTTCGGTGACACCGGTGCCACCGGCGCCGTGGCGGGGGACGTCGTGGTGATCATGCCGCCACCTCCTCTCGGGCGGCGTCGGCCGTGAGGTCGAGGAACATCTCCTCGAGACCCCGGCTGTCGCCACCGCGCAGCTCGGTCAGGACGATCTGGTGGGCCGCGGCGACCCGGCCGACCTCGATGGGCTCGGCCTCGACCTGGAGACCAACGGTCGGGGTGCGCTGCGCGACGATCGACTGCGCGGCGAGCGCGCCCAGGAGCGCGTCGTCGTCGGTCGAGCGGGTGTAGGTGCCGGCGCCGGCGAGCAGCTCGTCCTTGGTGCCCTGCGCGACGATCCTGCCGTGCCCGATGACGATGATCTCGTCGGCGACGCGCTCGATCTCGTTCAGCAGGTGCGAGCTGAGCAGCACCGTGCCGCCCTCGTTGGCGTAGCCGCGCAGCAGGTCACGCATCCAGCGGATGCCGGCGGGGTCGAGGCCGTTGGCCGGCTCGTCGAGGATGAGCACCTCGGGGTCGCCGAGGAGCGCGTGGGCGATGCCGAGGCGCTGGCGCATGCCGAGGGAGTAGTTGCGGACCCGACGGTTCGCCTCCTTCTCGGTGAGGCCGACCAGCTCGACCATCTCGTCGACGCGGCGCTTGCCGACGCCCATGAGGATCGCGCCGAGCGTGAGGACCTCGCGACCCGTGCGGCCGGCGTGCTGCGCGGAGGCGTCGAGGAGCAGGCCGACGTGGCGGCCCGGGTTCGGCAGGGCGGCGTACGGCTTGCCGAGCACCGTGGCCCGGCCCGAGCTCGCGGGAGTCAGGCCGGACATGACGCGCATCGCGGTCGTCTTGCCGGCACCGTTCGGCCCGAGGAAGCCGGTGACGAGACCGGGCTTCACCTCGAACGAGACGTCGTCGACGGCCGTGAAGGGGCCGTAGCGCTTGGTGAGTCGTTCCACTGTGATCATGGGCCCAACCCTCTCGGAGACGAACGGGCCCGCACATCCGTCACAAGCCTGATTCCGACCCCTACCAAGGTCGTACGCGACCCTGACCGGAGTCAGGGTCCGCGCTCAGGGTCGGGCCCCGAAAGCAGACCTTGGTCGTATGCCGCCCGGCGGGTTCGCTGCCTACGCTGGGCGGGTGCCCCAGCCCCGGATCGCCCTTACCCGCCGCGGTCACGTGTGGGGAGAGTCGTGGCGCCTCGCCGTCGCCCTGGCCTTCGGACTCCTCGTCTGGGGCGCGGTCCAGGTCGAGCTCGACTCGGAGCAGGTGACGACGCGGTTCGGCAAGGACTGGCTGCTCGTCGACCTCGGGCTCGGCGTCGTCGCGACGGCACTGCTGCACTGGCGCCGGCGGTGGCCGCTGCCCGTCGCGGTCGTCACGTCGGTCGTCAGCGCCGGGTCGACGGTCGCGATCGGACCGTCCGCCCTCGCGCTCGTCTCCCTGGCGACGCGTCGGCGCTGGCGCGAGGTGGCGGTCATCGCGGTGCCCTACTTCCTCGCCGGCTTCGGCCACGAGTGGATCTTCCGGGCCCAGCTGCCGCCCCAGACGCTGACCTCCGTCATCATCGGCGCCCTGTCGCTCGCGGCCCTCGTCGCGATCGGCTGGGCCATCGGCGAGCGCCGGGCGTTCGTCGCCTCGCTCCACGAGCGCGCCCTCACCGCCGAGCGGGAGCAGGCGATGCGCGTCGTGCAGGCCCAGGTGGCCGAGCGGGCCCGCATCGCACGCGAGATGCACGACGTGCTCGCGCACCGGATCTCGTTGGTGGCCATGCACTCCGGGGCTCTCGCCTACCGCACCGACCTGCGTCCGGAGCAGGTCAGCGAGACGGCCGAGATCGTGCGCGACAGCGCCAACCGGGCCCTGACAGAGCTGCGGGCCGTGCTCGGGGTGCTGCGCGACGTGCCCGGCGCGGGCGGGGTCGACGGCGGCGCGCCCGAACCGCCACAGCCCACCCTCGACGACCTCGGACCCCTTGTCGCAGAGGCGGCCTCGGGTGGGTCGATCGTCAGGTTCGACTCGTCGGGAGACCTGTCGTCGGTGCCCGAGCAGGTGTCGCGCAACGCCTACCGGATCGTCCAGGAGTGCCTCACGAACGCCCGCAAGCACGCGCCGGGCGCTCCCGTCCGGCTCGCCGTCTCGACCGCGCCCGGCGCGGGCCTCGACGACGAGGAGGTACGCGTCAGCGTCCGCAACCCCGCCGCCCTCCCGAGCGCGCGGCGAGGCACCGACGGGACGGACGGCATACGGCCGGGGCGCACCGAAGGTGCCGGGCTCGGGCTGCTGGGCCTCACCGAGCGGGCCGTCCTCGCGGGCGGCGAGCTCACCTACGGCCCCGACCGGGCGGGCGACTTCGTCGTGACCGCACGGCTACCGTGGTCGCGATGAACGGGGAGTCGGGGGACCAGGCGAAGCGGCGCACGCGGGTCGTGCTCGTCGACGATGACGCCCTCGTGCGGGCCGGGCTGCGCATGATCCTCGGAGGCGCGGACGACCTCGAGGTCGTCGCCGAGGCCGGTGACGGCATCGAGGGGGAGTCCGTCGTCGAACGGCACCGGCCCGAAGTCGTGCTCATGGACATCCGGATGCCGCGCCGGGACGGCCTCGAGACGACGCGCGCCCTGCTCTCCGACGCCGCTCGTGCTGCGCGCGCCGCCCGGGGTGAGGAGCTCAGGGTCATCGTGCTGACGACGTTCGACGCCGACGACATGGTCGTGCAGGCTCTGCGCGACGGCGCGTCCGGCTTCCTCCTCAAGGACACCGAGCCGCGGCGGCTCGTGGACGCGGTGCGGCAGGTCGCCGCGGGCGAGCCGATCCTGTCCCCCAGCGTCACGGCCACGCTCATCGCGCACGTCGCAGGTGCGGCCGGCGGTGCCGCCGGCGACGGGGACGGCAGGCGCTCCGCCGCCGAGGCGCGCCTCGCCGACCTCACGGAGCGGGAGCGCGAGGTGGCGCTGGCGATCGGCCGCGGTCTGTCCAATGCCGACATCTCGCGCGAGCTCTACCTGTCGGTGCCGACCGTCAAGGCGCACGTGTCACGTGTGCTCGACAAGGTGGGCGCCGACAACCGGGTGCAGGTCGCCATCGTCGTCCACGACGCCGGCCTCACCTGACCCCCCACGCCCTCCCCCGGAACGGAAAGTCGGTGGACGGGGGCCGCGCAGAGCCTCTACGGTCTGCTCCGTGTGGATCTCCTGATGCCTCGTGCCCGCCCGCGCCCTGACCGCTCGCACTCGAGCTGACGTCACGCCGCGGGGCCCTGCCGACCATCAAGGACCTCGCCATGTCTCCCACACCCTCGTGCACCCTCACCCTCTCCGGCCTCGACGTCGCCTTCGGCGCGCGCACGCTCTTCTCCGGGCTCGACCTGACGCTCGCCGACGGTGACGTCACGGCGCTCGTCGGCCCCAACGGGTCCGGCAAGTCGACGCTGATGCGCACCGTCGTCGGCGACCTCTCAGTCGACGCCGGCTCGATCCGGCTCGCCCCGCGCGACGCGACCGTCGCCTGGCTGCCGCAGGTCGTGCCGAACCCCGCCGAGACGCTCCTCGCCTACGCCCGCCGCCGCACCGGCGTCACGGCCGCCGACACGGAGCTCGAGGCGGCCTCGGCCGCGGTGGCGGACGGCCTGCCCGGCAGCGACGACCGTTACGCCCTGGCCCTCGAGCGCTGGCTCGCCCTCGGCGCGGCCGACCTCGACGAGCGCCTGCCCGAGGTGGCCGCGAAGGTCGGCCTCGACGTCGCGCTCGACCGTCCGCTCGGCACGCTCTCGGGCGGCCAGGCGGCCCGAGCCTGTCTCGTCGCCGTGCTGCTCAGCCGCTACGACGTGCTGCTGCTCGACGAGCCGACGAACGACCTCGACGCCCGTGGCCTCGCGATGATGGCCGAGTTCGTGCGCTCCCACACCGGCCCGGTCCTCATCGCGAGCCACGACCGGAGGTTCCTCGACGAGGTCGCGACGGGCGTCCTCGAGCTCGACGCGAAGCAGCAGCGCATCGCCCACTACACGGGCGGCTGGAGTGCGTACGTCGAGCAGCGCGAGCTCGCCCGCGCCCAGGCGTGGGAGGCGTATGCCGGGTATGCCGCCGAGCGCGACGGCCTGCTCGCGCAGTCGCGCCAGCGGGCTGACTGGGCGGTCAAGGGACGCACCGGGTTCAAGGCGACGAAGGAGGGCGACAAGCACATCCGGGAGAAGCACCGGGCCCGCGCCGACCGGCAGGCCGCCAAGGGCGCACGCCTCGAGCGCGCGGCCGACCGGCTCGCCGTGGTGGAGCAGCCGCGCAAGGAGTGGCAGCTGCGCTACACGATCACCGAGGGGCGCCCGTCGGCCGACGTCGTCGCCACCCTGGCAGACGCCGTCGTCGACAGGCACGGGTTCCGGCTGGGGCCGGTCGACCTCGCTGTCGGCCGCGGTGACCGCATCGCCCTCGTCGGCGAGAACGGCAGCGGCAAGACGACGCTGCTCGCCGCCCTGCTCGGCGACCTCCCCCTCACGTCGGGTCGGCACACGCTCGGCACGCGGGTCTCCGTCGGCGTCATCGACCAGCGGCGTGCCCTGCTCGACGACGACGCGACCGTGCTCGACGTCGTGCGCCGCGAGCTGGGTCCGCACAGGAGCACGGGCAGCGAGTGGCCCCTGGCCGAGGTGCGCACCCTGCTCGCCAAGTTCGGCCTGGGTTCAGAGCACGTCGCCCGACCGGCACGCAGCCTGTCGATGGGCGAGCGCACCCGCGCGCTCATGGCCCTCTTCCAGGGTCGCGAGGTCAACGTGCTCGTGCTCGACGAGCCGACCAACCACCTCGACGTCGACGCCATCGAGCAGCTCGAGGCCGCCGTGGCGGCCTTCGGGGGCACCGTGCTCGTGGTCAGCCACGACGAGACCCTGCTCGACGGCATACGGCTGACGCATCGGTGGGAGGTCGCCGGCGGGCGGGTCGACGTGGTGGCCCTCTGACCTCCCGCGGGGAGGAGTTTTGCGCGACGCTGGGGGCATGCCTGCAACGACAGTCGTCCTGTTCGGTGCCACCGGAGACCTCGCGAGGCGCAAGCTCCTCCCCGGCATGCTCCACCTCCACGAGTCGCAGCTGCTCGAGGGCCTGCGCGTCGTCGCGACCTCGCTCGACGAGCTGAGCCGGGACGAGTTCCTCGACCTGGCCTTCACCGCGATCCGCGAGCACTCGAGCCACGACGTCACCGACAACGACCTGCGTGAGTTCGCCGATCGCATCCACTGGGTGCCAGGTTCGGCTGGGCCCCAAGGCATCCGCGATGCCGTCGACGAGTCCGAGGCGATCCTCGGGCCCGACGCGTGGCGCCTGCACTACCTGTCGGTCCCGCCCAAGGCCGCGCTCGCCGTCGTGCACCAGCTCGAGGAGGCCAAGCTCGTCGAGCGCAGCCGCATCATCATGGAGAAGCCGTTCGGCACCGACCTCGAGAGCGCGAAGGCGCTCAACGCCGAGCTGCACCAGGTCTTCAACGAGGAGCAGATCTTCCGCATCGACCACTTCCTCGGCAAGGAGGCGGCCCAGAACATCCTCGCGTTCCGCTTCGCCAACGGCCTCTTCGAGCCGATCTGGCACCGCAACCACATCGACCACATCCAGATCGACGTGCCCGAGACGCTGGGCCTCGCGCAGCGCGCCGACTTCTACGAGGGCACCGGCGCCTACCGCGACATGGTGGTGACGCACCTCTTCCAGGTGCTGGCGTTCACGGCGATGGAGCCGCCGACCGCCCTGGAGCCGCACGCCATCAGCGAGGAGAAGAACAAGGTCTTCCGCTCGATGTCGCCGATCGAGCCGCACGACGTCGTGCGCGGCCAGTACGTCGGCTACCGCGACGTCGAGGGCGTGTCCGCCGAGAGCCAGACCGAGACCTTCGTGGCGCTCAAGTGCTACGTGGACAACTGGCGCTGGGCCGGGGTGCCGTTCTTCCTGCGCACCGGCAAGCGGATGGCCGAGGGCGCCCGCATCATCTCGATCGCCTTCAAGGAGCCGCCGCGCTCGATGTTCCCGGCGAGCTCGGGCGTCGGCGACAACGGCCCCGACCACCTCACCTTCGACCTCGCCGACAAGGCCCGGATGTCGTTGTCGTTCTATGGCAAGCGCCCCGGCCCGGGGATGAAGCTCGACAAGCTGTCGATGCAGTTCTCGATGCAGGAGACGAACTGGGCGGGTGCGGTGCTCGAGGCCTACGAGCGCCTCATCTACGACGCGGCCCGCGGTGACCGCACGCTCTTCACGTCCGCCGAGGGCATCGAGCGCCTCTGGGAGATCTCCCAGCCGCTGCTCGACAACCCGCCCGTCGTGCGGCCGTACGAGGCAGGCACGTGGGGACCGAACCAGATCCACCAGCTCGTCTCGCCCTTCACGTGGCGCCTGCCCTTCGAGCGCCGCTGGCGCGACCCGAACATCACGGGCGCCTAGCCTCCGAGTAGGCGCGCGAACCCACCCGTGCTGCCCTTGCGGTCGGTCGAGGTGCTCATAAAAGCCTCCCTGGGAGCGGGATCGCGGTGACGGCAGGCCTCGCCCGCCGGCCACCGATCACTCGCCGGGGTAGACGACCCCGGTCTGGCGGCGCACCTCGTCCATCGTCTCCATGACCCGCAGCGTGGCGGCGTGGGTCATGAGCGGCGACTCGCGCTCACCCGCGGTGAGACGACGGGCGAACTCCGCTGCCTCGTAGGAGAAGCCGCGCACGTCATCGGGCAGGCCACCATCGCGCTCGTCGACGACGTCGCCGGCGCGGTTGACGAGACGGATCGACGACCCGGGCGTGTAGAACGTGCTGGAGAGCTCGAGCCGCGCCTCGGTGCCGGCGACGACAGCAGAGCACGGGGTCGCGGCAGCCATCGTGCACGTGAGCACCCCGTGGCCACCAGCGGCGCCGGTGACGGTGACGGTCGAGGACGCGTCGACGCCGAGGTCGGTGAGCGTGCCGACGGCCGTGACCGAAGCCGGCGCCCCGAGCACGACGTCGGCGAACGAGATGGGGTAGACGCCGAGGTCGAGCAGGGCGCCGCCGGCGAGCTCGGGCTGGGAGAGCCGGGCGGGTCCGTCGGGGTAGAGGTGCTGGCCGTGGTCGGCGTACACCGCAACGAGGTCGCCGATGAGCCCCGCCTCGACGACGTGGCGCACGACGTCGTAGTGCGGCAGGAACCTGCTCCACATCGCCTCCATGACGAGCAGTCCGCGGGACTCGGCGGCGGACAGCACCTCGCGCGCCTCGGCGGCACTGCGGGTGAAGGCCTTCTCGACGAGCACCGGCTTGCCGGCCTCGATGGCGAGCAGCGCGTGGTCGCGGTGCTCGGAGTGCGGTGACGCGACGTAGACGGCGTCGACGTCGGGGTCGGCCACGAGATCCTCGTAGCTACCGTGCGCGCGGGCGATGCCGAACTCGTCGGCGAAGTCCTGAGCCCGCTCCTTGCTGCGCGAGCCGACGGCGACGACCGACGACGAGGTGCCCACCGCGACGGCGTCGGCGAAGGCGTGCGCGATGCCGCCGGGAGCCAGCACGCCCCAGCGGATCGCCGGCGCCTCGTGCGGGTCGGGCGTGCGGGGCTCGGGAAGCTGGAGGGTCACGTCGATCGGGAGAGTCATGCGGTCACGTCCCAGAGGTGGTGTCGGATGTCGTGCAGGAAGTAGAGCGTGAGCGTGCGGGCCGTGAACTGCGAGCCGTTGCTGCGCAGGGCGGGCCACTCCCACTGCGCACCGGAGGGTCGGGCGTATGCCGTCGCCGCCGTCTCGAACGCCGCCGTGACCTCGCGCTGGACGACGTCGGGGTCGGAGCGCCAGTACTGCCGCTCGAGGGCCGTCGCGTCCTGGTCCCAGTTGGCGAAGGTGACGAGCTCGCCACCGCCGGCGAGGATCTGCTCGAGGCGGCCCGTCATCACGTCGCAGACGTCGCGCACGTGGCAGGCGTACTCGAGCCGCGACCAGACCCCCTCGGCCGGTCGGGTGCGCACGTCGTCGCGACCCAGCGCGGCGGCATACCTCTGCCCCGCGTCGCGGAGGACGGCCGGTGCGTCGGCGACGTCGAGCGCGTCGGTGTCGAAGCCGCAGTCGGGGCACGGGCGGGTCAGCACCCACGTCCAGTCCGAGTCGTCCGGGGTCGACGGCCCGGGGTCGGTGAGGGGCTCGCTCATGCGCCCAGCCTAGGGCCGCGGTCCACCGGCGATTCGGGGAGCGCCCCACGCGCGGGATAGCGTATGTCTTCGTGCTCAAGGACTACCTGCCGTGGATCATCGCCGGCGTCGTCGTGCTGGCGCTGGTCGTCGGGGGGCTCGTCCTGAACCGTGTCGCGCCGGAGACGACCGCCACGCTGCGGCGCCGTCGACCCCGTCCGCCGCGCGACCACTTTCGCTCCGGCGACGACGACTCGCCCGCGCCGCTCAAGCGTGCCGGGATCGTCATCAACCCGACGAAGTTCGCCGACCTGCCGGGTGTCCGCGAGCGCATCACGAGCACGTGCCTCGCCAACGGGTGGGGTGAGCCGCTCTACTTCGAGACGACGATCGACGACCCCGGCCGCGGCCAGGCGGCACAGGCCGTCAGCGAGCGCGTCGACGTCGTCTGCAGCCTCGGCGGCGACGGCACGGTGCGCAACGTCGCGAGCGCGCTCGTCGGCACCGAGACGCCCCTCGGCATCCTGCCGGCCGGCACCGGCAACCTGCTGGCCCGCAACCTCGACCTGCCGGTCGCGCTGGAGGCCGCGGTCGCGGTGGCGCTCACCGGGCGCAACCGCCGCATCGACGTCGGCGAGATCGTGGTCGGGGCCGCCCCGATGGACGACGCCCCCGACGAGTCCGGCGCGCCCGAGACGCACTACTTCGTCGTCATGGCCGGCGTCGGCATGGACGCGCAGATCATGGCGGGCACCAACGAGAACCTCAAGGCGAAGGTGGGCTGGCCGGCCTACATGGTCTCGGGCCTGAAGCACCTCGTGTCGCCGGAGTTCCGCGTCTCGGTGAAGGTGGACGACGACCTCGAGTTCCGCAGACGCGCTCGCATGGTCGTCATCGGCAACTGCGGCCGGCTGCTCGGCGGCCTCGTGCTCATGCCGAGTGCCCGCGTCGACGACGGCCAGCTCGACACCGTCATCGCCTCGCCCAAGGGCGTCGTCGGTTGGGTGCCGGTGGCGACCCGCGTCGCCACCCGTCGCCGCAAGGGCCACCCGACGCTCGACCACAAGGTGTGCAAGGAGATCCGGGTGCGCGCCGACCGGCCGCTCCCCCTGCAGATCGACGGCGACGTCGTCGGCGAGGCCACCGAGGTCACCGCGAACGTGCGCCCCGGCTCCCTCACGGTGCGCGTCAGCGTCTAGGACCAGGCACCACGCCCGCATCGAACGCGGCGTTCGATCGCGAACTCAGTGTTCTGACAGCGCTTTCGCCACCGAACGCCGCGTTCGGTGGCAAGGGAGCGGCGGTCAGGCGAAGAGCGCCTGGCCCCAGTGCTCGCCGTCAGCCAGCCCGGGCGGGCACGCGAAGACCGCAGAGCCGTTGTGCTCGATGTACTCGTTCAGCACGTCCGCCTTCGCGAGCGCCCGCTGCATCGGCACGAACTGCTTCTCGGGGTCACGCATGAACGCGAGGAAGAAGAGCCCCGCGTCGAGGTGGCCGACCCCGTCGGAGCCGTCGGTGAAGTTGTAGCCGCGGCGCAGGATGCGTATGCCGCCGAGCCGGCTGGCGTGGGCCAGGCGAACGTGCGCTTCGACGGGGATCGCGGTCGCGCCGTCGGGGCCCTTCTTCGCGAAGTCGAGCGCGTCGAACTCCTTGGCCTGCCCGAGGGGCGCGCCCTCCTTCTTGTCGCGGCCGATGATGTCCTCCTGCTCCTGCAGGGGCGTGCGGTCCCAGACCTCGATGTGCATGCGGATGCGTCGCGCGACGAGGTACGAGCCGCCGGCCATCCACGCGCCGCCGGTCCGCTCGTCGTCCTTCGCGACCCAGACGTGCTGCGCGAGGTCCTCGGGCTGCTCGGCCTTGAGGTTGTTCGTGCCGTCCTTGAAGCCGAACAGGTTGCGCGGCGTGGCCTGGGCGGTGGACGTCGACGACGTGCGGCCGAAGCCGAGCTGCGACCAGCGGACGGCGACGACGCCGAAGCCCAGGCGGATGAGGTTGCGCACCGCGTGGACGGCGACCTGCGGGTCGTTGGCGCACGCCTGGATGCAGAGGTCGCCCCCGGTGCGCCTCGGGTCGAGCTGGTCGCCGGCGAAGGCCGGCAGCTCCTTCAGGGCCGCCGGCTTCTTCGCTGCGAGACCGAAGCGCTCGTCGAAGAGCGAGGGTCCGTAGCCGATCGTGATCGTCAGGCCGGATGCCGGCAGGCCGTACGCCTCGCCGGTGTCCTCGGGTGCCCGGTTGGGTCCACCGCCGACGAGGCCGCCCGGAGCCGCCTCGGCACCGACGGTCATCCGCTCGGCGGCACGGGTCCAGGCCTCGAGCAGCCCGCGCAGCTGGGCCGGGTCCTTCGTCACGACGTCGAGCGCGACGAAGTGCAGGCGGTCCTGGGCCGGCGTGACGATGCCGGCCTGGTGGACGCCGCGGAAGGGGATCGCCGCATCGAGGGCGAGCGCCGGCGACGGGGTCGTCGCCCCCGGGGCACCTGCGGCGGTGCTGTCATCGGTCACGGCATTCCCTCGCAGAGCGAGGGCTCCAGCGGTCGTGGCGCCGACGGCGACACCTGCCACACCTGCGACGGCGGCCGTCCCGCCGGTTCCGAGGAGGCGACGGCGGCTCAGGCCCTCGGTGCTCACTTGGCCTCCACGACACCGGGCACCTTGGCCACCTGCTCGCTGAGGGCGTCGAGCGAGACGGTCAGAGCCTTGATGTCGGCGTCGCTGAGCTTCTCGTAGGAGACGAACGTGCCTGCGACGCGGTGCGACTCGAGCAGCTTGTTGAGCGCGGCGAAGCGCGCGTCGAGCGCCTTCTGGAGCGCGGGGTCGCGCTCGGCGACGACGGGACGGAGCGTCTCGAGCGCCGACTGCGATCCCTGGAGGTTGCCGCGGAAGTCCCAGAGGTCGGTGTGCGAGTAGCGCTCCTCCTCGCCGGTGACCTTGCCGGTCGCGACCTCGTCGAGGAGGGCCTTGGCGCCGCCCGCGATGGTCAGCGCCGTGGGCTCGACGGTCTTGCTCTTCGCCGCGATCTCCCTGACGTCGGCGAGCAGCTGTTCGGCGACGGCGTTCGAGTCCTTCTGGAGGCCGCTGACCCAGAGGTCCTTCTCGAGGCGGTGGTAGCCGGTGAACGTCATGCCGTCCTCGACGACGTCCTCACGTCCGTCGATGCGCGGGTCGAGGTCGCCGAAGCTCTCGGCGACGGGCTCGATGGTCTCCCACGGGAGCCGCGCGGTCGGGTAGAGCTCCTTGGCCCTGGCGACGTCGCCGGCCTTGACCGCGGCCACGAAAGCCGCTGTGCCGGTGAGCAGCTCGTCGGTCTGTGTCGCCACGAAGGCCTTGTAGTCGGCGATGGCGGTGGCGACCTTCTGGTCCGCGCTGCCCGCGGTGGCCGATCCGGTGACGGTGAAGGTGCCGCGGATGCCGTCCCCGACCATGCCCGGCTTGCAGGCCGTGGTCAGCGAGCCCGGCTGGGTGACCTCGACCTTGAGCTCCCGCTTGAGGCCCGGGGTGATGTTCTCGACCTCGCCGACGATGCGGTCGCCCTCGGCGTAGACGTAGAACTCGTTGACCTCGGTGCCGCGGTTGGTGACCTCGAAGGTGATGGTGCCGGCCTTCGCGGTGGTCGCGCTCAGCTCGCAAGCCGTGTCGGTGGCGTTGACGATGATCGGGCCACCGGCCGCGGTCGCCCCACCGGTCGCGCCGTTCGAGTCGGCCTTGTCGGTGCAGGCACCGAGCCCGAGCCCGGCGATGAGGGTGAGGGCGAGGGGAGTGACGGTGCGCAGGGCGCGGCGGGACATGGTTCTCCTGTGAGCTGGGCTGTGGGTCGGGTGGTTCGGGCGCGTGCCGGCCCTGAGTCGGCCGGTTCAGGCGGCGACGGCAGGACGGGTGCCACCAGAGGTCGCGGCCGGGGCCTGCGGGGCGGACCGGGCCGGACGCAGGAAGAGCGTCATGACGATGCCGACGTAGAGCACCCAGGCGACCGCCTGGAGCACCGTGGTGGCCGGCGTGAAGTTGAAGATGCCCTTGAGCAGGGTGGCGTACCAGCTGCTCGGGTCGACCGTCGCGCTGACGTCGAAGGCGAGGGTGGTGAGGCCGGGGAGGAGACGCGCCTCCTGCAGGTCGTGCAGGCCGTACGCGAGGATGCCGGCCGCGACGAGCACGAGCAGGATGCCGGTCCAGCGGAAGAACTTCGCGAGGTTGATCCTCACGGCGCCGCGGTAGAGGAGCCAGCCGAGCACGACAGCGCCGGCGAGGCCCACGACCCAGCCGATGAGCGGCTGGTTGTTGCCCTGACCGGCGGCCTCGGTGGTGGCGTAGAAGAAGATCGCGGTCTCGAGGCCCTCGCGTCCGACGCCGAGGAAGGCGACGAGCGCGATCGCGAACGGGCCCATGTCGAGGGCACGGTCGAGCTTGCCCTTGAGCTCGCCGGAGATGGTGCGCGAGGCGGACTTCATCCAGAAGACCATGAAGGTCACGAAGACGACGGCGATGATGGAGGCGCTGCCGCCGATGAGCTCCTGGGCCTCGAAGGTCAGCTGCTTGGTGCCGTAGGTGAGCAGGGCGCCCAGCCCGACAGACAGCGCGACCGCGACCCCCACACCGGTCCAGACGTGGCGCAGCGCCCACCGGCGGTCGGTCTTGACGAGGAACGCGACGAGGATGACGACGACGAGCGCGGCCTCCAGCCCCTCACGCAGTCCGATGAGCGCGTTGCTCGCGAGCACGGTGCCCCTCCAGTCCCAGACTTCTCCCAGCAATTAGGTCACGTCACCGTGCCCGAAATGAGCAAAGCACAGGTAAGCCTTGCCTAACAAGCCGGGGGTGGTGCGAGAGTCCACCCCATGAGCGCCGACGCGACCACACCCGCCGCCTTCACCGGCTTCCCCACCGGCGCCCTCGGCTTCTACGCCGGGCTCGAGGCCGACAACTCGAAGGCGTACTGGACCGACCACAAGGAGCAGTGGGAGCGGCACGCGCGTGCGCCGATGCTCGCCCTCGTCGACGCGCTCGAGGAGGAGTTCGGCGAGGCGAAGCTCTTCCGCCCCAACCGCGACATCCGCTTCAGCGCCGACAAGTCGCCCTACAAGACCCACCTCGGGGCCTTCGTCGCGGCCGAGCCGAGCTCCGGCTACTACGTCGAGATCAGTGCGACCGGGCTCCGGGCCGGCGGCGGCTTCCGCGCCCACTCGACCGCGCAGACGGCGAGCCTGCGCCGAGCCGTCGACGCTCCGGCGAGCGGGCAGCGCCTCGAGTCGCTGCTCGACGGCCTGCGGCGCAAGGGCTTCGAGGTGCACGGCGAGAAGGTGCGCACCACACCGAGGGGGTATGCCGCCGACCACCCCCGCATCGAGACCCTCCGTCACAAGGAGCTCATGGTGATCCGCGACTTCGGCGACCCCGACTGGCTCGCGACGAAGAGCACCCTCACCCGTGTGCGCGACACGTGGCGCGCGATCCGTCCCCTCAACGAGTGGGTGGCCGAGCACGTGGAGAACGCCTGAGACGCCAGGGCGCCGAGGTCCGGCCGTCCTCGGCCCGCCGAGCCCGAGCCGGCACTAGGGTCCGACTGTGAGCTCACCCAACCGGCCCGCCCGACCTGTCGATGCCCACGTCATCGGCGGGGGCCCTGCCGGCCTCGCGACCGCCGCGGCCCTCAAGCACCGCGGGCTGCACGCGGTCGTGCTCGAGCGCAGCGACTCCGTCGGCAGCTCGTGGCGGGGGCACTACGACCGTCTCCACCTGCACACCCCGCGTGAGCTCTCCGGTCTGCCCGGGCTGCCGATCCCGAGGGAGATGGGGCGCTGGGTCTCGCGCGACGACGTCGTGCGCTACCTGGAGCTGTATGCCGCCCACCACGACCTCGACGTGCGCCACGACTCCGAGGCGGCCCGGGTGGACCGCACCGCCGACGGCCGCTCGTGGACCGTCTCGCTCGCCGACGGGTCGTCCGTGACGGCGCCCTACGCCGTCGTCGCGACGGGCTTCAACCACACGCCGCGCGAGCCCGACGTCCCCGGCCTGCACGGGTTCACCGGCGAGGTGCTGCTGGCCCGGCGCTACCGCAACGGCGCCGCGTATGCCGGCAAGGACGTCCTCGTCGTCGGCACCGGCAACACCGGCACCGAGCTCGCCGTCGACCTCGCCGAGCACGGCGCCGCCCGCGTGCGGATGGCGGTCCGCACCGTGCCACACATCCTCCGCCGCAACCGCGGACCCGTCGCCGCGCAGTACACCGGCATCGCCGTGCGCCGCCTGCCGACCGCACTCGTCGACCGCGTGGCCCCCTTCGTCGAGCGGCTCCAGACGCCTGACCTGTCCGCGCACGGCCTCCCCCGCCCCGACACCGGGCTGCTGACCCGCGTCGAGCGCGACAACGCGATCCCGGTCCAGGACGTCGGCATCATCGACGCCGTGCGCACGGGCGCCGTCGAGCCCGTGGCAGCCCTCGTCTCGGTCGAGGGCGACGAGGTCGTGCTGGCCGACCGGACCCGCCTCAGGCCGGACGTCGTCGTGCTCGCCACCGGCTACCACCAGGGCCTCGAGCCGCTCCTCGGCCACCTCGGCGTGCTCGACGGCAAGGGCCGCCCGGTCGAGCGCGGCGGTCGAACGGCTCGCGGCGCCAGGGGCCTCTGGTACACCGGCTACACGAACCCGATCTCGGGCATGCTGCGCGAGATCAGCATCGACGCGCGCAAGATCGCCCTCGCCATGGCGCTGACGAAGCGCCGCGAGATCAACGCCCTCCGCAAGGCCTCCTGACCCACCCGACCGCGAAATGAGCACTCGACCGAAGCTCCTGGTCGAGTGCCCACTTCCCGACGTCGGAAACTGCCCACTCGATCGAGACTAGTTGTCATACAAGTAATTGACTCGTAATATAAGTCGCGTCACCGTCGTCCGTGCTCGAGGAAGTGCCATGACCGCAGACCGCATCCGCCACGTCGCCCTCTCGTCCGTCGTCCTGCCCCTGCCCACCCCGATCAGCGACGCCAAGGTGCTGACCGGTCGCCAGAAGCCGATGACCGAGGTCGTGCTCCTCTTCGCCGAGATCGCGACCGAGCAGGGCCACAGCGGCACCGGTTTCAGCTACAGCAAGCGTGCCGGTGGGCCCGCGCAGTTCGCGCACGCCAAGGAGGTCGCCGAGGGCCTGCTCGGCGAGGACCCCAGCGACATCGCCAAGGTCTACGACAAGCTGCTCTGGGCCGGCGCCTCGGTCGGCCGCTCCGGCGTCGCCACCCAGGCCCTGGCCGCCATCGACATCGCGCTCTGGGACCTCAAGGCACGCCGGGCCGACCTGCCGCTCTCGAAGCTCATCGGCTCGCACCGCGACTCGGTGCGCACCTACAACACGTCGGGCGGCTTCCTCCACGCCCCGATCGACGAGGTCAAGGAGCGTGCGTCCGAGTCGGTCGCGGCCGGCATCGGGGGCATCAAGATCAAGGTCGGCCAGCCCGACATGAAGATCGACCTCCAGCGGTTGGCCGCCGTGCGCGAGCACCTCGGCGACGACGTGCCGCTCATGGTCGACGCCAACCAGCAGTGGGACCGCGCGAGTGCCCTGCGGTTCGGCCGCGCCGTCGAGGACCTCAACCTGGTCTGGATCGAGGAGCCCCTCGACGCGTACGACGCCGAGGGCCACGCGCAGCTCGCGGCCGCGCTCGACACCCCGATCGCGACCGGCGAGATGCTCTCGAGCGTCGCCGAGCACGTGCGGCTCATCGAGGCGCGCGCGGCCGACATCATCCAGCCGGACGCTCCGCGCGTCGGTGGCATCACGCCCTTCCTTCGCCTCGCGACGCTCGCCGACCACGCCGGCCTGCAGCTCGCCCCGCACTTCGCCATGGAGATCCACCTGCACCTCGCCGCCTGCTACCCCCGCGAGCCGTGGGTCGAGCACTTCGAGTGGCTCGACCCGCTCTTCAACGAGCGCCTCGAGACCCGCGACGGGCGCATGGTCGTGCCCGACCGACCCGGCCTCGGCTTCACGCTCAGCGAGCAGGCCAAGGCCTGGACCGTGGACACCTATGAGGTCGGGCGCGCCTGACGTGCCCGCCGCCCCGCCTGCGCGCCGACTAGGTTGGGCGCCGTGACCCCACGAGACGCCGGCGGTGACGAGCGCCCGGACCGCACCGACCTCATCGACCGGGACACCGGCCGCGGCCTGGCGCACGAGCTGGTCGAGAAGCTCAAGGAGCAGATCCTCGCCGGCAGGATGGAGCCCGGCCAGAAGCTGCCGACCGAGGCCTCGCTCGTCGCCGAGTACGGCGTGAGCCGCACCGTCGTCCGCGAGGCCATCTCGCGGCTTCAGGCGGCAGGCCTCGTCGAGACCTTTCAGGGCCGCGGGTCGTTCGTGCTCGCACTGCCCGAGACCCAGGGCTTCGCCGTCGGCGCGGACCGGGTGCGCACCCACCGCGACGTGCTCGACATGATCGACTTCCGCATCGGGGTCGAGAGCGAGGCGGCCGGGCTGGCGGCAGAGCGACGCACCGAGGTGCAGCTGAAGGCGATCGAGCGGGCGCTGCGCGAGCTGACCCGGGCCGGCGAGAAGCCGAGCGGCGCCGTCGAGGCCGACTTCGAGTTCCATCGACGCATCGCCCTGGCGTCCGGGAACCGTTTCTACGCAGACCTGCTCGCGTCAATGGGGCCGGTGATGATCATGCTCCCGCGCACGCGGCTCGAGGCCGCCTACACGGTCTCCGACGCGACGCACGTGACGCGGGTGTCGCTCGAGCACGAGAACATCTACCTCGCGATCGCCCGGGCGGACGGGCCGGCAGCCCGCGCCGCGATGAGACTGCACCTCGCCAACTCGCGGGCCCGGCTCCAGCAGGGCTGAGCGCGCCTACCAGCGTGCCGTGTTGGGTTCGAACGCCGGCTGGACCGACTGCATGTAGACGGTGTCCTCCCGTCGGCGGATGCCGCACGACAGGTACTGCTCGTGCAGCGCGCCGAGCGCGTCCTCGTCGAGATCCACGCCAAGGCCGGGTGTCGTCGGCACCGCGACCGCGCCGCCGACGAAGTCGAGCACGCCCGGCTTGACGACGTCCTCCGTCTTCCACGGGTAGTGGGTGTCGCACGCGTACGTGAGGTTCGGCGTCGCGGCGGCCAGGTGCGTCATGGCCGCGAGACTGATGCCGAGATGGCTGTTCGAGTGCATCGACAGGCCCAGGCCGAACGTGTCGCAGATGCCGGCGAGGAGGCGCGACCGCTGGAGCCCACCCCACAGGTGGTGGTCCGACAGGACGACGCCGACGGCGTTCGCGCGCACGGCCGGCTCGAGGTGCTCGAACGCGATGACGCACATGTTCGTCGCGAGCGGCAGGTCGGTCTCGCGGGCGACGGCCGCCATGCCGTCGATGCCGGGCGTCGGGTCCTCGAGGTACTCGATGACGTCGGCGAGCTCGGCCGCGACCTTCACCGAGGTGTCGACCGTCCAGGCACCGTTGGGGTCGATGCGCAGCCTGTGGTCGGGGAACGCCTCGCGCAGCGCCCGCATCGCCTCGACCTCATCGGCGGGCGGCAGCACGCCCCCCTTGAGCTTGATCGCCTCGAAGCCGTATGCCGTCACCATCCGCTTGGCCTGATCGACGAGCTGGTCGGGGGTCAGGGCCTCACCCCAGTCGTCGTCGGGCCGGTCGGGATGCCCGGCCCACTTGTAGAAGAGGTAGGCGCTGAACGGCACCGTGTCGCGGACGGCCCCGCCGAGCAGGTCGCTGACCGGGCGGCCGGTCTCGCGGCCCTGGACGTCGAGGCAGGCCACCTCGAACGGGGAGTAGACCGTCGCGACCGCCGAGCCGAGCTCGAGCATGCCGCCGAAGCTGGCGCCACCTCCCCCCGTGCTCGCGCCCAGCGCGTCGACGGTGGCGCGCCACAGCGCGTTGAGGTCGAAGACGTCGGTGCCGACCACGGCCTTCGCGACCGCGGCGAGGCGCGCGAGGTGCGTCTCGTCGGCATACGTCTCGCCCAGGCCGACCGACCCTGAGTCGGTGCGCACGCGCACGATCGCGCGCAACGCGTACGGCTGGTGCACCCCGACGACGTTGAGCAGCGGCGGGTCCTCGAACGCGACGGGCGTGATCTCGACCGCCGCGATGCGCGAGCGGGTCGCGCGCGTCACGAGTCCGCCTTGACGGCGAGCACAGGCACCGACGCGTCGAGCAGGATGCGCTGGGCGGTGCTGCCGAGGATGAGCTTGCCGACCGGGCTGCGGTGCCGGATGCCGATGACGACGAGGGAGGCGTCGACGTCGCGGGCGACCGACTCGAGGGTCTCGGCGAGCGAGTCGCCGTGCAGCGGCTGGCGCACCTCGACGCGGACGCCACGGTCGGTCGCGCGGTCGACGATGGCGCTGACCTGCTCGGGCGCGAGCATGTCGTCGTCGACGGGCGCGCCGCGCCGGGGTGAGTTGACGACGACCAGGGGCTGGTCGCGCAGCGCCGCCTCGGCGATGCCCGAGTCGAGCGCGGCCCGGCCCTCCGGGGTGTCGAGGTAGCCGACGAGGATGGTCATTTCGCCTCCGTGGTCTCGCGGTCGGGGATCTCTGCGGGGATCCCTGCGGGGATCTCTGTGGGGGTCGAGCCCGGGGCGTCGACGGGCCCGCCGCGGCGCGCACGGATCACCTTGCGCACCAAGGGGAAGATCGCGACGGCGACGATGGCGGCCAGGACGGTGCCCGAGATCGGGCGGGTGAGGAACCCGGTGGGGTCACCCCCGAAGATGAGCAGCGACTGACGGGCCGAGGACTCGATGAGCGTGCCGAGCACGAACGCCAGGACCATCGGGCCGGGGTCGAAGCCGAACTTCTTCATGAGGTAGCCGACGACGCCGAACACGATGACGAGGTAGATGTCGAAGACCGAGTTGTTGACGGTGTAGACGCCGAGAACCGTGATGAGCGCCGTGATCGGCGCGAGGATGGCGGGCCGCACCCTGAGGATGCGCACGAAGACGCCGACCATCGGGATGCTCATGATGAGCAGCAGGATGTTGCCGATGTACATCGAGTTGATGACGCCCCAGAAGATGTCGGGGTGGGTGTCGACGAGCTGTGGACCTGGCTGGACCCCTTGCAGGAGAAGGGCGCCGAACATCAGGGCCATCGTCGCGTTGGCGGGGATGCCGAGCGTCAGCAGCGGGATGAACGACGACGTCGCGGCCGCGTTGTTGGCGGTCTCGGGGGCGGCCACGCCCTCGATCGCGCCCCTGCCGAAGCGCTCGGGCTGCTTCGCGCGACGCTTCTCGACGGCATACGCGACGAGTGACGAGAGCACGGCGCCGCCACCGGGCAGCACGCCCAGGCCGAAGCCGATGCCCGAGCCACGAGCGATCGCACCCTTGGAGTCGGAGAGGTCCTTGCGGCTGGGCCACACCTTGGTGACCTTCGCCGGCGCGTGGACCTTCTTGTGGTTCTCCTCGAGGTTGTAGAGGATCTCGCCGAGACCGAAGAGGCCCATGGCGATCGGCACGAAGTCGATGCCGTCGGCGAGGTTGAGGTTGCCGAAGGTGAACCGCTCGGCGCCGGTGAACGAGTCACGGCCGACCGTGGCGATGAGCAGGCCGAGCGCGGCGGCGATGACGGCCTTGAGCTTGCCGCCGTTGCCGACGGTCGAGACGAGCAGCACGCCCAGGAGCCCGAGCGCGGCATACTCCGGCGGCCCGAAGTCCAGCGCGTAGCCGGCGATGACGGGGGCGAGCACCGACAGGCCGATGATCGAGACCGTGCCACCGATGAACGACCCGATGGCCGCGATGCCGAGCGCGGCCCCGGCCCGGCCCTGCTTGGCCATCGCGAACCCGTCGAAGACGGTGACGACCGAGCTCGCCTCGCCCGGTAGCCGCAGCAGCACCGAGGTGATGGTTCCGCCGTACTGGGCGCCGTAGAAGATGCCGGCGAGCATGATGATCGCCGAGACCGGCTCGACGCCGTAGGTGATGGGCAGCAGGATCGCGATGGTCGCCGCCGGCCCGAGGCCCGGCAGCACGCCGATGAGCATGCCGATGACGACACCGATGAGGCAGTAGAGCAGGTTGGTCGGCTGCAGGACGATGCCGAAGCCGTCGATGATCGGGGTGAAGTCCATGGCGCGCCTCCCTTCAGATCAGTCGCGGGAGCGGGATGGACAGCGCGAGCACGAAGAGCGCGTAGAACGCCGCGACCGTGACCACGCTGATGAGCGCCGTCATGCGCCACGACTCGCCGCCGAGGAAGCGCAGCCACACGACCATGAGCACGAGCGAGGGCACCTCGAAGCCGATGACCGGCAGCAGCCCGGCCAGCACGACGAGGCTGAGCACGCCGAGCGCGGTGAGGGCACTCGACCGCGTGAACTGCTCGGTGTCCTGGGCGCGGCGGCCGAAGGCGACCTGCGCGACGGACAGCGCCGTCACGGCGACCGAGACGGCGAACGGCCACAGCCCGGGCCCCGGCTGGGTCAGACTGCCGAGGCCGTAGCCCAGCGACAGGACGACGCCCGCCACGCCGAGGGCCAGGGTCACGAGGCCGGCGGCGACCTGGGCGAGGGGACCGGCGTGAGGAGGCCTCTCCTCCTCCAGGTCATGGGCGAGCTCTGCCTTGAGCTCCTCGAGGATGTCGACCTCGGCGGCGTCCGCGGCCTCGGGCCGCGCCGGTTCGCTCGTCGTGCTCATCCTTGGCTCCTCTTCGAGTGGGTGCGTCTGGGCGGGCCGGCGCGGGGCGGGTTGCGCACCCCGCGCCGGGCCTCCGGTAAGGGTGGCGTCAGCTGTTCGACGCGAGGGAGATGCCGAACTCCTTGAGCTTGGCCGTGTTCGAGGCGAGGTCGGCCTTGAGCTTGGCCGCGACCTCTGCGCCCGGGATCTCGAGCGGCGTGAGGTTGTTCTCCTCGTTGAACTTCTTGTACTCCTCGGTGGCGAACGTCTTCTTCGCCGCCTCGACGAGCTTGTCCTTGACCGCCTGCGGCGTGCCCTTCGGCGTCGTGATGAAGCGGTACTGCGAGACCTGCACGTCGAAGCCCTGCTCCTTGGCGGTGGGCACGTCGGGCAGGAACTTCACGCGGTCGGCCGAGAAGACGGCCAGCGGCACGAGCTTGCCGGCCTTGATGTTCTCGATGGCCTCGCCGACCTGCATCGTCGACACGTCGACCTGGGCGCCGAGCAGCGCGGTCAGGTTGGGCGCGCCGCCGTCGAACGGGACAGCCGTGGCCTTGATGCCGGCCGTCGCGAAGGTGAGGGCCGAGTTGAGCTGGGCCCCCGTGCCGACACCCGTGGTGCCGTAGCGGATCGTCTTGCCGGCGGCCTTCATGTCGGCGATCGACGTCCAGCCGGTCTTCGGGTTGGTGGCGAGCACGTAGTCGTCGCGCGAGACGCCGTAGACGATGTCGAAGTCGTCGACCTTGACCGACTCCGACTCCGAGACCGCGAGCGGCGTGATGGCGAAGAGCGAGGCGTTCTGGATCGCGATGGAGTAGCCGTCGGGCGCGGCGGACTGCAGCTCCTTGGCCACGAGCGCGCCGTTCGCGCCGGGCTTGTTGACGACCGGCATCGCGACGCCGAGCGACTGGCCCATGCCCTTCGACATCGCGCGGCTGATGAGGTCGCTGCTGCCGCCGGCGGAGGCGCCGACGGTCATCTGGATGCTCTTCGTCGGGTAGTCGCTGCCCCCCGAGGCGTCGCCACCACCACCGCTGCCGTTCTTGACCCCGCCGCAGGCGGAGAGGGCGAGGGCGAGGGCGGCGGCACCGGCCACGGAGGCGATACGGGTCCTCGTGCGAACGTTCGTCATTGAAGGTCTCCTACGAGATGGGGGCGAGCTGGGGCACCGACTCGGTGCTCATCGGGGTGCGGTCTGTCCCCGTGCCGCCTGACACTACGAATCCGCTCAATGCCTGTCCAAACCCGATGCTGCATCGGTTGATACCTTCCCGATATCACGTGCGGTAATCTCCCACGGCATGATGACCCTCGACCAGGTGCAGGCCTTCGTCGCCGTCGCGGAGGAGCTGCACTTCGGACGCGCCGCGGAGCGCCTCAACATGACGCAGCCGCCGCTGAGCCGCCAGATCCAGAAGCTCGAGCGCACCGTCGGAGTGACCCTGCTCGAGCGCGACAACCGCAAGGTCGAGCTCACTGAGGCGGGGCGCGCGTTCCTCGACGAGTCCTACCGGTTGCTGGCCCTCGTCGAGAGCGCCGGCGACGTGGCACGCCGGATCGACGGCGGCGCCGCCGGCACGCTCCGGCTCGGCTTCACCGCGGTGTCGGCCATCGGCGTGCTCGGTCCGCTGCTCAAGGAGCTCGAGCGCAGCCTGCCGGGCATCGAGGTGATCCTCCACGAGAGGGTGACGGCCGCCCAGGCCGACGGCATCCGCCGCGGCGAGCTCGACCTCGGCCTCGCGCGGCCGCCCTTCGACACGTCGGAGCTCGAGTCGCGCGTCGTCTTCCGCGAGCCGCTCTGCGCCGCGGTGCCGGCCGACCACCCGCTCGCCCGGGTGTCGCGGCCGCTCACGGCGGGCGACTTCGACGGGGTGCCGGTCATCAGCTACAACCCGGTCCAGTCGCGCTACTTCCACGAGCTCACCGTCCGGTTCCTCACCAACGCGCACCCGAGGGTCGTGCAACAGGTGCACCAGATCCTCACCGCCGTCCTGCTCGTCGCCGCCGGCCGCGGCTGCGCCCTCGTCCCTGCCTCCGCGCGGTCGCTCGGGGTGGAGGGCGTGGCCTACAAGGACCTCGTCGACGGCGGCGGCGACCCAGACGGTAGCGAGGTGCCGGGGCGTCCCGTCGAGCTGCACGCCATCTGGGCACGCGGCCGTCGCAGCCCGATGCTGCGGCGGGTGCTCGCGCAGGTCGGGCGCATGCAGCTCGGGGTGGAGGGCTGAGCGAGGCCCGGCGATGTGATGCTCACGGAGCATCACGGCATACGCAATCCGTCTTGGACAGGTATCCAGCGATCTTCCTAGCCTGATGCCACTCACTGGCCCAGCGGCGGGCCCACCGACCACCGGGACGGGCAGCCGCTCTGTCGCAAAGGACGTTCCCGTGCCCCTGGCCCCCGACGAACTCGCCCACACGCTGGGCAAGGGACTGCTCTCGTTCCCCGTCACCCACTTCACGCCGGACCTCGCGTTCGACGAGGCGGCCTACCGCGACCACCTGTCGTGGCTCAGCGGCTACGACGTCGCGGGCCTCTTCGCCGCCGGCGGCACCGGCGAGGGCTTCTCGCTGCGCAGCGAGGAGATCGACACCGTGGTGCGGGTCGCCGTCGACGAGATCGGCGGCAAGGTGCCCGTGCTCGCCCCCGCCACCGGCGGCACCGCGGTCGCCATCGCCCAGGCCAAGGCCGCGGAGGCTGCGGGCGCCGACGGCATCCTGCTCTTCCCGCCCTACCTCACCGAGGCGAGCCAGCGCGGCCTCGTCGAGCACATCTCGGCCGTGTGCCGTGCCACCTCGCTGGGCGTCATCGCGTACTCCCGTGCCAACGCGGTCCTCGGCGACGTCGCCGTCGCCGAGGCGGCCGAGCGCAACCCGAACCTCATCGGGCTCAAGGACGGCGTCGGCAACGTCGAGGCGATGACCCGCACCTACGCCCGGGTCGGCGAGCGCCTGCTCTACGTCGGTGGCCTGCCCACGGCCGAGACCTTCGCGCTGCCGCTCCTCCAGCTCGGCGTGACGACCTACTCGTCGGCCATCTTCAACTTCGTGCCGGAGTTCGCGGTCGGCTTCTACGAGGACGTGCGCCGGCAGGACCTCGAGACCGTCTACCGCAAGCTGAGCGACTTCGTGCTGCCGTATCTCGACATCCGCGACCGCGAGCGTGGGTACGCCGTGAGCATCATCAAGGGTGGACTGGAAGCCATCGGTCGCCCGGCCGGACCGGTCCGCCCGCCGCTGACGAACCTCACCGAGCAGGACGTGTCGGACCTCAAGATCCTCATCGACAAGATCAGCTGAACGGAGCTCCTCCGCATGACCACCCTCACCGGACACTCGATCATCGCCGGCTCGCCCGTGCCGGGCCGCCTCCACGGCTCTGCCGGGGTCGAGGCGGCCACGGGCGAGCCGCTCGAGCCCGTCTACACCAACGTCGACGAAGCCCAGCTCGAGGAGGCGACGCAGGCCGCCGCGGACGCGTTCGACACCTATCGCGCCACATCGCCTCAGCAGCGAGCAGCCTTCCTCGAGAAGGTTGCTGCCGAGATCGAGGCCGACGGTGAGGGCATCGTCGCACGCGCGGTCGCCGAGTCCGGCCTTCCGCTCGGCCGCCTCACGGGAGAGCTCGCCCGCACCACCGGTCAGCTGCGGATGTTCGCCGAGGTCGTACGCGTCGGCGACCACCTCGAGGCCCGCATCGACCCCGCCCGGCCGGACCGGACACCCCTGCCCCGCGCCGACATCCGGCAGCGCCAGGTGCCGCTCGGCCCGGTCGCCGTCTTCGGCGCCAGCAACTTTCCGCTCGCCTTCTCGGTCGCCGGCGGCGACACGGCGTCGGCCCTCGCCGCCGGGTGCCCGGTCGTCGTCAAGGCGCACAACGCCCACCCGGGCACGAGCGAGCTCGTGGGCGCCGCGGTGGCGCGCGCCGTCGCGGACTCCGGCCTGCCGGCCGGCACGTTCTCGCTCGTGTACGGCAGCGGCACCTCCGTCGGGCAGGCCCTCGTCCGTGACCCCCGCATCAAGGCGGTCGGCTTCACCGGGTCGCGGGCCGGCGGGCTCGCACTCGTCGCGACCGCCGCGGCCCGGCGCGAGCCCATCCCGGTCTACGCCGAGATGAGCTCGGTCAACCCGGTCGTCGTGCTGCCCGGCAGCATCGCCGGCGGGCGCGCGGAGGCGCTCGCGACGGCATACGTCGGCTCGCTGACCCTCGGCTCGGGGCAGTTCTGCACGAACCCCGGCCTCACCTTCGTGCCGGCGGGCGCCGACGGCGACGCGTTCGTCGCGGCAGCCGCTCGGGCGGTCGCCGAGACCACGGGACAGACGATGCTCACCACCGGCATCGCGCAGGCCTACGACAAGGGAACCAGCGCGCTCCGCGGCGCGGCGGGCGTGACGGTCGAGGCCGAGGGCCGGGCCGGTCAGGCCGCGAACGCGCCCGCCCCGCTGCTCACGTCGACCACGACGACCACGCTGCGCGACGAGGCCGCCGTCAGCGAGGAGGTCTTCGGCGCGGCCGGGGTGCTGGTGCGATGGAGCGGCGTCGACGAGCTCAGCGAGGCACTCCGCGGAGTCGAGGGGCAGCTGACGGTGACGGTGCAGGCGGCGGAGTCCGACCACGAGGTCGCCCGCACCCTGCTCCCGCTGCTCGAGACGAAGGCCGGGCGCATCCTCTTCAACGGCTGGCCGACGGGCGTCGAGGTGGGCCACGCGATGGTGCACGGCGGCCCCTTCCCGGCGACGAGTGACCCGCGCACCACCTCGGTCGGTTCGCTCGCGATCTACCGTTTCCAGAGGCCCGTCGCCTACCAGGACGTGCCGGCCGACCTGCTGCCCGAGGCCACCCGCGACGACAACCCGTGGGGGCTCACCCAGCGCGTCGAAGGCCGCCTCCGCCTCGCCCAGGACTGACAGGAGCACGCCGATGTCACCGAAGATCGCCTCCGTCGAGGTGGTGCCCGTCGCCGGCCACGACAGCATGCTGCTGAACCTCAGCGGCGCCCACGGCCCCTTCTTCACCCGCAACGTCGTCCTCGTCACCGACAGCGACGGCAACACCGGCCTCGGCGAGGTGCCCGGCGGCGAGAAGATCGCCGACACCATCCGCGATGCCGCAGAGCTGTTGCAGGGCAAGGAGATCGCGCGGTTCCGCCAGCTGCTCCGCCAGGTCTCCGAGACGTATGCCGGCCGCGACGCGGGCGGCCGCGGCGCCCAGACGTTCGACCTCCGCACGACCGTGCACGCGGTCACCGGTCTGGAGTCGGCGCTGCTCGACCTCATGGGCCAGCATCTCGGCGTGCCTGTCGCGGAGCTGCTCGGCGACGGGCAGCAGCGAAGTCACGTGCCGATGCTCGGCTACCTCTTCTACGTCGGCGACCCGGCCCGCACCGACCTGCCCTACCTCGTCGGCGACGAGGGCGACGACCGCTGGTCGCAGCTGCGGCGCCGTGAGGCGCTGACTCCGGAGGCCGTCGTCGCGCTGGCCGAGGCGGCGCAGGCGCGCTACGGCTTCAGCGACTTCAAGCTCAAGGGCGGGGTGCTCGCCGGCGAGGAGGAGGTCGAGGCCGTCACGGCGCTCGCCCGGCGCTTCCCTGACGCGCGGATCACGCTCGACCCCAACGGCGGCTGGCTCCTCGTCGACGCCGTCCGGCTCTGCCGAGGGCTCGGCGACGTGCTCGCGTACGCCGAGGACCCCTGCGGAGCGGAGGGCCGGTTCTCGAGCCGCGAGGTGATGGCCGAGTTCAAGCGGGCCACAGGTCTGCGGACGGCGACGAACATGGTCGCGACCGACTGGCGTGAGATGGCGCACGCGATCCGCACGAACGCCGTCGACATCCCGCTCGCCGACCCCCACTTCTGGACCATGGCCGGCTCGGTCCGGGTCGCCCAGCTGTGCAACGACTTCGGCCTCACGTGGGGGTCGCACTCGAACAACCACTTCGACATCTCGCTCGCGATGTTCACGCACGTGGGTGCTGCCGCGCCCGGCGAGATCACGGCGCTCGACACGCACTGGATCTGGCAGGACGGGCAGGCACTGACGACCGCGCCTCTCGAGATCCGCGACGGCGCGATCGAGGTGCCGACCGCGCCCGGCCTCGGTGTCACCCTCGACCGCGACGCGCTGACCGAGGCGCACGAGCTCTACCTCGAGCACGGCCTGGGGGCGCGTGACGACGCCGTGGCGATGCAGTACCTCGTGGACGACTGGGCGTTCGACCCGAAGCGCCCCTGCCTCGTCCGCTGATCACCCTCAACGCCCGCGTCGAACGCGGCGTTCGGTCTCGAACTCACGGTTGGAACGCTGAGTTCACGATCGAACGCGGCGTTCGGCGTTTGGCGGTGGGGTCAGGGGTGGTGCTGGCCGCCGAGGTTGAGGAAGGCGGCGGCCACGTCGTCCGTGTCGGCGACGGCTCGCGCCAGGGCCTCGTCGCTCGGCAGGCCCGACGCGAGCAGCTCGTGGTGGCGGCTCATCGTCGTCGCGGCCACGTCGTCGGGCACCGGAGCGACCGCGGCAACGACCGACCGCGCGCCGAGCGACAGCATGGAGAGGGCGAGGCCGAGGGACTCGTGCCCCGGTCGGGGGGTGGTGAGGCCGACCTCGCACGCGGACAGCACGACGTGGTCGGCGCGCACGCCGGTCGGCTGCAGCTCGTGGGCGAAGACGGGCCCGTCGTGCAGCACGAGTGAGGAGAAGAGCGGCGACTCGACCTGGTGCGTGCCGTGCGCAGCGACGTGCACGATGCCGGGACGGGCGAGGGCCTCCACGAGCTCGTCGCGCCGTGACGGCTGCGCCAGCCGGGCCGCGGGTCCCCACGTGCCGACGATCGCCTGGGCCTCGGCGGTCGCGCGCGGCACACCGGGCCCCACGCTGACGTGGACCGGTGTCGGACACTCGGGCACCACACCCGGCGGCGCACCGGCCAGACCACGTCGGGCGAAGGACGTCAGCGAGGGCGCCACGGTGAAAGCCCGACCGCGCATCGACGGCAGCACCGCCCACGGCAGGGCCGACACCTCCGGGCACGAGACCACGACGAGTCCGCGGTCCGATCGCCACGGGCGGATCAGCGCGTCGTCGAGCTCGGCGGCGCTCGAGCGCAGCGACGACCACACGGCCCCGGCGAGCGGCCCGAGGTGGTGGGTCGCAGCGGCTCGGAGGTCGACGCGGACGCGCTGGGCGAGCTCGACGGCTCGCTCGATCGGCATGAGGTCGCGCAGCGTCGCGCGACCGCCGACGATGCCGACGCCTCCGAGCCGGCCGCGGTGCCGGAAGAACCACACGTGGTCGCGGTCGACGTCGACGAGGTGCGCCCGCGCGTCACGCACCCGCACCGTGGCCGCCCGACCGGCGCCGCCGCTGCGGCTCAGGGCCCAGTCGCGGTCGCGGATCCGGCGCTCGAGGCGCGAGGCGTGGTCGTCGAGCTCACGCACGACAGCCGCGTCGCTCTCGCCGCGCGCCTGCGCCCGCACACCGCGCAGCTGCTCGGTGAGTGCGGCCAGCTCGTCGTCGTCGGGGCGGCCGAGCGAGGGCAGCCGGTCGGTCGCGCTGCGCCACCGGTCGAGCGCCTCCAGCACGGCGGCGCTCCCCCGTGGCACGGCGAGCTCGAGGTCGAGCTCGGCCAGCCGGGCACCGTGCACGGCTCGAGCCGTGCGCAGGTCGAGGCTCGCGCTGCCCTCCTGACCGGCGGCGAGCCGTCGCGACGCGCGCACGAGCAGGCGGCGAGCAGGCCCCGGCTCGCCCGCGGCGACGAGCGTCATCGCCGACACCGCGGCCGCGTCGAGCTCGTCGGACAGCGACCCCGTCGACACCCGCTCGAGGCTCAGCAGCCGCGTCTGCGCACCCTCGACCTCTCCGGCGAGGAGCAGGGCCTGAGCCGCCACCACCCGCGCGCTGTCGGCGAGCTCGGAGTCTCCCAGCTCGGTGGCGGTCTCGACGAGCCGGTCGGCCGTCCCGGCCGCAGCACGCGTGACGGCCCTCGGGTCGTCCTCGCCGACGGGCGCGGCGGGTGACAGAGCGTTCTCTCGATCAGGGGTGGAGGTGCGGGGTGAGCCTGAAAGAGCGGACGCAGCGTTCTCTCGATGGGGGGGCGATGGGCGGCGACGTTGCCGGTCGAGCTCCACCAGCAGACCGACGAGCACCGCCTTGGCCGCCCAGGCGGTGGCCCCGATCCGCTCGTACGTCCCGCGCGCGGACGCAGCGGCGCCGGCGGCGAGGTCGAGGTGCCCGAGGAGCCGGTGCGCCCGGGCGAGCTCGAGCTCGAACTCGGCGCGGATCTGGTCGTGCCCGTCGCCGACGAGGACCGCGAGCCCGGACTCGAGCGCCTCGACGGCCTCCTTGACGAGCCCCGCCTCCAGCAGCACCCGCGCGCGGTCGAGGCGCGCCGGCCCCTTGAAGACGTCGGCCTCGATGTCCTCGGCCTCGGCCATGTCCGCGAGCGAGCGGGGGATGTCACCGAGGAGGTATGCCGCATACCCCTCGTTGTGCCGCGCCATGAACTCCAGCTCGCCGGCACCGAGGGAGTGGGCCAGGCGCGCCGCCTCGGCGAACGAGTCGAGCGCCTCCTGGGGGCGCAGCAGCTCGAAGGCGAGCATCCCCCGGCTGAGGTGCACCGAGGCCTGCTCGCGCTCGGTGAAGGCGTCGAGCCGACGCACGGCGCCCTCGAGGCCGTCCCACGCCGAGGCGAGGTCACCGACCCGGCCGTGCAGGTTGGCGCGCTGGTAGTCCAGGCGCGCCCGGAGCGCATCGTCACCGAGGGCGTCGACGACCTGCTCGGCTTCGGCCAGCCGTGCGGTCGCCGAGTCGAGCCCCTCGAGCATGAACTCGGTCAGGGCAAGCGTGATGAGGGTCTTGCAGCGCAGCTCGAGGGCCTCGAGGGACGGCTCGGTGCCCCCGGCGCGGTCGATCTCGTCGAGGGCCGCGGCGAGCGTCGCGGCCGCCTCGGCGGGACGGCCCGCGAAGTTCGCCGCCGCCCCCCGGTCCCGCAGGGTGCGTGCGTGCTCCAGCAGGTCGATGGTCGTGGCCGGCCTCTCACTCGGGCCGGCCACCCGTCAGATCGTGATCGTCGGGGTGATGACCGGCCGCGTCTCGTCGTTGCTGGGGTCGGTCACCACGAAGTGGACCGGCCCATGGGGTAGATCATCCAGAACGAAGCGCCCGTTCGCATCGGAAATCGCCGTGCGGCTGCCCTCGTTCGTGACGGCCTCGACCTGCGCGCCCGGCGTCGTGACCCAGCCGTCCACGCGTACGCGCTGGTCGGCGTCGTCGCTGTCGCTCGTCTCCGACGGACTCGCCGACACCATGAGGCTGACGGAGGCCGCGGTGAAGGTGACCGACTCGGTCGGCGTCGGCTCGACCGCCGTCTCGGCGCCGCGCGTGGTGAGCAGGGCCGAGTCCATCAGCTCGGCGACCTCGGCGTGCAGGGCGTGCACCGTGATCTCGAACTTGATCCGCTCGGCCAGATCGCTCGGCACCGGGTCGGCGTGGGCGAAGAGGTCGCGCACGTGACCGAGGTTGGTGACGTCGCGGGCGTCGATGGCGTCAGTGTGAGATGTCATGTCAGACCGCCCATCCGGGGTCGGAGCCGAGAGTCGTCCTCAGCTTCTGGAGGCAACGGCCGCGGGTCGGGCCGATGCTGCCGACGGGCATCCCGAGCGACTCCGCGATGGCGGCGTAGTCGGGACGGTCGGCGAACGCGATGACCCGGAGGAGCTCCTGGCACCGCGGGGTGAGGGTCGAGATGTGCTGCCACAGCACCCGCTGGCGCTCCGAGAGGATCGACTGCGCCTCGGGGTCGAGCTGCTGCGCCGGTGCCTCCGGAACCTCCTCGACACCGAACTCGCGACGCGAGCCGCGGGCGAGCCGCCACACCTCGCGCTTGACGACGACGACGAGCCAGCCGAGCACGGCGGCGGGCTCGTTGATCGACTCGGCCCGGTCGACGAGCTGGAGGAAGGCCGTCTGGATGGCGTCCTCGCACGTCGCGTGGGAGCCGCCCTGCGAGCGCGCGGCGTTCCACAGCACGGGCGTGACGAGGTCGACGAGCTCGGAGAGCCGCTCGCGCTCGCCGGCGACATAGGCCGCGAAGGCCTTGCCCGCCAGGGTGCCGAGGCCGTCGGGAGCCGTCGGGGTCGGGGTCATGACCGTCCCCTTCCGATGCAGGCGCGCAGTGCCTTGATGGCACGCTTGCGCATCGCGGACGAGGAGACGTCGGTGAGGTCGCCCGCCTCGACGAGGGCGGCGGCGAGCTCGGCGGCGAAGATCGGGGTGGAGAAGGACGTGCCGCTCCAGACACCGAAGCCGCCGGTGTAGTCGTCGGGGTCAACGGTGCACCGCACCGTGTCACCGGACCGGACCTGCGACGACGGCTGGCCCATGCCGTTGGTGAGCGGCAGGGTGCTGACCACGGAGACGCCGGAGCGGACCGCGCTGACGTACGGCAGGTTGTTGGAGAAGAGCGCCACGGTCACGCCGTCGGGGTTGCTCGCCCCGACACCCGCGACCGGCGGCACCGCCTTGGCCGTGATGCGCGACGGAGGCTCGGCCGCGAGCGCTGCGGGCACGAACGGTGCGTCGGTGCCGTCGTTGCCGACGCCCGCCACGACGAGCACACCGTGCTCGGCGAACCGGTCGAGCAGGTCCGCGATGGGCCCTGACGTGTAGGTGCGGTCCTCGGCGTAGTAGCCCATCGAGAGGTTCAGCACGTCGACGACCTCGGACGGGTCGTGCGCCTGCCCGTGCACGTGGCGGTCGAGCAGGGCCTGCAGCACGTCGAGGATGTAGCCCTCGTCGACGACACCGTCGTCGCCCATGACGGGGATCGACACGATCGTCGCCTCGGGGCAGCCCTGCCGCAGCAGCCCGGCGATGAACGTCGCGTGGCCCTGCAGCAGCCCGACGGGCTCGCTCGGAGCAGGCACCGAGAGCGGCGGCTGCGTGGGCTCGCTCGAGGCGCCGGCTCCCGTGAGGAGAGGGATGAGCTTGCCCTCCTTCAGCACGAGCCGCACGATGCCGGAGTCGTCCTTGAACCAGGGGTGCCCGGCGATCGCCGTGTCCGGCACGACGATGACGGGCGCGCGGTCGAGGGACCGCGCGCGCAGCCGCGGGTCGGGCAGGGCCAGGGCGACCGGCATACGGCCGCCGCGGCCCGGCACGGCGTACTCCTGCACGGCGCTGCCGACGCCACCCCAGTAGCCACCGACCCCGCCCCAGTAGCCGCCCACGCCACCCCAGTAGCCGCCCACGCCACCCCAGTAGCCACCGACGCCACCCCAGTAGCCGTCGGCGGGACGCAGCACGTGCTCGAGGCTGAGGCGCTGCGCGATCGGCTCCCCCGCCTCGCGCAGCCGCTGCAGCACGTTCCACGCGTCGACGGGCTCGATCGGGGACCGGGTCGGGCGGATCGTGATGCTCGTGCCCCACGTCGGCTGGTCGATGTCGCGCGGGCCGCCGTCCTGCCGGGGCGTCACCTCGTAGTCCAGCTCCAGCTTGCCGAGCGCGTCGCGCAGGTCGTCGAGGCCCCGCGGGCGGCCGCCCTCGTTGCTGAGCAGCAGGCGGTCCGAGAGGTAGAGCGCGGGCCGGGGCGGCTGGCCGTCGGTCAGGCGCAGCGCCGTGGCCGGGTCGAGGGCGCGGACCGGCGGTCGTTCGGACCGGCGCCGGCCGCCCGTCCCACTCGCGTCGTTCGCGCCCTGCGGCGCATCGGGACCCGACTCTGACATCGGCTGACCTCCTGAGGGGACGGATGGTGGGGCGACGGTGCTGGAAAGACCCTTACACCCGAGTGAGTGCGCGTGCTCGCGTTCCTGATACATCGACTCGAGAAATTTGTCCGCCTCAGGACGTATCAAGCCGCCGCGTACCGACTCTTGCTGACGGGGGTTTGGTCACCGGGCCGATGTCGGGGCGCTGCGGAGGGGCAGCAGGGCCCGGTGACCGCAGCAGGGAAGTCGGGACCACCAGGGGGCGGTCCCGATCGGTGGGGCGCCGGGCCTGGCAGCACCGGCGCCCCCTCCCTGCCCCTCGGGGTGCACTGCCGCCGACCACGTATGCCGTCGCCGCGCGTCGCGCTCGCGCGCCCGGTCGGGCGGGCGCATACTCTTCGGACGTGCGCGGACGTCGGGGCCGCGCCGTGAGCTCAGGGGAGTCGGATGTTCGGCATGACGAACGGTGCGCCGGTCGGTGCGCGGCGCGTGACCACCTCGCTGGCGGTGGCCGCCGCCCTGGGTCTGGGGCTCTCGGCCTGCACCTCTGCCGGCCCGGCCACCCCCACGGCTGCCGAGTCGTCGGCGTCGGAGACCGCCATGGCCACCACCGGCAGCACGGCACCCGGGCCCACCGAGCCGCTGCCCACGGTCACCGCCGATCCGCTGACCCCCTCGAAGCCGACCCCCACCGCGACGACCGCCAAGCCGACGGCCACGGCGACGGCCACGGCCACCGACCCGGGGAGCGTCGCGGGTGCGTGCGAGCGGACGCTGCCGGCATACCCGGTCGTCTCACCCGGCTCGAAGGGTCCGGCCGTGAGCGCCCTGCAGTGCTTCCTCAACGACGCCGACTTCGGTCCGGTGGCGGTAGACGGGGTCTACGGCGCGCAGACGCGTGAGGCGATGCGCCGGGTCGAGGCGACGTTCGAGGGGCCGGCGCCCAAGCCGGGGCGAGTCGACGCCGGGGTCTGGGTGCTCATCATCTCCCGGTCCATGGGCAGCGAGACGCTCAAGCAGGGCTCGAAGGGCCCCGACGTCGAGACGCTGCAGCGCGCCCTCCGGGCCGCGGGTGGCAAGCTCACCGTCGACGGCACGTTCGGACCCGAGACGAAGAAGGTCGTCCAGCGCTTCCAGGACGCCAACCGCATCGGCGAGGACGGCGTCGTGGGCGAGGAGACCCTCTTCCTGCTCAAGAGCGGCGCGACGATCGGCTGACAACGGGCCGACAACGGGCTGACGTCCAGCCGTCAAGGGACTCGGTCAGGCGCGCAGGTCGTCCAGCCACGACTGGGCGCGGCTGAAGTCCTCGTCGGAGGTGCCCGGCCGGGCGTCGGGCCGGCCGCCGTCCGCGCGCGGGTAGGACCCGAGGAAGCGCACCTCGGCGCACACCCGGCGCAGGCCCATGAGCGTCTCGCCGACGCGCGCGTCGAGCACGTGCCCCTCGAAGTCGATGGAGAAGCAGTACGAGCCCATCGCCTCGCCGGTGGGGCGCGACTCGAGCCGGGTCATGTTGACGCCGCGCACCGCGAACTGCTCGAGCAGCTCGAGCAGGCCGCCCGCGTGGTCGTCGCGCTGGAACAGCACCACGGTCGTCTTGTCGGCGCCCGAAGGCTCCGGCAGGGTGCCGGGCCGGGCGACGAGCACGAACCGGGTGACCGCGGCGGTGTTGTCGCCGATGTCCTCGGCGAGCACCTCGAGGCCCTCGTTGCGCGCCGCGACCGGGGCGCAGACGCCGGCGTCGAACATGACCTCTCCGGGCTGCGCGAGGGCGGCGGCGCTGGCTGCGGTCGACAGGGTGGGCACGTACGCCGCGTCGGGCAGGTTCGCGCCCATCCAGCCGCGCACCTGCGCCCACGCGTGCGAGTGGGTGCCCACGGTGCGCACGGAGTCGAGCGTCGTGCCCGGGCGTGCACAGAGCACGAAGGTGATCGGCACGAGCACCTCGCCGACGACGACGAGCGGATCACCGGTCGCGAGGGCGTCGAGCGTCGCCGACACCCCGCCCTCGACGGAGTTCTCGATGGGCACCATCGCGGCGTCGATGTCGCCCGCGCGCAGCGCGCTCAGCGCCGCGTCGACCGACCCGAACGGCAGGTGCTCGCGGCCCTCCGCGGCGTCCCACGCGTCGAGGGCCATCTGGGTGAAGGTGCCGCGTGGCCCGAGGTAGCCGAAGCGGTGGAGCTGGTCGGGGGTGCGGGGCGGGGTCACGACACGTCCTTCGTGCTGTCTGCCGCGCGAGCGCTGCCTGCGCGCGTGCTGCTGGTGGCGGCGGGCTCGTCGCGGTTGGCCGAGGCCAGCGCCTGCTGCTCCTCGGGGGTCAGGGTGATGCTGGACCGCCCGCCGACGATGCCCTTGGCGTAGGTGCGGGACTCGCCGCGAGCATGGATCGAGCTGAGCACGATGCCGTCCCCGAGGTCGTCGACGATGGCGGCGGAGAACGAGAGCCGTCCGCCCATGTCGCCGAACGCGTCGTAGCGCACCACGGCGACGTTGCGCAGGCTCTGGCGCACGTCCTCCTCCGCCGTGGCGACGTGGTCGCGGAGGGCAGCCACCTCGGCCGTGAGCCGCTCGATGCGGTGGTTCTGCGTGGCGGCGACGCGCGCGATGTCGGTGCGGCCGTCCCCGCCGAGCGCGGCGAAGTCGCGGCGCACCCTGGCCAGCCGCAGCTGGGCCGCCACCGCCAGGACGAGAGCCAGCAGCGCGACGCCCGCGGCGACGGCGGCCACGGTCGTCAGCGTCGAGGAGTCCACGATCGGCAAGGGTAGCCGCGTGGCGCCCCGGCGCCCGGTCGATTCCAGCCCGTGACCTCACCCTCGGCATACAGCCCCGGTTTGTAGTCTGTCCCCCGTGATCCGCCGCCATCCCGTCAAGACGCTCGTCGTCCTGCTCCTGGTGATGGTCGCTGGTCTCAGCCTCGCCTACGTCAACCGGACGACGGTCCCCGTGCCGCCGACGACGCAGCCGAAACCAGGCGAGTCGCTCGTCGTGGTCGGCCTCGGTGGCCTGTCGTGGGACGACGTCTCGGCCAAGGACACCCCGACGCTGTGGGGCCTGCTGCGTGACGGTTCAGCCGCCTCGGTGTCGGTCAAGAGCCTGCGTCTGACGACGTGCCCCACCGATGGCTGGGCCACCGTCTCCGCGGGTGAGGCCGCCGGTCCGGACACCAGCGAGGCCCGCCCCTCGTGCGCGTCGCTGCCGTCGGTCGCCGGTGACGCGACGTCCGGCTTCCGCGTCATCGGGTTCGACGACCTGGCGACGGCCTCGCGCGAGGCCGAGTTCCGGGCCCGGCTCGGCATGCTGGGCGACAGCTTCGCGGCGGCCAAGACGTGCATCCAGGCGGTCGGGCCCGGCGCCGGGCTGGCTGCGGCGACGTCGGGCGGCAAGGTCGCGAAGTACAGCCTGTTCCAGGCGACCACGCTCGTGTCCGACCTCGCCCAGTGCCCGGTGAGCATCGTCGACGTGGGCAGCATCGACGCCACCGACCCCGACCGCACCCGGCACATCGAGAAGATCAACGGCATCGAGCGGCGCCTCGAGCAGGTCATCGACGCGATGCCCAACGGGGCCGACCTGCTCGTCGTGGGCCTCGCCGACCGCGACCAGCAGGAGCGGCTGCGGCTGCTCACCGCGTCGGGCCCGCACTACGGCCCGGGTCTGCTCGCGTCGGCCTCGACCCGCCTCACCGGGGTCGCGCAGCTGTCCGACATCACCGCGACGATCCTCCAGCGCGGCGGCGTGAACCCCGTCGCGGCGATCGGTGGCCGCGCCCTCAGCGTCTCGCCGTCGGCCAACAACAGCGAGTCGACCGCCGCGAGCAAGCTGACGGTGCTCACCGACATCGACACCAAGGCCGATGCGATGCACCGCATCGTGGCGCCCTTCCTCGTCATCTGGCTGGCCGGCACCGCGCTCGCGCTGCTCGTGCTGTGGGTCGTGGTGCGGCGGGCTCGGCCGTGGAACCGCCGTCTCACCCGGGCGCGCGTGCTGCGCATGGTGCGGCTCGTGGGCCTGCTGTCCGCCGCGATGCCTGCGGCGACCTTCCTCGCCAACCTCATCCCGTGGTGGCGGTGGTCGACCGACACGATCGTGCTCGCCGTCATGCTCTTCGTGCTGGTGTTCCTCATCAGCGCGGCCATCACCCTCGTGTGCCTGAGGGGTCCGTGGAGCAGTTCCGCCCTCGGCCCCCTGGCCGCGATGTCGGCCGTGACGGCGGGAGTCATCGGCGTCGACCTGCTCACCGGGTCGCACCTGCAGATCTCGTCGATCTTCGGCCTGCAGCCGCTCGTCGGTGGTCGTTTCTACGGCATGGGCAACGTCGCCTTCGCCCTGTATGCCGCCGCGGTCCTGATGCTCTGCGCGGCCCTCGCGCACGCACTGGTGCGCCGCAACGCGCCGCGCCTGGCGGTCTTCGCGATGGTCGTCGTCGGTGGTGTGGCCCTGGCCGTCGACGTGCTGCCCGCCTGGGGCGCGGACTTCGGCGGACCGATCGCGCTCGTGCCGGCCCTCGGCTTCCTGCTCATGGGCGTCATGGGGTGGCGCACGTCGGCGCGCAACGTGCTCATCGTCCTCGTGGCGGCGGGACTCGTCGTCGGGCTCGTCTGCTACCTCGACTGGCGCCGCCCCGAGTCCGAGCGCTCACACCCGGGCCGTTTCCTCCAAACCGTCATCGACGGTGGCGCGTGGGACGTCATGTCGCGCAAGTTCCTCGCCAACGTGTCGCTGGCGATCCACCTGCCGGTGCTGCTCGTCCTCGCCGCGCTGCTGCTGGCGATCGTCGTGGTCGTCGTCAAGCGTCCGGGCGCCTTCGGCACGGAGCCGCTCAAGCGCCTGCTCGACGAGGCTCCGCTCATGCACCGCGGGCTCTGGTCGATCATCGTCATGGCGGTGATCGGCTTCCTCACCAACGACTCGGGGGCCGCGATCCCGCCGGTGGCCGCGATCTTCACGGTGCCGCTCGTCGTGTCGGCCGTGATGCACTTCCTGGCGATCGAGGCGCGCAAGGCCCCGGTGCGCCGACGCCGCGACCGCCACCACCTCTGAGCTGTCTGGGCTCGCTCCGCGCTCTCTGGGCTCGCTCCGCTCGCCCGCGTCCGGCGCGCCTGGACGTCACGCCTTCCCTCCTCGACTCGCTCGCTGGCGCTCGCATCGCTCGTCAGTCCAGGCGTGACGCGCCGAACTCTTGTCTCAGTCGAGTGCTCAGTTTCCAACGCACACCGGCGTCGGGAAGTGAGCACTCGACTGGTGCGGGGCGTCGGGAAGTGGGCACTCGACTGGTGGGTCCGATCGAGTGCTCGTTTTCTCACTGGCGGGTCAGCCGTGGCCGAGGCGGCGTCGCAGGCGCCGCACACCGAGCGCCAGGGCGACGTCGCGGTACTGCGCCGCGCGGTGCACCTGCGAGCGCCAGTCGGTGCCGGTGACGCGGTGGTGCAGGTCGCACGGCACCTCCACGACCCGCAGGCCGGCGTCGAGCACGTCGACGGTCATGCCGACCTCGACGCCCCAGCCACGCGCGAACGGCGTCGCTGCCGTGATGGCGGCCGGCGACAGGCACCGCATCCCCGAGAGCGGCTGGTTCGGAGACCAGCCGGTGAGCTCCTCGATGCCGCGCCGCGCGAGCCCGACGACGAGCCCGTGACCACCGGCGCTGCCGCGCTGCTGCGGCAGGTTCGCGATGGTGAGGTCGGCTGCCCCGATCACGATGGGGGTGACGAGCTCGCCGACCGCGCTGGCGGAGGCCTCGAGGTCGGCGTCGACGAAGAGCACCGCCGTGTCGGCGTCGAGCCGACCGACCCGGCGCAGGCCGTTGACCCGTCCGAGGCCGCTCATCATGGCGTCGGCCTTGCCGTGGTTGCGGGCGTGGCGCACGACCTCGGCGCCCTCGCGGGCGGCGATGGCCGCGGTGCCGTCGCTCGACCCGTCGTCGACGACGACGACCGTGGCGACGCCGGGGATGCTGCGCACGCCGCGGATCGTCTCGGCGATGCGGGCCGACTCGTCCTTGGCCGGGATGACGACGGCGACGGAGAACGGCACGGTCGTCATCGTCGCCCGTGCCTCAGCGGAGGGTGACCTGGCGGTTGGTGAGGCCGGCCCGGGCGCCACGCTCGGCGGCCGTCAGCGTCTCGGTCGAGGAAGCCGCGGCGTCGATGCGCTTCTTCATCTCGGCCAGGGGCTTCTCGAAGTCGGCGGCCTCGGAACCGGGGTCGACCTCCCAGACCGGGATGAGCAGACCGCTCGAGCGGAAGCAGCCGAGCAGACGGCCGTCGTCACCGAGGTGGCTCTCGCCGGCAGCGTGCAACCGGGCGAGGGCGCTCGTCGCGGTGTCCTCGTCGAACGGCAGCACCCACCGCACGTAGGTGCGGTCGCCGATGCGGCACCAGAAGGCGGACGGAGCCGCGTCGAGCTTGACCGTCGGGATGGCCGACTCGTTGGCGCGCTCGAGCGACTCCTTGCCCTCGGCGTCGAGGTCGGCGTCGGCCACCCAGAAGTCGAAGCCCTCGTGCAGCTGCATCTCGAAGGGCGCGTCGAGGTCGAGCAGGTCCTGCAGGCGCGGGGTGTCGGCCATCGACACGGGCAGCGTGGTCACGGGCGAGCCCGCGTCGGCAGCCGAGGCGAGGGCGATCGCGGAGGCGATGTCGCGGCTCGTGTCGCCGCTCGCGTTGCCGGACTGGATGCCGACGAGCACCTCACCGCCCTCGCGGTGCAGGCCCGGCCAGGCCAGCGGCAGCACCGTCGCGATCGTCACCTCGTCGGGCGCACCCTCGGGCGCCTTGCCCTTGGCGAAGCGCACCGTCGCGGTCGCGGCCGGGACGATCTCGCGCATCGCGACCCAGTCGGTCTCGTTGGGCAGGCCCTCGAAGGGGCGGGCCACGAACGGTGCCGGCTGCGGACGTGCGGAACGGTCGGTGCGCTCACCGCGCGGACGACGTGATGCCTTACCCATGCGCGCCACCCTAGTGGCCGCCGTCGGGTCAGCCGAACGCGGACGCGAGCGGCGCCAGGGCGAGCACGTCGTCGGGGGTCGTGAGGCCCACGGGCGCCACGAAGGCCGTCGTGATCCCGCGCGCGGCGAGGCCTGCCAGACGGGTGGCGTGCTCCGCCGCCGTACCGGCGTGGTGCCGGGCCGCGAAGGTCGCGGCCGGAGCGCGTCCGCGGTGCCGCTCCACCCGCGCCCACACGTCGTCGCGGTCGGATCCCACGAGAGGCAGGTCGAGCACCGTGGCGTGAACCTCGGACGCGTCACGTCCCTCCGCGCGCACCAGCTCGAGGTAGTGGTCGACCTTGGCGAGGCCCGCCTCGTCCGAGGGGACGTTGCACCCGTCGCCGAGACGCGCGGCGACGCGCAGCGACCGGGCACCACCGCCTCCGACGATGACGGGGATCGGGCCGACCGGCCGCGGGTACGAGGTCGTCTCGGGCAGCGAGACCCGCCGTCCGGCATACGGCTTGGTTCCAGGGGCCCAGAGGGCCTTCATCAGCTCGATGCCCCGCTCGAGCGCGTCGAGTCGCTCTCTTGCGGAAGGGAACCCGAGGCCGTATGCCGTGTGCTCGCGTTCCCACCAGCCCGCGCCGACGCCGACGAAGGCGCGCCCGCCCGACAGCGCCGAGAGCGTCGCGGCCGCCTTCGCCGTGATGCCCGGCTCGCGGAAGGTCACCGGCGTCACGAGCGTGCCGAGCTGCAGCCGCGTGGTGGACGCGGCCAAGACGCCCAAGGTGACCCACGGCTCCGGGATCGGGTCCCAGGCGCGGCCGACCTGTGGGATCTGGATGAGGTGGTCCATCAGCGCGATGCCCGTCAGGCCGGCAGCCTCGGCGGCGCCGGCCATGTCACGCAGCCAGGCCAGCAGGTCACCGTCAGCCGGGAAGCGCGAGAGCTGGAGCACGACGCCCCGCAGTCCGGAGCCCTGGCCCCGCAACACACCCGGAAGCGGTCCGCGCCCCACGGTTGCAGCCGCCTCGGGTTGACCGCTACCGGGTGTGTTGCGGGAGAGGCGGCCGGGCTCGGTCGGGGCGCCGTCGGTCACGAGGCTGACGAGGTCCCAGCCCTCGGCCTGGAGCTCGTCCGTGGCCGTGGCGACGGAGGCGAGCTGGTTCGTGAGGACGCGCGCCGGGACGGGGCGGTCACGCGCGGCGTTGCGCGAACGGCATACGGCGGCGGGGGTGTCGAGCACGACGGCCACGGCCGGCAGTCCCGCCGCGCGGGCGCCGTCGAGCCAACGGCGACGCCGCGCCGCGTCGGTGCCGAGCGTGTCGACGACGGTGGTCAGGCCACGACCGAGCCGTGCGGCGACGACCTGCTCGAGGACGGCGAAGGCGTCGACGGAGGCGTCGAGGTCCTGCTCGCCGCTGCCGACGACGGCACGGAGGGCGTCGGACGAAACGACCTCTGCCGCCCGGTAGCGCTCGGCGGCCCAGGTCGACTTGCCCGAGCCGGACGCGCCGACGAGGACGACGAGCGCCGGGTCGGGCAGCGTCACCTCGGTGCGTCGTGGTGTCAGTGCGACCGGCGACGGGAGGGGCCGCCGAGCGAGGCCCAGACGGTGCGGCCGTGCGGCTCGTCGATGACGCCCCACTCGTGCGCCAGCGACCGTACGATGCGCAGCCCGCGACCCCCGGGCGCCCAGGTGGTCGGCGGGGACGGGCGCGGGGCGGTCGGACCGCCGCCGTCGGACACCTCGACCTCGACGACGTTGTTCTTGACCTTCCAGTGGATGCGGATCGCACCGTCGGCGAGCGGCTTGGCATGCCGGATGGCGTTGGCGACGAGCTCGCTGACGACGATCTCGGCCTCGTCGATGACCTGCGAGGGCAGCTCGCGCGCGAGGAGGTCCTCGACGAGCTCCTTGCGGATGCGTGGAGCCGCGGACGGTGCCCACTGGATGCGCACGGTGCGCTTCTCGCCCAGCGGCGTGGCCGGCACGTTGGTCATCGTGGCTCTCCTTGAGATTGCTTCGGCTCGTCGGGCGTCCACACCCGCACGTGCTGCGGTGTGGGCGCGAGGGCCGATCCCCTGTGCGCTCGCCACGGTCAGGACCTCCTCGGGCAATTCGCGTGTCCCCGTCGTCGCACGCTAACCAAACCTGCGCCGTACCTCAACGAACCTGTGACTTTTTCCCGCCCTGGAGCGGCGATCGGCTCGTATCGCGAGATCTAGGACGACGGCTAGATCGCGGGATACGTACCCATCGTCATCGACCCCAAGCACGACAACAGCGTCGCCGCTTGATTCTCGAACAGTCGCGATATATCGTCGACCTATCGCGACTGTTCGTGAGTCGCGTCGACAGACAAGGAGAACCACCATGCACGGACACCGACACAGCAGACGAGAGTCCGGGTTCGACGGCGGTTGGGGCGGCGGCTGGGGCGGCGGGTCGGGCTTCGGCCCGGGTCGCGGTCCGTGGGGCGGCCCCGGCGGTCCGGGCGGCCCCGGTGGACGCGGACGCCCCGGTCCGCCCCCGTGGGTCGCCGACCTGGTCCGCCACTTCGGCGGGCCCGGCTTCGGGCCGGACTTCGGCGGGCCCCGCCGCGGGCCACGAGCGCGTCGCGGCGACGTTCGCGCCGCCATCCTCGACGTCCTCGCCGGCGACGAGATGAACGGCTACCAGCTCATCCAGCAGATCTCCGAGCGCACCGGCGGCGCGTGGAAGCCGAGCCCCGGCTCGGTCTACCCGACCGTCCAGCAGCTCGAGGACGAAGGCCTGGTGGAGGGCCGCGACGTCGAGGGCCGTCGGCTGCTTCGCCTCACCGACGCGGGCCGCACCTACGTCGAGGAGAACGCCGAGGAGATGGCCGCCACGTGGCGTCCCTTCGAGGAGTCCCCCGACGGCGAGGACGCTCCGCAGCACGAGCAGCGCAGCGGCAGTGACCTCATGCCGATCGTCGGCCAGGTGATGGGCGCGATGTGGCAGATCGTCACCACCGGCACCTCGCAGCAGCGGGCCGAGGCCGCCGAGATCCTCACCGAGACCCGGCGCAAGCTCTACCGCCTGCTCGCCGACGGCGACCCCGAGTGACAGGTCGCTGAGCCCGGCAGCACACCCAGGGGCCGCCCGCACACCGCACCCGGTGGGCGGGCGGCTTCGACGTGCGCTGGCTGGCTCGACGTGTGCGGGTGCCCGTCGGCCGGTGTGCGCACGTCGGGCAGGATGGCGGCGTGACGCCACCCGCCCCCTCAGGACTCCTCGTCGCCGGCACCTCGTCCGACGCGGGCAAGTCCGTCGTCGTCGCCGGCCTGTGCCGGGCCCTCGTGCGCCGCGGGCTGCGGGTCGCACCGTTCAAGGCGCAGAACATGTCGAACAACTCGATGGTCTGCCTCGACGGCGGCGAGATCGGCCGGGCGCAGTGGCTCCAGGCCGTCGCCGCGCGCGTCGAACCGACCACCGCGATGAACCCGGTGCTGCTCAAGCCCGGCACCGATCGCAGGTCGTTCATCGTGGTGCGCGGCGAGCCCGCCGGCACCCTCGAGGCCGGCCAGTATGCCGCCGGGCGCGGTCACCTGCGCGACGCGGCGTTCGGCGCCTACCGCGAGCTCGCCGACGAGTACGACCTCGTCGTCTGCGAGGGGGCAGGGTCACCCGCGGAGATCAACCTGCGCTCCGGTGACTACGTGAACATGGGACTCGCGCGCGAGTTCGGGCTGCCGGTCGTCGTGGTCGGCGACATCGACCGCGGCGGCATCCTCGCGGCGCTCTACGGCACGTGGGCCCTGCTCGACGACGAGGACCGCGCGCTGCTGAAGTCCTTCGTCATCAACAAGTTCCGCGGCGACGTGTCTGTGCTCGAGCCCGGCCTCGACGACATCACCCAGCGCACGGGAGTGCCGTTCCACGGCGTCATCCCGTGGCTGCTCGACGTGTGGCTCGACAGCGAGGACACCCTCGAGGTCGGGCACTGGCGCGCCTCGACGGCGCTGTCGGCCACGGCCCGCGACCGGCTCAAGGTCGCGGTGCTGCGACTGCCCCGCATCTCCAACGCGACCGACGTCGACGCCCTCGCCGCCGAGCCTGGGGTGGACGTGCTCGTGACGGTCGACCCGGCGGTGGCCGAGTCCGCGGACCTGCTCGTCGTGCCCGGATCACGTTCCACCGCAAGTGATCTCGCGTGGTTGCGGGAGCGCGGTCTGGCCGAGGTGATCGAGCGTCGCGCGGCAGCCGGCCGCCCCGTGCTGGGGGTGTGCGGCGGCTACCAGATGCTCGGGCACGAGATCGACGACGACGTCGAGGGACGGGTCGGCGTCGTGCCCGGCCTCGGACTCCTGCCCGTGCGCGTCGACTTCGGCGACGACAAGGTGCTCGCCCGCCCCACCGGCGCCTGGTCCGGCCACCCGGTCGAGACCGCCTACGAGATCCACCACGGCATCGCGACGCACAACGGCGCGGGCGACGCCGACCCGTTCCTCGACGGCTGGTCGACCGGTGCGGTGTGGGGGACGATGTGGCACGGGGCCTTCGAGAGCGACGGCTTCCGCCGCGCGTGGCTGTCGCACGTCGCGTCGGTCGCGGGATCGCAGTGGCAGCCTCACGACGGCGCGGCCGGGTTCGCCGAGCGGCGCGAGCGCATGCTCGACACCCTCGCCGACGCCCTCGAGGAGCACGTCGACCTCGACGCACTGCTCGACCTCACCCGCGCAGGGGGCACGTCATGATCGAACGGGTCCGCATCATCGGGATCGGCATGGGCAGTCCCGAACAGGTGACCGGTGAAGCGGCACAGGCACTTTCGACCGTCGACATCTTCCTCGTCGCCGACAAGGGCGGCTCGAAGACCGATCTCGTCGTGGCCCGACAACGCGTCTGCGACGCCCTGATCCCGGCCGACCACGCGTACCGGGTCGTCGAGGTGCCCGACCCCAGGCGCGGCCCCGACGCCGAACGCGACGACACGACATACGGCCGGGGGGTGCGCGACTGGCACGCGGCACGTGTCGACGCCTACGCCTCCGTCATCGACGGGCTCGACGACGGCGAGACGACGGTCGGGTTCCTGGTGTGGGGCGACCCGGCGTTCTACGACTCGACGATCCGCGTCGTCGACGCCCTCGTCGAGAGGTGGGCGGCCGCCGGCGTCACGGTCGAGCACGACGTCATCGCCGGCATCAGCGCCCCGCAGCTGCTCGCCGCCCGGCACCGGATCCCGCTCAACCGCATCGGTGCGCCGATCCACGTCACGACGGGGCGGCGGCTCGTCGACGAGTACGACCCGGCGCTCGGCGACGTCGTCGTCATGCTCGACGGGGGTCTCGCCTGCGCCGAGCTGGCCGACACGTTCCCCGACCTCGAGCTGTTCTGGGGCGCCTACCTCGGGTCGCCCGACGAGGTGCTCGTGCGGGGACGGCTCGGCGACGTCATCGACGAGGTGCAGCGGGTGCGTGTCGAGGCCCGTGAGCGGCACGGCTGGGTGATGGACACCTACCTGCTGCGCCAGCGGGCGGATGCCCCCGGCACGCCGGGCCCGACCGGCTTCCCTGATACGGGCGAGCTGACCGACGGCGTGCTCACCCTGCGCCCCCTCGCCGCCCACGACTGGCAGGTCGTGCGCGACGAGCACAACGACGGGGAGTCGCTGCGCTGGGACTTCTTCGGGGAGACGTACGGCGACGACGTGGCGCGGCAGAAGGCGGCGCAGGCGCGGCGCGAGTGGCGGTCCGGACGGGCCGCCCGTTTCGTCATGGTCGACGCGGCCACCGGCGAGGGCGCGGGCGTCATCAACGTCATCCGGATGGGACCTCCCGGCGTCGGGCTCATCGGCTACGGCGTGCTGCCGGCCTTCCGCGGGCGCGGCTTCACGACGCGGGCGCTGCGGCTCGTGTCGGGCTGGGCGTTCGAGTCGGCGGGGATCGCGCGGCTCGAGCTGGGGCACAAGGTCGACAACATCGCGTCCGGCAAGGCCGCGGCGAAAGCCGGGTTCCGGGCCGAGGGTCGCCTGGCCCAGCGGCTGCCCAACGCCGACGGGACCCGCTCCGACGAGGTCTACTACTCCCTCACCAGGGACCGCTTCGTCGTGGAGACGCTCTGCTGAACGATCCCGCGCGGTACGGTGCGATCGTGGACACCAGGGGAGGTGACGTCACGGGGCCCGGCCGCCGTCGTGACCGTTCCGGACGACCGGCCCGTACGCCGCCGGCAGCCCCGGTTGCGCCGCCCGGCCACGTGGTCGCTGGGCATCGGAGCCGCGTCGCTCGTGCCGCTCTCCTGGGCCGCCTTCCGCCCGGAGACCGAGCGACTCGTCACGTGGGGGACGCCGACCAGCGGCACCACCGTCGACCTCGCCGGCCTGCTCTTCTTCGTGGCCGGCTGCCTCGCCTGCGTGTGGCTGGTGCGCCTGCAGGGTTTCCTCGCCCGCGCGAACCGCATCGGCACCATGGCGACCGACGTCGGCCTGTGGGTGATGTGGGTGCTGCCCCTCGTCATGTGGGTGCTGCCGGGCGTCCGGATCTCGGGCTGGGACAAGGCGGTCCACGGTCGCCGCTCGTGGACGGTGACCGCATGGGCGCTGGCGTGGATCCCGTGCTCGGCCTTCATCCTCGGCTCGTCGGGCGACCGCACGGCGGTGCCCGACCCCACCCAGAGCTGGCTGCACGTCGGGGTCTTCGTGACGACCTTCGTGCTCTGGGCGGCGACGGTGCTGCGCCTGACCCGGGGCGCCGAGGTCGTGGCCCACGTCAGCGGCCTCGACGCGTAGGCCCCTCCTACACGCGAGCGAGGAAGTCGAGGACGCGCTGCTGCACGAGCGCGGCGGCGTCGGCGTCGTACGCGGGAGCGCTCGGGTCGGCGAAGAGGTGGCCGCAGCCGGCATACGTGAAGAGCTCACCGTCGTCGGCCGCGCCGACGATCTGGCGCGCGGCGTCGACGTCGCCCTCGTCCATGAAGAACTCGTCGCCCTCGCCCCCGTGCACCTGCACGGGCACGCCGGCCGGCCACTCGTCGCCGAACTCGCCGAGCGGGATCGCGGAGTCGAGCAGGACGGCGCCGCGAGCACCCGGGCGGGTCTGGGCGAGCCGCTGCGCGGGCATGACGCCGAGCGAGAAGCCCGCGTAGACGAGGTCGCTGGGGAGGCTGTCGGCTGCGGCGACGCCGTGGTCCTGCACGCGCTGGAAGCCGAGCGAACGCGCGTGCGCGACGCCCTCCTCGATCGTGGCGAAGGTGCGTCCCTCGAACGCGTCGGGCGTGTGGACGGTGTGCCCCGCCGAGCGCAGCGCGTCGGCGAACGCGAGAAAGCCCGGGGTCTGGCCCAGAGCGTGGTGGAAGAGGAGGACGTCGGCCATGCTTGCTCCTGTGATCGATGGTTCGCGCGTGTTTGATCCAACAATCTAGACTGATCCAATCATGTCGATCAATAGTCTCGGCACCCCCGACTACGACCTCCCCGACACCGTCGAGGTGACCACGCCTGCGCAGCTGCGGGCCATCGCCGACCCGCTGCGGTCGTCGCTGCTCGACCTCACGCTCGAGCGCGCCGCCACCGTGTCCGAGCTCGCCGCGGCCGTCGGGCGGCCCAAGAGCACCGTCGCCCACCACGTCGGCGTGCTCGTCGAGGCCGGCATGCTCCGCGTGGTGCGGACGCGCCGCGTGCGGGCCATCGACGAGCGCTTCTACGGCCGCACGGGTCGCACCATCAACGTCGGCGTCGCCCGCCGGCCCGGCGACCCGACGACGCCCGTCTGCGTCAACTCGCTGTCGGTCGCCGCCGCCGAGTCGGTCCCGGCCCACGAGGACGACACCCTCTACTCGACCCTGCGCCACGTGCGCATCCCGCGCGAGAGCGCCTCGGAGTTCTGGCGCCGCGTCGAGGGCCTCGTCCGCGAGTTCACGTCGCTGCCGCGCGAGGGCGAGACCGTCTACGGCTTCGCGGTCGGCCTCTACCCCACCGACCAGCCCGTGCTCCCCGACCCGGTCGCCGACGTCGGTCCTTCCCGCGAGAACGAACCCCGGAGCACACTGGGGGAATGGCCAAGCGCAACCTCAGGTGCCTGATCCTGGGTCACAAGTACGACCGCCTGAAGCTGCGCGGCCGCACGATCCTGACGTGCAGACGCTGTGGTGACGTCGATGTGCTGACTCACGACATGCGCGGCCTGAGCGGCTGATGGCCGAGCGACGCCGCCGCAGCTTCAGCCCGCGGCCTCGACCCAGGCGAACGGCACGGTGAGCACGCCCTGCTCGATCCGCACCTTGTAGTTGCTCCGGCCCCTGCGCAGGATCGGACCGACGAGGCCGTCGTACGGCCCCGGCGCCGTGACGCGCACGACCTGGCCGAGGGGGAGGGCGCCCGGGACCTGGTGCGGGGCGTCGGTCAGGAGCGCCTCGAGCTCGGCGACGTAGTTCGGGTGCATGGCCACGGACCGCCCGTGGAAGGTCCACTCGAACAGGCGGTCGCGCGGCGGACCGGAGCAGCGCGAACACCAGCCCGCCCGGGTCGGACGTCGATGACGTGTCAGGACGTGGCCCGCCGGGCAGGTCGCCTTCCACGGCCCCTCCAGGGACGGCGCGTCGGCGGACGAGCACCGCTGGCCGGAGCAGCCGAGCTCGAGCGCCTTGGCCTGCCACACGGCGTCGTGCCCGTGACGTGCACCGACGAGGGCGTGCGCGATCTCGTGAAGGAGGGTGTCGCGTACCTCCGCCTCGTCGTGGAGCCGGGTGAGCGGTGCGCTCAGGGCGATCTCGCGCCGCGCGGGGCGGCAGGCACCGGCACGCGTCTTGGCCCGGTCGAGCACGAGCGTCCAGTCCTCGAGCGCATGCTGCTCCATGAGCTGTCGTCCCATGACGTATGCCGCCCTCACGTCCATCGGTGCTCCCCTCGCGTGGCCGCGTCGTCGTGGTCGTCGGTCACGACGCCGGCTCCCTGATGTCCCGGACGAACCGTAGACGAGCCGTGCGACAGCGGCGTCAGACCCACAGATGATGGCGAATCGCCTGAAAGCGCCGCGGGTTCACTGGCTGCGACATAGCCTCAGAGCCTCTGACGCACGACAGGAGAGATGCATGAGCCAGAGTCCGACGGCGCCCGCCGGGTGGTACCCGGTCGGGGAGGGTGAGCGCTACTGGGACGGCCGCGCCTGGACGCCGCACGTCCGGCCCGCCCCCGCGCCACCGGCCGCGTCGGTCGATGCCCACGGGCTGCCGCACCACGAGGCTCACGTCGGTCCGGCATACGCCGCCCGGCAGGTGCCCGCAGTCCCTGCCGTGTACCCGTACGCCCCGGCCCAGACCACGTTCACGCAGGTCGTCCCGAAGAACCCGGCCATCGCCGTGCTCGCGTCGTTCTTCCTCCCGGGGCTCGGCACGATGCTCAACGGGCAGGCCGGGCGGGGCGTGCTGATCCTGCTCGGCTACTGCGTGAGCTGGGTGCTCGTCATCGTCCTCGTGGGGATCCTCGGGGTCTTCGGCTTCTGGGTGTGGGGGATGGTCGACGCGTACCAGGGCGCCCGCGAGTGGAATGCCCGCCACGGCATCTACAGCTGAGCGGGTCGGCCGGCCGGCCCTGCTGGGTGTGACGGTGGGTCAGTCCTCGAGGTCGCCCTCGACGTCGAGGTAGACCTGCTGCAGCTCGGCGAGCAGCTCGGGGTCCGGCTCCTCCCAGAGCCCGCGCTCGACGGCCTCGTGCAGTCGCTCGACCATGCCGTGCAGCGCCCACGGGTTCGCGTGCTGCAGGAAGTCGCGGTTCTCCTTGTCGAGAACGTACGTCTGGGCGAGCTGCTCGTACATCCAGTCCGTGACGACGCCCGCCGTCGCGTCGAACCCGAAGAGGTAGTCGACGGTCGCGGCGAGCTCGAACGCGCCCTTGTAGCCGTGCTTGCGCATGGCCGCGATCCACCGCGGGTTGACGACGCGGGCGCGGAAGACGCGCGCGGTCTCCTCGGTGAGGGTGCGCGTGCGCACGGCGTCGGGGGTCGTCGAGTCGCCGACGTACGCCTTGGGCTCGCGCCCGGTCAGCGCGCGCACGGTCGCGACCATGCCGCCGTGGTACTGGAAGTAGTCGTCGCTGTCGGCGATGTCGTGCTCGCGCGTGTCGATGTTCTTCGCGGCGACGTCCATGCGCGCGTACGTGCGCTCCATGTCGGCCCGAGCCGGTATGCCGTCCAGCTCGCGCCCGTAGGCGAAGCCGCCCCACGTCGCGTAGACCTCCGCGAGGTCGGCGTCGGTGCGCCAGTTGCCCGACTCGACGAGCGGGAGGATGCCGGCGCCGTAGGAGCCGGGCTTGCTGCCGAAGATGCGGGTCGTCGCTCGGCGGGCGTCACCGTGGTCGGCGAGGTCACCGGCGACATGGCCGCGCAGGTAGTTGTCGTCGGGGCCCTCGTCGAGGTCGGCGACGAGGCGCACCGCGTCGTCGAGCATCGCGATGACGTGGGGGAACGCGTCGCGGAAGAAGCCCGAGATGCGGACCGTGACGTCGATGCGGGGCCGGCCGAGCTCCTCGAGCGAGACGGCGTCGAGGCCCACGACACGGCGCGACATCTCGTCCCACCGGGGGCGCATGCCGAGCAGCGCGAGCACCTCGGCGATGTCGTCGCCCGACGTGCGCATGGCCGACGTGCCCCACACCGACAGCCCCACGGAGCGCGGCCACTCGCCCGTGTCGGCGCGGTGCCGAGCGAGCAGATCGTCGGCGAGCCGCTGCCCGGTCTCCCACGCGAGCCGGCTCGGGATCGCCTTCGGGTCGACGGAGTAGAAGTTGCGCCCGGTCGGCAGCACGTTGACGAGGCCACGCAGCGGTGAGCCCGAGGGACCGGCCGGCACGTAGCCGCCTTCGAGCGCGTGGAGCACGGCGTCGATCTCGCGCGTCGTCGCGAGCAGACGCGGCACGACCTCGCGGCAGGCGAAGGCCAGCGAACGGCATACGCCCTCGATGTCGACGTTCGGGAGATCACCGAGCTCCTCGGCGATGATCCCGGGCACGGCGTCCTCGGCCCAGCCCGCTTCGGCGAGGGCGGCGACGAGGGCGGACGCCTGCGCTTCGGCGACATCGACGGACGAGCGCTCGGACTCCCCCTCCCTCAGCCCGAGCGCCGTCCGGAGGCCCGGCACGGCACCGACGGCGCCGGCGAAGACCTGGTTGGCCCGCAGGATCGCGAGCACGAGGTTGGCGAGGCCCTCCCCCGCGGGGGCCTCGCCAAGGATGTGGAGGCCGTCCCGGATCTGGACGTCCTTGACCTCGCACAGCCACCCGTCGACGTGCATGACGAACTCGTCGAACTCGTCGTCGTCGGGGCGGTCGGTGAGACCGAGGTCGTGGTGCATCTGCGCGGCCTGGATGAGGGTCCAGATCTCGGCGCGCAGGGCCGGCGCCTTGGCCGGGTCCATGACCGAGACGTTGCCGTACTCGTCGAGCAGCTGCTCGAGCCGGGCGATGTCGCCGTAGGACTCGGCTCGTGCCATCGGCGGCACGAGGTGGTCGACGATCGTCGCGTGGGCCCGGCGCTTGGCCTGGCTGCCCTCGCCGGGGTCGTTGACGAGGAACGGGTAGACGAGCGGGATCGAGCCGATCGTCGCGTCGGGGCCGCAGGCCGCCGAGAGCGCGAGGTTCTTGCCCGGCAGCCACTCGAGGTTGCCGTGCTTGCCCATGTGGACGATGGCGTGGGCGCCGAAATCCCTTGCCAGCCAGTCGTAGACGGCGAGGTAGTGATGCGTCGGCGGGAGGTCCGGGTCGTGGTAGATCGCGATGGGGTTCTCGCCGAAGCCGCGCGGCGGCTGCACGAGGATGACGACGTTGCCGGCGCGCAGGCTGGCCGCGACGAGCTCGCCTCCGGCGTCGGTGTGCCGGTCGACGAAGACCTCACCCGGCGCCTCGCCCCAGTGCTTCGTGACGGCGTCGCGGAGCTCGTCAGGGAGCGCCTCGAAGTGCTCGCGGTAGCGGGCGGCCGGGATGCGGACCGGCTGGCCGCTCAGCTGCTCCTGCGTCAGCCAGTCCTCGTCCTGGCCACCGGCCTCGATGAGCGCGTGGATGAGGGCGTTGCCCGCGGTCGTGTCAGGCGTCTCGCCGTCGACGGGCTCGAGCGGCCCGGTGCCGGGGATCTCGCCGGGGGCGCCGAGGCCGTAGCCGGCCTCGCGCATGGCCCGCAGCAGCCGGATGATCGACACCGGGGTGTCGAGGCCGACGGCGTTGCCGATGCGTGAGTGCTTCGAGGGGTACGCCGACAGCACGATCGCGATGCGACGCTCGGCGGCCGGCGTGTGGCGGAGGCGGGCGTGGTTGACGGCGAGCGTCGCGAGGCGGGCACACCGCTCGAGGTCGGGCACGTAGTGCGGCAGGCCGTCGCCGTCGATCTCCTTGAAGGAGAACGCGTTCGCGATGATGCGGCCGTCGAACTCGGGCACCGCGACCTGGGTGGCGACGTCGAGCGGGCTCATCCCGTCGTCGCTCGCCTCCCACTGCTCGCGGCTCCACGTGAGGCAGAGGCCTTGGATGATCGGGACGTCGAGCGCGGCGAGCGCCTGGACGTCCCACGCCTCGTCGTCCTCGCCCGCGCTCGCGGTGCCCGGCTTCGTGCCACCGGCAGCGAGCACGGTCGTGACGAGCACGTCGTATGCCGCGAGGTGCTCGAGCAGGTCGGCCGGGGCCTCGCGCAGCGACGACACGTGCACCGGGACGCCGATGCCGCCGGCGGCGTCCACCGCGTCGGCGAGGGCGTCGACGTAGGCGGTGTTCTCGGCGGCGAACTGGGCGCGGTAGAAGAGGATCCCGACGCGCGGGCGGGGAGCGGCGCCCGCGACGTCGGAAGTCGGGGCGGAGGCCGTCGCCGGCTCGGGGCGATCGAGGACGCCCCAGGCCGGGAGGGACGCCGGCGGTTCGAAGCCCTCGCCGGTCATGAGCAGCGTGTCGCCGAGGAAGGCGTGCAGCTCGCGCAGGTTGGCCGCGCCGCCCTCGGCGAGGTAGCGGTGCGCCTCGGCGACGACGCCCGGGGCGACGGTGGACAGGTCCATGAGCGACGCGTTCGGGGTCTGCTCGCCACCGAGAACCACCATCGGCTTGCCCGCGCCGCGCAGTCGACGGAAGCCGTCGCAGAGGTCCTGGGGTCCGCCGAGGACGCGGGCGACGACGATGTCGGCGGCCTCGATCGCCTCGGCCATCGACGGGTGGCCCGGCCGGGTCGGGTTCGCGACCAGGTAGTCGGCGCCGCTGCCGCGCGCGCACAGCAGGTCGGTGTCAGAGGTCGAGAGCAGCGCGATGCGCGTCATCAGGGTCTCCTCGGCGGGGTGTCCACGCCCCGCGGTCGAAAGGAAGGTGAGGCGCTGCCGGCAGTTCCTGACTCACCGCCTCCCTCGCGGGTGACGGCTCACAGTGGCGGGACCGTCCCGGACTCACACCGGGTTCCTGGTCGACGACGCTGGGGCCACCATAGCCCGAGACGCCGGCCTTGACGCGGACGGGGGCGCCCCTACGATGTGCCGCGTGACCGCCCCGACGAGCCGAGCCCGAGGTGCCGCAGACGCCTGCCCCGGCGTCGCGCGGCCGTTCTCCGCTGTCGACGGGTCGATCGTCCGGCTGCGTCCAGCCGGACTTCCAGTGTCTGTCAGCGCCCTGTCTGGACTTCTCGATGTCGTTGCGGGACAGCCGGATCCGACCGTCCTGCTCACCTCCCGAGCAGCTCTCCAGCTGCGCGGCCTTCCCGACCCGCTGACGGCCGAGACGCGCGCGGCCGTCCTCGCGACCGGCCTCGTGCCGGCACCGAGCCACGAGCTGGTCCGCAACGTCGTCGCGTCGCCGCTGTCGGGTCTCGACGGCGGCGGCCGGTGTGACGTGCGTCCCCTCACCGCGGCTCTGGACGACGCCGTCTGCGCCGCGCCCGGGCTAACCCACCTCGGCGGCCGCTTCCTCTTCGCCCTCGACGACGGGCGCGGCGACGTCATCGGCGGCACGTTCGACCTCGGGTTCCTCGCCACCGGCCCGGACCGCGGCGTCGTCCTGGCAGGCTCGCAACCGGGTGGCTGGTCGGTGCCGCTCCGTGAGGCGGTGCGGACCGTGACCGCGCTCGCGGAGGAGTTCGCCGAGCGCACCAAGGGCAGCGAGACGGCCTGGCACGTCGACGAGCTCGCCGACCGTCTCGGGCCCGCCCCCACGTGTGCGATCTCGCCACCGCCCCAGCCCGACCGTCCGCTGGGTGCCGTCGGCGAGCACGCCGTCGTCGCCGTCCCCCTCGGCCTGCTGCGCCGCGAGCACGTCGACGCCCTCTGGCGCGTCGCCGAGACCGTACGCGTGACGCCGTGGAGGTCGCTCGTCGTCGAGCACGGCTCGCGCCACCTCCCCGCGCTCGAGGCAGCAGGACTCGCCACCCACGCGGGCTCGCCCTGGCACCGGCTCCACGCCTGCACCGGCCTCCCCGGGTGCAGCCGCTCGGCCATCGACACCCGCGCCCTCGCCCGCGACCTCGCCCCGGTCCTGCCAGCCGGGGACCTCCCCGTGCACGTCAGCGGGTGCGAGCGTCGCTGTGGGAAGCCGGCAGCGGCGCACGTCGACGTGCTGTCGCCGCCGTCTCTCGGCGCGGCGCTGGACCAGATCGCGGCCCACTCGGCGAGGGAGAGTGCCCACTCGACGGGGTCGACGGAGCAGGAGGGGTCATGGACCTGAGGACGACCAACGGGACGGAGGGTCCACCGACCCGCCGCTACGCGTACGAGACGGACGGCGCCGAGATCTACCGGCGGTCGTTCGCGACGATCCGGGCCGAGACACGGCTCGACCACCTGCCCGAGGACGCCCGCGTCGTCGCCGTCCGGATGGTCCACGCGAGCGGCGACGTCGACCTCACCGAGCACATCGCCGTGCACCCGCGGCTCGTCGCGTCCGCCCGGGGCGCTCTCGAGACGGGCGCGCCGATCCTCACCGACGCGCACATGATCGCCTCGGGCATCACCAGGGCCCGACTCCCGCGCGACAACGAGGTCGTCTGCACGCTCCGCGACGAGCGGGTCGCCGGCCTCGCAAAGGCCTGGGGCACAACACGTTCCGCCGCCGCGGTGTCGTTGTGGGGTGACCGCGTCGAAGGCGCCGTCGTCGCCATCGGCAACGCGCCGACCGCCCTCTTCCACCTGCTCGAGACGATCGCGGACGGCGGCCCCCGTCCGGCTGCGATCGTCGGCATCCCGGTCGGCTTCATCGGTTCGGCCGAGTCGAAGGTGGCCCTCGCCGACAACCCCTTCGACATCCCGTGGCTCGTCGTCCACGGGCGGCGGGGCGGATCGGCCCTGGCTGCCTCCGCCGTCAACGCGCTCGCCCGCGAGGAGGAGCTGTGAGCGGCTGGCTGAGGGGGGTCGGCGTCGGCCCGGGCGACCCGGAGCTCGTCACCGTCAAGGCTGCGCGTCTCATCGGCGGGGCCGACGTCGTCGCCTTCCACAGCGGCCCGCGCGGTGACTCCATCGCGCGTCGCATCGCGCAGTCGTACTTCCGTGACGACGTGGTCGAGGAGCTGCTCGTCTACCCCGTCACCACCGGCGCCACCGACCACCCGCTCGGCTACCACGGGCTCATGTCCGACTTCTACGACGAGTCGGCGGATCGCCTTGCAGCGCATCTGGACTCGGGCCGCAACGTGGTCGTCCTCGCCGAGGGCGACCCGCTCTTCTACGGCACGTACATGTACCTGCACGACCGCCTCTCGGGCCGCTACGACACCGCCGTCGTGCCGGGTGTCACGTCGGTGAGCGGCAGCGCGGCCGCCGTCGCGACCGGGCTCTGCCGACACGAGGACGTGCTCACGGTCCTGCCCGGCACGCTGCCGGTGCCAGAGCTCGCGCGCCGTCTCGCCGACACCGAGGCCGCCGTCGTCATGAAGCTGGGCCGGACCTTCGAGAACGTCCGCGAGGCGCTCCGCCAGGCCGGCCGCCTCGACGAGGCGCGCTACGTCGAGCGAGCCAGCTCGGAGGCCGAGCGCGTGCTGCCCGTCGCGGACGTGGACCCCTCGTCGGTGCCGTACATGTCGATGGTCGTCCTGCCGGGCAAGGATCTGCGCGCCGACGCAGCCGGTCGGGCGGCCTCGTCGGCGGGCACCCCCGCCGCCGGTCCTGTTCCAGCAGAAGCCAGCCCGACCGAGGCACCTGTCGGTGAGGTCGTCGTCGTCGGTCTCGGTCCCGGTCCCGGCCGGTGGCTGACCCCGGAGGCCTCCGCCGCCCTGGCCGAGGTGGGCCACCTCGTCGGCTACGCCCCCTACGTCAACCGGGTGCCCCAGCGCGAGGGCCTCGTCCGTCACGCGTCGGGCAACACCGTCGAGGTCGACCGCGCGCGCGACGCCCTCGAGCTGGCCCGCAAGGGCGAGCGTGTCGCCGTCGTCTCCGGCGGCGACGCGGGCGTCTTCGGCATGGCCTCCGCCGTGTTCGAGGCCGCCGACACCTACGGCTACGGCGACGTCCCGGTGCGCGTCCTGCCCGGCGTCACGGCGGCCCAGGCCGTGGCCGCCCGCGCCGGCGCACCGCTCGGCGGCGACTTCGCGATCATGTCGCTCTCCGACCGGCTCAAGCCGTGGCACGTCATCGAGCGGCGCCTGCGCGCCGCGGCCGCCGCCGACCTCGTCGTCGCGCTCTACAACCCCGCCTCGCGCAGCCGCACCGAGCAGGTCGCCCGGGCGCGCGAGGTCCTCCTCGAGGAGCGCTCGGGCGACACCGTCGTCGTCGTCGGTCGCGACGTCGGCCGCGACGAGGAGACCCTCACCGTCACGACGCTCGAGGCCCTCGACCCGGCGACCATCGACATGAAGTGCCTCGTCGTCGTCTGCGCCACCGGCACCCGCGTCACCGCCACCGGCCAGGTGTGGACACCCCGCTTCGTCCAGTGAGCCATGCGACGGCACCCGTCGTCGCACGATGTCTTGACAGGCGAGCGGCCGCTGCCGTCCCATCGATAGATCGGACGGAGGTACGGCCATGTACGGATACACGCTCCACTTCCCGGCGCCCATCGAGGTCTACCTGACCATGCACCGAGCGATCATGGAGACCGTCTCGGAGGAAGGTGAGGTCGAGGGTCTGCTGCTGCACTACGCCTACCCGTCGGACCGGGGCTTCGACCTGGTCGAGGTGTGGGAGTCCAAGGAACAGCTCGAGGCCTTCAACCGCGACGTGTTCCCCAGGGCGATGGCACGCTCGGGCCTGCCGCCGGGCGGCCCCATGCCGGACCCGGTCGAGTTCACCCCCGCGGTCGTCATGACGCCGCGCGCGTTCAGCTCCGACGCGGCATGAGGGCCCCGAGCTGCCCGCCGTCGGCAGGTTCGCCCTGACATCCTGACCCCATGCAGCTCGACTTCGAGGGCACCGTCTACCAGTGGCGCGGCCCCCAGCCCTACTACTTCGTGCGCGTGCCCGAGCCCGAGTCCGAGGCGCTGCACGACGTCGCCCACGTCAGCTACGGCTGGGGCATGATCCCCGTGACGGCGCGCGTCGGTCGCACCGAGTGGTCGACCTCGTTGTGGCCCAAGGACGGCGGCTACATCGTGCCGCTCAAGAGCGCCGTCCGTCGGGCCGAGGACATCGAGGACGGCGACGTCATCGGCATCGGCCTCGACGTGCGCGCCGAGGTCTGACCGGACGGTCCCACACCGTCGGGCTCGGATCTGCCAAGGTACGCCCCATGGCCTTCGCAGACCTCAGCATCCCCGGTGTCGCGGGAGTCGTGTCGACCGACTACTCGTTCTGGAGCGGCTACCGGTTCTCCGTCGACGGCACCCGCCTGAAGCCGCACGGGTTCCCCCGCAACCGCCTCACGCTCCCGGGCACGGCCGGACCGGTGGAGGCCCGGGTCAAGGCGGGCCTCAACCGCGCCTACCCGGCGCTCGTCGTCGGCGACCGGGAGTACGCGACCGGCCCGGAGACGCCGGTGGCGCTGCAGCTCCTCGCGCTGCTTCCCCTGGTGACCCTGCTGGTGGTGCAGGGCGCCATCGGCTTCGCCGTCGCCTTCGGCGGGGTGTTCGTCAACCTCGGGATCACCCGCGGTGAGCAGTCGACGGGCGTGAAGGTGGCGCTCATGGTCGGCACCTTCGTCGCGGCCGTCGCGATCGCGCTGGCGGCGGTCGCAGCCGTGGGCTCACTCGCCGGGCTCTGAGCTGCCGCTGTCAGGCCGGCGCCCACTCGAGCGCGATCCCGCTCGGCACGAAGACCCGTGACACCAGCGCGGGCGGGATGCTTGCGACGCCTGGCCCGCCCCGTCTCACCCATTCGCTGATCGCGTCGGTCGTGGTCTCGTCGAGGACGGCGCGCAGCCACACGGGCCGCGCGCCTGCCCGGCGTCCCCCCGGCGACGGTGTCACGACGACGACGTTCGACTCGTCGCAGGCGAGCAGGCAGCCGCTCCGCAGCACCCGCGCGTGCGCCCCCGCGCCGACCTCGAGCCGGGCCAGCAGCCCGTCGTGGTCGACGCCGGGGTGCTTCTCCTGCGTGCCGCAGCAACAGTCGCGGCAGACGCGCACGATGCATGTTCCGCCGGGCGAGCCTGCGGGAGAGCCGCTTTCGTATGCCGTCACGCCGAGACGGTCGTGCCGGCGTCGACCCGCGCACGCCCGGGACGGACGGCCTCGCCGCGCTCCATGAGGAGCCCGAACGCGAGTCCGAGCGTCAGCCACATCGCGCCGAGCTGGGCGAGCGAGGCGAGCCGGAAGTCCCAGACCACGTCGGCGGGGACGTCGGCCGGCACCTGGTCCGGGGTGCCCGGCAGCAGGGTGAGCACGAGCACGAGCAGCACGACCGTTGCGACGACGTCGATGGCCCACCGCGTCGACGGCACCGGCACCCGCGACGCGAGCCAGCGGTCGAGCATCGGCACGACGACGGCGATGGCGACGCCGAGGAGGAGCACGACGGCATACAGGGTCGTGCGGCGCCCCACGGTCGCCGGGTCGCCCACGGCGGGCGGGTTGGCCGGGATCTTCACAGCAGGCAGGAGCGTGACGGCGCCGAAGCCGACCGTTGCGAGCACCAGCGACCGGCCGAGGTCGCCGCCGCCGGTCAGGCGGTCGCGCAGACGGGCGAAGACGACCGCGAAGATCACGCCGACCGCCAGACCGACGACCACCGAGGTGACCGCACCCCCGACGACCTGCGCCGACCTCGACACGAGCGGCTCGTCGCCGCCGTGCAGCGGCACCCCGGCCGCGTGCCCCCCGTGCATCCCGCGCAGGTCCTCGATCACGAGGGCACGACGGATGACGGGCTCGACGACGAGCCAGATGGTCAGCGCAGCGGCGAGCCCGGCGAGCACGCCGGCGAGGGCCCCGCGCCGCAGCACGGAGCCGAAACCGACCGCCACGTCAGTGGCAGGGGACGCCGAGCGCGTGGCGCGCGTCGTGCGTCAGCTCGTGGAGCATCTCGGCGGCGGGAGCGCTGAGCAGCGCCCCGTTCTCCTGAGCGAGCACGTAGATCGTGAAGACGGCGACGGCGAGCAGCAGCCAGGCCCACACGGGGACCTTGACGGTGGCGGCGGACGCGGTGGAGGGGACGACGGATGCAGCAGTGGTCATGGCAGATTGACCCTTTCTTTCCATGCCTCGTGGACAGATCACGCCGCAGCCGGTCTCCTGGCTTCCAGATCGTCGCGCCTCCCCGCCTTCCCAGCGACCCGGCTGTTCACCTGAGGTCACCAGTGGCGATGGTGGGGACTTGCTCCCTGGTCACAGTGGCGAGGACCACGTCGGAATCACACCGACTTCCCGTGCACTGCGGCCCTCGCATCCTGACACAGGCCGACGGCCGGCGCCACGGGGGTGCGCCCGAATGCTCACGCGCGTCGCGTGATTCGCGTCCCGTAGAGGTGCGACTCGGCGAAGTCGTCCGTGTCGCGTGCGGCGAGCGCCCGCCCGACGAGGATGATCGCGGCCTGCCGCAGCCCGGCGGCCTCGACCTGGTCGGCGATGTCGGCGACGGTGCCGCGCAGCACGAGCTGGTCGGGCTGCTCGGCGTTGGCGACGACGACGACGGGGCAGTCGGCACCGTAGTCCTCGACGAGCGTCACCATCAGCTCGCGCGTGCGCCGGATCGCGAGGTGCAGCACGAGCGTCGCGCGCGACCGCGCGAAGTGGGCGAGCGACTCGGTCGCGGGCATCTGCGTCGAGTCGCGGTGCGCGCGGGTCAGCACGACCGACTGGGCGACCTCGGGCACGGTCAGCTCGCGCCCGATGAGCGCTGCCGCGGCGGCATACGCGGGCACCCCGGGCGTGACGTCCCAGGGCACGCCCGCCCGGTCGAGGCGCCGCGTCTGCTCGGCGACGGCCGAGTAGACGGACGGATCGCCGGAGCACAGCCGCGCCACGTCGTGCCCGGCCTCGTGGGCCCGCACGCAGTGCTCGGTGATGGCGTCGAGGTCGAGGTGCTGGGTGTCGACGAGCTGCGCGCCGTCGGGGCAGTGCGCCAGCACCTCGGCGCCGATGTAGGTGCCGGCGTAGAGGCACACCTGCGACTCGCCGACGAGCCGGACGGCCCGCAGCGTCAGCAGGTCGGCAGCGCCCGGCCCTGCGCCGATGAAGTGCACGGTCATGTGTCGAACTCCGAATCCTCTTGCAGCACAGCCTTCTCCACGGACCACTGGACGATCGACCGAGCCGGCCTCCACCCGTGCAGCGACCCGATGACGTCCAGCTCCTCGACCGCGATGCGGCTCATCGACCCGCCCAGCCGGCGGCGTGCTTCGTGCAGCACCAGCTCGGTCTCGACCGTGACGCCGTGGACGACGAGCCGCCCTCCCGGCGCGAGCGCCGTCCAGCACGCGTCGAGCAGGTCAGCCGTGGCGCCGCCACCGACGAAGACGGCGTCGGGCCGGGGCAGCGCCGCGACGGCGTCGGCCGACCACGCCTCGACGACACGCAGGCCCGGGACGCCGAGGGCGCGCGCGTTGCGCCGCACCCGCCCGGCGCGCGCGGGGTCGCGCTCGACGGCGTGCACCTCGTTGCGCGGGTGCTGCCTCGCGAACTCGATGCCGACCGAGCCGGCACCGGCGCCCAGGTCCCACATGACGTCGCCTGGCCGCGGTGCGAGGTGGGCGAGCGCCGCCGCCCGCACGACGCGCTTGGTCAGCTGCCCGTCGTTCTCGTATGCCGTGTCGGGCAGTCCCGGCACGAGCGACGGAGCGCGCGTGGCGGGTCCCGACGAGCACTCGACGCACACGAGGTGCAACCGAGGGGCGGGACGGTCGTCCCACGATGCGGCCACGCCGTCGGTGCGCGACTCGGCGGGCGACCCGAGGTCGCCGAGCACCGTGACGCGGCTGCCGGCATACCCCTCGTCGACGAGGAGGGCGGCAACGCGCGACGGGGCGTCCTCACCAGAGGTGAGCACGACGAGCCGGGCGCGCGGGGCGAGGTCGCGCCGCAGCCGGTCGACGTCACGCCCGACCAGTGTCACGACCTCGCTGTCCTCGGCGGCCCAGCCCATGCGGGCGCGCGCGAGGGCGACGGACGAGACCGCGGGGTGCACGCGTACGGCGTCGGTGCCGAGCTCGCGGACGAGGGTCGAGCCGATGCCCGACACGTGCGGGTCACCGCTCGCCAGCACGACCACGCGCCTGCCCGAGACCTCGTCGAGGAGGGCGCGCAGACCGGGCAGGAGCGGCGACGGCCACGGCACGAGCCGCACGCCCGGCCGCTCGCCGAGCATGTCGAGGTGGCGGTCGCCACCGACGACGACGTCGGCCTCGTCGAGCATGCGCCGCGCGCCGGGGTCGAGCGTCCCCAGCCCGGCGGCCCCGACCCCGACCACCTCGATCGGCACGACGTCGATCGGCACGTCACTCGCTCGGGCGGTCACAGCGGCGACCCTAGCGCGGACGAAGATCGGCAGACGGATCTGCCCGTTCCGGTCATGCCCGTGCCCTCCCGGCCCCATCATGGGCTATCGCAGGGCGTCAGGGGACCGTCGGGGATGCCGTGCGACCACGTCGCCACAGGGGAGGAAGAACCCAACCATGACTGATGCCCGCACGGACTCCGGCCGCGTCCCGACGACGCGACTGACGACCGTCAGCGCGCACGGAGGCAGCGTCACCTTCGACGTGCCCGCCGCCTGGGAGACGATCGTGCTGTCCGAGGACGCCGGCGTCGTGGCAGCCCTCGAGCCGGAACGGGCCGGGCTCTTCCGCACCAACTTCGTGCTCACCGCCGGACCCGTCGACGGGCCGCTCGGCGACTGGCAGCGCCAGGTCGCGCGGCACGACGAGGAGGTGGCCGAGCACTTGGTGCTCGACCACGAGGAGCTCGGTGTCGGCGGCCACGCCGGCTCCCGTCGCCTCACCACCCACTGGACTCCTGCCCGCGAGTCGGTGACGACGGAGTCGTGGTCGACGGTGGTCGGCGGCACGGGCGTCACCCTCACGGCGAACGTCGGCACGCTGCGCCTCACCGAGATGGCGCCGCTCATCGACGCGGTCGCCTCGAGCCTCGTCGTCCGCGAGACCGGCTGCGTGGCGGACGGCGTGCCGGGACACGTGCCCGCATGAGCGTGGAGTTCGACGCCGCGAACGGGACCCTTCGGCTCGACGCCGAGGCCTTCATCACCCTCGCGGAGCTCTCGAGCGACGCGGTCGACTCCTGCGACACCACGCTCGGCCGTCTCGTCGACGTCGGCGCCGTGACCGCCGGGGTGCCTCACCCGCTGCTCCGGCCCGGGCTCGCCGCCGTCGCGGGGTCGGTCGCCACTCTGCAGGTGCTCGTCGCCGGGCCGGAGGACGTACGCCTCCACCACGGCTGGCTGGCCGGTGACGCCGCCCTGCTCACCGACCTCGGCGACGGGACGTACGACTTCGCCTCGGTGTCGGCCGAGTTCGTGCCGGAGGCGATCGCCCGCGTCACGCTCGTCGGACCGCGTCCGCGTCTCGGCAGCGGCTCCGTCGTCGTCGACGAAGCGGTGCTCGACGACCTCGCGTCCAGCTCATCGACTGCCAGGGCAGCGGGCGTCGAGGCGCTCGCCGGGTTGCTCGCGCCGTGGCCGGCTGCCGCCGCCGCCGTGCGCGCCGGCGGCTGGCACCTCGCGCTCGTCGACGTCGCCTTCGTCGAGGCCGGGCGCACGGTCGCCCGCCGGCTCGCCTGGCTCGACACGGACGCCGGGATGCTGCGCATCGAGGCCGACGACCACGGGCCCGTGCTCGTACCCGTCTCCGGCACGAAGCTCTGGCGGGCCGTCGTCGCGGTGCTGCCCGACGGCCTCGACGACCTCGGCCGCGGCTCGGTGGCCCGTTCGGCCTGACCGCGCCGCCGGACCTCGACGCGACGTGGCAGACTGCGCGTGGCGACTGGAGAGGAATCCGGTGCAAGTCCGGAGCGGTCCCGCCACTGTGAACCCCTGACCTGACGGTCGCGGGAAGCCAGGGCATCTCCCGTCGCTGGTCGCGCCCGCCGGGTGCGTCCGGTCCACCGACGCGGGCGAGGCACCCGCAGGAGGCTCACAGCGACATGCGCGACGGCACGAACGACGGCACGAACGACGGCACGAACGACGGCACGAACCAGGCCGGCAGCGACCCGGCGGCTCGCCCGGCCACCTTCCCCTTCTCGGCCGTCGTCGGCTCGGACGACCTCGCCCTCGCGCTCGTGCTCACGGCCGTCTCCCCCGACGTCGGCGGCGTGCTCGTGCGCGGCGAGAAGGGCACCGCGAAGTCGACGATGGTGCGTGGCCTCGCCGCCGTCCTGCCGCACCAGCAGGTCGTCGCCGGCTGCCGCTTCGGTTGCGCCCCCGCCGACGCTGCAGCTTCGGGCTGCCCCGACGGGCCCCACGACGCGAACGCCGACGCCGACACCCGCGCGGCCCGGCTCGTCGAGCTGCCGATCGGCGCCACCGAGGACCGCGTCGTCGGGTCGCTCGACCTCGAGCGGGCGCTGGGACGTGGCGAGACGGCATACCAGCCCGGCCTGCTCGCAGCCGCGAACCGCGGCATCCTCTACGTCGACGAGGTCAACCTGCTCCACGACCACCTCGTCGACCTCCTGCTCGACGCGGCCGCGATGGGCCGCAACACCGTCGAACGCGACGGCGTCTCCGTCTCGCACGCCGCGCGCATCGTCCTCGTCGGCACGATGAACCCCGAGGAGGGCGAGCTGCGACCGCAGCTGCTCGACCGCTTCGGGCTGACCGTCGAGGCCGCGGCGCCCCGTGAGCCTGCGTTGCGCGCCGAGGTCGTACGCCGCCGGCTCGCCTTCGACGCCGACCCGACCGGGTTCGTGGCGCGGTTCCGGGCCGAGCAGGACGCGCTGCGCGACCGCATCGCCGCAGCCCGCTCGGCGCTCGGCTCCGTCGCACTGCCGGACCGCGAGCTGACGCGGATCGCCCACGTGTGCGCGGGCTTCGAGGTCGACGGGCTGCGCGCCGACATCGTCACCGCACGGGCTGCCGTCGCCCACGCGGCCTGGGCAGGTCGTGACGCCGTGACGGTCGACGACGTGCGCGCCGCCGCCCGGCTCGCCCTGCCGCACCGGCGGCGCCGCAACCCCTTCGACTCCCCCGGTCTCGACGAGGACCTGCTCGAACAGCTGCTGCGCGACGGTGACCCGGGTCCCGAGCCCGACGGTGGAGGACAGCCCGAGACCGACGAGGCGGCGAGCGAGGCGAGCCCGCCGACCGAGGGCAGCGAGCCCAGCGAGCCGAGCGAGCCCAGCGAACCCAGCGAGCCGAGCGAGCCCCAGCCCGCTGGGGCCCCGGCCGCGTCCGGCGTGAGCGCAGCCGACGAGCCCTACCGCGCCCGCCTGCTGCGCGCCAAGGGCATCGGGCACGGCGACCCCGGGCGTCGTTCGACCGCCATCACGAGCTCGGGGCGCCGGGTCGGCTCGACGACCCGCCCCACCGGCCCGGTGCACCTGCCCGCGACGATCCGCGCGGCCGCGAGCCGGGCCACCACGAGCCCTGCGCGCGCGAGCGCCCGACTGCGGGTCCTCCCGGGCGACCTGCGGCGGTCGGTGCTCCAGGGCCGGGAGTCCAACCTCGTGCTGCTGTGCGTCGACGCGTCCGGCTCGATGGCCGCTCGCCGGCGCATGGAGGCGGTGAAGTCCGCCGTGCTGTCCCTGCTGCTCGACGCCTACCAGCGCCGTGACAAGGTCGGTCTCGTGACCTTCCGCGGCGCCGGCGCCGAGCTCGTCCTGCCCCCGACCGGGTCGGTCGACGTCGCCGCGCGCCGGCTGCGCGAGCTCCCCCACGGTGGGCGCACGCCCCTCGCGGAAGGGCTCGGGACGGCCTACGAGACCCTTCGCGTCGAGCGGCTGCGCGACCCGAACCGGCGCCCGCTCCTCGTCGTCGTCACCGACGGCCGGGCCACGAGCGGCCCGGACGCCCTCGCCCGCTCGGCCCGCGTGGCCGCCCGGCTGTGCCACGAGGGCGTCGAGTCCGTGGTGCTCGACTGCGAGACCGGGCGCTTCCGGATGGGCCTCGCCGGCCGCCTCGCCGAGCAGCTCGGTGCCGAGCACCTGCCCGTCGGTGAGCTCGCAGCGTCGGCCATCGTGGGTGCCGCGCGCGAGACCTCGGGAAGGGCCGCCTGATGCGCGGCCAGCCGACCACGGTCCCGGCCGACGGGCTGACCACCCGGCAGCGCCGCAACCGGCCGCTCGTCATCGTCCACACGGGCGACGGCAAGGGGAAGTCGACGGCCGCCTTCGGCCTCGCCCTGCGCGGCTGGAACCAGGGCTGGTCGGTCGGGGTGTTCCAGTTCGTCAAGAGCGCGAAGTGGCGCATCGGCGAGCAGACTGCGGTCGAGACCCTCGGCGAGCTGCACCGCGAGACCGGCCAGGGCGGCCCCATGGAGTGGCACAAGATGGGCGCCGGCTGGTCGTGGAGCCGCAAGGAGGGCACCGACGAGGACCACGCCGAGGCCGCCCGCGAGGGGTGGGCCGAGATCAAGCGCCGCCTGGCCGACGAGACGCACGGCGTCTACGTGCTCGACGAGTTCACCTACCCGATGGCGTGGGGATGGATCGACGTCCACGACGTCGTCACCACCCTGCGCGACCGGCCGGGGCACCAGCACGTCGTCATCACGGGACGTCGCTGCCCGCAGGAGGTCCTCGACCTGGCCGACCTCGTGACCGAGATGACGAAGGTGAAGCACCCCTTCGACGCCGGCCAGAAGGGACAGAGGGGGATCGAGTGGTGAGCGCCATCGACACCGCCCTCGGCCGCCTGCCACGCACGGGCGACGCCCCGCAGGAGCCGACCACCATCGCGCTCCCCCGCGTCGTCGTCTCGGCGCCGGGTTCGGGGCACGGCAAGACGACGCTTGCCACCGGACTCATGGCCGCGCTGCGCGCCCGCGGGCTGGGCGTGGCCGGCTTCAAGGTCGGCCCCGACTTCATCGACCCCGGCTACCACTCCCTCGCCACCGGGCGGCCCGGCCGCAACCTCGACCCGTTCCTCACGAGCCAGGCGCTCGTCGCGCCACTGCTCGTCCACGGCGCCACCGCCGACGGCCCCACCGACGTGGCGGTCGTCGAAGGGGTCATGGGGCTCTTCGACGGCCGCATCGGCGGAGACGGCTACGCCTCGACCGCGCACGTCGCCTCGCTGACCCGCTCCCCCATCGTGCTGGCCCTCGACGTCAGCCACATGACCCGCACGGCCGCGGCGATCGTCCACGGCCTCGCCACCTTCGAGCCGGGCGTCCGCGTGGCCGGTGTCGTGCTCAACAAGGCAGCGTCGGGGCGCCACATGCGCGAGGTCTGGTCGGCGCTCGAGTCCACCGGCGTGCCGGTCCTCGGCGTGCTCCCGCGCGACGCCGGCATCGCCGCGCCGTCACGGCACCTCGGGCTCGTGCCCGCGGCCGAGCGCGACGAGGCTGCCGAGTCGGTGGCCCTGCTCGCCGAACGCGTCGCCGAGCACGTCGACCTCGACCAGCTGATGGCCATCGCCCGATCGGCGCCCGAGCTCGATGCCGCGGCCTGGGACGCATCGGCTGCCCTCGGTGACGCCGCGCGCCCTGCCGCTCGCCCGGGGTCGAGTACGCGTCGACCGGTCGTGGCGGTCGCCGGAGGACGGGCCTTCACGTTCCGCTACGCCGAGACCGACGAGCTGCTGCGCGCCGCGGGGCTCGAGCCGGTCGTCTTCGACCCGCTGACGGCGCCGAACCTCCCGGCCGGCACTGCGGGCCTCTACCTCGGAGGCGGCTTCCCCGAGGTGCACGCCGAGGGGCTGTCGGCCAACTCCGCCCTGCGAGAAGGCATCCGTCGTGTCGTGGGGGATGGCCTGCCGACGGTTGCCGAGTGCGCCGGCATGCTCTACCTCAGCGCCTCCGTCGACGGGAACGAGATGGTCGGGGCGATCCCGGGTGTCGGCTCCATGGGCCCGCGCCTCACCCTCGGCTACCGCACGGCCGTGGCACCGGGCGACTCCGTGCTGGGGGTCCCGGGCACCCGGGTCACCGGTCACGAGTTCCACCGGACGACGATCAGCGCGGACGACGCCGACCGCTCGACCGGCGCCACGGCGTGGCTGCTCGACGGCACTCCCGACGGCTTCGCCCTCGACCCGGCGGGCACCGGACGCGCGACCCTCCACGCGTCGTACCTCCACACCCACTGGGCGGGCCACCCGCACCTCGCGGCCCGCTTCGCCGACGCCGTCCACGCGTATGCCGCCACGGCGCGCTCCCCGAGGCCGGCGTCGTGAGCGTCGACCTGCACCACCACGGCGACCGCGACGTCGCGCCCGGCCTCGTCGACCTGGCCGTCAACGTGCGCCTGCCCGCTCCCCCTCCCTGGCTCGCCGACGTCATCGCCGGCTCGCTGCACGACCTGGGCCGCTACCCCGACCCTGCTCCGGCAGTCGAGGCCATCGCCGCCCGGCACGGCGTCGACCCCGCGTGCGTGCTGCCGACCGCGGGCGGCGCGGAGGCGTTCACGCTGGTCGCGCGGGGCGTCCGGGCCTCACACGCGGTCGTCGTGCACCCGCAGTTCACCGAGCCCGAGGCTGCGCTCGCCGCCGCCGGGCACGACGTCACGCGGTGCGTGCTGTCGCCTGACACCGGCTTCCGGCTCGACCCGCGCACCTTCGCTGTGGGGAGCGAGCACGAGGGCGCCGACCTCGTCGTGGTCGGCAACCCGACGAACCCGACTGGCGTGCTGCACCCGGCCGCCGACGTGCACTCCCTGCGGGCGCCGGGTCGTCTCGTCGTGGTGGACGAGGCGTTCATGGACGCCGTGCCGGGCGAGACGGAGTCTGTCGTCGGGCCCGACCTCGAGGGCCTTCTGGTCGTCCGGTCGCTGACCAAGACGTGGGGGCTGGCAGGCCTGAGGGCCGGCTACGTGGTGGGTGACGCGGCCGTCGTCGCCGCCCTTCGCGCCGTGCAGCCGCCGTGGTCGGTGTCGAGCCCCGCCGTGGCCGCCACGGTGGCCTGCCTCTCGGATCGCGCCGTCGCCGAGGCCGAGGCCGGCGCCCTGACGATCGCCGCCGACCGCGACGTGCTTGTGCGGGAGCTCGAGGCGGTCGGGCTGTCCGCGGCCGCTCCCTCGGGCGCCCCCTTCGTGCTCGTCGACACGAGCCCGCTGGGCGCTCACTCGGTGCGTGAGGAGCTCGCCCGTCTCGGCTTCGCCGTGCGCCGCGGCGAGACGTTCCCGGGCCTCGGACCCACCTGGGTCCGGCTGGCCGTGCGAGACGCTGGGACGTCGCGGTCCGTCGCAGCCGCGTTCGCCGAGCTGGGGAGGGTGCGCCGTGTCGCCTGAGCTGAGCTTCACCGGCCTGTCGGTCCTGCTCGCCCGCGTCGTGCCGCACACGGTCGCCACCGTGCACGCGCTGCTCCGCGACGGCGCCCAGGTCACCGTTGCTGCCGAGCTCACCGACCTGCCGACCTCGTTGCGCGACCTCGCAGAGCGCGGGCTCGTCGCCCTCGACGCGGGGGCCGACCCGGCCGCGTACGACGTCGTGCTCCGGGCGGACGTCTCCACCGCACCCGCTGCAGCCGACCCGACGGTCACCACCGCGAGCGGGACCGTCGGGTCCGTCACGCTCCTGGGCGGCGGGCTCGGCGACCCCGGACTGCTCACCGTGGCGGGCATCGAGGCCATCCGTCAGGCGGACGTGATCGTCCACGACCGACTCGCTCCGCTCAGCGCGCTGCGCCACGCCCGCGACGACGTCCAGGTCATCGACGTCGGCAAGATCCCGCGCGGCGACTTCACCCCCCAGGAACGCATCAACGACCTCATCGTCGAGCATGCGCTCGCGGGGCGGAACGTGTTGCGGTTCAAGGGCGGCGACAACTTCGTCTTCGGCCGTGGAGGGGAGGAGGCCGAGGCCTGCGCCGCTCGAGGCATCCCCGTGGCGGTGATCCCGGGCATCTCCTCGAGCATCGCCGCCCCCGCCCTCGCGGGCATCCCGGTCACGCACCGCACGCTGGTCCAGGGCTTCACGGTCGTCAGCGGGCACGTCGCTCCGGGCGACCCACGCAGCACGCTCGACTGGGGTGCGATCGCCCGCAGCAACACGACGATCGTCATCCTCATGGGCGTGGCGACCCTGGCGGTCGTCGCGGAAACCCTTGTTTCCGAAGGGATGTCGGCACAGACCCCGGCCGCCGTCGTCGCCGACGCGGGCCTGCCGAGCATGCACACCGCGCGTGCTCCCCTGGCCCAGATCGCCGAGACGTGTGCCCGTGAGGGAATCGGCGCACCCGCGGTCGTCGTCATCGGCGAGGTGGCCGCGCTCGACGTGCTGCGATGAGCAGGTCCCTCGGGCTGGCTCTCGGCTACCTCCTGGACCTGGCCGTCGGCGACCCACGTCGCTGGCATCCCGTCGCCGGGTTCGGCTCTGCTGCAGTGGCGCTCGAGCGCAGGACGTATGCCGCCCGCCGCGCTTCCGGGGCCACGCACGTCGCCGCCCTCGTCGGCGCGACGGCGCTCCTCGGCGTCGTCGCCGAGCGGTCGAGCCGCCGGTTCGGGCCGGCCCACACGCTGGCGACAGCTGCGGCCACCTGGGCTGTGCTGGGCGGGCACTCGCTCACGCGCGAGGCCCACACCATCGACGAGCAGCTCCGCCAGGGCGACCTCGCGGCCGCGCGCGTCCAGGTGCGCAACCTCGTGGGACGCGCCACGGCCGAGCTGGACGCCGACGAGGTGGCACGGGCCTGCATCGAGTCGCTGGCCGAGAACACCTCCGACGCCGTCGTGGCACCGCTGCTCTGGGGCGGCCTCCTCGGTGTCCCCGGTCTGCTCGGCTACCGCGCCGTCAACACCCTCGACGCCATGATGGGCCATCGCAACGAGCGCTATGCCGAGTTCGGCTGGGCGGCAGCGAGACTCGACGACCTCGTGAACTGGGTGCCGGCGCGCGTCGCCGGCGCCATCGCGCTGGCCGCGGCGCCTTCGTCGGACCGAGCCGCCGCCGGATGGGAGGCCATACGCAGGGACGCACCCGCCCACCCGAGCCCGAACGGCGGCGTCGTCGAGGCGGCCTTCGCCGGTGTGCTCGGCGTGCGGCTCGGCGGGTCGAACACGTACGACGGTCGCGTCGAGGACCGCGGCACGCTCGGCACCGGACCGGCAGCGGGACGCGCCCACATCGCCCCCGCTGCGCGTCTGGCCCGCAAGGTGGCCGCCGGCTCGCTCGCCGTGGGCCTCGCCATCGCCCTCTCCCGCACGAGAGCCCAGCTGGGTAGCGCTACTCAAATGGGCAGCCGCGCCGTATCTCCCTCGGGCTGAGCACCTCTGACGGGCGGTGCCGGGTCACCGAGGCCCGGCCAGTACCGAGGAGTTGTCATGAAGGACCTCTCACCCATGTCGGCCCGCTTCACCCGCAGCCACGAGGGCTACGTCCACCCGCCGCGGCTGGACGCCTGGGAGCAGACCGTGGTCGGCCCCGACGGCCTGCGCCCGAGCTGGCCCGGTGGCTCGATCTCCGGCAGCGATGACGGCTGGGACGACTGCGACGAGTGACCGGCACCCCGGCGACCGAAGGACGAAGGAGTAGAACCATGACCAGAGTTGCGATCGTCACCCTCGCGGGCGACCTCCACGCGTACGTGATCAGCAAGCACCTGCGCGAGGCGCACGACATCGACGCGGCCATCATCGCCTCCGACCGTCTCTCGGCCGCCGGGGGACTCACCTGGTCCAACGTGGACGGACCGGGGCACACGCTGCCGACCGAGGAGGGCGGCACCGTCGACGTGCGCGGCCTCGACCTCGTGTGGTGGCGTCGTTGCCACGGCCGGCCGACGGTGCCCGACGCCGTCACCGACACGCAGCTGCGCAAGCTCGTCGTCAAGGACAACCGGGCTGCGCTGCGGGGCACCCTCATGGCCGGCTTCTCCGGCACGTGGATCAGCGACCCGTACGCGACGGAGCGCGCCCAGAACAAGCTGCTCCAGCTCAGCGTCGCGAATGCGGTCGGCCTCACGGTGCCGCGCACGCTCGTCAGCTCCGACCCCACCGACGTGCGCGACTTCACCCGCGCCCACGGCGGCACGGTCATCGCCAAGACCCTCACCGGGCTGCTCGGCACGTCGCTGCAGGCGGGGCGGGTGACCCTCGACTCCCTCGACGACGACGCGGAGATCAGCGTCTCGGCGACGGTCTACCAGGAGGAGGTGCCCGGCACCGACCACCTGCGCGTCATGGTCTTCGGCGACGCGGTGCACGCGGCACGGATCAGCAGCGCCGAGCTGGACTGGCGGCTCGCCAACGACATGGTCGTCGAGCCGGTCGAGCTCGAGCCACGGCTCTCGGACGCCCTCCGCGACGTCACCCGGCGCCTCGGGCTGCGGATGGGCGTCTACGACCTCAAGCTGCGTCCCGACGGGCACCCGGTCTTCCTCGAGGTCAACCCGCAGGGGCAGTTCCTCTTCGTCGAGGGCATGTCGGACATGCCGCTGGGCGCCGCCTTCGCCGACTTCGTGGCCGCCGAGCTCGCACTCAGTCCTCGCAGTCCGGCACCCGCGCTCTGAGGTCGATCACCGGCCGCGCGTCGGAAAAGTGGGCACTCGACCGAGACTTCTCGTCGAGTGCCCACTTCCCGACGGGGTCCGGCGTGGTCCCGTCAGGGGGTCGGGTGGAGGTCGACCTCGTCGCCGACGTGGATGGTGCCCGACGTGAGCAGCCGGAACACCGTGCCGGCCCGGGCGTGCAGCGCCCGCGCGGCGCCGGGGCCGAGGTTGTCGTCGAGCAGGCGGCACGGCGCAGCCACCCGCACGACCTCGAGGTCGACGTCGCCGATGGTGATGCGCGTGCCGGGCTTCGTCGGGATGTCGCCGCCCGAGATCGTGACGTTGCGCCGGGTGAGGCCGGGGTCGACGGGCCGCCCGAGGGCTTCGGCCGCGGCCGCCAGGTCGGTGGCCGACTGCACCGTGACGTGCCGGTGCTTGCTGCCGTGGTAGCGGTCGCCGACGAGACCGGCACCTGCCTCGGCCTCCACGCTCTCCACCGAGCGGGTCGGCAGGCGGCGCGCCTTCGCCACGTGGAGCCCCACGACGGTCGGCCGAGCCGTCACGCCTCGGCCTTCGGCTGGGGCGGCACGGGCGGGATGCGCAGCCCCGGGAGGGGCGTGCCGTGCTCGCGTCGGTACCACGCGGCATACGCGGCGACGGCGGTGGGGAGGGTCGGGAAGATGAGGTCCGCACCCACCTGCTCGACGAGGCCCCCCGCCTCGAGGGACACCCGCATGTCCTCCTTCACCCGCGCCATGGCGAACACGATGCCACGCCGCTCGAGGGTCGCGCGCAGCGCCTCGAGCGCGTCGACTGCCGTGAGGTCGACCTCGGTGTTGGCCTCGGCGTTGAGCAGGAACCACTCCACCCCGCCGCGCTGCTGGGCCGCGTCGACCACCTCCAGCGCGCGTCGTGTGAAGTCGTCGGCGTTGGCGAAGAAGAGCGGCGAGTCGTAGCGGTAGACGACGAGACCCGGCACCTGCACGGCGTCCGGGTGGTCGTCGATGTCGTGCATGCCGGCGACGTCGGGCACATAGCCGAGCACGCCGTCGTGGGGGTGCACGATGCGCCGCAGGAGGTCGAGCACCGACAGCGCGATGGCGGCACCGATGCCCGGCAGCACCCCGAAGAGCAGCACCGCAGCCGTCGTCGACAGCGCCAGCACGAGCTCGCTGCGGCGGAAGGCGGCGATGCGCCGCATCTCCGGGATGTCGACGAGTCGGATCGCCGCGTAGACCACGACCGCCCCGAGAGCCGCCGTCGGGAAGGCCCCGATGACCGGCCCGAGCCACAGCAGCGTCGCGACGACGAGCACGAGCGAGACGAGGGAGTGCAGCTGCGTGCGCGCGCCCATCGCGTCGGCGATGACGGTGCGGCTGCCGCTCGAGCTGACCGGGAAGCCCTGGAGCAGACCGGTGGCGACGTTGGCGCCGCCGAGCGCGAGGAACTCCTGGTTGCTGTCGATGCTCTCGCGGTGGCGCGCCCCGAAGGCACGCCCTGTGAGCACGTTGTCGGAGTAGGCGACGACGGCGATGCCGAGGGCAGCGGGGAGGAGCCGCCACACGTCGACGTTGCCGAGGTCGGGCACGCGGATCGCCGGCAGCCCCTGGGGCACGTCGCCCACGACCGAGACCCCGGCGCGGTCGACGAGCCCGAACACCGCCACGACGAGGGTCGCCCCGAGCATGCCGATGAGCGGGCCGGGCCAGGTCGGCCGCAGGCGCTGGAAGCCGAGGAGGACGACGAGCACCCCCGCCGACAACAGCAGTGTCGGCACCTGCACGGCGCCCAGGTGCGTGACGGCATACCTCAGCTCCTGGACGAACGAGTCGCCCTGCACGCGGATGCCGGTCACCTTGCCGATCTGGCTGACGACCATGAGCGCCGCGATGCCGGCCATGTAGCCGACGAGCACCGGCTTGGAGAGCAGGTCGGAGAGGAACCCGAGACGCGTGAGGAAGCCGACGACACAGATCAGCCCGACGGCGATCGCCAGCAGTGCCGCCATCTCCTGCCGCATCGCCACACCGCCCGCGCCCGTGACGAGGGCGCCGATGCCTGCCGCCGTCATGAGGGCGGTCGTCGACTCGGGCCCGACGGAGAGCCGCCGCGACGACCCGAACACGGCGTAGACGAGCAGGCTCGGGCCCACCGCCCAGAGTCCCGTGACCGCGGGGAGTCCGGCCACCTCGGCGTACGCGAGGACCTGGGGCACGAGGTACGCGGCGACGGTGATGCCGCCGAGCACGTCGCCGCGCATCCACACCTTGTCGTAGTCGCGCAGCACGGCGAGCCCCGGGAGCAGCCGCTCCCACAGCGCCCGCTCCCGCTGCACCGCCGTCACGCGACGAAGGTACGCGACGAGGTATGCCGTCAGGTGCGTTTCGGGTCGAGTGCGGTCCCGACGTCGGCGACGACGTCGGACACGCCCTCGGCCACGACCTCGGCCAGCGCGGCGTCCACCGACTCGACGACCCGCAGGCCCCGCGGAACGGCCGGTCGCCGGACCACCACGACGGGGACGCCGACGTCGTGCGCCGCAGCGAGCTTGGCCTCGGTGAGGGCGCCGCCGGAGTCCTTCGTCAGCAGCACGTCGATGCGGCGGCTCTCGAGCAGCTCGCGCTCGGCGGCATACGGGTACGGCCCGCGGGCGCGCAGCACCTCCCAGCCGGAAGGCACCGCCCAGTCGGGCGGGTCGACCACGCGGGCGAGGACGTAGCGGTCGGTCCACCGCGCGAACGACTCGAGCTGCTGACGGCCGGTGGTGATGAAGGGGCGCCGCCCCAGCTCCTCGGCGGCACGCCGGGCCGCGTCGACGTCGTCGACCCACGTGAAGGTGTCCGCCAGGGGGTGGACCGACCAGCCGGGGCGCTGCAGCCGCACGAGCGGCACCCCGACGCGCGCGGCGGCGGCGACGGCGTTGGCGGTGATCTGCTGGGCGAAGGGGTGGGTGGCGTCGACGACGTGCGTGAAGCCCTCGGCGACGAGGTGGTCGGCGAGGCCGTCGACCCCGCCGAAGCCACCGACGCGGACGGCTCCCACGGGCAGGGCCGGAGCGCTGACCCGGCCGGCGAGGCTCGACACGACGTCGATGCCGCGGTCGACGAGCCCGGCGGCGAGCGCCCGGGCCTCGCCGGTTCCCCCGAGGACGAGGACCCGCACGTCAGGCGGGGACGCGCAGGCGCCGCGACATCTCGCCGACGGCCACGGTGATCGAGTGGCCGAGGTGCACGCAGCCTCCCTCGATCTCGTCCTGCTGGCTGCCGCCGAGACCGATGACGACCTCGGGGTGACTGCGGTTGACCGTCTCGACGATCTTGCGGGCGGCGGCGATGTCGACGTGTCGCGGCACGGCCATGACCATGCCCGCGGCCCGGCGTGCCTCGATGGCGCGCACCCACTCCTCGGCGGGCAGGTCGGCGCCGACGTAGACGGTGGCGAACCCGGCACGGCGTGCGGCGACGGCGAAGGCGAGCAGGCCGAGCTCGTGCCGGGCGCCCGGCGGCAGGCCGATGAGCAGGGTCGGCCCGTCGGACCGGCCCGAGGCGGCCTCGTAGGCGGCCGCGAGACGGCGCTGCACGGCATACGAGACGAGGTGCTCACCGGCGACGGTGAGGCGGCCGTGCGCCCACTCCTCGCCGACGAGCTCGAGCGTCGGCATGAGCCAGTCGTCGACGACGTGCTCGAAGGTGCCGAGGCTGAAGCGGGCGTCGAGCACCGCGGTCGCCGACGCGCTGTCGAGCCGCTCGGCGGCGCGGATGAAGGCCTCGGCGTCCTCGGACTGGTAGCGGCTGCCCGGCCGCAGGGGCGCCACGCGACGGGGGACGGCGTGGGTGCGCTCGCGGCCGTCGCGGCCGTCCTTGCCGGCCGGGTCGCGGGACGAGAGGCGGCGCAGGGTCTCGGCCGCCGCCTCACGGGCCGACCAGCCCTCGTTGACGAGGGAGTTCATGATGGCGAGGGCGCGCACGTCCTCGGCGCCGTAGAGCCGGTAGCCGCCGTCGGAACGCTTGGGGCTGACGACGCCGTAGCGTCGCTCCCAGGCACGCAGGGTGGCGACGCTGATCCCGGTCAGCTCCGCCGCGCGTTTGATGGTGTACATGGTTATGCCAGCTGTCCGAGTGCCCGGCGCAGGCCCTGCTCGGCCTCGTCACCGAGCTTCTTGAAGGCCGGCGCGAAGAGCGGCGCGACGAGCTTGGCGACGCCCTTGAACTCGAACTCGGCCCGGTAGGTGACGGTCGTGCCCGTGCCGCTGCCGGGGCTGCCGGCGGCGCCGCCGCCCCCCATCACGGTGCGCACGAAGGTCATGGTGTCGTGGGCGACGACGGTCGCGTTCTCGCCGCGCAGCGCGACCTTCTCGCCCGGCACGTGCTCGGTGACGAGGTAGTCGAGCTCGGTCTCGCGGCCGAGGAACTTCGAGGTGTTGTGGTACCGCGTGCCGACGCCGCCCTCGCCGGCGACGCGCTCGGTGCGGACCGTGCCGGGGTCCCAGTCGTTGGTGTTGGTGAAGTCGGAGAGGTAGGCGAAGACGCGGTCCACCGGCTGCTCGACGGTGACGGTGCGCACGATGACCATGGCCTACTCCCAAACCTTTGACATACCTTGAACAGCCACTCTACGGTGTGGACGAAGGATGGACAACGCACCACGTCGAAAACGCGTCGAAACCGACGGCCCGACAAGGTCGCTGGCCGCCGCAATCCGGTCGGGGCGCCGCGCCGAACCACCCGGGACCCATCAGCCAGGAGGCCTCGGTGAACCGCCCCCACAGCACCCCCCGACCCCGCACGGGACCCAGCACCAGACCCTCAGCAGCCGTCATCGGCGCGGGCGTCTCGGGCCTCACGGCCGCCCACGTGCTCAGCGCGACCCACGACGTGACGCTCTTCGAGAGCGACCGCCGGCTCGGCGGCCACGCGCACACCCACGACGTGCCCGGCCGTGACGGGCCGCTGCGCATCGACAGCGGGTTCATCGTCCACAACGAGAAGACCTACCCGCACCTGCTCCGCCTCTTCCGCGAGCTCGACGTGCCCACGCAGCCGACCGAGATGAGCATGAGCATCACGTGCCGGGGCTGCGGGCTCTCGTATGCCGGCGGGCGCGGCCCCAAGGGGATGTTCGCCCAGCGTCGCCGCCTCGCCGACCCCCGCTTCGTGCGGATGCTGGCCGACGTGCCGCGCTTCCACCGCGCAGCCCGTGCCCTCCTCGCCGACGAGACGCAGCACCCGACGTGGGGTGAGTTCCTCGCGCAGCACCGCTTCTCCACCTACTTCGTGCGGCACTTCGCCATCCCGCTCGTGGCCTGCGTCTGGTCGTGCGGCGACCTCGACGCGTCGTCCTACCCCGCGCGTCACCTCTTCCGGTTCCTCGACCACCACGGCATGCTGACGGTGACGGGCTCGCCCACGTGGCGCACCGTCACCGGCGGGTCGGCGACCTACGTCGAACGGCTCGTCGAGCGTCTGCCCGACGTGCGCAAGGAGAGCCCCGTGACCGCAGTGGCCAGGCACGACGACGGGGTCGACGTGATCGTCGGCGGCGGCCACACCACGACGTTCGACCGCGTCGTCGTCGCCACCCACGCCGACCAGGCGCTCGACCTGCTCGCCGACGCCACCCCGGACGAGAAGCGGGACCTGTCGGCGATCCGCTACTCGCGCAACGAGACGTGGCTGCACCGCGACTCGTCGGTGCTGCCGAGGCCGAGGCAGGCCAAGGCGTCGTGGAACTACCGCATGCACGCCTGCGACGCACCGGCGCCCGACGTGACGGTCAGCTACTGGATGAACCGCCTGCACGGCCTCACCGACGCCGACGACCACGTCGTCACCCTCAACCCCGCCGGCGCCGTCGACGAGTCCCTCGTCACGGCGCGGATGACCTACGACCACCCGATCTTCACCCGTGAGGCCGTCGACGCTGCGGCCCGGCTGCGTGGCGCCGGCGGCGACCGCCTCGCCTTCGCCGGGGCACACCTCGGCTGGGGCTTCCACGAGGACGGGTGCCGGTCGGGCGTGGAGGCGGCCGAGTCCTTCGGGGTCCGCTGGTGACAGCGGTCCTGACGCCGCCCCCGGTGCCGGCCCTCGTCGACGGAACCGTCGCCCACTCACGCCGCACCCCCCTGCGCCACAGCTTCACGTACGGCCACTACCAGTGGCTCGTCGACCTCGACGACCTGCCCCGGATGCCTTGGCCCGTAAAGCTGTTCGCCCGGTTCGACGCGCGCGACCACCTCGACCGCGGACGGCTCGGCGGCGGCATACGCGGCGACGTCTCGCGGTTCCTCGAGGCGCGCGGCGTCACGCTCGAGCCCACCGACCGGGTGCTCATGCTCGCCAATGCCCGGGTGCTGGGGCACACCTTCGACCCGCTGTCGGTCTTCTGGTGCCTCCGGCCCGACAACAGCCTGCTCGCCGTCGTCTTCGAGGTGCACAACACGTACGGCGAGCGCCACGCGTACCTGCTCGACGTCGCCGACGACGGCACGGCGACGGTGGGTAAGGCGTTCTACGTGTCGCCCTTCAACGACACGAGCGGCGAGTATGCCGTCCGCCTCGTGCTCGAGCCGCGTGCCGTCAGCGTGACCGTCGCCCTCGAGCGCGGAGGCGAGCGCATCATGACCGCCGTGACGCGCGGCACCCCCGAGCCGGCGACCCCTCGCGCCCTGCTCCGACTCGTCCGACGCCACGGGCTGATGACCCAGCGCGTGACCGCCCTGATCCGCGCGCACGGCATCCGGCTCTGGTTGCGCCGCCTGCCCGTCGTGCCCCGCCCCCGACACCCCGAGGAGGCCGTCCGATGACCGCCCAGTCCCCCACCATGGCCCAGCCGCTCTGCCTGCGCCGCCCCACCCTGCGCGTGCTGTGCGTGCGGGCCCGCCTGGCCCGCAGCATCCTCTCCCAGGTGGCCAAACGCGTGCCCGTCGACGTCGTCATGCCCGACGGCTCGCTCCTCGACGGCGGCACGCGCCGCGCCGACCGCCCGGCCCTCGAGATCGTCCGCCCGACCGCCCTCTTCGAGCGGCTCGCGCACCACCCGAAGATCGGCATCGGCGAGGGCTACATGGCCGGCGACTGGAAGGCGGCCGAGGGCACCGACCTCGCCGACCTCCTCACGCCGTTCGCCGAGCGCATGACGACGGCCGTGCCGCCGGGTTGGCTGCGACTGCGTGGCGTCGTCGACCGCCGCATCCCGTCGATCCAGAACAACTCGCTGCTCGGGTCGCGCCGCAACATCGAGGCGCACTACGACCTGTCCAACGACCTCTTCGCGACGTTCCTCGACGAGACGATGAGCTACAGCTCGGCGATCTTCGACCCGGACCAGCCGCTGCGCACGCAGTCGTTCGAGGAGGCGCAGCTGCGCAAGGTGCACGCCATCCTCGACATGGCCAAGGTCGGGCAGCACACGCGCCTGCTCGAGATCGGCACCGGCTGGGGCACGCTCGCCCTCGAGGCCGCACGTCGCGGCGCGACCGTCACGTCCGTCACCCTGTCCAAGGAGCAGGCCGCACTGGCCCGGGTCCGGGTGGCCGAGGCCGGCTACGCCGACCAGGTCGACATCCGCATCCAGGACTACCGCGAGGTCGAGGGTGTATACGACGCCGTCGTCAGCGTCGAGATGATCGAGGCCGTCGGCGAGGAGTACTGGGAGACCTACTTCCGCACCATCGACGAGCGGCTCGCGCCCGGCGGTGTCGCCGCCGTGCAGGCGATCCTCATGTCGCACGAGCGGCTGCTCGCGACGAAGCACTCCTACGGCTGGATCCAGAAGCACATCTTCCCCGGCGGCCTCATCCCGAGCCTCCAGGCGATCCACGAGACCACCTCGGCAGCCACGAGCCTGCGGATGACGGGCGTCGACGCGTTCGGCAGCGACTACGCCGAGACGCTGCGGCGCTGGCGCGAGACGTTCCTCGCCCGCTGGCCCGAGGTCAACGCGCTCGGCTTCGACGAGACGTTCCGCCGCAAGTGGGAGTTCTACCTGGCCTACTGCGAGGCGGGCTTCGCCACGGCCTACCTCGACGTCGCCCAGCTGCGACTCGAGCGAGAGGTCGAGCAGGAGGTCGAGCGCGAGGAGGCGCCGGTCTGATGGTCGATCCGAGCACGTCGATCCTGTGGTTCCGCCGCGACCTGCGGCTTAGCGACCACCCGGCGCTGCTCGCAGCCGTCGACAGTGCGACGCGCGTGCTGCCGGTGTTCGTGCTCGACCCCCGGCTGCTCGACACCGACACGCCACGCTCGCAGCGGCTGCTCGCCTCCCTCAAGGCCCTGTCGAAGGACACCCGCGACGCGCTCGTCATCCGCAGGGGCGACCCCGTCGACGTCATCCCGCGCCTCGCGAAGCAGGTCGGCGCCCACCAGGTGCACGTCTCGCGCGAGACGACGCCCTACGGCCGCCGCCGCGACGAGAAGGTCGAGAAGGCGCTGGCCGACCAGGGCTGCGAGCTCGTCGCCACGGGCACGCCGTATGCCGTCGGGCCAGGTCGCATCGTCAACCAGTCCGGTTCTCCCTACAAGGTCTTCACGCCGTTCTCCAGGGCATGGCATCAGCACGGGCGACCTGCACCCGCCGCACGCCCCAAGCGCATCGCCTGGCTGCGCGACGACGTGCGCAGCGACCCGTTGCCGAAGGCGCCGCACATGGAGGCCGGTGAGGCAGCCGCGCTCAAGCGGTGGCAGGCGTTCCTCCACGACGGCTTGACGGCATACGACGACGAACGCGACCGACCTGACCTCGACACGACCTCGCGGCTGTCGGCCCCCTTGAAGTACGGCGAGATCCACCCGCGCACCATCCTCGCCGACATCGCCGCCCACTCGGCCGGGCGCTCGAAGGCGGCGACGGCATACGTCACCGAGCTCATCTGGCGCGAGTTCTACGCCGACGTGCTCTGGCACAACCCGCGCTCGGCCTGGCACGACCTGCGGCCCGAGCTCGCGAAGCTCCCCTACGACACGGGGGCCGAGACCGACCGGCTCGTCGACGCGTGGCGCGAGGGACGCACCGGCTACCCCGTCGTCGACGCGGGGATGCGCCAGCTGCTCGAGGAGGGCTGGATGCACAACCGGGTGCGCATGATCACGGCCAGCTTCCTCACCAAGGACCTCCACGTCTGGTGGCCGGTCGGCGCCCAGCACTTCCTCGACCACCTCATCGACGGCGACATCGCCTCGAACAACCACGGCTGGCAGTGGGTCGCCGGCACCGGCACCGACGCGTCTCCCTACTTCCGCGTCTTCAACCCGGTGACGCAGGGGCGCAAGTTCGACCCGGACGGCGAGTACGTGCGGCGCTGGGTGCCGGAGCTGCGCCACCTGAGCGGCGCGGCGGCGCACGAGCCGTGGAAGCACGAGAACGGGTACGACGACGAGTATCCGGAGCGGATCGTCGACCACGACGACGAGCGCAAGGAGACGCTGGCTCGCTACGAGCGGGCCCGAGGCTAGGCGAGGAGTCGACACGATGCGGGGGCCCGTGGCCGAGCTGCGCGCGTTCGTCAACGCGGCGCTCATCCAGAAGGTCGACCGCGACCACCGCGACCCGGACGACGTCTTCCGGCGCCGCCAGGTCGTCGTGGCGGTCACCTTCGTCATCGGCTCGGCCGTGCTCGCGTGGGCGCTGCGCATCACGCCCGGCGACCCGCTCTTCTACGTCGCCACCCTCGGCCTCGCGGCGGTGTGGATCGTGGGGGCGCTGCTGTCCGGCCCGCTGCACGCGGGCATGGGGCGTACGCGTCGGGGCGAGCAGGCCCGGCCCGTGGTCCAGTCGCTCGCCCTGGGGGCGCTGCTGCTCGCCGTCTTCCTGCTCGGCGCACTCGTCGTGGCGCGCATCCCGCTGCTTCGCGAGCCCGTCGACCAGCTGCTCGACCACGCCCGTTTCGGCTCGTTCACCGCGGTGCTCGCCATCACCTTCCTCAACGGGGTCGTCGAGGAGATCTACTTCCGCGGCGCCCTGTATGCCGCGATCCCCCGGCACCCGGTCGCGCTGACCACGGTGCTCTACGCCCTCACCACCGTCGGCAGCGGCGTGCCGCTGCTCGTCTTCGCCGCCGCCGTCATCGGTGTCGTGACCGGGCTGCAGCGCCGCGTCACCGGCGGCTTCCTCGGCCCGATCATCACGCACGTCGTGTGGTCGACGGGGATGCTCGTCCTCCTCCCACCCGCCCTCTCATTCACGAGGTGAACGATGACCGCTGACCCCGACACCATGGACACCGCCCGCACGGCGCTCGTGACCGGCGCATCCGGCTACATCGGCGGCCAGGTCGTGCCTCGGCTGCTCGACGAGGGGTGGGCGGTGCGGGTCCTGACCCGTCACCGCTCGTCGCTCGACGGACGCCCGTGGCGCGACCGGGTCGAGGTGGCCGAGGGCGACGTGTCGTCCGCCACCGACATGCGCAAGGCGCTCAGCGGGGTCGACGCCGCGTGGTACCTCGTGCACTCGATGGACGACCGCCCCGACTTCGAGGAGCGCGACCGCGACGCGGCCACGACGTTCGGCACGGCTGCCCGCGAGGAGGGCGTCGGCCGCATCGTCTACCTCGGCGGGCTGCACCCCGACGACGAGGTGCTCTCGCCGCACCTTGCCTCGCGCGTCGAGGTGGGTCGCATCCTGCTCGACTCGGGCGTTCCGACGGCCGTGCTCCAGGCCGCCGTCGTCATCGGCGACGGGTCGGCGTCGTTCGACATGCTGCGCTACCTCACGACGCGCCTGCCGGCGATGGTCGCGCCGAAGTGGCTCGACAACCGCATCCAGCCGATCGCCGTCGACGACGTCGTGACGCTGCTCGTCGGGGCGGGCAGCCTTCCGCCCGAGGTGAACCGGACGTTCGACATCGGCGGACCCGACGTGCTCACCTACCGCGAGATGATCCGCCGCTTCGCCGACGTCACCGGGCAGCGGCGACCGGTCGTCGTCACGGTGCCGGTGCTGACGCCGCGGCTCGCGAGCCACTGGGTCGGCCTCGTCACGCCCATCTCGGCCGGCCTGGCCAAGCCGCTGGTGGGGAGCCTCGTTCACGAGGTCGTCGCCAAGGAGCGCGACATCGAGCAGCACGTCGACGTGCCGGGCGGGCTGACGGACTTCGACACGGCGGTGCGCTCGGCCATGGCCTCCGTGCCGCCCGACACGGCGTGGCGCAACCTGGCGCTCACCGGGGCGGCGGTCACCGCGGCCGCGCTCGCGGGTTCGATCGCCACCCGGCCCGACTCGCGCTGGTACGCGTCGCTGGACAAGCCGGCCTGGCAGCCACCGCCGGCCGCGTTCCCCGTGGTGTGGACGGCGCTCTACGCCGACATCGCGGCAAGCTCGGCGACGGTGCTCACCGAGCTCGACGCCTCGAGCGACAAGGCGGCCCGCAACTCCTACCTCAAGGCGTTCGGCACGAACCTCGTGCTCAACGCGGCGTGGAGCGCCGTCTTCTTCAGGGCGCGGCGACCGTGGGCCGCGGCGGCCGAGGCGGCGGTGCTGACGCTCAGCTCCGCCGACCTCGCCCGCCGGGCCGGGTCCGTCAACAGGACGGTCGGTGTGGCCCTGTCGCCGTATGCCGTGTGGTGCGGTTTCGCGACCGCCCTCTCGGCCGCGATCGCGCGTCGGAACCGCTGAGGCCCGAGGTCGCCCGGTCCTGCCGATCCCTGGCCCGACCGGTCACAGCCACCAGCAGTCGGAGACCTGCGGGAGGCCGGCGACCCTCGCCTCGAGGAAGGCGAACTGCTTGGCGAACGACGGCACGGCGCCGCCCACGTGGGTCGGGGTGATGTTGGGCGAGAACGCGACGTTCGCACCACGGGCGCACCAGTCGCTCGCGAGACGCCGCCCGACGGCATACGGGATGACGTCGTCGAGCGCCGAGTGGGTGACGAGCACGGGCACCGTGGGCTTCAGGCGGCCGATGCGCTGGTCGGCGACGATCGAGCGGAAGGGCTCGGCGGCGGCCAGCTCGGTGAGGGAGCGGCCGTCCTTCGTCAGGTCGCTCGAGCGGGTGAAGGCGTGCAGGGCGATGGACTCGGCCACGCACTCGCCCTTGACGGCCTGGATGACGGACGTGCCGCGGGCGTTGAGGAAGGCGTCGAGGTCGAGGCCGTAGGCGGCGGACTGTCCGGCGACGGCGTAGAGGGCGAAGGCGGAGTAGAGACCGCCGTCGAGGTTGGCGGCGACGGCACCGAGGTCGGCGGGCACGGCGCCGGCGACGGCACCCGTGACGTCGAGGTCGGGCGCGTACGAGGGCGCGAGCTCGGCCGCGGCCGCGGTGGCCCCGCCGCCCTGGCTGTAGCCGGCGAGCATGACCGGACCCGCCGAGGGCAGTCCCGTGCCGGGGAGGCGCTGGGCCGCGCGGACCATGTCGAGAACGGCGTGCGCCTGCGCCTCGCGCACCATGTAGGTGTGCGTGCCCGCGGTGCCGAGACCCTGGTAGTCGGTCATGGCGACGGCGTAGCCACGCGCCAGCAGGCCCGAGATGAAGACGCCTTCGTACTCCGAGCCGGCGGCGAGCTGGCGGCTGGGGGCGCACTGGTCGCCCATGCCCTGGGTGCCGGCGGCATACCCGACCACGGGGCGGCGGCCCGGACCGATCCACGGGATCGGTGGCACGAGCACGGTGCCGGTGACCGCGATGGGGGCGCCCGAGCGGTCGCGGGTCGCGTACATGACGCGGGTGGCGGCGGCGGTCGAGCGGAGGGTGCGCAGCGGGTCGAGGTAGAAGGTCATCGCCTCGGACCGCAGCACGCTGCCGGGCGGCCCGTCGACGGTGGCCGGCGCGGCGTAGAAGTCGCCTGCCGCGCGAGCTGTCGTGACGGGTGACATGACTGCTGCGGCGACGGCCAGCACGACCACGCCGGCGATGCGGCGGAAGCGGTGTGCGCGCTGGCGGGTGGGGAGGGACGGCGGTGCGGAGGGGTGGGTCACGGAGGGCGCTCCTCTGGCCTGGGGACGACGCCGTTGTCGTCCCACTGGCCAGTAACCTACGTGCGGTAAGAAGCGGTGTCGCGGCGAGATCGGGGCCGCTAGATCGGTATCAGGATGTCTAGCGCTGACGCGAGACAGTCGAAGACGCCGGGATCGAAGGCGTCATGGGAGGTCGGGCCCAGTTCGGCGCCTGCCCTGCCGGTTCCCGCTCAGGCGGACACGGGCTGCTTGGCGAAGGCGCGGCGATAGGCGACCGGCGGGATGCCGATCTCGCGCTGGAAGTGGTGGCGCAGCACGGCAGCGGTGGCGAAACCGCTCTCGCGGGCGATGCGTTCGACATCGAAGTCCGTGGTCTCGAGCAGGTGCCGGGCCCGCAGCACCCGCTGGCTGGTCAGCCACTTGTGCGGGGTCGTGCCCACCTCGGCGGCGAAGCGCCGGGCGAAGGTGCGCTCGGACATCGCCGCGCGCCGCGCCAGGGACGGGATCGAGTGCTCCTCGTCGAGTCGCTGGGCCACCCACTCCATGACGTCCTGCAGTCCCTCGCACGGCTCGGCCGGCAACGGGGTCTCGACGAACTGGCGCTGCCCGCCCGAACGGTGCGGCGGTACGACCATCCGGCGCGCGATGCGGGTCGCGACCTCCGAACCGAGCTCGGTGCGCACGAGGTGCAGGCAGGCGTCGATGCCGGCCGCGGTGCCGGCGCTGGTGAGCACCGGGCCGTCCTCGACATAGAGGACGTCGAGGTCGACGCACGCCCTCGGGTGCTCGTCGGCCAGCCGGGCGGCATACCGCCAGTGGGTGGTGCAGTCACGACCGTCGAGCAGGCCCGCGGCCGCGAGCTGGAAGGCACCGGAGCAGACGGACAGCACGCGCCCGCCGTGCTCGACCGTGTGACGAAGGATCTCGAGGACGTCGGGGTCGAAGGGACCGTCCACCGAGCCGCCGGGGATGGCGACGAGGTCGGCGCCGCGGGCCGCCTCGAGGGGCAACGGGGCGACGATGCTCAGCCCGCTCGTCGTGCGCAGCGGCTCGCCCGGTCTGGCCGAGCAGACGCGGAAGTCGAAGGGCGGGACGCCGTCGTCGGTGCGGTCGATGCCGAAGACCTCGCTCAGCACGCCGAGCTCGAACATGGCGACCGGTTCCTGGGCGATGACCGCGATCGTGCGCAACATCCGGCCAGCATCGCACGGTTGGCAGAATCTTGTCGACAGTCGTCAGTTCTGCCACTCGTGGCGGGATCACGGCGGGCGCAGAATTTCTGCCATGGACATCATCTTCTTCATCGCCATGATCGTCGCTCTCGTCGCAGCCCTCGGCCCGCACCACCGCCGGACGTTCTCGCTGCCACGCGCCCCCTTCGGCGCGGACGCCGAGGTCGACCGCGATCTCGTCAGGGTCCTGCACGACGTGCCCGTCGCCCACTGAGCCGCACCGACGACCCAGACCGTGCCGGAGCATCCACGCCGACCAGAACCGAACTCCTCCGGCTGACGCCGGGTCGACCGACCCGGCGTCACGCATGTCCGCCGCGCGCTATCCAGCAGGAGCCACGTGGGCCAGGGCATGGGCACGCCTCGTCAGAACGGAGGCGGGTCGCTGCTGGTCTCAGTACACCCGGTATCGCCGCAGCGCGGCGGACTCGACGCACCTGAACAGCCGCCGGGATCTCGTAGCGCTTCGCGCCAGTCCTTCGGGTAGGTGATGTAGTCGCGGCGCGCGAGGGTGGTCCAACAAAGCCCGTCGTCGTCGACCTTCTCGACCGTCCAGGCCCGGGCGGTCTTGGGGTTGTGGCAGCCGCGGCTCAGCGACTCGAAGTTCGAGACCCGCGTCTCGCCCTTCGGCCACGGGACGATGTGGTCGACGTCGCAGCGCTCGGCCGGCACCTGGCACCCGGGAGCGCGGCACACGCCGTCGACGGCGCGCACGTGCTCGACCATCTCGCGCGTCGGCTCATAGCGGTCGGAGGACAGCTCGAGCGCACGACCCGAGTCGACGTCGACCGCGAGTCGCTGCCAGACAGAGCCTGGCGCGGTCATGATCTGACGGGCGTGCGCGGCGGTGACCCAGCCATGGCCGGGGATCTCGCACGCAGCATCCGACAGGCCGACGGCGACCTCGAACGGCACGACGATGCGGACGACAGCCGGCGGCGCGGACGCGAGCCACGACCCGCACGTCGGCGCAAGCGTGGCCGAAGATGGGACTGCCGCGTCGAGCCCGGCCGAGCCTGCGGAGGAGGTGGTCGCGACGTCGGTGCCCGATGGCTCGACCGACGGGCTGAGGACGGGACCACCAGAGCCCGACACCGTGCCGAAGAGGGCGAGGTCGGTGAGCACGTCGCTGCGCAGCTGGTCGAGCGTGCGCTCGTCACCGGCTGCACGGGTGGCTCGGGCCAGCGCGTCGACCCGGTCGAGGACGCCGACGACCCGTTCCGCCGGAGCGACGACCGTGAACACCCCCATACCGTCGTCGGTGAGGCGCCCGTGGACGTTGCGTCGACGAAGGGCCGCGCAGCGTCCTTCGCCCTCACCGCGATGGTCGGCACTGCGGACGCAGCGGCGCAGTCGGCTCATGAAGAGGCGCTGCGACGACACAGAGCCGTCCGGCGCGGGCGCCAGCACGGCAGCCTCGAGATCAGGGAGCACGCTGTCGTCGAGGGACCGGGTCTCGGCGACGACCTGCAGGGCACGGTGCAGGCTGACGCGGCCTTCGGACAGTCGCTGGCGCAGCAGCCGGTGGCGTCTCGGTGTCGTGGCCAGCTCGAGCCGACGCGACACCTCCGCGGCGCCGACCCCCGTGGCAGAGGCGATCTCCTGGGTCACGACCTGGTCGACGGAGAGCGGGACCGGCGTCCGCGGGAGTCTCGCGAGCTGGAGCTCCTCGACCGTGTGCAGCGCTGCATAGGCGGCGATCAGCCGTGCCTCGGTGCGTGCCTTCGACCGCTCGAGCGCCTCGATCTCGGCGACGAGTTCCGCCGCCTCCTCGTCGAGCCCCTCATCGCGGAACGAGCCGTCGGCGTCTGCAGTCGCCCGCGGACCCGTGCCGGTGAAGCGGCGCACCGAAGCGGCCTCGCCGCGGGCACCCAGCACATAGGCAATCCGGGCCAGAACGGTAGGAGTCGCCTCCTGATAAGGCACGCCGCCCTCCTCCTGCCGTCGGATCCAACAACTCCATTAGAACACCAGTTCGAACAGAATGAAAGGTTTGTCCACACGTGCGGCATTCACTCGACCGTCTCGGCGGCAACCGGGCATCGTGGCTTGCGCCGCGTCAGCAGCACACCGGCGATGCACAGGGCGCCGCCCACGAACGTCAGCGGCGGGGGCACCTCCGACAGCAGCGCCCACGCGATGAGGGTGGCGATGAACGGCACCAGGAAGGTCGTCAGGGTCAGCGTGCCCGCGTTGCTGCGGGCAAGCACGTAGGCCCACGTCGAGAAGGCGATCGCCGTCGGGAAGATGCCCAGGTAGGCGATCCACCACAACGTCGCCGCGTCGCTGTCGCGGACCACGGTCACGAGCTCGCCGCTCCACGGCAGGCACACGACGGCGCCGATGATGCAGGCCAGCCAGGTGACCTCGGGGCCCGGGAGTCGCCCGAGGAGCGGTTTCTGCGCGAGGACGCCGACGGCATACGTGATCGCCGCCAGCACGGCGAGCCAGACGCCGACCATGTCGCCCGAGTCGCCGGAGGAGAAACCGCGTGCGATGACGACGACTCCCGCGAAGCCGACCGCCATCCCGATGAGCAGCCAGCGCGTCATCACCTCGCCGAGGAACACGGTGGCCAGCAGCGCGACGATGATCGGCCCGATCTGCACGATGAGGGCGGAGGTGCCGGCGTCGATGCGCCGCTCGGCCTCGTTGAGGGCGAGGTTGTAGACCCCGAACCAGCCGATGCCGCACAGCAGCAGCAGCGGCCAGTCGCGGCGGGCCGGCCAGGTGCGTGGCCGGCGGAAGACGAGCACCCCGAGCGCCACGGACGCGACGAGCAGCCGGCCCAGCGACAGCGCGCCGGGTGGGACGTCACGCCCGAGGTGGCGGATCGCGACGAAGGCCGACGCCCAGAGCAGCAGGGTCACGGCCACGGCTCCGAGCACGAGCCAGGTGGTGCGGCGAGAGGTGACTGGGGCCTCTGCGGTGGCGGGCGTTTCGACGGTCACCAGCAGACCGTAGACGCCGGCACCGACACGGCGCCGCAGGGTTTCCGGTCAGGTGTGCGCGACTTGCCGCCACGCAGGCCACGCTCCGACCCGCGCCAGCCGCTCGCCGACCCACGGCAGCACGCGCGTCCACAGCAGCCAGTACGCGACACCCACGACCATCGAGCCGGTGAACGCGAGCACGGGCCGACCCCACAGGTGCTCGAGCACCTGCCAGTGGATGACGTAGACGTAGAGCGAGCTCGCGGCCAGCACCTGCACGGCGGGCACGAGCCACGCCGGCAGACGGGTGGTCGGCTTCCACACGAGGGCGAGCACGAACGCGAGCGACAGGACGTCGCGGGCAGGATTGCCGGAGAAGGTGCCGACGAGCAGCACCGCAGCGACGGTGACCCACCACCGGTGCCGGGGCGTGCTGACCCGCGCGATGGCCCAGCCGAGGAAGAAGAGGAAGAGGACGACGAGGGCCGAGCCCTGCATGCGCGGCACGGGCAGCTCGAAGAGCGGGAGGCGCAGGGTGAAGGCGGCCAGGGTCAGCGTGACAGGCAGGCCGAAGGGCCAGCGCTTCTCGAGCCGCGCGACCGCGGGGACGGCCGTGAGCACGATCGCGACGACCAGGGCGAAGACGAGCGCCTCGATGAACCAGAAGCGCCATGGTGGCCCGAGACGCTGCTCGCCGAACGCCCAGTTGAGCAGGAACAGGTTGCGGGTCTCGTAGTCGCCCCACACGAGGTGCGCGGGCACGATGACGGCGAGCGTGGGGACCACGATCCTCACCAGGCCGCGCCCGAGGGCCCGGAGCCGGGCGGCCCGCTGCGGCGCCGCGAGCGCGAACCGCGCGACGTTGAAGCCCACGAGCACGAGCAGCGCGTGCGCGGTGCCCTGCAGCGCGAAGAGGTCGGCGTGCGTGCCGACGATGAGCAGGATCGCGAGCGCCCGGAGCCACACCCCGGTCTCGACGGTGCGTCGTCGCCCGACACCGGCACGTCGACCCCTGCCGTATGCCGTCGGCCCCGCCCCCGCGACACCGCGGTCCGCGCGCGGCCGGCTGCCGTCGTCCCCCGACGCGCCGCGCCTGGTCGCAGCGAGGGCGTCGTCGGCCTGCTCCTGGAGCCGGCCGACCGGCGTCACGTGCCACGACGGCGGCAGGTCGCCGAGCAGCTCCTCGAGCTTGAGCGACACCTCCACGTAGCTGAGGGAGTCGCCACCGAGCGAGGCGAAGGTCGCGTCGGCGGGCACTGTGTCGCGGTGCAGGGCTGCGGCATACATCCGCGCGACCGAACCGCCCTCCCCGGCCACCTCGGGCGACGACGAGGTGGAGGTGCCTCCCTCGCCCAGCGCCACGATGGCCTGCAGGTCGACCTTGCCACCCGCCAGGGTGGGGTGCTCGGTGACCTCGACGACGCGTACGGCGCCGAGGGGCACGTGACCCGCCGCGGCGGCGGCACGCCGCACCGCACCGTGGTCGACGCCGGACCCTGCACCGCAGCGCTCGCCGCCACGCACCGACACGGCGACCAGGCCCTCTCGGCCGGCCACGCGCACGTCACGTCCGCCGTCCCGGAGGCGGCGCTCGACGACGTCGAGGTCGACGCGATGACCCAGCACCTTGACGTGTCGGCTGGAGCGGCCCGTGACCTCGAAGAGGCCGTCGGGGCCCACCCGGCCGAGGTCACCCGTGCGCAGCCGGGTGGTCGTGCGACCGAGCGCGAGGTCGGCCGGGCGCTCCGCGTAGCCGAGCATGACGTTGGGCCCGGTGTAGCAGAGCTCGCCGTCGACGACCTCGAGGCTGCCGCCGGGAACGGGCACGCCGATGGAGCCGGGGCTGCTCAGGGCGAGGTCGGGCGGCAGGTAGGACATCCGGGCGGTCGCCTCGGTCTGGCCGTACATGACGAAGAAGTCCCAGCCGCTCTCGCGACCGAGCTGGGCCCAGTGCTGCACGCGCTCGGGGTCGAGGCGACCACCGGCCTGGGTGACGTAGCGCAGGCGCGGGAGGTCGACGCCGGAGAAGCCCGACCGGTCGAGCATCTCGAAGGTCCACGGCACCCCGGCGAACGAGGTGACCCCGGCCCGCCGCGCCAGGTCCCAGAAGCACTCGTCGACGACGGCGAGGTCGGTGAGCGCGATGCCGGCGCCCCGGACGAGGTGGCTGTGCAGGACCGACAGGCCGTAGCAGTAGTGCAGCGGCAGCGTCGTGGCGGCGCAGTCGGTCTCTCGGATCTGGAGGAACTCGGCGATCTGCTCGGCGTTCGCGGTCAGGTTGTCGTAGGAGAGGCGCACGAGCTTCGGTGAGCCGGTCGAGCCGCTCGTGCTGAGCAGCAGCGCGAGGTCGGGGTGCAGGGGAGCCGCCGGCGCGTCACGACGGACGTCGACCTCCCCCACTGCGGAGATCTCGATGTCGGGGTCCCAGGCGGCGCGCAGACCCTCGAGGACGTCGGGCCGGTCGCCGGCGGCCAGCAGGACGGCGTGCCCCTGCCGCAGGGCGGCGAGGTAGGCGACGAGGCAGTCGAGCCGGTTCTGCATGGCGACGAGCACGAGGCGGCGGGTCCCGGCCAGGGGGCGCCCGGCGTCCTCGACGAGGTCGCGCAGCTCGGCACGGCTCACGACGCGGTCGCCCAGCACGACAGCGGCGGCGCGCGGGTCGCCGGGCAGGTCGAGCCACGGTGCGGCCGGGGGCGCAGTCGTGGGAGTCGTCAGGGCGTTCAGCACGCCCCACATTAGATAGGTAAGCCTTACCTAATGGCAAACCTTCCGCTTGCCTGGCGGGATCGCATAAGTTAGCGTTTTCATTATGAGTAGGAATGGTTATGTGAGTGGGCGAGGGAACCGCCCCCACCACTCCGCGCCCATCGCGTACCCGCGCTGCCGGGACGGCCGAATGTGTGCCTGTAGCCCGCTCGGGAGCCGTCGCCCAGCCTGATACCGGGCTGCCGACCCCTCCCGAGCGCCGCCGCACCCGCACACCCCACCCACCCCGAAAGGCCCTCACCATGTCCCGCGGCGCCCAGCGCATCTCCGTCGACCTCGCCGACACCGCCCGACGACTCGCCCGCCAGCGCTCCGTCTGGCAGGGAGTCGTCGACTTCGACCCCATCACCCGCTACTACGCCCGCCTGCTCGCCGACGAGCACCACGAGGCCTGGCTGCTGACGTGGCTTCCGGGCCAGGGCACGCCGTGGCACGACCACGGCGGCAGCGCCGGCTCCTTCGTCGTGCTCCAGGGCGTGCTCACCGAGGAGGTCGCCGGCTACAAGGCAGCGGTCGACCTCGACGGCTCGCGCCGGGTCACCGGTCCCGGCGTCCTGCTCACGCCCGGCGACCAGCGCACCTTCGGCACCCGCCACCTGCACCGCGTCACGAACGCCGGCTCCGACCCTGCGGTGAGCCTGCACGTCTACGCACCGAAGCTGACGGCGATGACGAACTACCGTGCCGTCGACGGCGTCCTCGAGGTCGAGGAGCACGAGGAGATCGGAGTCGACTGGTGAGCCAGGACCCCACCCCCGGACGCCCACCACGCACCATCGACGAGGTGCTGGCCGAGGCGCGCACGCACCTGCACCGGGTCACGCCGGCCGAGGCGGACGCCGCTCGCGCCCACGGCGCCGTCATCGTCGACATCCGCCCCGCCGCCCAGCGCGAGGCCGAGGGCGAGCTGCCGTTCGCCGTCGTCATCGAGCGCAACGTGCTCGAGTGGCGCCTCGACCCGGCGAGCGACGCCTCGCTGCCCCTCGCCAGCCACGACCTACCCGTCATCGTGCTCTGCCAGGAGGGCTACACCTCGAGCCTCGCCGCAGCCGCCCTGCAGGAGCTCGGCATCCACCGTGCCACCGACGTCATCGGCGGGTATGCCGCCTGGCGGGAGTGGCTGGACGAGCATTCCGCGGGGACGTCACCGTCGCAGCAGCAGCCCTGACGGAGGCGCTGAGCCGGTCGAGGTGCTCGGAGGGCAGGCGCCAGCGCTGCCAGTAGAGCTGCACGTCGACGTGGTCTCGCGTGCCGAGCCGGACGAGCTCACCCGAGTCGAGGGCCGAGTCGAGCTGTGAGGTCAGCAACGCACCCCACCCCAGCCCTGCGCGCACGGCCGTGGCGAACCCGGTGCCGTCGGGCACCTCGTGGGTCGGCGGCGCCGAGCTGGCGCGATGCCTCTCGAGGATCCGCTGCTGGATGTCGTCCTTACCATTGAACTTGACGAGAGGCATTGCGCCCCAGTCGATCCCGCGACCCGCGCGGTGGCGCTCGACCAGCTCGGGCCGCGCGACCGGCAGGTAGCGCATCGTCACGAGTGGCTCGGTCGAGCACCCCTGCACCGGCGACGGGTCCGACGTCACCGCGGCGAGCACCTCGCCCGACCGCAGCAGCCGCGCCGAGTGGTCCTGGTCCTCGACGTGCACCCGGATCACGACGTCGGGCCAACCGGCCACGTCGCCGAACACCGCCCCGAACCACGTCGACATCGAGTCGGCGTTGACGGCCACGGGCAGGTCGACGCGCCCCTCCGCGCCGGACGACAGGCCGGCGAGCGCCTCGGCCTCGAGCAGTCCCTGCTGACGGGCGAGGCGGACGAGCGCCTCACCGGCGGAGGTGGGACGGCACGGGCTGGCGCGCACGACGACGACCTGCCCCACCTCCGCCTCGAGGGCCTTGACGCGCTGGCTCACGGCAGACGCCGTCACGTGCAGGCGCCGCGCCGCCGCGTCGAAGGTGCCGGTGTCGACGATGGCGAGCAGGGTCGCCAGGTGCTCGGGCTGCAACCTCATGAAGTCATGCTAATGATGCTGAAGAATCCTTCGCTTCACTGAATTGCTGTCGGCCCGTACCGTCGAACGGTGACCTCCCTCCTGCCCGGCTTCCTCACGATGGCCTCGCTCATCATCGCCATCGGGGCGCAGAACGCCTACGTGCTGCGCACCGGGCTCACGCGCCGGCACGTCGGCCTCGTCGTGACCGTGTGCGCCCTCAGCGACGCGGTGCTCGTCGTCGCAGGGGTCCTCGGCGTCGGCGGTCTGGTCACGGCCCACCCCACCCTGCTCACCGTCGTGCGGTGGGTCGGGGCGGCATACCTCGTCGGGTACGGCCTGCTGTGCCTGCGCAACGCGCGACACCCCAAGGCCCTCGAGGCCGACGGCACCGCCACGTCGCGCCGGGGCGTGCTCACCACCGTCGTCGCCCTCACGTGGCTCAACCCGCACGTCTACCTCGACACGGTGCTGCTCGTCGGCTCCATCGCCAACCAGCAGGGACCCGACGGACGCTGGTGGTTCACCGCGGGCGCGATCGCCGCCAGCATCATGTGGTTCACCGCGCTCGGCCACGGGGCCCGCCTGCTCGCCCCGCTCTTCGCCCGTCCCGCGACGTGGCGCGTGCTCGACGTCGTCATCGCGCTCGTCATGTTCGCGATCGCCGCCACCCTCGTCCTCGGCTGAGGTAGCCGGCGGGCCTGTCTGAGGTAGGGCGGCACCGCGGATCTGAGGTAGTGGGCGCGCACGGATAGGGAGCTCACCCGATGTGGGGGTCTACCTCAGGAGCCGACTCTGGAGGAGTCCAGAAAAGGCACGAACAGAGGAAAGACCGTGACCACTCACTTCTACGACTACCGCACCGTCCAGGCCGAGATCGAGGCCCGCTACCCGCAGCGTCGCCGCCCCCGCAGCAGCTCGTCGCTCGAGATCATGCGACGCACGCTGGCGCGGATCTCCCGTGAGGAGAACAACCCGGGCCGCACGCGGTGACGACGGCGACACGCACCGTGTCGTCCACCGTCCTCGCGCTGTCGGCGGAGTACGCGAGAATTCCGCGTATGCCGCTCAGCACCGGCCCCCTCATCGGGAGGGACTCCGACCTCTCCCATCTCGCCGACGCCATCGGACTGCGCCCGACCCCGGGTGGCCAGCCCGGTGGCGTCGTCGTGCTGTCGGGCGACGCCGGCATCGGCAAGTCGCGTCTCGTCGGGCAGCTCGTCACCGAGGCCAAGGACTCCGGCTGGTTCACCGCCGTCGGGCACTGCGTGGGGCAGGCAGGCAGCAGCCTCGCCTACCTGCCGTTCGTCGAGCTCGCCGGTGCCGTCGACGCCGGGCACCCCGAGGTCGTCGAGCGCGTGCTCGTCACCCACCCGAGCCTCGGCCACCTCCTGCCCGGCCGCCCCGAGTCGCACGACCCCGAGCGCGCCGGCCGCACCACCGACCCCGGCCAGGTGGCCGAGGCGGTGCACGCCCTGCTGTCGGCGCTCGGCGACGCACAGCCCTCCCTCGTCGTCGTCGAGGACGTCCACTGGGCCGACCACTCGTCGCGCGACCTCATCACCCTGCTGCTGACGCGCGGCTTCGCCAAGGCCGTCGGCCTCGTCGTGACCTACCGCTCCGACGACCTCTACCGCCGGCACCCGCTCCACGACACCCTCGCCGTCTGGGCCCGCATCGCCGGGCTCGAGCACGTCGAGCTCGCACCCCTGCCCGCCGATGCCGTCCGAGAGCTCGTCTCGGGCATCGAGGGCGCCCCCACCGACGCGACGACGGCCGCCGAGATCGCGCGTCGCTCCGAGGGCAACCCGTTCTTCGCCGAGGAGCTCGTGGCGAGCGCCGCGGCGGGCCAGACCCTGACCGGCGGCCTGAGCCGCGTGCTCCGGGCCCGCGTCGAGCAGCTCGACGACACCGCCCAGCGGGTGCTGCGCGCCATCGCCCTCAAGGGCGGCCAGTTCATCGACCACGAGCTGCTCTCGAAGGTGCTCGACCTGCCCGACGAGACGCTCGAGACCGCGCTCGCCTCCGCCGTCGAGCACCACGTGCTCGAGGCGCGCTGGCCCCCGGCCTACACGTTCCGCCACGCGCTCCTGGGCGAGACCGTCGCCGACGGCCTCCTCCCGGGCGAGCGCCTCAGGCTCCACCGGGCGTATGCCGCCGTGCTCGCCGAGCGCCCCGACCTCGCTCCCGCGTCGGAGCTGGCGCGCCACGCTGCCGCGGTCGGCGACCTGCCGACCGCGGTGCGCGCGAGCCGGGCAGCGGGCGAGGCCGCGATGGCCGTCGGCGGCCCGCAGGAGGCCCTGCTGCACTTCGAGCGCGCCCTGACGTGGCTCGACGAGAACGACGCCGAGCGCGACGAGGTGACCCTGCGCGCCTCGCGGGCAGCCATGGTCGCGGGCGAGTCGGTGCGCGCCATGGACCTGCTGCGCGACCGCCTCGACCATCCCGGCACCGCACAGGACCCCCTCGTCCGGGCCGACCTGCTGTCGACGCTCGTCATCCGGGCCCGCATCCTCGACCTGCCCGTCGACTCGATCGCCCTCACCGACGAGGCCATGTGCCTGCTCGGCGACGAGGCCGGCGAGCGCCGGGTCCGCGTGCTCGTCGCTCGGGTGCAGGCCCTCGTCGACCAGGGCTCGTTCGTCGAGGCGGCGGTCGTGGGCAACGAGGTCTCGCTCCTCGCCGAGCGTCTCGGCATGGTGGGCGCGGTCGCCGAGGTGCGCACCATCATGGCGCGAGTGCTCGAGGCCCAGGAGGACCTCGCCGCCGTCGAGACCCACCTCCGCGCCCTCGTCGACGACATCGACCCCGACGACCCGCTGCTGCTTCGCGCCCTGCACCAGCTCGCCTCGCTGGCCCACCGCCGCGGCGACCTGCCGGGCGCCCTCTCCCTCTACGACCGGGGCGCCGACGTCGCCCGACGCCTGCACCGCGAGTGGGCGCCGTGGGGCCAGGAGTGCCGGCTGCTTGGCGGCATCACCGCCTACGAGCTCGGCGACTGGGACGGCTCTGTCCGACGCCTCGACCTCGCCGGACGCCCCGCGCCGCAGCCGGGTCGCACGATCTTCACCGGCGCGATGCTGCTGGTCCGGGCCGGTCGCGGTGAGCCCATCGACCCCGATCTCTTCGACGCCCTGCGCGAGTGGTGGCCGGTCGACGGCCTGTGCGTCGTCCTCACGGTCATGCCCGCCGTCGACGTGCTCGGCGACGCCGGCGACCTCACCGGCCTGCTCGACCTCACCGAGGCCGCGGTCCGCACCCTCGATGCCGCGTGGGGCGAGTACCACGCCGTCGTCCGGCTCGCTGCGCTGCTCGCCGGCCAGGTCGCCCGCCTCGCGCCCACCGCCGACCCTCCCCTCCGAGAGCGTGCCGTCGCCCTCGTCGACGAGCTCACGCAGCGCGGTCGCGAGATCGGCGAGCTACGACCCGCCGTCGAGAAGGCGAGCCGCCCGAAGTTCGAGCGGTCCGCCGCTGAGTCGCTCGAGGACACCAGCCGCGAGACGTGGGCGTGGACGTCGCGCCTCGAGGCCGAGGTGCTCCGGCTGCGCCACGCGGTCGAGCTCGACGACCCACCCACGGCCGACGAGCTCGTCGAGGCGTGGCGCACGAGCACGGCCGCGTTCGAGCGCTACGGCCACGTCTTCGAGACGGCTCGCTCCCGGGCGCGCCTGGCCGCCGCCCTGCGCAGCGTCGGCGACGCCGCGGGCTCGCGCCGCGAGGCCGAGGCCGCCCGTGGGGTCGCCGTCCGGCTCGAGGCCGAGCCGCTCCTGCGCGAGCTCGACGAGGTGCGGCCGGGGTCGGCCGGCGGTCGCAGTGCCGCCGGCACCGCGCCGTCGCACGACCTCACCCCCCGCGAGCTGGAGGTGCTCGAGCTGCTCTCCCAGGGCCTCACCAACGGCCAGATCGGCAAGCAGCTCTACATCAGCACCAAGACCGTGAGCGTGCACGTCTCCAACCTGCTGTCGAAGCTCGGCGCCACCGGTCGCACCGAGGCCGCCGCCATCGCGAGGCGGCGCGGCATCGTCTCCTAGCGAGAGGCGGCCTCCACCGGGGCGACTGCCGGGGCGACTGCCGGGGCGACCGGGCGGGAGCGGCGCAGGCCGGGCGTGAGGGCGACGGAGACGAGGACCGAGGCCACCGCCATGACGCCCATGGCCTCGGCCGCGGCCTCGGGGCCGACCCCGAGCGCGCTCGCCACCGCGCCACCGAGCAGGGCGCCCAGCGCCTGACCGACCATGAGCCCGGTGCCCTGCAGGCCGAACACGTGCCCGCGTGCCCCCGACTCGGTGTGCGTGACGAGCCGCTCCTGCAGGGGCAGGCTCGCGGCGTAGCCCGCCGACGCCACGAAGGCGAGCGCGGCGGCATACGGCAACGACGGCACGAGGAAGAAGGCGAGGTACGGCACGGCCAGCAGCAGGCGAAGCGGCCCGATCAGCCTGTCGCGCCACGGGACCGAGAGGAAGCGACCCACCACGACGTCCCCGACGAGCATGCCGGCGGCCGTCACGGCGAAGAGATAGCCGGCCCGCTGCCCCGCGAACGGGACGAAGAGGGCCTCGCAACCGACGATGAGCCCGTTCGGCACCCACAGCGTGAGGTAGATCGGACGGGTCACGGGCGAGCCGAGGAGGCGGCGGTTCATCTCGCGGGTGCGCCGGACGACGGACGAGCCCGTGTGGCGCGGCGGGTGGTCCGAGAGGCCGAGCCGCAGCAGCACCACGGCGACCAGCAGGGCCGCAGCGGAGCCGAGGAAGAGCTGAGTGGTGGTGAAGCGGATGAGGAGCAGGCCACCGATGCCGTAGCCGACGATCTGCATGCCGCCGACCGCGATGTTGAGCGTCGCGCGCCCGAGGATGAAGCCGTCGGGCGGGAGGATGTCGGAGACGAGCGCCATCATGCTGCCCCCGAGGGCAGAGGTGATGAGCGGCCCGACCGCCAGCAGCACGAACCGCCAGCCCCACGGCAGCCCGGGGATCGCCTGCAGCAGGTCGGTGACGAGGGTCGTCGTCGCGACGAGGACGAGCGCGGTGCGGGGGCGGACGAGGTCGGAGCCGGACCCGAAGAGGGCCTGGCCGACGATCCGCATGAGCGGGGCGCCGAACATCGCGAGGGCCGTGAGCACGGGTGAGCCGGTGGCGGCGAACGTGATGGTGCCGAGCGCGAGGGAGGCGACGGCATACGACCCGACGTTGAGGCTGGTGACGAGGAAGAGGACGCGGAACTCCGGGACGGAGAAGAGCTGGCGGTACGTCTGCACCCGCACACGGTGCCCGGCCGACCGACCGGCGGGCTAATGTTTCGGACGGAGGCGAAACATGGGGACGTGGCAGATCTCGGCCGACCTGTTGGCCAGGAGCCGCTTCGTCGTGTCGCCGCGCATCGAGACCGTGGGCGCCCTCAACGACCTCGTGCGCCCGTCCGACCCCGAGGGGCGGGCTCTGGCCGCCGCCCACGGCGAGGCGTTCCGCGCCATGCTCGACGAGCACCCGGTCCGTCGCGTGGTGCTCGACCACAGCTGGAGGCCGCAGTGGATCTCCGACTGGCTCTGCCTGCCGCCCGCCACCGGCGGGCGCACGTTCGAGCAGGAGCTCGACGACGTGCGCGACCTCGGCGACGCCGTCATGCGCGAGCAGCTCGCCGAGAGCTCACCCACGCGCGACCTGCCCGACGTGCTGCTGCGCGACGGCCTCACCGAGCACGGCGTCGAGCTGCTCGAGTGGGTCTGGACGCACGTCCTCGCCACCGACTGGGCTCGCCGCGAACGGATCCTGCGCGCCGACGTCGTCTCACGCACCTCGCGGCTCGCGACGCAGGGCTGGGCGTCGGTGCTACGTGACCTCGGCCGCGACCGGGAGTGGGTCGGCGACGGCCACCTGCGCATCAACAACTACGACCTGCCCTCGCGCGTGCTGCCCGACGACGCCGACCTCTTCTTCGTGCCCGTCAACCACCGTGCGCGCTGGGTCGGCTGGCTGCTCCCGAGCAGGTATGCCGTCTACTACCCCGTCGCGGGAGCGCTGGCCCGGGTGGACGCCGGGGCGCCCGACGGGCTCGAACGGCTCGTCGGGCGCAACCGCGCGCGCCTGCTCGTCGTGCTCGAATCGCCCTCCAGCACAAGCGGACTGGCGGCGACCACGGGCCTGGCGATCGGCTCGGTCGGGGACCACCTCAAGGTGCTGCTCGCGGCCGGGCTCGTGCTCCGGCGCCGTTCGGGCCGCGAGGTGCTCTACTGGCGCACCGCCGTCGGTGACGCCCTCGTGGCCTCCGGCACCGAGCTGCCGGCCGGGTAGTTCTCCCCATGTACCAGCCGAGCTCCCGCCCCTAGCCTCGGCGCTGCGGACGCACCCGCGGCCCGCACCAACGACGAGCAGGGGTAGTCATGTGTGAGCTCCACGAAACGTCCACGCCCGAACTCGGTCGCCGCACGCTCATCCGCGGCGCCGGTGGCCTCCTCCTCGCCGGCGGCCTGGTCGGCGTCACCGGCACCGCGGCCCAGGCCGCGACGTCACAGAACGGCTGGCCGGCCGGCTCGTCGTCCGCCATCCCGCTCGCCACCCTCGCCGTCGGCGCCGCCACCTTCCCGGCGGGCGTTCGACGCGGCGACGTGCACACGGTGCTCGGCTACGTGGCCCGCCGGTTCGACCGCGAGGTCGAGGCGCTCGTCAAGGGCTGGTGCTGGGGGCACAGCTACCGCGTCATCTCCGGCAGCACCTCCCTCTCGAACCACTCGAGCGGCACCGCGATCGACCTCAACGCCCCCCGCCACCCGCTCGGCAAGGCGGGCACCTTCTCCACCGCGCAGCGCACGAGGATCCACTCCATCGTCTCCGCCTGCAACGGCGTCGTGCGCTGGGGCGGCGACTACTCGGGCCGCAAGGACGAGATGCACTTCGAGATCAACGTGCGTCCCGGCGACGCCCGGCTCGCGGCCCTCGCCCGGCGCATCGGTGGCGGCGCACCCGCGCCGGCGCCCATCGTGTGGACGACGGTCAGGCGAGGCGCCAACGGCTTCCGCACCACGGCGATCCAGCACCTGCTGCGCCACCGCGGCTACTCCCTCACCGTCGACGGCGTGTTCGGCCCCACGACCGAGAGCCGCGTCATCGCCTTCCAGCGCTCGAAGGCTCTCGCCGCCGACGGGATCGTCGGGCCGAGGACGTGGACGGCCCTCGTCGCCACGGTCAAGCAGGGCTCGACCGGACAGGCCGTCGTCGCCGTGCAGAAGCTGCTCACGCACCGCGGCTTCGGGGTGTCGGCGACCGGCACGTTCGGTTCGACGACCACGACGAAGACGCAGGCGTTCCAGCGGTCGCGGGGCCTCACCGCCGACGGGATCGTCGGGCCGCGCACCTGGGCGAAGCTCACCGTCTGATGGGCGGAGGTCTCGCCGCAACTTCTCAGCGAAGAGACGTCACCAACCGAAGGCTTTGGGTCTAGCGTCGTCCGTGTTTACGCCATTCAACGAAGAGGGGCACGACACATGGCAGAAGACTGGGCAGCAGACGTCAAGAAGTACTCGCCCGACGCCGACGACGCCGCGATCAAGGGCATCGTGCGCCACTGCGGTATCGCCCTGCAGAAGCGGGACTCCTCCCTCGTGTCGTTCAGCGACAAGAGCGAGCTCGACCGCGTGCGCGACGGCTTCATGAAGAAGAAGCTCGGCCTGACCGGGTCCGACGCCGACCTCGACGCCTCGCTCGCCGAGGTGGGACAGACGCTCAAGGGTGACCGCACGAAGAACCGCGTCACCGTCTACTACCTGCTCGCCGAGAAGCACGACAAGCTCGACCTCTTCCGCTGACCGGACCGGTCCAGCAGGCGCGGATGTGCCGTCGCGGTGTAACGGCACATCCGCGCCAAAGGTTCAACGGCAGCGTCTCGACATCTCTCGAGGCAGCGGAACAGCATGGAGGATGGACAACCACAACGCCGTGCTTGGCACCCCCTCGCGTCGCCTCGTCCTCGGCTCGGCAGCCGCCGTCGCCGTCACCGCGCTGACCGCCCCGGTCGCCTCCGCCAGGAGCCGCACGAGCGGCCACCTCCCCCACAGCGTCGCCCTCCCGAACGGCACGCAGCCCGAGGGCATCACGTCCGGACCGGGCGCCACCTTCTACGTCGGGTCCGTCGCCGACGGGCGCATCGTCAAGGGCAACCTCCGCACCGGGATGGTGCGCACGCTCCTCGCCGGGGCGGCCGGCCGCTCGCTGCGCGGTCTGTTCTTCGACCACCGCACCGGTCTCGTGTGGGCCGTCGGCAGCCTCGGTGCCGTCGGCCACGTCTGGGCGGTCAGCTCCAGGTCCGGTCGTGTCGTGAGCGACACCGTGGTGCCGGGTGCGGGGTTCCTCAACGACCTCGTCGTCACCCGACGCTCGGTGTGGGTCACCGACTCGGCCGTCGGCCGGCTCACGATGCTCCGCCTCACGAGCAGCGGGCGGCCGACCGGGGGCATGCCCCACTTCGTGACCCTTCGGGGGCAGTGGCCGCCCAGCCCGCCGAACACGTTCAACGCCAACGGGATCCGCAGCCTGCCGGACGGCGCGCTCGTGCTCAACAACAGTCGTGTCGGTGGTCTGTGGCAGGTCAACCGCAAGACCGGCTACGCCCGGCGGATGATGGTGAAGGGTGGCCCGGCCATCACGAGCGGCGACGGGCTCGAGCTCGTCGGCACGAAGCTCTACAACGTGCGCGGGGCCGGCGGCGCGGAGGTCGTCGTCACCCGGATGCGACGCCACGGCGACACGTGGCGCGCCGAGTGGCTCAAGACGCTGACCGACCCCTCGCTCGACGTGCCGTCGACCGCGACGGCCGCGCTCGGTTCGCTGTGGGTCGTCAACGCCCGCTTCGGCGTGCCGTCACCCGCGACCGCCTCCTTCGCCCTCACCCGGCTGCCCCAGGTCTGACCGCCGGCCACCACCGGCCGCTCGCCGGAGCCGACCCTCATCCGACCGGAGCCGTCCATCGCCCACGACGAGGTGGGAGGTGGACGGCTCCCTCCGCGCCAGTGTGACGAGGGAGGGGCAACTGGGTATGACGCGTCGGTTCGGCTTCGGCTCCCGGGCCCGACAGCCGGGCACTCGAGGCACCACCCGTGAAGGAGCCCTCCACCATGTCCTCACGCACCACGCCCACCGAGTGGGTCGACCAGCTCGAGCAGACCCTCGAGAGCTTCGACGAGGCCGGCGGGCACCGGGTGCTCAGCCAGGTCTTCACGCAGCTCGAGCTCGAGGATGCGCTCTCGGTCGTCGTCCTGCCGTACCTCCACGCGATGGGCGAGAGGTGGTCCCGGGGCGCGATCGGCGTCGCGCAGGAGCACTTCGCGAGCAACGTCCTGCGGTCGCGGCTGTCGCTGCTCATGAACTCCGAGGCACGCACCGAGGGGCCCCTGGCCGTGCTGGCCTGCATGCCCGACGAGCACCACGAGTTCGGCCAGATGGCGATGTCGCTCGCCCTCTCGCGTCTCGGCTGGCGCACCTGCTACCTCGGCGCGGACACCCCGATCTCCGAGCTCGCCCTCACCTGCGCGACGCTCCAGCCGGACGCGGTCGTGCTCTCCGCACACCGTCACGAGACGTTCGAGACGCACGGGCCGGCGCTGCGACGCATCGCGGCGTCCGCGTCACTGCACGTCGCCGGCCCCGGCGCGAGCGACGACGTCGGCGAGCTGTGCGACGCGTCCTTCCTCGACGGCGACCCCGTCCGGGCTGCCCGGGCGGTCAACGAGGAGCTCGGTGGCACACGGCCTGCGCTCGACGCGCCGTCGGCGGTCTGAGCGGGGCTCGGTCACCGGCGTGACGCGGTCAGGGCTAGGCTCGTTTGCCTTGTGCCACAACACTCGTGCAGCCACGCGCGAGCCCGCCCACCGATGGAGTGCCCATGCCCTCAGGATCCGCTGACACCCAGCACCTCATCGAGCGGGTGCGCTCGGTCGCCGCGGGTGGCCGCTACCTCGTCGTGGAGCGGCCCTACGGTTTCGACCTGACGGTCGACGAGGCGGACGCCCGCTCGGCCGACCGGCTCGGGCAGCAGGGGCTCGAGCCCGTGGTGACCCACCGGGTCCGCGTCGACGAGGCGGCGCACGAGCTGTCGATCACCGACGTCTCCCACTCGGCCCGCTGGGACGAGGCAGCACCCGACGGCGAGGGCCGCGGGCTGGTCCGCGAGGCCGCCCAGACCCTCGGCTGGCGTGAGCAGCGGGGCCGCGACCGTCGGGTCACCCTCGCGGTCGCCGGCATCGCCGCCGCCGGGCTGCTCGTCGCCGCACTCATCACCCTCGTCATCACGCTGTCCGGCTGAGCGCCGCCAGTGCGACCGTCCGGCCCGACCGGACGACGAACTCCTCGAACGCCGCGACGGTCGGGTCGTGCGCCGGGTTGCGCACCAGGACGCCTATGGTGCGCAGCGCCTGCGGGTGGTCGAGCGCGACGGGCACGACGTCACCCTCGGGCGCGAAGGCCGGCAGGATCGCCACTCCGAGGCCCGCGCCGACGAGTCCCCTTGCGGTGTGGACGTCCTCGGCCTCGAACCCGACCCGAAGCGGCACCCCGGCGTCGGCATAGATCTCCTCGACGCGGCCGCGCAGACCGAAGCCGGTCTTGAGCACGATGAGGTCGTCGCGACCGTCCGCGGCGAGGCTCTCGACGGACACCGACGCGGCCCCGGCCGCGTGGTGCGACCGGTGGACGGCGACGACGAGCGGCTCGTCGTAGAGGACGGTGCTCGACCCGCCGGCGACCTCCGGCGGGGAGGCCACGAGGGCGACGGAGCACCGGCCTGCCTCGAAGTCGTCGAGGGCCTTCTGGCGCGAGCCCTGGGACAGCTCGAACCGCACGCCGGGGAACCGGTCGCGGAAGCGCCGGATCAGTGCCGGCACCACGGCCTCGCCGAGCAGCGTCTGGAAGGACAGCCCGACGGTGCCGTGCCCGATGACGCCCGACCCGGTGACGGCGTCGACGCCCCGCTCGAGCGCGGCGACGCCCTCCTGTGCGAAGGGCAGCAGCGCCCGGCCCGCCGCCGTGAGGGCGATGCCCCTCCCCTCCCGCTCGACGACCGGCGTCCCGAGCAGCACGCCGAGGCGGGCCAGGGCGCGGCTGACGGTGGGCTGCGGCATACCGAGGACCGCGGCAGCGGTGGTGACCTGGCCGACCTCGGCGACCACGACGAAGACGGGCAGCAGACGCACCACCGCACGGAAGTCACTCGGTCTCATGCCTTGATCGTATGAGTAGTCGACGTGACATGCATTGGTGCTCTGGGTCGCCTCGGCCTAGCGTCGACGGCATGTCCTGGGACGGCCACCTGCCCGAGAGCCGCGAGTACCGGCGCATCCTCGCCGGCCTCGGCGCGGCCGGCATCGCCACCTTCGCGCAGCTCTACTCCCCGCAGGGCCTGCTGCCGACGCTCGCCCGCGGCCTCGGGGTCAGCCCGGCCGATGCCGCGCTCTCGGTGTCGGTCGCCACGCTCGGCGTCGCCGCCGCCGTGCTGCCGTGGTCGTGGGTCGCCGACCGGGTGGGCCGCCTCCGGGCCATGCAGGTCGCGATCGTCGCCTCGACCGCCCTCGGGGTGCTCGTCGCGGTCGCCCCGAACATCGAGGTGCTGCTGGCGCTCCGTCTCGTCGAGGGGATGGCGCTCGGCGGGCTGCCGGCGCTCGCCGTCACCTACCTGCACGACGAGGTGCACGCCCACCACACCGCGGCGGCCGCGGCTGCCTACATCTCCGGCACGACGGTCGGCGGCGCCGCCGGCCGCCTCGTCGCCGGCCCGCTCGCCGGCCTCGTGGGCTGGCGACCCGCCCTGCTCACCGTGGCCGTCGTCTGCGCCGTCGCCTCCGCCGTCTTCCTGCGCCTCATGCCGAAGGCCCGCGGCTACCGCCCGTCCGGCGCGACGGCGCGGTCGGTCGCCGACGGCATACGGGTGAGCCTGCGCGACCCGGCCCTCGTCGCCCTGTGCGTGCAGGGTGCCCTGCTCATGGGCGGGTTCGTCGCCATCTACAACTACCTCGCCTTCCGGCTCGAGGGGCCCGAGTTCGCCCTCCCCGCCACGGTCGGGTCGCTGATCTTCGCCGCGTATGCCGCCGGGACCGTCAGCTCGCGCCTGACCGGCCGTCTCGTGCCGAGGTTCGGGCGACGGCGGGTGCTCGTGGCCGGGACGCTCACCATGGCGACGGGCGCCGGGCTGACGCTCGCGGGAGCGCTGGTCGCCGTCGTCAGCGGTCTTCTCGTGCTCACCGCAGGCTTCTTCGCCGCCCACGCCACGGCCTCGGCCTGGGTCGGGGCTCGCGCGACGACCGGGCGCGCGCAGGCCACGGCGCTCTACAACGTCGCGTACTACAGCGGCTCGGCCGTCGTCGGTTGGGTGCTGGGCTACGCGTGGTCGGGACTCGGCTGGGTCGGCGTCGTCGGCGCCGTCGCCGCGCTGGCGGCCCTGGCCCTCGTCGTGGCGCTCGTCGTGCTGCCCGGAGGGCGCGGCCTTCCCGTCGGACGTGGCGGCGCCCGCGCCGAGGCCGCACGCCTCGACGCGGACGCCACGGGTTTGCCGGGTCAGCCCAGCAGGTAGGTCTGCGTCTGCGGGTTGAGCATCGGCAGCTGCCTCGCCCCGGCCACGGCCTTGTTGCTGAAGCGGAGCGTGTCGACGCCACGCGAGATGTCGTTGGCCACGATGAGCCCGTTGTACCAGTAGGTCGACCACTGGTTGGACTGCATGTCGTAGTAGCCGATCTCCTTGGGAGCAGAGGGGTTCGTCAGGTCGACGACGGACGTGCCGGAGCCGTACGCCGACGACACGAGCACGTAGCGGTCGGCCAGCGGGACGTAGTTGAAGTTGTGGTACGTGCTCGGCTCGGCCCGCGGGATGCGGAGGTGGCTGAGGGCCCGCGACGGGTCGGCGACCGCGTACGTCCACAGCGCGCCGAACGGCTCCTTCGCCGGGCCGAAGTACTCGTCACCGAAGGTGACGTACCTGCCGTCCGGGGTGAACGCGGCCGAGTGCCAGATGTCGACGTCGGGGGTGTCGATGTTCGCGGTGACGACCGGCTGGAGCGGGTTCGAGATGTCCCACAGCTGGCCCTGCGACAGGCAGGCCGCCGCCGCGAGCTTCTTCGGCGCGAGCACCGTGATGTCGTGGCAGGCGAAGAACGGCGTGACGCCCTGCTTGGCCCCGAAGTAGTCGACACCCTTGACCGTCGGCTCGGCCACGACGCGCGCGGAGCGGCCGGCAGCCGCGTCGGTGCCGTCCACCTCGATCACCGAGATCTTCTCGAACGGGGGCTGGCAGTCCGGACCGATGCCGCTGGCGGACAGCGGGTAGGAGGCGACGTAGACGTACGCCTTGCCGCCGTCGGCGGGCACGAGCGTGTTGGTGTGCGAGCCGCAGTCGGTGCGGATGCCCTGGAGGAACACCGGGTCGGCCGGGTCGCTGACGTCGAAGACCCGGACGCCCTCGAACGCGCCGGGCGTCGTCGCCGTGACGTTGCGCGAGCCCTCGCAGCCGACGGTGCTCTGCGGGGTGTCGACCGACAGGAAGAGCAGGTCGCCGTGCACCGTGACGTCGCCCTGCGGCCCGTTGCAGTGCACGTCGGCGAGCTCGACCGGCGAGCCCGGGTCGGCGAGGTCGACGACGCGGAACCCGCCGTAGTGCCCGGCGAAGGCGAGGGTCCCCTTGAAGGCGAGGTCGGAGTTGACCCCACCGGTGTGCTTGTCGGTGCTCAGCAGGTGCATGTCCTTGCTGAAGCCGTCGGCCGCGCTGGCCGGTGGAGGTGGCGGGATGCTCCCGTCGTCCCAGGGCTCGTGAGCGGCGGCAGGCAGGGCGGTCGCCAGGGCGACGACGGCTGCAGCGGCGGCGGCGAGGGTGCGGAGCTGGCGCATGGGTGAGCCTCCTGTGACGGACCGCCCTCCCCCGAGTCGGGAGCGATCGCGGTGTCCGCCGGGGCCGGTCGGCTCCGGCCCGGCCACTCTGGCACGAAACGGACATATCGGCCTGTCGGAACGGCGTCCGTCCCGACCTCCCCGCGCTGTGGGAGGTGTGGGTCATGATGTGCCAGTCATGACCCGATGGACTCGTTGGACCGCAGCCCAGGTGGCCGGCCTGGCCCCCGACGCCTCGTCGCTGGCGGCTGCCCGCAGGCTCGCGCGGCCGGGTCCGTGGTCCGACACGGGGTCGACCGACGTGCTCGTCTGGGGCAAGTGCCAGGGTTCGGGCAAGACGCCCTACCAGGTGAGCGTCGACCTCACCGGGCCCGCGTTCCGGTGCTCGTGCCCGAGCCGCAAGTTCCCGTGCAAGCACGGCCTGGCGCTGCTGCTGCTCTGGGTCGCCGGCTCGGGGGCCGTGGCCGACGCCGCGGAGGCGGCCGGCTTCGCGCAGGAGTGGGCAGCCGAGCGGTCGGCGCGGGCAGGCGCCAAGGCGGCCGGCGACGCGGCCCACCCCACGCGTACGCCTGACCCCGCTGCTGCGGCGAAGCGCCTCGAGGAGCGTCTCGCGCTCATGGACGGCGGCATGGACGACTTCGCCCGCTGGCTCACCGACCTCGCCCGCAGCGGCACGGCGTCGGCCCGCCAGCAGTCCTATACGTGGTGGGACGGCACCGCCGCCCGGCTCGTCGACGCGCAGCTGCCCGGGCTCGCCGACGACGTGCGTGCGGTCGGCGGGGCTATGAGCGGGCGACCGGACTGGGCCGAGCGGCTGCTCGTGGCGCTGGGGCGGTGGTGGACGGCCACGCGGGCGTGGGCGGCTCGCGAGTCGCTCGGCGACGACCAGGTCGGCGACCTCCGCGCCTACCTCGGGTGGTCGGTGAGCAGCGAGTTGGTGCGGCGCGGCGACGCGGTCACCGACCGGTGGCTCGTGCTCGGCGCCCACCGCACCGACGACGGCCGGCTCCAGCAACAGCGCACCTGGCTGCGCGGGCACGCGACGGGCGAGACCGTGCAGGTGCTCGACTTCGCGGCCGGCGGGCAGGTGCTGCCCGTCGCCCGCATCGTCGGGTCGAGCCTCGACGCGACGCTCGCCCGCTACCCGGGGGCGGCCGTGCGCCGTGCCCTCTTCGTCGACGAGCCCGTCGTCGCCGACGCCCCGGGGCGTATGCCGTCCGGCGCGTCCCTCGAGCACGCGCGGTCCGCGGCTGCGGCCGCCTGGGGGCTCAACCCGTGGGCGCGGCGCTGCCCGGTGGTCCTCGACGAGGCCAGGGTCGGGCTCGACCGGGTCGTCGACGCGGAGGGGGCCAGCGTGGCCCTCGCCGACGACGCCGACGTGTGGGCGCTGCTCGCGGTGACGGGAGGCCGGCCCACCCGGCTCTTCGGTGAGCTCGAGGAGGCGCGGCTGCGGCCGCTCACCGTCGTCGTCGACGGCGAGGTGATGGGGCTGTGACCGACCCGATGTCCGGCGTCGACACGTGGTGGCGCGAGGTCGGCAACGCTGCGCTGCTCGGCACCGCCCGCCGGGCCGTGCCCGACCTGCCCGACCTGGGCCCCGCCGGGGTGCGCCCCCGAGAGGTGCCCGGACCGCGCGAGGAGGCGCTGCTCGAGGCGGCCGCGCTCGGCGGGGCGGCGCTCCGGGCGGGCCGGCGGCTCGACCACGCAGCACCGCCGGCGGCCGCGCCCGACGAGACCCGTCCGGTCGCGCCGCGGCGAGCCGTGCAGCTGCTCGAGCTCGTGCTGACCCAGCCACCGGCGGGGGCCGCGCAGCGCGTGGGCCTGCTCGTGCACTGGCTGCGCGCGGCCGACGACGCCGGCTGCCGCGTGCCGCCCGTCGTGCTGCCGCTGCTGCTCGGCATGGCCACTGCGTCACGTGAGCTGCGGCGACCCGCGGCGGCGGTCCTGGGCGAGCGTGGACGCTGGCTCGCGGCGCTGCGCGAGGAGTGGGGATGGGTGGCCGAGGCCACCGCCGGGGCCGAGGCGCGCACGGCGTCGCGGGTGTCGGGAGCCGTTCCTGCCGCCGAGGACTGGGCACGGCTCTCGTCGACCGACCGGGTCGCGGTGCTCGCGTCGGCACGCGCCGTCGACGCCGCCGATGCCCGCGCACTCGTCGAGTCGACGTGGTCGACCGACTCCGCCCGCGACCGGCGCTCGCACCTCGAGGCGCTGCGGGTGGGTCTCGGCGCCGACGACGAGGCACTGCTCGAGGCGGCCCTCGACGACCGCGCCGGAACCGTGCGCGAGGTGGCCGCCGAGCTGCTCGACGCCCTCCCGGGGTCGCGGCGCGCCGCCCGCATGGCCGAGCGGCTTCGGCCTCTCGTCCACCGCACCGGCATGCTCGGACGCGGCGTCGACGTCACCCTGCCCGACGAGCCCGATCCGGCCGCCGTCCGCGACGGGCTCGGCAAGCCGCCCCCGCGCCGCTCCGCTCGCGGGTGGTGGCTCGAGCAGCTGAGTGCCGGCGCCCCGCTCGAGGTGTGGTCCGAGCTGACCGGGGCCGATCCGGCGACGACGGTCAGGCGACTGACCGACGCGCAGCAGCCCGACGTGCTGGCCGGCATACGCCGGGCCGTGCGGGCGCGACGCGACCCGGTGTGGGCGGCGGCGCTGCTCGAGCGCGGCTGGGACGCGACACTCGTCCCCGCCCTGCCGCGCGAGGCGCGAGAGCGCGTGGCCCTGCAGCGCGTCGACGCCACCACCGACCGGGTGCACGAGCTCGGCGCCGTCGTGGGGGCCGTCGACCCGCCGTGGTCACCCGACTTCAGCGTGGCGCTGCTCTCGCGGCTCCGCGCCTCCAAGGTCGGCTCGGCCATGGTGCTCGCGACGATGCCGCACCTGCTCGCCGGACTGCACCCGGTCTCGCTCGACCCGCTCGAGCGCTGGGTCGCCGAGGCCGGCGGCGACCAGGCACTGTCGACCAACCTGCGCAACCTGCTCCAGTTCCACTCCGTCAAGCGATCGATCACCGAGGCCTTCAGATGAGCGAATCCCCCACGTCCGCAACCGTCCTGAGGGCCCACGCCGAGGACGCGTATGCCGCCGAGCTGGCTGCGCTCGCGGCCTCCGACGACCGCCCCCGTCCGCCGCGCTGGCGGCTGTCGCCGTGGGCCGTCACGACCTACCTGCTCGGTGGCACCCTCGACGACGGCACCGAGATCACGCCGAAGTACCTCGGGTCGCGCCGGCTCATGGAGGTCGCGGTCGCGTCACTGGCGACCGACCGGGCACTGCTGCTGCTCGGCGTGCCCGGCACCGCGAAGACGTGGGTCGGCGAGCACCTCGCCGCCGCCGTCAGCGGGTCGTCGAAGCTCGTCGTCCAGGGCACGGCCGGCACTCCGGAGGAGTCGCTGCGCTACGGCTGGAACTACGCCCGGCTGCTCGCCGAGGGCCCGACCCGCGCCGCGCTCGTGCCGAGCCCCGTCATGCGGGCCATGGAGACCGGCGCGCTCGTGCGCATCGAGGAGCTCACCCGCATCCCCGCCGACGTGCAGGACGCCCTCATCACGATCCTGTCGGAGAAGACGCTGCCCATCCCCGAGCTCGACACCCAGGTGCAGGCGCAGCAGGGCTTCAACGTCATCGCCACGGCCAACAACCGCGACAAGGGCGTCAACGACCTGTCCTCGGCCCTCAAGCGCCGCTTCAACACCCTCGTGCTGCCGCTGCCCGACTCGCTCGAGCAGGAGGTCGAGATCGTGCGCACCCGAGTCGACTCCCTCGGGCGCTCGCTCGAGCTGCCCGCCGGCCTCGAGTCGCTCGCCGAGATCGAGCGGGTCGTGACGGTCTTCCGCGAGCTGCGCGCGGGCGTCACCGCCGACCAGCGCACCACGGTGAAGTCGCCGTCGGCCACGCTGTCCACGGCCGAGGCGATCTCGGTCATGACCAACGGGCTGTCGCTCGCAGCGCACTTCGGCGACGGCGTCGTGCGCGCCGACGACGTCGCGGCCGGGCTCGTCGGCGCCGTCGTCAAGGACCCGGTCCAGGACCGCATCGTCTGGCAGGAGTACCTCGAGACGGTCGTCAAGGACCGCCCCGAGTGGACCGACCTCTACCGCGCCTGCCGCGAGCTCGGCTGAGATGACCCGCGTGGAGGTGCTCGGCGTCCGGCACCACGGACCCGGCTCGGCGCGCTCGGTGGAGCAGGCGCTCGACGAGCTGAAGCCCGACGTCGTCCTCATCGAGGGGCCGCCCGAGCTCGACGCCCTCATCCCGCTGGCCGCCGACCCCGACCTCGTGCCCCCGGTCGCCGGGCTCGTCTACGCCGTCGACGAGCCGAGGAAGGCCGCCTTCTACCCGTTCGCGGTGTTCTCGCCCGAGTGGGTGGCGCTCCAGTGGGCGCTCGCGCACGAGGTGGACGTCCGGTTCGCCGACCTGCCGGCGACCCACTTCCTCGCCGGCACCCCCGACGGCACCCCCGACGGCTCGGACGACGGCTCGGACGACGACGAGAGCGAGCGGCGTCCTCGCCGACGTCGCGGCAGTCGGCCCGACCCGATCACGGCGCTCGCGACGGCGGCCGGCTACGACGACCCCGAGCGCTGGTGGGAGGACGCGATCGAGCACCGGCGCACCTCGTCGCTCGCCCATTTCGCCCACCTCCGCGAGGCGATGCAGGGCGTGCGCGGTGACCTCGACGTCGACGACGACGACCGACGAGAAGCGTTCATGCGCAAGGTGATCCGGTCTGAGATCAAGGCAGGCCGCGAGCGGGTCGCGTTCGTCTGCGGCGCCTACCACGCGCCTGCCCTCGACCCCGCGGCGTTCCCGCCGGTCGGCCGCGACAACGCGCTGCTCAGCAAGCTGCCCAAGGTCAAGGTCGCCGCGACGTGGGCGCCGTGGAGCTCCGGCCGGCTCGCGTACGCCAGTGGCTACGGTGCCGGCGTCCGCTCGCCGGGGTGGTACCAGCACCTCTTCGTCACTCCCGACGACGAGGTCGTGCCGTCGTGGTTCGTCCGCGTCGCGCGGGCCCTGCGCGGCGAGAACCTCGACGCGTCCACGGCATCCGTCGTCGAGGCGACCAGGCTCGCGGGCGCGCTGGCCGCCGTGCGGGGTCGGCCGTCCGTCGGGCTGAGCGAGCTCACCGACGCCGCCCGCGCCGTGCTCACCGAGGGCGCCGACCTGCCGCTGCGGCTCATCGACCGCACGCTCGTCATCGGCGAGGAGCTCGGCCGGGTGCCCGAGTCGACGCCGATGGTGCCGCTCGCGAGCGACCTCGCCAAGCTGCAGAAGTCGTTGCGGCTCAAGGTCTCAGCGACGTCGGCGGTCGTCCAGCTCGACCTCCGCCGCGAGTCGCAGCTGGCGCGCTCGGTGCTGCTCCACCGGCTCGCCGTCCTCGACGTCCACTGGGGCGCCCAGGTCGACGCCGGCCGGTCGACGGGCACCTTCAAGGAGGCGTGGGAGCTCGAGTGGACCCCCGAGCTCGCCGTCGCCGTCATCGAGGCGAGCCTGCACGGCACGACCGTTCGCAGCGCCGCCGAGTCGAAGGTCGCCGAGGAGGCCGAGCAGGCCTCCGACCTGGGCGTGCTCGGCGGCCTCATCGAGCAGTGCCTGCTCGCCGACCTGCCCGACGGTCTGCGCGCCGTCGTCGCCGCCCTCGCCGACCGCACGGCGCGCCAGCACGACACCCAGGCCCTCCTCGAGACCGTCGAGCCACTGGCCCGCACGTGCCGCTACGGCGACGTCCGTGGCGTCGACGTCGCCGACGTGACGCACGTGCTCCAGACCGTCGTCGTGCGCGCGTCGATCGGCCTGCGGGCCGCCTGTGCGAGCCTCGACGACGACAGCGCCGACCGCATGCGCAAGGCCGTCGAGGCGGCGCACCGCGGCATCGCCCTCGTCGACCGCGACGACCTGCGCGACCCGTGGCACGAGGCCCTGCTCGCCGTCGGTCGCGACGAGGTGATCCACGGGGCCGTGTCCGGCCGGGTCAACCGCCTGCTGCTCGACGGCGGGCTGCTCGAGCACGCCGAGGCTGCCGCCCGGCTGAGCCGGCGCCTGTCGCCCGGCACACCCGCGCCCGCCGCCGCGTCCTGGCTCGACGGCTTCCTCACCGGCGAGGCGCTGCTCCTCGTCCACGGCGACGACCTGCTCCAGATCATCGACGAGTGGCTCGTCGATGCGTCCGAGGAGTCGTTCGAGGACCTGCTGCCCCTCGTGCGCCGCACCTTCTCGCGCTACCAGCCCGCCGAACGCCGCCTCATCGGAGGACACCTGCGCGACCTGGCCAGCGGCACGCGTACCTCCTCGGTGTCGTCGACCGACGTCGACCTCGACCGCGCGGCCCCCGCCATCGCGGCCGTCGCCCGCCTGCTCGGACTGGAGGTGGCCTCGTGAGCGAGGAACGCGACCGACTGACCCGCTGGCGGCTCGTGCTCGGCGGCGAGCAGTCCGACGGCATCGGCGAGGCGGCGAGCCTCGACGCCGACGACCTCAAGCGCGACGAGGCGCTGCGCGAGCTCTACGACGGCGAGCGCCGCAGCGGGCTCGGCGCGTCCGCGCCCAAGGTGGCGCGCTGGCTCGGCGACATCCGCGGCTACTTCCCGTCGTCGGTCGTGCAGGTCATGCAGGCCGACGCGATGGATCGGCTCGGCCTGACCCAGCTGCTCCTCGAGCCCGAGCTCATGGAGGCCGTGCAGCCCGACATCAACCTCGTCTCGACGCTCGTCGGCCTGAACCGCGTCATCCCGGAGCGCTCCCGCGCCACGGCCCGGGCGGTCGTGCGCGTCGTCACCGACGAGCTCGAGGAACGCCTGCGGGCCGAGACGGTGCAGGCCGTCACCGGCGCGCTCGACCGGGCCGCGCGCACTCGCCGGCCGCGGCACTCCGACATCGACTGGAACCGCACGGTCGCGGCCAACCTCAAGCACTACCAGCCCGAGCACCGCACGGTCGTGCCCGAACGCCTCGTCGGCTACGCCCGGCGCGCGCACCGCGTCGAGCGGCGGATCATCCTCTGCATCGACCAGTCCGGCTCGATGGCCGAGTCGGTCGTCTACTCCAGCGTCTTCGGCGCCGTGCTCGCGTCGCTGCGGTCGGTCGACACCAAGCTCGTCGTCTTCGACACGGCCGTCGTCGACCTCACCGACGAGCTCGACGACCCCGTCGACGTGCTCTTCGGCGTCCAGCTCGGCGGCGGCACCGACATCAACCGGGCACTCGCCTACTGCGAGGGACTCGTCGAGCAGCCGGCCGACACGATCCTCGTGCTCATCAGCGACCTCTACGAGGGCGGCATCGCCGAGGAGATGGTGCGTCGCGCGTCCTCCATCGTCGCCTCGGGGGCCACGATGGTCGCCCTCCTCGCGCTCAGCGACTCCGGGCGGCCGAGCTTCGACGCGAACCACGCAGCGGCGCTGGCGGCGGTCGGGGTGCCGGCCTTCGCGTGCACGCCCGACCGCTTCCCCGACCTCATGGCCACGGCGATCGAGAGGCGCGACATCACCGCCTGGGCGGCCGCCAACGACATCGTCACGACGCACGAGCCCGACCCGGCTCCCTGACGGCATACTCGCGGGCATGCACCTGCACCCGGAGGAGCCCGAGGTCGCGTCGTGGCAGCCCGTGGACGACGCGACCCTCACCGCGACCCTGAGCGACCTGTTGACGAGCGACCGGCCGGTGCTGCTCGTCGACGGACGATCCGGCGGCGGCAAGACCACCTTCGCCGAGCGGGCGGCCCACCTGCTCGGCGGCGCCGTCGTCCACGCCGACGACCTCGCCTGGCACCACGACCTGACGGCGTGGGACGACCTCGCGATCGAGCACGTCATCGGGCCCTGGCGCCGCGGCGAGGAGATCTCCTACCGGCCGCCCGGCTGGGTCGCCAGGGGCCGTGACGGGCAGGTGCGCGTGCCCGACGACGTACGCGTGCTCGTCCTCGAGGGGGTCGGCGCGGGCCGTGCGTCCATCGCCGACCACGCGGACGCCGTCGTGTGGGTGCAGTCGGACCGTGACCTCGCGCGCGAGCGCGGGCTACGACGCGACGTCGAGCTCGGCCGGACGCCCGCCGAGGCCGAGGCGTTCTGGGACGAGTACGCCGCGTCGGAGGAGCCCTTCCTCGCCGCCGACCGCCCGTGGGAGCGGGCGGCACTGCTGGTCAACGGCACGGCCGGCGAGCCGCTCGTCCACGTCAGGGCCTGAGCGCGGCGACGGCCTCGACCTCGGCGAGCGAGGGTCCGGCGTGAGGACCCCGGCGCGCCCGAGCGGGCGGGTCAGGTCGTCGCTGGTCGCACGAAGCACGAGCGGCAGCGCGCCTCGTAGGTGAAGGTGCCGTCGTCGGGCAGGGCCTCGGAGCCGCCGAGGTGGTCGAGGAACGGCTCGCCGGAGCGGAGCACCTGGGTGTGCGTGGCGCTGAAGTCGCGACACTGGTCGCACACTGCACGGCGGTAGGTCACGGTGTCGGGCCCGAGCTCGAGCAGTGCCCGCACCGGCGCGAAGAGCTCGCCCCGGTGGTCGAGGTCGATGCCCGCGACGACGACACGGGTGCCGCGGCGCAGCAGCCGGTCGACGACCGCGACGTCGTCGAGGTCGAACATGTGCACCTCGTCGACGGCGACGACGTCGAGCTGCTCGTCGAGAGCCTCGTGCAGGCTCGCGACCTTCGTCGTGGTGAGGCTGCCACCGCTGCGGGAGGTGACGCCGGCGTCACGGACGTGCCGCTCGGACTGGTAGACGCGGTGACGCACGCGCGTGAACTGCAGGGGCGAGAGCAGCGAGACGAGGGCGAGGCTCTTGCCGGACTTCATCGGCCCGAGGACGACGTCGAGCGACACCTCGGATGCGGTGCGGACGGCCTGCCTGACGTCGTCGATCGTGGTCACGAGCGAGAACGCTATCGGCCGCCGGTGTCAGTCCCCACCGGCCTCAGTCGTCGAGCGCGTCCACGTAGGCCGTCAGCTGCTCGTGGTCGCGGCCGAGCCTCTTCACGTCGTAGCCGAGCTGCGTGCTCGCCTGCGCGGACGTGAGGTCGAACGACCGGCCGGGAGCCTCGACGTGCACCGTGCCGAGGTTGCCGATGGTCCCGAGCAGCAGCGTCGACGGCGACGTGAAGTCGATGCTGTCGACCGGCCTGGGCAGGTCCTCGTCGAAGGTGATGGTGAGGCCGTACGGCTTCGCGGCGGTCTGCAGCGAGATCGTGTAGGAGCCGTCGGGGCCGAAGCCGGCCGCCCGCGTCAGCCAGATGACACGGGAGTTGTCGCCGACGAAGTCGGTGCGCTGCTTCCAGAGCTGGTCCGCGCGGTCGGGCGCCGCAGCCCCGGACGACGAGGCGTCGGACGAGGTGCACCCGGCGAGGGCGATGCCACCGAGGAGCACTGCGGCGATGGAGCGTCTGAACATGTCGGTCCCCTGTCGTCGGGCCGTCGGACCCGTTCCTGTCGCCGCCCGTCCGGCCGGCGCAGTCTGGCAGATGCGAGCCGTGGAGAGACGGTTCCACGAGGCGTGACGGCAATCCTGCGTGATGTCGAGGCGATGTCTACTCGCGGGTCGCCATGGATGAGTGGAAGGCTGCGGGTGTGGCGTGACGAGCGCCACGCGCCCTGCCGGGCGCAAGCACGACGAAGGAGACCTGCTCGATGATCTCGCGGATCGCGATCGTCAACCGCGGTGAGGCTGCCATGCGCCTCATCCACGCCGTGCGTGACCTCAACGCGGGCGCCGGCCCCGGCGGTCACCGCATCGAGACGATCGCCTTGCACACCGAGGGCGAGCGGCGGGCCATGTTCGTGCGCGAGAGCGACCACGCGTACGACCTCGGGCCGGCCTCGGCGCGGCCCTACCTCGACTACGCCGTCCTCGAGCGCGCCCTGCGCGAGACCGGCGCCGACGCGGCGTGGGTCGGCTGGGGCTTCGTCGCCGAGCACCCGGCCTTCGCCGAGCTGTGCGACCGCATCGGCGTCACCTTCATCGGGCCGAGCGCCGAGGCGATGACCAAGCTCGGCGACAAGATCGGCAGCAAGCTCATCGCCGAGGAGGTCGGCGTGCCCGTCGCGCCGTGGAGCCGCGGCGGTGTCGACACCCTCGACGAGGCGAAGGCCGCGGCCGCGCGCATCGGCTACCCCCTCATGCTCAAGGCGACCGCCGGCGGTGGTGGCCGCGGCATCCGCCGCGTCGACTCCGACGCCGACCTCACCGACGCGTACGAGCGCACCCGCGACGAGGCCGAGCGCGCCTTCGGCTCGGGCGTCGTCTTCCTCGAGAAGCTCGTCACCGGCGCCCGCCACATCGAGGTGCAGGTCATCGCCGACGGGCAGGGCACCGCGTGGGCCGTCGGCGTGCGCGACTGCTCCGTGCAGCGCCGCAACCAGAAGGTCATCGAGGAGTCCGCCTCGCCGGTGCTCAGCGCCGATCAGGCTCAGGAGGTCAAGGACAGCGCCGAGCGGCTCGCGATCGCCGTGGGCTACGCCGGCGCCGGCACGGTCGAGTTCCTCTACCACCCGGGCGAGAAGTTCTTCGCCTTCCTCGAGGTCAACACCCGCCTCCAGGTCGAGCACCCGATCACCGAGGCCGTCACCGACACCGACCTCGTCAAGCTGCAGATCCACGTCGCGAACGGCGGCCGGCTCGACAAGCTCCCGCAGGGACGTCCCACCGAGCGCGGTCACGCCGTCGAGGCCCGGCTCAACGCCGAGGACCCCGACCGCGACTTCGCGCCCAGCCCGGGCCGCATCAGCCTGCTCCAGTTCCCCGCCGGCCCCGGCATCCGCGTCGACACCGGTGTGGGCGAGGGCGACTCGATCCCCGCCGACTTCGACTCGATGATCGCCAAGATCATCGCCTACGGTCGCGACCGCGACGAGGCGCTGGCCCGCCTGCGCCGCGCCATGGCCGAGACGACGGTCGTCATCGACGGCGGCTCGACGAACAAGAGCTTCATCCTCGACCTGCTCGACCAGCCCGAGATCATCGACGGCTCGGCCGACACCGGCTGGATCGACCGCGTGCGGGCCGAGGGCCGCCTCGTCTCGCACCGCCACTCCGGCATCGCGCTCGTCGCCGCCGGCATCGAGGCCTACGAGGACGCCGAGGCCATCGAGCGGGCCCGCCTGCTCGAGTCGGCGCGTGGCGGCCGCCCACAGGTCCAGCACGCCGTCGGTCGCGCCATCGACCTCAAGCTGCGCGGCACGGCCTACAAGGTCATGGTGCTGCGCACGGCCGGCCACCGCTACCGCGTCAGCATCACCAACGGCGCCGAGCCGCACGTCGTCGACGCGACCATCGACCGCATCGACGAGTATGCCGGCCGCATCGTCGTCGAGGGCCGCTCCCACCGCCTCGTCACCGCCACCCACGGCCCCGTCCACCTCATCGAGGTCGACGGCGTCACCCACCGCGTCAGCCGCGACGAAGGCGGTGTCGTGCGCTCCCCGGCGCCCGCGCTCGTCGTCGCCACCCCCGTCCAGGTCGGCGCCGAGGTCGCCGCGGGCGCGCCCGTGCTCGTGCTCGAGTCGATGAAGATGGAGACGGTGCTGCCGGCGCCGTTCCCCGCGAGGGTGCGCGAGCTGCTCGTCGCGGTGGGCAGCCAGGTCGAGACGGGCGCGCCCCTCGTGCGCCTCGAGCCCACCGGCGACGAGGCCGAGGTCGCCGACGCGGCTGCCGACGACGCAGCCGTCGACCTCGACCTGCCCGACTCGAGCGCCCACACCGCGACCGCCCGCGAGCGGGTGGTCCGCGGCATCGAGGACCTCTCCGCCAGCGTCCTCGGCTTCGACGGCGACCCGAGCGGCGACGCGAGGATGCTCTCGGGCTACCTCGAGGCCCGCGACACCGTCGCCTCGGAGGGCGCCGTGCCGCTCGCCGAGGAGATCGCGATCCTCGAGCTCATCACCGACTTCGCCGAGCTGAGCCGCAACCGCCCGGCGGCCGAGGAGCGCCACACCGAGCTGCTCGTGCACAGCCCCCGCGAGCACTTCCACTCCTACCTGCAGAGCCTCGACGTCGACCGCGCCGGGCTCTCGGCCGACTTCCAGGACAAGCTCGCCCGCGTGCTGCGCCACTACGGCGTCACCGACTTCGAGCGCACGCCCGACCTCGAGGAGGCGGTCTTCCGCATCTTCCTCGCGCAGCAGCGCTCGGCCCCCGAGGTGCAGCTCGCGACGTCGATCCTCCAGCGGTGGCTGGCCGAGCCCATCCCGGCGGCGCCGCTCGACGTCGCCGCCCGCGACGCGCTCGACCGCCTCGTCGTCGCGACCCAGCTCCGCTTCCCCGTCATCGGCGACCTCGCCCGCAGCGTGCGGTTCCGCTGGTTCGACCAGCCCCTCGTCGACGAGGACCGTGCGGGCGTGCTCTCGGGAGTCCGCGACAAGGTGGCCGCGCTCGCCGCCGACCCCGAGGCGCCCGATCGCACCGCCCGCGTCGACGAGCTCGCCGCGATCCCCGAGCAGATCGTGCGCTTCCTCGCCGAGCGGCTGCACGAGTCGGTCGACAGCGACACGGGTCTGCAGCGCCACGAGCCGATGCTCGAGGTGCTCATCAAGCGCCACTATCGCGAGCACGAGCTGCACGCGCTGCGCACCTTCACCGAGGGTGGCCGGCCCTTCGCCACGGCCGACTACACCCTCGACGACCGGCCGACGCACCTCACGACGAGCATCGGCTCCGTCGACGAGCTCGTGCCCGGCAGCGCCCTCGACGCGGCCGTCTCGGCCGACGTGTGGGCCCGCACCGAGGGCAGCCAGTCGGTCGTCGACCTCTACCTGCGCTGGGCCGACGAGCCGCAGTCGCCCGACGAGGCGAGCGACCGTCTCGCGGCGCTGCTCCAGGAGCTGCCCTTCGCGCACGACACCCGCCGCGTCGCGGTGTGCGTCAGCGGCGGCACCGACCGCCACGTCGACTACTTCACGTTCCGGCCGGTCGACGGCGCCCTCGTCGAGGACCGCCTCGTCCGCGGCGTGCACCCGATGGTCGGTCGACGCCTCAACCTGTGGCGGCTCTCGGCGTTCGACGTGACGCGCCTCGATGCCCCCGAGGACGTCCTGCTCTACGAGTGCGTGGCCAAGGACAACCCCGACGACACGCGTCTCGTCGCCCTCGCCCAGGTGCGCCAGGTCGTCGTCGTGCGCGACGAGGCCGGGCAGGTCTCCGGCCTGCCGCACGTCGAGCGCGCCATCGCGAACTGCCTCGAGGCGATCCGACGGGTCCGCGCCTCGCGCGGCCAACGAGCCTCGAAGCTCGACATGAACCACGTGTGGGTGCAGATCTGGCCGACCATCGAGGCCGACCTGGGACAGCTGACGGCGCTGCGCAGCAAGATCGCCCCCGTCACCGCCGGGGCCGGCATCGAGGAGGTGCTCGTGCAGGCGACGGTCGCCGGCACGCCCGACGCCGCGCCGCTCGCCATCGCGGGTCGCTTCTACTACCAGCCGGGTTCGGGTGTCGTCGCCTCCGTCGGCGCCCCGCCCACCGAGCCGCTCAAGCCCCTCGACGACTACGCGTCGAAGGTCGTCCGGGCCCGCCGCCGCGGGCTCGTCTACCCGTACGAGCTGCAGTCGATGATCGCCGGTGACGGCGGCACCGTCGTCGAGCACGACCTCGACGACACCGGCGCGCTCGTGCCGGTCGACCGCCCGCAGGGCCTCAACAAGGCCGGCATCATCGTCGCCGTCGTCACGTCGCCCACCGTGCGCCACCCCGAGGGCGTGACCCGCGTCGTGCTGTCGGGCGACCCGCTGCGGTCGCTCGGCTCGGTCGCCGAGGCCGAGTGCGCTCGGGTCATCGCGGCGATCGACCTCGCCGAGCAGATGCGCGTGCCGCTCGAGTGGTACTCCCTGTCGGCCGGCGCCCGCATCTCGATGGACTCCGGCACCGAGAACATGGACTGGGTGGCCCGCGCCCTCAAGCGGATCATCGAGTTCACGCAGGCCGGCGGCGAGATCAACATCGTCGTCGCCGGCATCAACGTCGGCGCCCAGCCCTACTGGAACGCCGAGGCGACGATGCTCATGCACACCAAGGGCATCCTCGTCATGACGCCCGACAGCGCCATGGTGCTCACCGGCAAGCAGTCGCTCGACTTCTCGGGCGGCGTCAGCGCCGAGGACAACTTCGGCATCGGTGGCTACGACCGCGTCATGGGCCCCAACGGCCAGGCGCAGTACTGGGCCAAGGACCTCGCCGGCGCCCGCGACATCCTCATGGCGCACTACGACCACGCGTACGTCGCCCCGGGCGAGTCGGGTCCGCGGCGCGTGCCGACGAGCGACCCGACCCACCGCGACGTGACGCTCTACCCGCACGACGCGCCGGGGTCGGACTTCAAGACGGTCGGCGAGATCTTCAGCTCGCTCACCAACCCCGACCGCAAGAAGCCGTTCGACATCCGCACGCTGATGCGCGCCGTCTCCGACCAGGACCACGAGACGCTCGAGCGCTGGGCCGGCATGGCCGACGCCGAGACCGCCGTCGTGCAGGACGCCCACCTCGCGGGCATCCCGGTGACGCTCATCGGGATCGAGAGCAAGTCCGTGGCACGGCGCGGGTTCCCGCCCACCGACGGCCCCGACACCTACACGGCGGGCACGCTCTTCCCGCGCTCGTCGAAGAAGGTCGCCCGGGCCATCAACGCCGCGAGCGGCAACCGGCCCGCCGTCGTGCTGGCCAACCTGTCGGGCTTCGACGGGTCACCGGAGTCGATGCGGGCCCTGCAGCTCGAGTACGGCGCCGAGATCGGGCGGGCCATCGTCAACTTCGACGGACCGATCGTCTTCACCGTCGTCTCGCGCTACCACGGCGGCGCGTTCGTGGTCTTCTCCAAGACGCTCAACCCGCGCATGACCGTGCTCGCCGTCGAGGGCTCCTTCGCGTCGGTGCTCGGCGGGGCGCCGGCGGCGGCCGTCGTGTTCTCGCGCGACGTCGACGCCCGCACCGCCTCCGACCCGCGCATCACCGAGCTGGAGGCGCAGGTCGCGGCGGCGTCGGGTGTCGAGCGCGCCCGCCTGGCGACTGAGCTCGCCGACCTGCGCACGTCGGTGCGCGCCGAGAAGCTGAGCCAGGTCGCGTCGGAGTTCGACGCGGTGCACAGCATCCACCGCGCCGTCTCCGTCGGTTCCGTCGACGCCGTCATCGGGGCGCACGAGATGCGTCCACGCATCATCGCCGCCCTCGAGGCCGGACTCGAGGGCTAGCCTGAGGCGGGTCCCCAGGGCTGGCCTCGGGACCCGTTCGACCACAGGGGAGCCCATGACGAGCAAGCAGGAGTTCATCGACGGTGTCCGTCGCGCCACCGAGGGCACGCCGTATGCCGTCACGGAGCAGCCGTACGGCTTCGACCTGACCGTCGACGTGGCCAGCAAGCGCTGGCTCACCCTGACCGCCGCCCACCGTCTGAAGCGCGTCTTCACGCACGAGGTCCACCTCGAGGACGACGGACGCTACGGCATCACCGACGTCGACAACCAGGTCACCTACGGCGCGGCCGCAGGTGGCGGCGGCGTCCGCCTGACGGCGCGCAAGAAGTTCAGCCGCGGTCGCGTGATGAGCTACTCGCGGCGCATCGAGTTCGGCGTCGACGCCGACACGGGCAAGGTGGGCAAGGTCGTCGACTACTCCTTCCGCGCCGGCGAGGGTCGCGACCTCGTGCGCGGCGTGGCCAACGAGCTGGGCTGGAAGGAGCGCATGAACGGTGAGCAGCGCGGCGCCCTCTGGGTGGCCGGCATCACCGTCGTGGCGCTCATCGTGTCCTTCGGCGCGGTCGGCATCGCGGCGCTGCTCAGGTGATGCCGCCGGCCCGGTAGGCGTCGCGCCATTGTGTGCAGCAGGTGCGGTCAGGACCCCTCCTGCTGCACACGCGATGGTCTGGCTGGGGTGACCCGGTGACCGTGCCTGATCAGTCGAGGCCGAGCTCCACGGCCCGTCGCACGACGTCGCGGCGGGTGCTGAGGCCGAGCTTGGTGAGGATGGCCGACACGTGGTGGTCGGCGGTCTTGGGCGAGATGTAGAGGTGGTCGGCGAGCTCGGCGTTCGTCAGGCCCCGGGCGACGAGCCGCGCGACGTCGAGCTGCCGGTTGGTCAGCCCCGACGGGTTCGTGCGCGTGCTCGCCCGCCGACGGCCCGACGTGGCCCGCATCCCGCGGTCGGCCAGCGACCGGCGGCACCGGACGGCCGTGGCGGCGGCGCCGAGCCCCTCGAGATCGTCGACGGCGCGGGTCGCCGCGGTCTCGTCTGCGCCGTGGACGAGTGCGAGGGCACGCTCGTAGGGAGCGCCGAGCGCGTGCCACGCGGCCGCCGCTCCGGCGTGGTCGCCGGCCAGCTCGAGGGCGAACGGCTCTGCCACCGCTGAGTGCTCGCCACCCGGCACCCCGGCAGCGCCCAGGCGTGCCAGCCAGACGAGGAGGTCGCCGACGGCCCACTGCACCCCGGGCAGGTGCGCGACCCGGGCCAGGGTCGGGCCGGCCGCGTCGAGCCGCGCATCGGGTTCGCCCGTGAGCCAGACCTTCTCGGCGACGGCCGACAGGACGGGCAGGTGGGCGAGCGGCTCGTCCAGGCGCTGCGAGAGCGCCCACGCGGCGTCGAGGTGCGCGGCCACGGCGTCGACCCCGTCACCGGTGCGCAGGGCGACCAGGGCGTGCACGAGATGCGGCCACATCGCTGAGAGCGGCATGCCCCGTCCGTCGATGATGTGGTCGGCGTCCTCGAGGGCCGCGGCCCACCGGGCTCGTTGGAAGTGCAGCCGCGATCGCATCGCGGTCTGCCACTGGTTGCACACGGGGATGTCGCGGTCGACGGTGATCGGGATCGACCGCGCGAGCACCTCCTCGGCGTCACGGAACCGGCGGTGCTCGATGTCGATGGCGGAGAGGTTGCTGTAGGCCGTCGTGCCGATCTCGTCGTAGGACCGCTCGAGCGCGACGGCAGCGTGCAGGAGCAGGCGACCCCGGGCCGCGAGCGTCCCGCGCAGCAGGGCGGCGGCGTCCTCGATGATGTCGCAGCGCAGGCCCACGGCCGTGTCGCCCGTGCGCTCGGCCGTCACGCGGGCGGCGAGACCGCTGGCGGCGGCGCCCTCGTCGTCGTGGCGCCGGTCGGCGAGGTAGGCCTGGGTGGCGCACGCCGAGCCGTACGCCGGGGCGTCCTCCCGCTCGGTGGCGAGGCTCACGTGCAGCTCGGCCTCCCGCCGCCGCGCGGAGTAGTACTCGATGAGGCCGCGTCTCGCGTGAGCGGCCGCCAGCCCGCCGGGGTCGCCGACCTGCTCCCACAGCCGGGTCGCCGTCGTCAGCGTCGCGATGGCCTCCGGCAGCCGACTCACCATGTACTGCTCGTCGCCGAGCAGCTCGAGCAGCCGCGCCCGCTCGGCCGGGCCGGCGTCGCTGCGCTCGAGGGCGAGGGTGAGGAACGCGACGGCCTCCGTGTGCGACCCGGTGCGCGCCGCCTCCTCGGCGGCCAGGGCGGCATACCTGCTCGTGCGTTGTCGGTCGTGAGCGGCCTCGGCGTGGTGGGTGAGCACGGCGTGGTCGGTCGAGCCGACCTGCTCGAGCGCGTCGATGAGGCGACGGTGGAGCTCGACTTCGACCCCGAGCGGGATGGCCGAGCGGACCGCCAGCCGCGCGAGCTCGTGGCGGTAGCCGACGCCGCGGCGGGTGCGGGCGAGCAGCCCGGTCGACTCAAGCCGGCGCAGCCGCGGCACGTCGACCCCGAGCACGGGCAGCAGCCGGTCCTCGACGGCGTCGGGCGCGGTGGCGACGAGCTGCATGGTCTCGAGGTCGTCGCCGTCCAGGGTGCTCGTGCTCGCGAGCACCGCGTCACGCACCGAGGCGGGCAGCCCCTCCCCCGCGTGGCGCGCGACCTCGCTGACGTAGAAGGCGTTCCCGCCCGTGAGGCGGTGCACGTCGTCGGGGTCGAGGTCGGTGCCGGCGACCAGGGTGGCGACCGCCTCGCGGCTGAGGCAGGCGAGGGCGAGGGTCTCGGCGTTCTCGAGCCGGGCGAGGTCACCGAGCAGGGGCCTGAGCGGATGGTCGGCGCCGAGCTCGCCGTCGCGGTAGGTGAGCACGAGCAGCACGGGCAGCGCGTCGATCCGGCGCACGAGGTGGCGCAGCACGTCGACCGACGCGTTGTCGATCCACTGCGCGTCCTCGATGAGGACGACCGAGGGCGCGTTGCCGACGACCGAGGTGACGTGGGCCTCGATCTCCCCGCGGGCGGGCGCGGCCGGGACGTCGGCGGAACCGAGGTCGGTGAGCACGTCACGGACCGGGCCGAGCGGGCGCGGCGTCGCGAGGGGGTCGCACAGTCCGCGTACGACCCTGGTGTGTGCCGGCTCCAGCGGGGCAGCGGTGAGCGCGCGGAGCAGGCTCGTCTTGCCCGCTCCCGCCTCGCCGGTGACGGCGACCACCCGCCCCGAGCGGGCGCTGTCGTGCAGCGCCTGCCGGAGCCGCGCGAGCTCGGGCCCGCGCTCCAAGAGCCCCACCCTGTCGAGGGTAGGACTCCACCGGCGCCCGTGGCACGCCCTTTCCGCCGGCCGCACGCAGCCACGACGTCGGGGGCGGGAGGCTCCCCCTGCCTCCCGCCCCCGCTGGTCAGGCGGCCTCGCCGTGGCGCCGCTGCCGGCGCACCTCGAGCGAGATCTCCCGAGCGCTCCGTTGCAGCCCCCGGTGACGGTCGCGTCTCTGTCGCGTCGTCTCCCAGGCCCCACCGGACCGGCGCCGCTCCAGCTCGTGGAGCAACGCGTACATCTGGGTGTCGTTCATGGTCATCCCCCCTCTCCGCTCTCGCGTCGCGCCGGTCAGGCTGCGACGTACTCCGCTGTGTGCGGGCCGAACTCGTTGGTCACCTCGGCGACGAGGTTGGCCGGGAAGCCACCGCGGCGGGCGTGCTCGAGGATCGTCTCGGCGTCCTCCGCCTCGTGGACGCAGTAGATCTTGTCGCCGGCGACGTAGCTCGTGACCCAGGTGTAGGGGACACCGAGCGAGTCGACGGCGGCGTTGGACGTGCGAGCGATCTCGCACAGGTCGGTCATCGTGAGCGTGGAGGCTCCGGGGATCTCGCGCTCGATGAGGAACCGCTTCATGAGGATCTGTCCTTCTCTCTGTGCTGGGACGCCGACGGCTTGTCGACGCCCCCTCAGGGTGCGGCTCGGGCAAGGGGTGTCACATCGGGTGCGGCTCCCCATGTTTCGGCGCGGCGCTCCCCATCTCCGCAGGACGGACTCTGGTCCCGGGAACCGCGGCGGGGCAGGATGACCGGGTGACGACGCTGCCGCCCCTGTCGGTGTCGGACGGCGTGGCCACCATCCGGCTCGGCCGTCCCGACACCGGGAACGCCCTCGACCTGCCGGCCGCCACCGCGCTGCGTGACGCGGTCACCGAGATCGCCCGGACCGTCCGCGACATCGACGTCGTCGTGGTGCGCGCCGAGGGGCGGCTCTTCTGCGTGGGCGGCGACGTGCGGGCCATGGCGGCCGCGGCCGACCGACCGGCGTTCGTCGCGGAGCTCGCCGGGGTGCTGCACGACGCCCTCGTCGCGCTGCGGGCCCTGCCGGTCCCCGTCGTCGCGGTCGTCCAGGGCACCGCGGCCGGTGCCGGCATCGGACTGCTCCTCGCGGCCGACGTCGTCGTCGCGGCCGAGCACGCGACCTTCGTGGCGGCCTATCCGTCGGTGGGCCTGTCGCCCGACTGCGGCGTGAGCGCCCTGCTGCCCGCGGCGGTCGGTGCCCGCCGGGCGGCGCTCTTCCTCCTCTCCGGGGCGACCCTCGATGCCGCGACGGCGCTCGACTGGGGCCTGGTGACCGAGGTGGTCGACCTCGACGACCTCGAGGCCCGCGCCGGCGAGGTCGTCGCCGGCATCGCCGCGCTGCCGCGTGAGGCCGTCGGCGAGGCGGCCCGGCTGCTGCGCCTCGCGCCCGAGCGGCCGTATGCCGCCCAGCTCGCCGACGAGGCCGCCACCATCGCGCGCCTCTCGGCCACCCCCGACGCCGACGCCCTCATCACCGCCTTCGCCGCCCCGAACGGAGACACCGAGTGAACGCCACCTTCTCGAGCACCACGTCGAGCCCCACGTCGAGCACCGTCGACGACGTCGTGCGACGCAGTGCGGCGCGCCACCCCGACCGCACGGCCCTCGTCTTCGAGGACCGCACGTGGACGTATGCCGCCCTCGACGACGCGGTCACCCGCGCGGCAGCGCACCTGCTGGGTCTCGGGCTCGCCGCGGGCGACCGGGTGGCGACGGTGGGACTCAACTCCGACGCGTACCTGCTCGCCTTCCTCGGCTGCGCCCGCGCGGGGCTCGTGCACGTGCCGGTCAACTACGCCCTGACCGGCCGCGAGCTCACCTACCTGCTCGGCGACTCCGGCGCCCGGGTGGCGCTCGTCGACGTCGCGCTGCGCGAGGCGGTCGAGGCAGTGCGCGAGGGCACGTCGCTCGAGCAGGTGCTGCTGCTCCACGGCGCCGACGGCGCGGTGCTGCCGCTCTGGAGCGACGGCGACGTGCCGGCTCTCGAGGTCGAGCGGTCGGACACCGACCTCGTGCAGCTGCTCTACACGTCCGGCACGACGTCGCAGCCCAAGGGCGCGATGATGACCCACCGCGCGCTCGTGCACGAGTACGTGTCGTGCATCGTCGGGCTCGACCTGCGCGAGGGCGACGCACCGCTGCACTCGATGCCGCTCTACCACTCGGCCCAGATGCACGTCTTCCTCCTGCCCTACCTCGCGGTGGGCGCGACGAACCACCTGCTCACGCGGCCCGACGTGCCCACGATTCTCGAGAAGGTCGCCTCGCAGCGCATCGGGTCGCTCTTCCTCGCCCCGACCGTGTGGGTGCCGCTGTCGAACCACCCGGCGCTCGACACGGCCGACCTCGGCTCGCTGCACAAGGCGTACTACGGCGCTTCGATCATGCCGGTGCCCGTGCGTGACCGTCTGCAGCAGAGACTGCCCGACCTCGGCTTCTGGAACTGTTTCGGGCAGTCGGAGATCGGCCCGCTCGCGACCGTGCTGCGGCCCGAGGAGCACGCCGCCCGACCCGAGGCCTGCGGGCGCACGGTGCTGTTCGTCGAGGCGCGAGTCGTCGACCCCGAGGGCGTCGACGTGTCGGCCGGCGAGCCGGGCGAGCTGCTCTACCGCTCACCCCAGCTGTGCACCGGCTACTGGAACAAGCCGGACGCCACCGACGAGGCCTTCCGTGACGGCTGGTTCCACTCCGGCGACCTCGTGACCCGCGACGAGGAGGGCCACCTCACCGTCGTCGACCGCATCAAGGACGTCATCAACACCGGTGGCGTCATGGTCGCCTCGCGCGAGGTCGAGGACGCGCTCTACACGCACCCGGCCGTGGCCGAGGTGGCCGTCATCGCGACGCCGCACGAGCGGTGGGTCGAGGCCGTCACGGCGGTCGTCGTGCTGCGCGAGGGCCACACGGTGAGCGAGGCGGAGCTCGTCCAGCACGCGCGCGGGTCGCTGGCCCCGTTCAAGCTGCCCAAGGCCGTCCACTTCGTCGACGGCCTTCCCCGCAACCAGAGCGGCAAGCTGCTCAAACGGGTGCTTCGCGACGACCTCACCAAGGACGTCGGCGACTCCGCCACGGGGTGACTCGGCGGTGCCGGGCGGGGGTGCTCAGCCCGGCCCGACGGCATACGCAAGGAGGGCGGTCGAAAGGGCCCACAGGAGAAGGCCGGCCACGTTGGTGCGCGGGCGGTAGGTGACGGCGGCGAGGAACTCCCGCAGGAACGCGCTCGGCACGAAGTGCCAGGCCGCCGGTGCGCCGGTGACATCGGCGTCGATCCCGAGCCGGCGGGTGATGAGGGCCGAGCGACCGACGTGGAAGCTGCTCGTCACGACGCGGAGGTGCCCGTCGCCGTCGAGGCCGCGGGCGCGCAGGATCTCGCGTGACAGCAGCAGGTTCTCCTCCGTCGTCGTCGCCCGGTCCTCGGTGGCGACCGCGTCGGTGGGCAGGCCGTGCGCGACGAGGTAGGCCGACATCGCCACGCCCTCGGCCATCGGCTCGTCGTCGCCCTGGCCGCCGCTCGGGACGACGAGCGGCTCGCGCCCGGCACCCCGCTCGGCCCGCCAGACCTCGACCGCCGCGTCCAGCCGGTTGGCCAGCAGCGTCGGCACGGTCCCCTCGACGAGTCCCGAGCCGAGCACGACGACGGCGAGGGGCGCCGGGCGAGGCTCGGCGCGCCGCTGGAGGAGGCAGTAGAACAGGTAGCTGAGGAAGGTGAGCCCGGGGTAGCCCGGCAGCAGCAGGACCACCGTGGCGGCCGGCGGCCACGGACTACCGCCGACCGTGGCGACCGCCGCGAGGACGGTCGCCGCCACCATCGCGAGGCCGAGGAGCAGCGCCAGCGACCCCACGAGGCTGGCGCCGTCGCGCACTGCCGCGGAGGCGGCGCTGCCCACGAAGAGGAGCCCGAGCACCGCGGCAGCGAGCCACGGCAGGGCCAGCACGGCCGTCAGGGCCCCCAGTGGGGTGAGCAAGTCGACGACGAGCACGCTTGCCGCCCAGAGGGATCCGGCCAGCAGGACTCCGCTGCGCCAGCGCCGCGGCTCGGCACGGGAGGTGCGCAGGGCGAGCACGAGGAGCGCCAGGCCGGTGACGGCGAGCAGGACGTCGAGGGGCGCTGGCATGCCCCGAGCATGCCGTCCGGACCACGAGGTTGCGAACTCGGGCGTGCCGGTCCGGTGCTGCCGACGGTCGATCCGGCGTCTCGTCCTGCCCGGCGCAGCGAAACCGGCGCACGGGCCGACCGATCGTCACTAGCCTCGAGGGATGGAACGGCTCGAGGTTCCGTTCGTGTCCGGCGGAGTGCAGTGCGCGGCGACCTTCTACCGGCCGGATCGCGACGCCGGGCCGTTCGCCTGCGTGGTCATGGGTCCCGGGGGCACGCTGACGCGTGGCGACGGCATACCGGCCTACGCAGAGCGCTTCGTCTCCGCAGGCATGTCCGCGCTGGCCTTCGACTACCGCCACTGGGGCGACAGCGGCGGCCAGCCGCGGCGGTGGTTCTCGCTGCGTGAGCAGCTCGAGGACTGGCGGGCCGCCGTCGCCCACGCGCGCGGCCTCGACGGGGTGGACCCCGCCCGAATCGGTCTCTGGGGCATGTCGTTCGGCGGCGGCCACGCCCTCGTGACTGCCGCAGACGACCCACGCGTCGCGGCCGTGGTGTCACTCGTCCCGGTGGCCGACGGGGTCGCGTTCAACCTGCGCCCTGCGCCGCCCGGCGTCGTGGCGCGGGGTCTCTGGCGCGCGTTCAGGGAGGTGCTCACGCGACGCCCCGTCACGGTGCCGGTCGCCGGCCCTCCAGGCACGCTCGCCGCGAACGCCGCCCCGGAGGCGGTGCGCGGCTTCGAGCAGCTGACCGCGGGCACCGACTGGCTCAACGAGGTCAACAGCTCGTCCGTGTTCGGGATGTTCCGGTACCGCCCGGTCCGCCGCGCGAAGGACATCACGGTGCCCGTCCTGCTCCAGGTCGGCGAGCAGGACGGCATGGTGCCCCTGGCGCCGATCGAGCGGACCGCCGCCGCGGCGCCGCAGGGACAGTTGCTCAGCTACCCGATGGACCACTTCGGGTGCTTCTCGCCCGAGCACCTCGACCGCGTGGTCACCGACGAGGTTGCGTTCCTGCTCCACCACCTCTGATTCGCTCGCTCGCGGCGCCCACCGGCGCCGGACGTGCAGAACGGCCGGCCGGGCTCGTGCCCGACCGGCCGTTCGCGGTGTGTGCGACGACTCGCGTACGCGGTCAGCTGGCCTGTGCGTGGGGCGCGTGGTCGCGCGGCACGGAGATTCCGGCGGCCGAGCGGGCGCGTCGGGCGGAGAGGTCCACGGGCGCGACGGGGGCCGCGACGGCGGGAGCGGAGAGCCGCTCGGGGTCGGCGTGCGCGACGGCGAGCAGGTCGCCGGCAACGCGGTCGAGGTCGCGGTCGACGGCGAGCCAGGAGCTGCCGGCGAGGTGCCCGCGGCGGGCGGCGGAGGCGAAGGAGCGGAGGGAACCGAGGGAGAGGGTGCGTGTCGTCATGCCTCTATGATCCAACCTTGCACTATTCAGCACAAGCGATGTTTACTTCACAACCCTTAAGGCTGACTGTAGAATGTGTCCATGCTCGACACGCACCGCATCCGGGTGTTCCGCTCGGTCATGGCCAGCGGCTCCATCCAGGCCGCCGCCGACAACCTCGGCTACACCCCGTCGGCCATCAGCCAGCAGATCTCCGCGCTGCAGAAGGAGACCGGGCTGACCCTCTTCGAGCGTGAGGGCCGCGGCCTGAGCCCCACCGCCGCGGCGCGCTCGCTCGTCGCCAACACCAACGACCTCATGGGCGAGCTGAGCCGGCTCGACCGCGTCGTCGAGGACCTGCGCGAGGGCCGGTCCGGGCTGCTGACGATCGGCTACTTCGCCTCGGCCGGGGCCGAGTGGATGCCGACCCTGGCCCGCCGCCTCACCACCGAGATGCCCGACCTCACGCTCGAGCTCGTGCTCACCGAGATCCCCGAGTACGCCGGCGCGACGCTCGACCTCGACCTCGTCATCGACACCCCCGGCGCCCAGGACCCGGCCGGTTCGAAGCGGGTGCCGCTCGCGGTCGACCCCTACGTCGTGATCCTGCCCGCCGACCATCCGCTCGCCGACGAGGACGAGGTGAACCTCGCGCAGCTCGCCGCCGACACCTGGATCCGCAACGACCTCCCCCACACGACGTGCTCGCGCATCTTCGCGGCCGCGTGCGAGTCCGCCGGGTTCCTGCCCCGCTTCGCGGTGCAGGCCCAGGACCACATCACCGCGATCGCGTTCGTCAAGGCGGGCGTCGGCATCACCGCCGTGCCCCAGCTCGCCGCACGCATCATCCCGCCCGAGGTGCGCGTGCTGCCCCTCACCGCCCCCACCCCGGTGCGGCACATCGCGGCCGTCGTGCGCGACCCCGCCGGCAACAGCGCCGCCTGCCGCGCCGTCGAGCTGCTCCAGGAGCTCATCGGCTGACGTCGGGCGGGCAGGCCAGCAGGTAGCAGACTGACGGCATCGAGACGCCGCCGGCGACCGGGTGGTCGTACTCGGCGATCTCACGCATCCCGAGGCGCTCCATCACCGCGCGGGACCGCGCGTTGCCCACGACCGTGAACGAGACGATCTCGGACCGACCGAGGTCGTCGAAGGCGAACCGCGCGCACGCCCGTGCCGCCTCGGTGGCATAGCCGATGCCCCACACGGATCTCGCCAGACGCCAACCGATCTCGACGACCGGCTGCTCCCGCGCCTCCATCCAGTCCGCGCGGAACCGGGGGATCGACAGGCCGGTGTAGCCGGCGAACTCCCCGCCGACCTCCACCACCCAGAGACCGAAGCCATGCTCCTCGAAGTGCTGCTCGATCCGGTCCACGAACGCGTCCGACTCGGCGCGCGTGAGCGGTGCCGGGAAGTGCCCCATCACCTCCGGGTCGGCGTTGAGCTCGGCGAACGGCGCTCGGTCGTCCGGCGTCCACCCGCGCAGCAGCAGCCGTTCCGTGCGGATGACCGGGACCGCCACTAGTAGTCGGCGCCCCTGCGCCAGGCCATCTCCTGCAGCTCGAAGCCGTTGCCGTCGGGGTCGGCGAACTCGGCGCCGCGCACGCCACCGCCGAAGTCGTGGATGTCGCCGACCTCCACGCCGCGGCCGACCAGTTCGGCGCGCGCCTCCTCGATGTCCTCGACGACGAGGTGCAGGCCCCGGATGCTGCCCGGCTCGCCGGCATACACGTCGAGGCCCGTGCCGAAGCCGACCGAGCACCCCGAGCCGGGAGGCGTCAGCTGCACGACCCGCACCCCGTCGGCAGGACTCACGTCGACGTCCTTGGTGAACCCGAGCGTGCCCTCGTAGAACTCGATGGCCCGGTCCACGTCCGAGACCGGCAGCGGGATCAGCTCCAGCTTCAGCTGCATCGGGGTCACACTCCCTGGGTGCGCAGGTAGCGCCCGAAGTGCGGGACCGTGAACGCGATGAGGCCGCGCTCGCCGGAGTAGATGAGGCCCTTCTTGATGAGGGCGTCACGGGCCGGCGAGAGCGACTGGGGCTTGCGGCCGAGCACGTCGGCGACTGCCGAGGTCGGCACCGCCTCGCGCTCCTGCACCCCGTCGCGGTCGTATGCCGCGCCCGGTTCCGCCCCACCGTCACCCCGCGAATCCGCTTGTTCCTGTGACGGATTCACGATCGCGGCGTCGGCCATGGCTCGAAGGTACTCGCGCTCCGCCGGCGTGGCCCGCTCGAAGCGCGAGCCGAAGAAGCCCACGGCGAGCTCCGACTCGGCCTCGGGCACGGCGACGCGGATGTCCTGCGCCGTCACCGGTGACGACGGGGCGACGTCCCACACGACCTTGCCGTAGGCCTGGATGAAGTAGGGGTAGCCGGCGGTGACGGCATACATCTCGTCGAGGGCCTCGGGAGTGAAGTCACAGCCCTCCTCGGAGGCGGGACCGACGAGGGCGTGGTCGGCCGCGTCGCGCGGCAGTCGGTCGATGCGCGAGTAGCGGAAGAGCCTCTCGGAGTATGACTTCGACGCCGACAACACGGCCGGGAGGTGCGGCAGTCCCGCCCCGACGACGATGACCGGCAGACCCGACTGCGAGATCTCGTGGCACGCGGCGCAGAGGGCCGAGACGTCCTCGGGGTCGAGGTCCTGCATCTCGTCGATGAAGAAGGCGACGCCCTTGCCGACGTCGGCGGCGAGGCCGCCGATGTCGGTGAAGAGCTCGACCAGGTCGATCTCGACGTCGCCGGAGTCCGCGCGACCCGAGACGGCCGGCACGTCGATGCCGGGCTGCCACCGGTCGCGCAGCTTCGCCCCGTTCGGCGACTCGCGCAGCGCGAAGGCCTTGATGATGCCGAGCACCTGGTCGACGTCGTCAGTGCGCGGGTGACCCAGCTCGCGCACGGCCTGGTGGGCGGCGGCGGCGAGCGGTCGGCGCAGCCGCTGGTCGGGGCGGGCCTCGAACTTGCCGGTGCCCCAGTCGGCGCGCACGGCCGAGGAGCGCAGCGCGTTGAGGAGCACCGTCTTGCCGACGCCGCGCAGGCCGGTCAGCACGATCGACCGCTCGGACCGGCCGCGGGCGATGCGCTCGAGCACGACGTCGAAGGTGCGCAGCTGCTCGTCACGTCCGGCGAGCTCGGGCGGGCGCTGGCCCGCGCCCGGGGCGTACGGGTTCGTGATCGGGTCCACGATCGGAGGCTATACGTCTCTCTACGCCTCACCCGAGACATCCGCAGAGAGCGTCATCGGCGCGTCGCGGGCCCTGGTCGGGCCGCCCACCGACTGACCGGGAACCGAAGTGACTTGATTCGGATTCAAGCGAATTCGGGCATGAAAAAGCGCCGTTCCGCACGGTCAGGGGTGGTCATGCGGAACGGCGCGTTGCGACTATAACGCCCACCGGGGCGTCGAGGTCAACTGATCGCCGAGATTTCGAAGACTTCGTCGGGAGCGGCGATGGCGTCCTGCTCGGCGACGAGCAGCATCTCGTCCGAGCCGCTGGCGTGGGTGCGCTCGAGGACGGCGAACATGGTGGCCGCCGTGCGGCTCAGCGCCACCTCGGGCCCGTCGGTGAGGAAGTGCGCGAGGAAGACCGCGGCGGTCACGTCGCCGCCACCGCGCACCGTCATCGGCAGCATCGGCGTCGTCACGAGCCACGCGTCGTCGGCGGTCACGCAGGCCATCTGGATCGAGCCCTCGGGAGTGTCGGACGTCAGCGCCGAGGTGACGAGCACGACGCGCGGCCCGCGGGCGACGAGCTCGCGCGCGGCCGCGACGAGGTCGTCCTGTGTCGTCACCTCGCGACCGACGAGGAACTCGAGCTCGAACTGGTTGGGCGTGACGATGTCGGCCTTCGGCACGACGTGGTCGCGCATGTACTCGGGGATGCCCTCGCGCACGAAGAAGCCGCGGCCGACGTCACCCATGACGGGGTCGCAGCAGTAGACGGCGGCCGGGTTGGCCTCCTTGACGCGGGCGACGGCGTCGAGCACGACCTCGCCGACCGACTCGGCGCCCTGGTAGCCCGAGAGCACGGCGTCGATGGTGGGGAAGGCGCCGCGCTCCTCGACGCCGTCGATGACCGCGGCGACGTCGGCCGGCGCGATGAGCGGCCCCCGCGTCGAGCCGTAGCCCGTGTGGTTGCTGAAGGTCACCGTGAGCACGGGGTAGACCTCGTGGCCGAGCCGCTGCAGCGGGAAGACCGCGGCCGAGTTGCCGGCGTGGCCGTAGGCGATGTGGGACTGGATCGACAGGATCTTCACCCGCTCACCCTAGTGGCTTGCAAACACGGCATAGTTCTAGTGATAATCAAATTATGTTGTGGCAGGTGGACCCGACGTCGAGCACGCCTCTGCACGTCCAGGTCGCGGCGTGCGTGCGCCGTGAGATGGCGGACGGGCGGCTCGAGCGCGGCGACCGGCTGCCCTCCGCGAAGGAGGTCGCGGGCGTGCTCGACGTCAATCTCCACACCGTGCTCCGCGCGTACCAGACGCTGCGCGACGAGGGCCTCATCGACCTGCGCCGCGGGCGGGGCGCCGTCGTCACGGCCACCGATCCCGCCGGCGACGCGCGGCTGCGCTCCCTCGTCGCCGATCTCGTCGCGGAGGCCCGCCTCACCGGCACCACCCCCACCGACCTCACCCGACTGATCGAGAGCGAGTTCCAGCGATGACCACGCCAGCCGCCACGAGCGCCTCCGCCGGCGCCGACCGGCGACCGACCCACGCCCTCGTCGCGAGCGCCCTCGTCGGGCCGGTGCTCACCGTCGCCGGCCTCCTGCTCACGTATGCCGTGCGCGACCGTCTGCCCGAGCGCGTCGCCGTGCACTGGGGCACGAGCGGCCGACCCGACCGTTTCGCGTCGCTGACCGAGGCCGCGGTCACCGCGTCGGTGATGACGGCGCTGCTCCCGCTGGTCTTCGTCGTCATCGGCGCGGCGTGGCACCCGAGCGCGCGCGGCCCGCTCGCCGGTTTCGGCGGAGCGGTCGCCGTCTTCCTCGGCGGCCTGCTCTTCGGCAGCCTCACGTCGCAGCGACCCGGTGAGGTGGCACAGGCCTTCCCGGTGAGCTGGCTCCTCCCCACCCTCGTGCTGGCCGCCGTCGTGGGCGTCGGGCTCTGGCGCTGGGGACGCCTGAGGCCCCCCGCCCTCGACGGCACGCCGCGATCCGTGCCCGCCGGTGCGGTGCGGCTCGACGTGCCCGACACCACCCGCGTCGCCTGGACGGGGCACGCGGCACTGCCCGACGTCGGCATCCTGCTCGTCGTGCTCCTCGCGGTCACGCCGCTGCTCGTCGTCGCCGTCCTCGGGATGCCGTGGCTGCTCCTTCTCGCCGTCGGCATCGTCGCGCTGCTCGTGCTCACCGGTTCGGCGCGGGTCGTCGTCGACGCCGAGGGGCTGCGCGTCACGAGCCTCTTCCTCACGTGGAGCCGTGTGCCGCTCGATCGGGTCGCCGAGGCCCGCACCGGCACGGTGTCGCCGCTGCGTGAGTTCGGCGGGTACGGCTGGCGCATCGGCAAGGACGGCACCCGTGGCTTCGTCACGCGGTCCGGCGAGGCCCTCGTCGTCGAGCGCATCGGCGAGCCGCCCGTCGTCGTCACCGTCGACGACGCCGCAGAGGCGGCCGCGGTGCTCAACACCCTCGCCTCGCGCCGCGCGTGATGTTCCTCCCGGATGTTCCTCCCGGACTCCGTGTCACGATAAGGACATGAGCATTCCCACGACCACTGTCTCCGCGCTGCCCGACGACGCCGTCCTCGTCGACGTCCGTGAGGACGACGAGTGGGCCGCGGGCCACGCCCCCAACGCCATCCACATCCCGCTCGGTGAGCTGCCGAGCCGTCTGCACGAGCTGCCCGAGACCGACGACACCGTCGGCGTCGTCTGCCGCATGGGCGGCCGCTCGGCTCGCGCCGTCCAGTGGCTCGTCCACCAGGGCTACGACGTCGCCAACGTCGAGGGCGGCATGCTCGAGTGGCAGCGTGCCGGCAAGCAGCTCTCGGCCGACGGCGAGCCGAACATCATCTGATGAACGAGCACGACCGCGACCGGGAGCGCGACCCGGACGCCCCGGACCCGTCGCAGGACTCCTGGTCGGCCTGGCTCCCGCAGCTCGACGGGCCGGCGACCCCGGGCTCGCCCACGACCCCGGGCTCGTCCACGACCCCGCTGCCGCAGGCGAGCGGTCCGTCGACGGGCGCTGACCCCGTGCCGCCTGCCGTCCCGCCGGCGCCGCCCCTGCCGTATGCCGTCACGCCGCCCTGGGCAGGGCCGCCGCGCGTCGGGCCTCCCCCGACGACCTACTTCGGCTGGGCGGTCGTGTGCGCGATCTTCTGCTTCATGCCGCTCGGCATCGTCGCGGTGGTCAAGTCGCTCCAGGTGAAGCCGCGCTGGGCGCAGGGCGACTGGATCGGCGCGGAGAAGGCCGCGCGCGCCGCCAAGACGTGGTGTCTCGTCGCCGCCGCCATCTGGCCGGGCTCGGCCCTGCTCTTCAGCTGCCTGGGCGCGCTGGGCGGCGGCCGCATGTTCATGCACTTCTGAGGCCGCCCGCCCGGCACCGGCCCTCAGGACTCGCGCACGACCGCGCCCTGCGCGACGACGACGCGCACCTGCTCCAGCGCGTCGGCGACCTCCAGCGGGTTGGCGTCGACCACGACGACGTCGGCGAAGGCTCCGGGCACGAGGCGCCCCGCCTGCCGCGACCAGCCGAGGAGGCGGGCGGCATACGTCGTCGCGGCGCGCAGCGCCTCGAGGTGACTGAGGCCGGCCTCGACGAGCAGGCGCACCTCCGAGCCGATGGGGTCGACGTCGGTGCCGAACGAGTCGGTGCCGGCGACGATCGTGACCCCGCGCTCGTGCGCCTCGCGCACGGCGGCCTGCAGCACCGGCGTGTAGGCCCGGCCGCGCGCGTCCAGCACCGGGTTGCTCGAGCCGATCATGCCGGTGATCGCAGCCATTGTCGGGGTGAAGTGGGTGCCGCGGCGGGCCATCTCGGAGATGGTCGCGTCGCCGACGAAGACACCGTGCTCGATGCTGCGCACGCCCGCGCGCACCGCTCCGTCGATGCCCTCCTCGCTGTACGCGTGGCAGAGGACGGGACGACCGCTCGCGGCGCGCACGACGGCCGAGAGCTGCTCGCGGTCGTAGACGAGCTCGGTCGGGTCCTGCTCGGCGAGCCCGGCGCGGGGGTTGGCGCGGGTCTTGACCACGTCGACGCCGCGGGCGACGTTGACCTTCGTGACGTGGGCGATGTCGACGGTCGAGGTGACTCCACCGGGCAGGGCGGCCAAGGGCGCGAGGTCGGGGTCGGCGAGGGCCGAGTCGCCGAGCTGCGGCGAGACGAAGACGCCGGCCGCGCGCATGCGGGGCGCGAGGCCCGGCGCGTAGTCGGGCAGCGACCGCATGGCGACGTCCTGGTAGAAGGTGGACGACCCGCTGCGCACGGAGGTCGCGCCGGCGTGCACGAGGGCCCGCACGTCCGCGAGCGCGTTGGCGTGGACGTGCACGTCGACGAGGCCCGGCACCACCCAGCGGCCGCTCGCCTCGATGTGGCGCGCGGCCGAGCCGACGTCGGCGACGGCGCGGCGGGTGGCGTCCCGGCTGCCGACCGCGAGCACCTTGCCGTCGCGCAGGACGACCACCCCGTCCTCGACGACGTGCCCGGTGAGCGGGTCGACGACCGAGCCTCCCTCGACCACGAGCGGCGGGGCCGCGGTCGGACGGAGCGACCCGACATGACCCGGGGCGTCACCCCCGTGCCCGGCGGCACCGGCGGGCGCGGCTGCGGCGACCCCGACGGCGCCCAGACCGGCGAGGAGCGCGGCGCCACCGAGGACGCCTCGCCGGGACAGGCCCGAGGGCGGAGGAGTCGTGACGGCGTCGTGGTCGTGCAGGCACATGGGGAGACCTCCAGGGGATACGCTCAGCGGTGAGCAGTTTTGGTATACCAATTTGGTATACCAAAATCGAGAGGAGCGTCAATGCCTACCGGTGAGGAACATGCGGAGCACGCCGTCTCGCTGCGCGGATCGGTCACCCAGACGTTGCGCGAGCGCATCGTCACCGGCGACCTCACGCCCGGCACGCGCGTCGTCGAGCGTCACGTCGCCGAGCAGCTCGGTGTGTCCCGGGTGCCCGTGCGCGAGGCGCTGCGCACCCTCGAGCGTGAAGGCTTCCTCGAGGAACGGGCCACGCGCGGCATGGTCGTGCGCCGCCTGGACCCCGACGACGTCGCCATGCTCTTCGCGGTGCGGGAGGCGCTCGAGGGCGTGCTCTCCCACCGGCTCGTCGACGTGCTCGACGACGACGGCCTGACGCGCCTCGACGACCTCGTCGGCACGGCCGAGGCCCACCTCGCCGCGGGACGGTCGGGTGATGCGGTGCGCTGCAACGCCGACTTCCACGCCGCCCTCGTCGAGCTCGCAGACAGCCGCGTGCTCACCTCGATCATCGAGCCGGTCGCGGGCCGGATGGCATGGCTGCTCAACCAGCACGCCGAACCGGGCGAGATCATCGCAGAGCACCGGGCGATCCTGGCGGCGCTCGGGTCCCGCGACGCGGCGCGCGCGGCGGCCGAGTTCCGCGACCACCTCGCGAGCAGCCGCCGGGCGGTGGCCAGGGTCGAGGCCGGGCTGGCGACCGACCGGCGGACCTGACGGTTCGAGCCCTCGTCAGGAGACGGGGATCATCGCAGGCTGGGTGCACACGAGCTGGTCGCCCTCGGGAGCCATCGAGGCCACCTCGACGACGCCGCCCCCGACGGCAGAGGGCCGAGCCTGCGCGGCGCGGTCGTCGACCTGGATGCACAGCTGCCACTGCTTCACGGCCGGGTCGACGAGGGTTCGGGGGGCCTCGAACGACCTGCCGGGCACGTCGAGCTTCGGAGGCGTCGCGGCATACGCCTTGCCCGTGACGGTCGCGCCGGGCGCGATGGTGTGCCCGCCCATCACCGGGGCGGCCGCGAACCGCACGTCCGGCGCGGTCGCGAAGCCCTGCTTGCTGATGCGCAGCACGCCCGACTCGGCGTAGACCCAGGCGTGCTGCGGGTCGACGTCCTTGGGGAGGGTCGCGCTGCCGAGGTCAGCGGGCACGACGTCGTAGGCGACGAGGGGCTTCGAGCCGGTGTTGGTCAGGGAGTAGTCGACGACGAGGCCCGAGCTCGCCGCGATGCCTGCCCCGCCCGGTGCCATCTCCGCCTCGAGGCGCACGCCTCCCGCGGTCACGGTCTGCTTCGCCGGCCCGGACCCGCCTGCCGTGCCAGCCGCCGACGTCGAGCTCGCCGGTGCGCCGCCACCCGCAGGTGTGGCTGCACCCTCGGACGGGCTCGCCTGCCCGCAGGCGCCGGTGACGAGCACGGCGCCGAGGGCGAGCAGCGTGAGCGGGGACGTGAGGTGTCGCTGGAGCGGCTTCATGACGGTGAAGACAACCACGTCGGCCGAAGCGTTGCATTCCGGACGAACTCGTCGGTCGCGCCTACTTGAGCAGCTTCGACATCCGGCGGTCGGCGAGCGGCTTGCCGCCGGTCTGGCAGGTGGCGCAGTACTGCAGAGAGGTGTCGGCGAACGACACCTCGCGCACGACGTCGCCGCACTCGGGGCACTGCTCGCCGGTGCGGGCGTGCACCCGCATGCCCGCGCGCTTGGCGTCCTTGAGCTCCTTGGCCGGCTTGCCGGACGCCGTCTCGACGGCGTGGGCCAGCGTGTCGCGCAGCGCGGCATACAGCCGGTCGACGACCTCGGGGGCCAGCGTGCCGGCGATGGCGAACGGGCTGATCTTCGCGACGTGGAGGATCTCGTCGGAGTAGGCGTTGCCGACACCCGCGATGAACTCCTGGTCGCGCAGCAGGCCCTTGATCTGGGTGCGCCGGCCGTCGAGCATCGACCGGAACCGGTCGAGCGTGAAGTCGTCGGCGAGGGGGTCGGGGCCGAGGCGCGCGACACCGGGCACCTCGGCCGGGTCCTTGACGATGTAGGCCGCCAGCGACTTCTTCGTGCCGGCCTCGGTGAGGTCGAAGCCCGAGCCGTCGGAGAGCCTGACCCGCAGGGCGATCGGGGACTTGCCGGGACGCACCACCGTCGCCGGCAGCTGGTCGGACCACCGCAGCCAGCCGGCGCGGGCCAGGTGGAAGACGAGGTGGGTGCCATCGGCATCGATGTCGAGGAACTTGCCGTGCCGGTGCACGCCGTCGACCGGCACGCCCTCGAGCGCCTGGGGCGGCGGGTTGAACGTCTTCAGCACGCTGAACGACGCGAGCTCGACCTTGGTGATGGCGAGCCCGGCCGTGCGCTCGGCGAGGAAGTCGACGAGCGCCTGCACCTCGGGCAGCTCAGGCATGGCGCCAGTCTGCCATCAGGCGGTGTCAGCGGGTGGGCTGTCGCAGGGGCCGTGACGGCTGCTCGTCGGCGGCGACGGGCGGCCCGACCCGCCCGTGCTCCTCGAGGACGCGCAGCAGCTGGTGCCCGTCGGGCGCCGAGAACGTCGAGACGCTGACCGGCCCCATGGTGCGCACCGGCGCGTCGATCTTCATCGGCTTGCTCAGCACCTGCTCGGCCGGCGACAGGTGCCGGATGCAGATGGCGTCGACCCGGTCGGGGCGGGCCTCCGCGAACTCGGCGTAGAGCTGCGGGTCGTGCTGGCCGTCGTCGCCGACGAGCAGCCACTGGATGTCGGGGAAGTCCCGGGCGAGCCGGTGCAGGCACGTGCGCTTGTGGTCCTGGCCGCTGCGGAACCAGCCGGTGTTGGTCGGGCCCCAGTCGGTGAGCAGCAGCGGCCCGAGCGGGAAGCCGTTCTCGACGAGGAAGCGGTTCAGCGTCGCCGCCGTGTTCCACGCGCCGGTCGAGACGTAGACGATGGGGGCACCGGGGTGGGCCGACAGGATGCGGCGGTACATCGGCGCCATGCCCGACACCGCGTGCCTGGCCTTGCCGCGCCGCACGAACGTGTTGAACGCGGCGATCATCGGTCGCGGCAGCATCGTCGTGATGACGGTGTCGTCGATGTCGCTCACGAGCCCGAAGCGCACGTCGTCGGCGACGATGAAGACGTCGGCGGCGACCGGCTCGGCCCCCTGCACCTCGACGACGGCCTGCTGCCAGCCGGGCGGGAGTCCGTGGTCGCGGGCGACGACGTCGACGTGCCCGCCGCGGTCGGACCGGCCGAACACCTCACGGTCGCCCACCGTGACCTTGACCGGCACGCCGGTCGCGGGAGAGGTGAGAAACGCCCGCCAGCCGCGGTCGTAGTGCGCCGGGCTGATCGCGCCCGTGGCGTCCTGACGGCTCTCAGGACCCTCGGTGCTCTCGCGACCCTTGCGCCCCAGCAGGATCCGCGCGAAGACGCGTACGAAGGACGACGAGCCGTAGCCGACGTGCGTGATGACGCGGTTGCCCCAGCCGCGGCTGCGCAGCACGCGCTCGACCTGCTCGTGGACGGTGTCCTCGATGATGGCGGCCGCGTGCGGTCGTGACATGGCCACAACCTACCCGGCGGACGTGGCGGGGCGGCAGCGCCGGGGCGGCGTGACGGCATACGGCGCCGTGCCAACAGGTGGACCCCGGCGAGCGCGGGCCGGACGTCACGGGTTTGATGGACGGCGTGCACCTCATCGCGGAAGTCCTCAGCAAGGCGTCCGGAGGCGACTTCCCCGCCGTCGACGGCGGGTGGCAGCGGGTCGCCCCGTGGCGCGACGGAGTGGAGGGCGTCGTCGCCTTCACCGGGCACGCGTACCTCGCCGTCGACGACGACGTCTCCGACGGGACCCTGGGCTCGCTCGGCCCCGACGGCTTCGGCGGCGCGAGCAGCCCGCGGCTCGTGTCGCGCCTGGCCGGCAGCGGGTGGATCGACGCGCTCGACATCGTCCTCGTCGCCCGCGGCGTCGGCGGCGAGCCGGCCCTCGTGCCGCGCAGCGACCTGCGCAACCACCCCCGCGCCGAGCACGCGACGTCGGTGCGCAGCGAGGTGGCGACCTTCGGGTACGCCGCCCCCGACGACCGCACGCTCGTGACGCTCTCGACGGGGCTCGGCGGGCTGCCCGAGGTGGGCGTCGAGACCGACCCCGCGAAGGACCACGTCGGCACCGACGTCGTGCGCGACGCGCTGACGCTCGTCGACGAGGGCGAGGTCGTCGTCGCGGCCTGCGCCCCGGGCAACGCCCGCGCCCTCCGAGCCTTCCTCGGAGCGGGTTTCGAGCCGGTCGCCTCGGTGCAGCTCTGGAGGCCCGAGCGATAGCGACGATTGGCGCAGATCGGGCGGACGTGCTGGGATCTGCGCGTGGACAAGGTCGTCAGCTTCGGCAGTGAGGCACACCGACGGCACGCCCGCACCCTCCTGTGGCCCGTGCTGCCCCTCGCGGCGGCCGGCTGGTGGGTCGTCGGGGCGCTGCCGTGGATCGTCGACGGGTTGGGGGCGCGCTCGCCGCGCGACTGGACCTCCGACATCGAGACCGGGTCGGTCGCCAGCGGCTACCTCAGCCTGCTGCCGTTCACGGCGGGGCGGATGGGCCTGCTGCTCGTCGTCACCCTCGTCGGTGGGCTCGCCGCCGCGATCGCGGCCCTGTGGGTGCGACCGCGCGAGGGACGCACCCTCGCCGTCGCAGGCGCCGCGGCTCTCGGCACCCTCGCCGCCGCGGCCTACACCGTCGCCCAGTCGGCCGGTGCCACCCGGCAGCTCGGCAACGACTTCGACCGCGACGACCGCGTGCTCGTCGGCGTGCTGGCCGTCGCGGTGGTCGGCACGGTCGCGGGGCTGCTGCTCGGCCTCGTCGTCGTGCTCGGACGGCCGGTGTTCCGGGCCCTGGCCGCGGCGCCCCTCGCCGTCGCCGTCGGCTCGTGGGTGAGCGCGGTCGCGGTGGCGCTCGTCGGCACCCAGCGCGCCCTGCCCGTGCTCGCGTGGACGACGACCCTCACCGCGGTGCTCGTCGGACTGGCCCTCGCCCCGGTCGGCGTGCGTTCGCCGGGGCGCGTGCTCGTCTGGCCCCTCGTGCTCGTCCTCGTCGCCGTCTGCTCCGCCGCGCACACCGCCTTCGGCTACCTCACGGCCTACCTGCGCCCGCGGTCCGGCCTGCCGGACGGCCTGCGCGACCACGTCGAGGCCAGCCGTGACGTCTTCCTCCGGGCGCTCCAGCCGGAGTTCCAGCCGTGGGGTGCGTATGCCGTCGCCGTGGCCGTCGGGCTCGTCGGCACCGGCGTGCTGTGGCTCCGCTCCGGTCGCAGGGGACCGGCGGGCAGCGACCCGGGGCGACCCGCCGTGGCGAGCGCCGCGACGCCGGCCGCCGACGGCGAGCAGGTCGACGCGACCCGTCGATGACCGGCGCTGGGGGTGGCGCCACGTACCCTCGACGCATGCCTTCGGGACCTCGCACCGGCTCACGCACCGGCTCACGGACCGGCTCATCGACCGGATCACGCCGCCGCTCGTTCGTCGCGACCGCGCTGTCCGGCGCGCTCGTCGCGACGATGGGGGCCGGCTGCTCGATGTTCGACTCGCCGCCCGAGCCCGACGACGCGGCGCGCGCCCTCGCCGCCGCCCTCGCGAACGGCGACTTCACGAAGGTCCCGCTCAAGGGCACGACCGCCGCCAAGGCCGGGACGTTCGTCAAGGCCGCCTACAAGGGCCTCGACTCGCTGCGGCCGGCGGTGTCGGTCACCGACGTCAGCCACGCCGAGGGGTCCGAGAAGGCGACCGCCACGCTCTCCACCACGTGGGACGTCTCGAAGGCCGGCGCCGACTGGAGCTACCAGTCGAAGGCCGCGATGACCCTCGTCGACGGCGCCTGGCAGGTGGCGTGGAACCCGGCCCTCGTGGCACCGCAGCTGGCCTCCGACGAGACCCTCACCATCGCCCGCAAGTGGCCGCGACGGGCCGACATCGTCGACACCTCCGGCGGCAAGATCATGACCGAGCGCGAGGTCGCGGTCGTCGGCATCGACAAGACGAAGGTGGCCGGCGCCGGGGCCGCCGCGTCCGCGCGCCGGCTCGCGACCCTGCTCGGCATCGACCCGACGAGGTATGCCGCGAAGGTCTCCGCCGCCGGGGCCAAGGCCTTCGTCGAGGGGCTGACCCTGCGCGAGACCGACCCGGTCATCGAGAAGAACGGTGCCGCGATCGCCAAGGTCAAGGGCGCCATCACGGTTCCGGCCATGAAGGTGCTCGGGCCGAGCCGCACCTTCGCCGCCCCGATCCTCGGCTCGGTCGGCGAGGCCACGGCCGAACAGGTCAAGGACTCCAAGGGCACGCTCGAGGCCGGCGACAGCGTGGGCACCAACGGTCTGCAGTTCCGCTACGACGCCCAGCTGCGGGGCACGCCCGGGCTCGCGGTGCAGGCCGTCAAGCGCGGCGCCGACGGCAGCGTGCTCGACAAGCGCGAGCTGTTCGCCGAGCAGTCCACCGAGGGACAGCCGCTCACGATCACCCTCGACGCCAAGGCCCAGTCGGCGGCCGAGGCTGCCCTCGCGAAGCAGACCGCCCACCCGACGGCGCTCGTCGCCGTGCGGGTCTCCACCGGCGAGATCCTGGCCGCGGCGATCGGTCCGGCGGCGAACGGTTCGACCCTCGCCCTCGCCGGCAAGGTGGCCCCCGGCTCGACCTTCAAGATCGCCAGCTCGCTCGCCAACGTGCGCAAGGGCGCGACGGCCGACACCCCGCTGCCCTGCACCGACTCCCTCACGGTCAACGGTCGGCGGTTCAGCAACTACACGACCTACCCCAAGGACAAGCTCGGCAACATCACCATGCAGACCGCGCTCGCGTTCTCGTGCAACACGGCCTTCATCAGCCAGTACGAGAAGGTGAGCCAGGACGACCTCATCAAGGCCGCACAGTCCCTGGGCATGGGCGACAAGCTCGACCTGCCGTTCACCGGCTTCCTCGGCTCGGTGCCGCCGACCGACGACGTCGTCGAGCACGCCGCGTCGTTCATCGGGCAGGGCCGCGTCGAGGCCTCGCCGCTCACCATGGCCATCGTCGTCGCGTCCGTGATGAAGGGACAGACGGTGCGCCCGCAGCTCGTCGCCGGTGCTCCGGCGCTGCCGGCACCCGCCACGCCGCTCAGCCCCACCGAGGCCGGGGTGCTGCGCCAGGAGATGCGGGCCGTCGTCAACGAGGGCTCGGGCAAGGTGCTCAAGGCCCTGGGCATCGAGTACGCCAAGACCGGAACGGCCGAGTTCGGCACGAAGAACCCGCCCGACACGCACACGTGGATGGTCGCGGGGCGCGGCGACATCGCGATCGCCGCCTACAACGAGGTCGGCGACAACGGCGTGACCGGCTCGGCCCCCTTCATCATCAGCTTCCTCAAGGCCTACGACCTCCGCTGACACCCAGTCGAGTGGGCACTGTGCCGCTCAGCAAAGTGCCCACTCGACGTTCGGGGCCCGGCAAAGTGCCCACTCGACGTTAGGGCCCGACAAAGTGCCCACTCGACGGGTTGTTGTCGTCGAGTGGGCACTTGCTGAGTCGCCCGGGGTGCTACTTGGCGGTCACGACGTCGACGTCGGCAGCGCGCACGAACGCGAAGCGGTGGCCGAGCGAGACCTGGTAGTAGCGGTCCTGGCCGACGACGTCGACGTGGTCGTTCGGCGTCGTGGCCGAGTACGTCGTCGCGCGGTAGTAGTTCGTCGGGACGGTGAGGTCACCGACGGCGTACCGCTGGCCGGCCGTGAACTGGTACTGCAGCGGCGCGAGCGACTGCACCGGGATCCCGGCCGGGTAGGCCGACGCCTCGGGGTAGGCCCGGCCGTAGACCGGGACCCTCGCGAGGCCGGCCTTCGGCACGACGTACTGGCCGCCGACCGCGATGGCCGTCGGGTCGCTCGCCTGGTTGTGGAACCAGCCCTTGACGCCGTTGAACCAGATCGCGGTCCAGTCACCCTGGCGGTCGGCGACGGCGAAGGTGATCCCCGTCTGGGCGCGGGCGCCGATGTCGGAGACCGACGTCGTCGACGGGGCGCCGCTGGACTTGCGACCGATGTCGTTGACGAGCGGAGCCGTCTCGGACGGGGCCGTGCGCAGGTAGACGAAGTTCGTGCCCTGCGGCTGGCACGGCTGGCCGGCCGTCGTGCACGAGGTGACCGTCTGCACGTTGTCGTCGAAGCCGGGCAGGATGCGGACGAGGTCCTGGGCGCCGTCGACGCCGTGGCTCTGCAGCGGCGCGCCGAGCAGCTGGAAGTAGTGCTCCCAGTTCCAGTAGGGGCCCGGGTCCCAGTGCATGCCGGCCACGTTGGCGGGGGTCACGCCGGGGATCTGGTCGTGGCCGAAGACGTGCTGCATGTCGAGCGGGATGTCGTACTTCGTCGCCAGGTAGCGCACGAGCCGCGCCGACGAGCGGTACATCGGCTCGCTGAACCACTGGGCGCCGGTGGCCGCGAAGCCCTCGTGCTCGAGGCCGATCGAGTGGCTGTTGACGTACCAGTTGCCGGCGTGCCAGCCGACGTCCTTGGGCTCGAGGTGCTGGGCGATGCGCCCGTCGCTCGAGCGCAGCGAGTAGTTCCACGCGAGGTACGTCGGGTCCGTGACGAGCTTGAGCGTCGTGTTCCAGGACGCCTCGGTGTTGTGGATGACGATGTTCGTGATCTTCGGTGAGACCGGCCGCGACGCGAGGTCGTGGTTGCCGTAGTCGCCGCCGCCGAGGTCCTTGTAGGGCGCCGGCACCCAGTCGCAGTCGAGCCCGGGCGGGCAGTCGGTCTGCGCGCTGTTCGCCTTCTTCGTCAGGCCGAGCCGGTCGAGCTGGCCCTTCTGGGGCGTGGCCGCCGACGGGAGCAGTGACACGTCCTTGCCGTCGACCGTGCGGCGCGAGGCGCCGGAGGCGATGACCGAGTAGGTGTCGTCGGCGAACGCTGCGGCGACGTCCTCCTGCGCCGAGCCGGAGGCGTCGGCCACGGCGGCGTACCAGTCGCCGGCCTTGGTGTCGGTGCCCGTGGGCAGGCCGAGCCGCTGCTGGGTGGCGGCGAGGAGCGCGGCGCCACCGCGGATGTTGGCGAGCTCGTCGGTGCGCAGGGCGGCCTCGTCGAGCCCGGTGAGGCCGGCCGCGCGACCGAGCGTGTCGGCGACCGGCGCGGCTGCGTCGGCGGCCGGGGCGTCGCCCAGGCCCTTGCCCTCCGCGGCCGAGCCGAGGTCGGCGTCGACGAGGTGCATCGGGCCGTAGCCGCCGGACGAGCTGTGCCCCGGGTTGAAGTCCCAGCGTGTCTGCGCGTACGACACGGCCTCGAGCACGGTGCGCGGCACGCCGAACTCGGATGCCGCCGCCGCGAAGGCGCGCTCGCGGCTGCCGGCGTCGTCGCCGACGGTCACGGACGGGTCGGCGGCCTGTGCGGCCGGGCTCGCCATCGCCATGCCGGCCGCCACGGCGGCGACGGCCCCGAGCGAGGCGAGCGATCGACGGACTCGGCGGGGTGCCGCTGATCGGTGTGGAGTGGAGTTGGGTATCACTCGTTGGTCCCTTTCGTATGCCTGGTGACCGCAGGCGCTCTACACGTCGACACGGGTCCGTCGACGGGCAGGCGCTCTGCGGGTGAGATGCCCACGGCCCCGAGCCCGAAGACACCTCTGACGCCGAGCATTCCCGTGCTTGCCGAGGCCCGCCACTTGAAACATTCACCCAAGCGTTGCCAGAAATCGTCCGTGTCCACGGTGCGCAGACGCTCCCGACGGGTCACCATGGTCACCATGGGGCGTACGGGTCTGTACGTGGGGATGACCATTGCCGCACTCCTGACAGGGGGGTGCGGGGCCGTCGTGTCCGACGGTGACACCTCCCCTGCCGGCACGGAGCACCGGTCGACGGCGACGTCGACGGCCCCGCCCAAGCAGCGCTTCGGCGCGAGCGGCGGCGGCGCGGTCACGACGTCCGACAGTCCCGTCTTCCCGCTCGTCCTCCACCGCACCGGCGGCATCGCCGGCTTCGACGACCGCATCGTGCTCGACGCCGACGGCCGGCTGCGCGTCGAGACCCGATCGGTGCACGGGCGCATCTGCACCCTCGCCGGGCCGGTCCAGCGCCAGCTCGTGACGCTCCTGGCAACCCTGCGCCTGGGCGTGCCGCTCACCGAGGTGCCGAGCGACGAGTTCACGCCGCTCGACCCGAACGCCGCGACCGAGAGCGACCCCATCTCCATCTCGGTCACCGACGACCACGAGCGCGCCATCGACCTCAGCGACCCCTCGCTGGGCGAGATCGCGGGCCTCGTCGGCAGCCTCGTCTCCGACGTCACGCTCTCGGCTCCCGCCACGACGCACTGCACGACGCCGACGCCGCCCGTCGTCGCCCCCGCCCCCTGAGCCGGGCACGCGGCCGCGCCCGACGGCGTACGCAGGCCCGACGGCACACGCAGGCCCGACGGCATACGCAAGAGGTCGGTGTGCCACCGGGCGGACCCGGCAGCACACCGACCTCAGAGGTGCGTCAGGCGACCTTCGCTCAGAAGTTCGTCGACACGTCGTCGATGACGAAGCTCGTCTGGAGCGAGGAGTCCTCGCTCGCCGCGAACTTCAGCGTGACGTTCGTGCCCTTGTAGGACGTCAGGTCGATCGTCTTGGTGATGTAGGACGCCTTCGGGGTCGTCAGGTTGGAGAAGCTGGCCTTCGTGACGCCGTTGATCTGGACCGTCGCGGTGTCGTACGCCGTCGTGGTCGAGGTCTCGGCCGTGTCGATGCGGATGTAGTACGTCAGCGTCGGCGACGTGGCCGTCGACGGGACCGCGAAGGTCTGCGACTCGTTCTCGGAGGCCGTGGAGCCGTTGCCACCGAGCCAGAGCTTCCACGAACCGGTGCGGGCCGGGCGACCCGTGTTGTTCGTGATCGGGCCCGACGTGCCGGTCCAGCCGGTCTGGCCGGACTCGAAGCCGCCGTTGGTCAGCGAGCCGCCGGTGGGCGGCGGCGTGGTGCCGCCGCAGGTCTCGGAGGTAGCGGCGACCGCGATGGCTGTGAACGCCTTCTCGACCGCGGTGCACTCGGCCGAGCCGGCGCCGTAGAGGTCCTTGGCCGACTTGATCGCGCCGGTGCGGGCGGCGGCGTAGTTGCTCGAGGAGGTCAGGTAGGTCGCGAGGGTGCGGTACCAGATCTTCTCCGCCTTCTGGTGCGTGATGCCGGTGACCGCGCCGGCCGTGCCACACACCGGGGAGTTGTAGCTCACGCCGTTGATGGTCTTGGCGCCCGAGCCCTCGGAGAGCAGGTAGTACCAGTGGTTGAGCGGACCCGAGGAGTAGTGCGGGTCCAGGCTGCCGAGCGTGCTGCTCCAGCAGTCCTTCGACGCGCCGTCCTTGCTCGGCTTGTCCATGTAGCGCAGCGGCGTGCCGTTGCCGTTGATGTTGATCTCTTCGCCGATGAGGTAGTCGGGCACGTCGCTCGGGTTGTTGGCGTACCACTCGACGGCCGTGCCGAAGATGTCGGACGTCGCCTCGTTGAGGCCACCGGACTCGCCCGAGTAGGTGAGGTTGGCGGTGTTCTCCGTGACGCCGTGGCTCATCTCGTGGCCGGCGACATCGAGCTCGACGAGCGGGGCCGCGTTGCCGGAGCCGTCGCCGTACGTCATCTGCGTGCCGTCCCAGAAGGCGTTGACGTAGTTCTGGCCGTAGTGGACGCGGCTGCGGGCGCCGGTGCCGTTGTTCCAGATGCCGGCGCGGCCGAGCTGGGTGTTGTAGTAGTCGTACGTCTTGCCGGCGCCGTAGTGCGCGTCGACGGCGGCCGACTGACGGTTGCTCTGCAGGCCGTTGCCCCAGACGTCGTCGGCGTCGGTGAAGGTCGTCCCCGTGCCGGTCGTGGCCTGGTTGAGGTCCGTCGTGTAGTTGCCGTGCGTGTCGCGCATCGTGTAGCTGCCTGCGCTGCCCGACGTCGCGAGGGAGACGTTGCCGACAAAGATGCCGTTGCCCGTGCCGTGCTTGATGTCGTCCCAGCTGGTGAGGGTGGCACCGCTCGTGGCGTCGACGATGGTGTGCAGGCGGGTCGGGGTCTGGTCGGGCTTGATGCCCTCCGTGATGACCTCGTAGGCGAGCTTGGGTCCGGTGGCCGACTGGAAGACGACGAGCTCGCCGGCGGAGGCGGTCTCCTTGTTGGCCTTCGACGCCGCGAGGCCGGCCTGGTGGGCCGTGCTCTTCGAGACGGTCGGCGTCATGGTCGCCGGGGTGACGTTCTTGCGCTGGTTCCAGGTGACGCTCTTGACCGAGCCGGCCGCGTCCTTGTGGGTGACGAGGTCGCCACCGATGACGCGCAGGCCGTCGAGCGTGCGCTCGTAGCGCACGGAGGTCGCACCGTTCGCGTCGGCGATGACGGACTTGACGACGAGCTTCTCGCCCTTCGCGAGCCCGAGGGCGCTCGCGGAGGATGCTGCTCGGGACTGCTCGGTCGCCTTCAGGCTCTGCGACTCTGGGGCGGGCGCCTTGTCGCGTCCCGCACTGGCCGCTGCGCCCGCCGGGATCGCCGGCGAGATGGCGAGAGCGAGGGCGAGCAGCCCTCCGGTCGCCAGCCCGGACTTCAGTCGATTCACTGGTTACTCCTTGTCAGGATGCGGCTCGGTGGCCGCCTGGAGGGAGTCCCGCCCCATCTCACGAACCGAGATTCCGGCGAGAACGAGCGCGACGTTCGCAGCAGCGAGAATCGCGGTCAACGGGGCTTACCAAGTCTTTGCCAAATGTCCGACAACTCTGGGAAAACACTTGGCGGCAGGAGGATTCGCCGCAGACAGCCGCTTGGGCGACCTCCCAGAGTCGGGGGTCGGCGCGGCTCTTCTGAGGCCGTGACGGGCCGTCCGGAGGGTGGCCGAGCGGTCAGTCGAAGCTGTTCTGAGCGCGCTCTCGAGCGCGCTGGAGGTCGGCCGGGGTGTCGACGTCGGCGGCCAGCCCGTCGGGGTCGGCGACGTGCACGGTGCGTATGCCGTCACACAGCTCTCGCATGCTCCGGCCGTACGCGTCGCCGACGTCCCCGAGCGCGGCGAGCCGGGTTCGCAGGGCGTCCGTGCGCCAGGCAGCGCAGAGCCAGTTGGTGCGGCCGTCGGCGTCGACGGTGACGGCGAGGTCGGCGGGCTCGAGGGCGTCGGGCTCGAGGGCTGCGACGAGGCGTTCGACGTGATCGGCCGTGACGAACGGGAGGTCGGCAGCGAGGACGACGACGACGTCCGGGTGGGGCACCCGGGTCACGCCGGCGCGGACGGCCTCGACGGCATACGCAAGGCCCGAGACCGGCCCGCCGCCCGGCACGCGCTCCATGACGACCGGTACCCCGTCGGGGACGCCCTGACCGGGGCCGACCACGACGGGAGGGTGCGGGCCGGCGGCGTCGAGGACGCGGGCCACGAGCGGCCGCCCGGCGAGCTCGAGGGTCGGCTTGTGCGAGCCCATCCGTCGCGAGGCGCCGCCCGTCAGCACGACGACGACGCAGCTCGGCACTGGGGTGCTGGACACCCTCGGAGTCTGGCACGCGATCTAGGCTGGGCCCATGGGACGGGTCACCGTGCGGCGCAAGGTCACGACGATCGACGTCGCGACGCCGTCGACGAGCACGCGTCCCGACACGCTGACCGTCGAGGAGCCGCTCGAGCTGCGCGTCAACGGCACGCCGCTGACCGTCACCATGCGCACGCCCGGGCACGACATCGAGCTCGTGCACGGCTTCCTCATGGCCGAGGGGCTGATCCGGTCGGTCGAGGACATCGCGCTCGCGCGCTACTGCGAGGGCGCCGTCGTGTCGGGCGAGAGCGGCTTCGACGAGAACACCTACAACGTCATCGACGTGACGCTGGCCGCCGGGGTGGCCGCGCCCGATGCCTCGGCGACCCGGGCGTTCTTCACGAACTCGTCGTGCGGCGTCTGCGGCAAGGCGAGCATCGAGCAGCTGCGCGCGCAGTCGGCGTTCGACGTGCGCTCCGACCCGGTGGAGCTCGCGGCGAAGGTCGTCGTCGAGCTGCCCGACGCGCTGCGGCGCGAGCAGCGCTCGTTCGACAAGACGGGTGGGCTGCACGCGGCGGGGCTCGCCACTGCCGACGGCGAGCTGCTCGTCGTGCGCGAGGACGTCGGCCGCCACAACGCCGTCGACAAGGTCGTCGGCTGGGCGCTGCAGAACGGCCGCGTGCCGGGCGCGGGGTGCGTGCTCGTCGTCTCGGGGCGCGCCTCGTTCGAGCTGGTGCAGAAGGCCATCATGGCCGGCATCCCCGCGCTGGCGGCGGTGTCGGCGCCGTCGTCGCTGGCCGTCGAGTGCGCCGACGACGCGGGCATGACGCTGCTCGGCTTCGTGCGCGACGCCCGTCTCAACGTGTATGCCGGGGGGCACCGGATCACGACCACCTGACCCTCCGCCGTGGTTTGCTGCCAACCACCCACCTGACGACTGGAGAACCGAGCGTGCCGATCTTCGCGGTCCACTACACCTATCCCGACGACGTCGACGAGATGCTGACGATCCGGCCCGAGCACCGAGAATGGCTCACCAGCCTGCCCGGACTGCTGGTCGCCGGCATGTACCAGCCGGGCACCGACGAGGTGAGCGAGGGCGAGCCCACCGACCAGGAGCCGGCGAATGCTGCGCTGATCGTGTGCTCCGCGGACTCGCTGCAGGAGCTGACCTCTGCGTTCGACCAGGACCCGTACTGGCTCGGGGGCTACGTGCTGCGCCGGGTCGTGCGCACCTGGGACCCGCCGCTCGGGCCCTGGGTGGCCGACCCGACGAACTCGCCCGGCTGACGGCTCCCAGCGAGAAAGCAATCCGTCCACCGGGCGGATTGCTTCCTCGATGCGTGACTGGGGCTGCCGGGGCGTCGCGGGTAGGTTGGCGGCAGGATCCGAGGCGGGGAGGCGACGTGACGACGGTCATCGGGGCGGGCGAGTTCTACGCGGTGGCGTCAGCGGACGAGTGGCGCCTGACGTTCGAGGGGGCGCTGGCGCACTTCCCGTGCCCGGACGCCCGGCGGAGGGTCGAGTTCGCCTCGCGGGTGGTGGAGCTGGCACCGGAGGGCTACGGCCCTGACCTCGAGCTCCGGGCTGCAGGCGTCACGGTGCGGCTGCCCTCCTCGTGGGACGCCGGCGGGTTGCCCGAGGCCGCAGCCGGTCTGGCCGCCTCGGTCTCCGCGGTCGCGGCACAGGTCGGCCTGGCCGGCGACGTCTCACACCTGCAGTCGATCCAGATCGCGATCGACGGCGGGATGGAGTCGGTCCCCTTCTGGCAGGCGGTGACGGGCTACGAGCAGGTCGCCGACGCCGACATCATCGACCCGCTTCGCCGCGCGCCCGGCGTCTGGAACCAGGCCGTGAACGACGGGCGCGGGGCGCCCGCGCGGATCCACGTCGACCTCAGCACGTCGGCGGCCGAGGTCGCCCGGCGCATCGAGGCGGCCGTGCAGGCCGGCGGCCGTCTCGTCGACGACTCTCACGCCCCGCACTGGTTCACCCTGGCCGACCCCTCCGGCAACCTCGTCGACCTGGCGGCGTGGCCCGACCTGCCGTAGGTGGCGCAGCACTCCCCTTGGACAGGATGGTGGCCATGCCCGGCCCGGCGGGCGCACGATGACACGGTGGAGACCTGGGACGCCCTGAGGGCGCGACGCAACGTCAGGCAGTTCACCGACCAGCCGGTCCCCGACGAGGCCCTCGACCGGATCCTCGACGCCGGGCGACGCGCCCCGTCCGCGGGCAACTGGCAGCCGTGGGACTTCGTGCTCGTGACGGACAAGGCGCAGCTCGGGGAGCTGGCGAAGGTCTGGCAGGGCGCGAGACACGTCGCCGGGGCGGCCGCCGCGATCGCGATCGTCGCGCCCCAGCCGCAGGACGACCGCCAGTCGGGGCTGCTGCAGTACGACCTCGGGCAGGCCACCTACGCGATGACGGTGGCCGCGGCCGACCTCGGCGTCGGCACGGGGCACGCCGCGGCGGCCGACCAGGACCACGCCAGAGCGGTCCTCGGCTTCCCCGACGGCCACTTCCTCGCGTACGTCCTCTCGGTCGGCTACCCCGCCGACAAGCCCCTGGCCGTCATCCACACGCTGAACCGGCGCCCCTTCGACGAGGTCGTGCACCGCGGCACCTGGTGACCCCCTCTCCGGGGGCCCCGTCCTCCCCTACACCCGTCGAGTGCTCAGTTCCCGACGCAAGCAAATGAGCACTCGAGTGGGGGTGGGTGTCAGAGGCGGGTGACCTGTCCCCCCTCGACGTGCCAGCGCTCGTCGAGCCGCACGTTCTCGAGCAGGCGCCGGTCGTGCGAGACGAGCAGCAGCGCCCCGTCGTACGACTCGAGGGCCTCCTCGAGCTGCTCGATGGCCGGCAGGTCGAGGTGGTTGGTCGGCTCGTCGAGCACGAGCAGGTTGACGCCGCGGGCCTGCAGCAGCGCCATCGCGGCGCGGGTGCGCTCACCGGGAGAGAGGCGGCTGACCGGGTTCGTCACCTGGTCGGCCTTGAGTCCGAACTTGGCGAGCAGCGTGCGCCGGTCGGCGGGTGCGAGGTCCGGCACGGCCTCTCCGAAGGCGTCGCCGAGCGGCAGGTCCTCGCGCAGCCCGGTGCGGGCCTGGTCGATCTCGCCGATCGCGACGGACGCCCCGAGCGACGCGCTGCCGGTGTCGGGCTCGACCCGCCCGAGCAGCAGCGACAGCAGGGTCGTCTTGCCGGCGCCGTTGGGCCCGGTGATGCCGACGCGGCGGCGCGCCTCCACCTGCAGCGAGGCCGGCCCGAAGGTCCAGTCGCCCCGCTGCACCGTCGCCTCGTTGAGCGTCGACACGACGGTGCTCGAGCGCGGGGCCGCCGCGATGTTGAACTGCAGCACCCACTCCTTGCGCGGTTCGGCGACCTCCTCGAGCCGGGCGATCCGCGACTCCATCTGGCGCACCTTGCGCGCCTGCTTCTCCGCCGAGTCGATGCTCGCCGCGCGGCGGTTCTTGTCGTTGTCGGGGCTCTTCTTCATCGCGTTGCGCACGCCCTTGGACGACCACTCCCGCTGCGTCCGGGCGCGCGCCTCGAGGTCGGCCTTGGTGCCGGCATACGCGTCGTACGCCTCGCGCGCGTGCCGTCGTGCGACCTCGCGCTCCTCGAGGTAGGACTCGTAGCCGCCGTCGTGGACCGCGACGGAGTTCTGAGCGAGGTCGAGCTCGACGATGCGGGTGACGCAGCGGGCGAGGAACTCGCGGTCGTGCGAGACGAGCACGACGCCGCCGCGCTGGCCGTGGACGAAGGACTCGAGCCGCTCGAGCCCTGCGAGGTCGAGGTCGTTGGTGGGCTCGTCGAGCAGCACGAGGTCGAAGCGGCTGAGCAGCAGGGCCGCGAGCGCCGCTCGAGCGGCCTGGCCGCCGCTGAGCGAGGTCATGAGGGCCTCCGGGCCGACGTCGAGCCCGAGCTCGGCGAGCATGGGCGGGATGCGCTCGTCGAGGTCGGGCGCCCCGCTGGCCAGCCAGTGGTCGAGGGCGACGGCGTACGCGTCGTCGGCCTTGGGGTCGTCGCCGCCGAGACCGTGGGCGGCGGCCTCCATCGCCTCGGTCGCCGCGGTCGCACCGGTGCGTCGGGCGATGTGCCCGGCGACCGTCTCGCCGGGCAGGCGCTCGTGCTCCTGGGGCAGCCAGCCGACGAACGCGTCCGACGGCGCCGTCGTCACCGACCCGGCGAGCGGCCGGTCCTGCCCGGCGAGCAGGCGCAGGAGGGTCGACTTGCCGGCACCGTTCGCACCCACGACCCCGACGACGTCACCCGGCGCGACCGTGAGGTCGAGGTGCTCGAAGAGGGTCCGGTGGGCGTGGCCGCCGGCGAGGTCCTTGGCCACGAGGGTCGCGCTCACGCCGGACAGCCTAGGGCCGACGCGAACACGTCCCGGTCACAGGTGGTGGACGACCACGTCGTCGCCGTCGATGAGCTGGTCGACCGCCGCGGGCACCTCGATGAGGCAGTTCGCGGCCGCGAGCGCCGTGAGGTGTCGTGCGTCGGCGGCGCTCACCGTGCCGTCGGGTGCGAGCACGCTGGTGACGAACTGGACCCGCCCCGTGCGGGCCCGTCGCGTCTTGCCTGCGTATGCCGCCCGGCCGGCCTGTCGGACGGGCGCGCCGTGGCGCCGGTCGAGCGCCGGACGCACGAGCACGTGGAAGGCCACGAAGGCGCCGACCGGGGTGCCGGGCAGGCACACCACCGGTGTCGAGCCGTAGCGGCCGAGGCCCTGCGGGCCACCGGGCTGCATGGCGAGGTGCACGAAGGCGAAGGTCGGCAACGGCGAGCAGACCTGGCGCACGACCTCGTAGGCGCCCGCGCTGACGCCGCCGGTCGTGACGACCACGTCGACACCGTCGTCCGCGTCGAGGGCGTCGAGCAGGGCGCGCAGCTCGTCGGGCTCGTCGGAGCAGACCTCGACCCGCACGACGGCACAGCCCGACTCGTCGGCGAGGGCGGCGACCATGTCGGAGTTCGACTCGTGGATGCCGCCGGCCCCGGGGTCGCTCTCGGCCCGCACGAGCTCGGCCCCGGTCGCCACGACGGCGACCCGGGTCGCAGCCCAGACGTCGACCTCGGTGCAGCCGGCAGACCGCCCGAGAGCGATGAGGGCGGGCGTCACCTCGGACCCCCTTGCGGCGATGACCGATCCGGCAAAGACGTCTTCGCCGCGGAGTCGCACGTGCTGGCCGTCGGTGGGCGCGGCGTCGATGGTCACCGTGGCGGGCGCCGGCCCGGTCGGGGCGGCGTCGGTGCGCTCCACGGGGACCACCGCGACGGTGCCCACCGGCACCCGGGCGCCGGTCATGACCCGTGCCGCCTGGCCGTCGGTCAGCTCGAAGCCCGGCGCAGAACCGGCCGGCACGTCCCCCACCACGGGGAAGGTGCGCTGGTCGGGATCGGCCGGCCGGACGGCATACCCGTCCATGGCGGACGAGTCGAAGCGTGGCAGGTCGTCGACGGCGACGAGCTCACCGGCGAGGCGGCGACCGGCCGCGTGCCGGTCGAGCGCGACCCGCTCGACGACGCCCTCGCCGAGGAGCCGCTCGACGGCGGCACGGTGCTCCGGGACAGGTACGTGACCCACGCGCGCCAGTCTGTCGCATGACGGGCCGGTACGTTGACCGGCATGGCGACCGTGGACGGCTTCCGGCTGGACGGGGTGCTGCTCGGCGTGGCCACCGCCGCGACCCAGATCGAGGGCGGTGACGTCGCGAGCAGCTGGACCGACTGGGCCGACCGCCCCGGCACGATCCGTGACGGCTCGTCGCCGCGGCGCGCCACCGACCACTGGAACCGGTGGCGCGAGGACACCGAGCTGATGTCGTCGCTCGGGGTGCAGGTCTACCGGATGAGCGTGGAGTGGGCCCGGCTCGAGCCACGGCCCGGCGAGTGGGACGACGCAGCGTTCGCGCACTACCGCGACGAGCTGGACCTCTTGCGCGAGAGGGGGATCCGCCCGCTGGTGACCCTCCACCACTTCAGCCAGCCGCTGTGGTTCGAGCGCGACGGCGGGTGGCTCGGGCCCGGCGCGCTGTGGGTGTGGGAGCGGTTCGTCACCCAGGTCGTGACGCGGCTGGGCGACCTCGTCACGGAGTGGGTCACCGTCAACGAGCCCAACGTCTTCGTCACCGGTGCCCACGTCTTCGGCGACTTCCCACCCGGCCACCGCTCGCTCCGCGAGGGCCTGCGGGTGTACTCCGTGCTCGCGGCCGCGCACCTGCGGGCGTACGCCCTCATCCACGCCCTGCAGCCCGGACCTGACACGAAGGTGGGGGTCGCCCACCACCTCCGGCCCTTCCGCCCCGGCAACCCGCGCAACCCGTGGCACCGGCTGCTGACCCCCGCCATGCGTCACCTGTTCCAGGACGCGATCGTGGGTGCGATGACGACCGGGGAGTTCACGGCCCCGCTCCGCCGGCCACCCGGCATACCGAAGCAGGGTGACGGCTCGGGAACGGGACGGTACGCCGACTTCTTCGGCCTCAACTACTACTCGCGCACCACGGTGACGCGCTTCGACGACGGCACTCCGCCCGGGGTGCCCGTCAACGACCTCGGGTGGGAGGTCTACCCCGCCGGGATGGGCGAGACCGCCCGGTGGGCGTGGGAGACGTACGGCCTGCCGGTGTGGGTGACCGAGAACGGCACGGCGGACGCTGCCGACGCGTTCCGGTCGCGCTACCTGTGGGAGCACCTGTCGGTCGTGAGCGACGTTCGGGCACAAGGGGTTCCGGTCGACCGCTACTACCACTGGTGTTTCGTCGACAACTGGGAGTGGAACGAGGGCGAGGGCCCGCGCTTCGGGCTGGTGGCCCTCGACCACGACACGCAGCAGCGCACCGTGCGCGACTCGGGGCGCTTCTTCGCCGAGGTCGTGCGGGCCGGCGGTGGCACTCCCGAGCTGTACGACCGTCACGTGGCCGGGCAGGTGTACCCGGTGAGCGAGTCGGAGAGCCACCACCGCTGACGCCCCCGGCAACCTCGTCGCTGGTGTCGAACCTCACGGGGATGGGTGACGGAGGTCCCGGGTGCCGCCACGGTGACTCTCCTACGCTCGGTAGTGGAAGCGTCGACGAGCGGGGCGGAGGGCATCGTGCGGACGGACGGGGCCACAGCGGAGCCGACAGGACGCGGCGACGTGCTCGTCGTCGACCACCTCGTACGCCGGTTCGGTGACCTGACCGCCGTCGACGGGGTCTCGTTCCGCATCGCCGCGGGCGAGACGTACGGCCTGCTGGGCCCCAACGGCGCCGGCAAGACGACGATCATCTCGATGGTCGCGGGGCTCATCGCGCCCGACGAGGGCACCGTGACCGTCGCAGGCGAGCAGATGGGCCGCACGGCCGTCGCGCCCAAGCGCCACATCGGCCTCGTGCCGCAGGACCTCGCCGTCTACCCCGAGCTCACGGCCCGCGAGAACCTCGTGCTCTTCGGCCGGCTCCAGGGGATGACCGGTCCGCAGCTCACGGCCCGCGTCGCCGAGGTCACCGAGCTCATCGGCCTCACCGCGCGCGCGAAGGACCCGACCAAGGAGTACTCCGGCGGCATGAAGCGCCGGCTCAACATCGGGATCGGCCTGCTCCACCGGCCCACGCTGCTCATCCTCGACGAACCGACGGTGGGAGTGGACCCGCAGTCACGCAACCAGATCCTCGAGTCGGTCGAGCGGCTGTCGGTCGAGGGCATGGCCGTGCTCTACACGACGCACTACATGGAGGAGGCCGAGCGCCTCTGCGACCGGATCGGCATCATCGACAGCGGCGTCCTGCAGGCGGAGGGGACCCGCGACGAGCTCGTCCGCCTCACCGGGGCCGTCGACCACATCCGGCTCTCCGGCACGGGCGACACGCACGCCGCCGCCGAGGCGCTGCGGGCCCTGCCGTCGGTGTCGCAGGTCGACGTCGACCGGCGCGAGCTGCGCCTCACCGTCGGTGACGCGCCGAGCGCGGTCGCGCAGGTCGTCACCCGGGCGACGGACGCGGGGATGAGCCTCGCCGACGTCGAGATCACCCGGCCCGACCTCGAGTCCGTCTTCCTGCACCTCACCGGCAAGGCCCTGCGGGACTGAGGACGAGACGATGCGCCCGCTCTGGACCATGGCGATCTCGGACCTGCGGCAGCGGGCCCGCGACAAGTCGGTCTTCCTCTTCGGCATCGCGGTGCCGCTGGCCCTGATGGGTGTGCTCAACCTCGTCATCGGCAATCTCCTGAGCCGCGACCTGACGCCGGTCACCGTCGCCGTCTCCGTGCCCGTCGGCGACGAGGCGGGGCAGAGCCTCGTCGGCACGCTGCGCTCGCTCGGTGACATCGACGGCGCCGGTGGCTTCGACGTCAGGGTGCGGCCGGTCTCGCCCTCGGACGTGCGCCGGCTGGTGGCCAATGACGAGGCGGACCTCGGGCTGACCGTGCCCGACGGCTTCGGGGCGGCGCTGCTTCAGGGCGCTCCGAAGGACGTCACCGTGGTCGACGGGGGCGGCGGCATCGAGAACGACGTCGTCATCTCGGTCGTGACCGGGACCGTCGACCGCTACCGCGCGGCCACGGTGGCCGCGACGGCCGCAGGCAGGGTCGGCTTGCCGGCCTCCGACCTGGCCGCCATCGGCCGGGAGGTGGCGACAGCGACCCCGACGATCGCCCTCACGGAGGGTCGGGCGTCCGACGAGCAGCTCTCCACGACAGGGGCGCTCGTCGCCGGCCAGGCCGGACTCTTCCTGCTCTTCACGGTCGGGTTCGGTGTGCTCGGGCTCGTCAACGAGCGCGAGCAGGGCACCCTTGCGCGGTTGCGCTCCATGCCGATGCGCCCCGGGCTGATCGTGGCGGCCAAGGCCCTGGTCAGCTTCATCCTCGGTGTCGTCGCGACCACCGTGCTGCTGACCGCGGGCAGCCTGCTCTTCGACGTCGACTTCGGGTCGCCGCTCGCGGTGGCGGTGCTCGTGCTCTGCGCCGTCACGGCAGGCACCTCGATCACGTTCGTCATCGCGCGGATCGCACGCACCGCCGAGCAGTCGAACGTCGCGCAGTCCATCGTGGCCCTCGTGCTCGGCATCGCCGGAGGCGCGTTCTTCCCGCTCAACGCCGGGGGGGTGCTCGGCACCCTGCTCGACGCGAACCCGGTGGGAGCCTTCATCCGCGGGCTCGGCATCACCTCCGGCGGCGGAGGCGTCGGCGACATCGGCGTGCCGGTGCTGGTCCTCCTCGTCTTCGCGGTGGTCATGGTCGGCGTCTCGCGCGTGGTGCCGGACCGGGGGGACGCGCTGTGAGGCCCGTGCTCGCCATCGTCACCGCCGAGCTGCGGCGCTTCCTGCGCGACCGTTCGAACCTCTTCTTCGTCTTCATCTTCCCGCTCGTGCTCGTGCTCGTCATCGGTGCGCAGTTCGGCAGCGGAGCGACGGCGGGCAAGGTCGCCGTCGCCGGTGAGAGCGGCGCGATGGTGGCCGCCCTGACGACGCAGCTGGAGTCGGAGGGGCTGGTGGTCACGAGCGGCTCGCGCGAGGACGTGCTCGAGCAGGTGTCGCGGGGCCGGGCGGCCGTCGCCGTGCTCGTGCCCGACGGCGCGGGCGCCGCCTTCGCCGCAGGACGACCTGTCACCCTCGAGGTCGTCCCCGGCTCGGCGAGCAATGCCCTCGCCGTGCAGCAGCGCGTGCGCGGAGCGGTCGACGTCCTCCAGCTCGACCAGGCCCAGCTCGCCGCGCTCACCGGGCGTGGGGTCGCCGCGCCGGCAGCCCGGGCGGCCGTGGATGCGGCGCGTGCCCAGGTGACCGGGCCGTCGACGCGCGTGGAGAACGTCGACGCACTGGCCCGCGAGTTCCAGGGTGTCGGCCAGTTCGACGTCGGCGCGGCCTCCCAGCTGCTGCTCTTCACGTTCCTCACGTCGCTCGCCGGCTCGGCGACCCTCATCCAGGCGCGGCGCCACGGCGTCATCGCCCGCACGATGGCGGCGCCCGTCTCGTCGGCCCAGGTGCTGCTCGGCCAGGCCGGGGGTCGGCTCGTCATCGCTCTCGCGCAGGGCATCTACATCGTCGTCGCGACATCGGTGCTCTTCGGCGTCGACTGGGGGAGCCTCTGGCTGACGGGTCTCGTGCTGCTCGTCTTCGGTGCCGTGTCGGCCGGGCTCGCCATGGTGCTCGGGTCGCTCGTCGACAACGAGGGCGCGGCAGGCGGGCTCGGGGTCGGCCTGGGCCTGGTGCTCGCCGGTCTCGGCGGCGGCATGGTTCCGCTCGAGGTGTTCAGCGACACGTTGCGCGGGGTCGCCCACGTGACACCGCACGCGTGGGCCTACGAGGCCTTCGCCGAGATCCAGCGCCGCGACGGCACGCTCGTCGACGTGCTGCCGCAGCTCGGGGTGCTCACGGCGATGGCCGTCGCCGCGCTGGCCGTCGGCGCGTGGGCCCTGCGGCGCAGCCTCGCCCGCGCCATGTGACCTCCACCTGCTCCAGGGGGCCCCGGCCGTCGCCGTCCCCCTTGGCAACACACCCGACAACGGTCAGGCCGCGGTGCTGCAACCCTGCGCGGTTGACCGCTACCGGGTGTGTTGCAGGGTGGGTGTGGCGGGGGCAGGGCGTCCTCGCGTGCCCACGGGGTTTCAGCACTCGATGACGTTGACGGCGAGGCCGCCGCGGGCGGTCTCCTTGTACTTGACCTTCATGTCGGCGCCCGTCTCGCGCATCGTCTTGATGACCTTGTCCAGGGACACGACGTGCGACCCGTCCCCGCGCATGGCCGTGCGGGCGGCCGTGATGGCCTTGACCGAGGCGATCGCGTTGCGTTCGATGCACGGGATCTGCACCAGACCACCGACCGGGTCGCACGTCAGGCCCAGGTTGTGCTCCATCCCGATCTCGGCCGCGTTCTCCACCTGCTCCGGGGTGCCGCCCATGACGGCCGCCATGGCGCCGGCCGCCATGGAGCAGGCCGAACCCACCTCGCCCTGACAGCCGACCTCGGCCCCGGAGATCGAGGCCGTCTCCTTGTAGATGACCCCGATCGCACCCGCCGTCAGCAGGAACCGCACGATCCCGTCGCGGTCCGCGCCGTTGACGAAGTTCGCGTAGTAGTGCAGCACCGCCGGGATGATGCCGGCCGCGCCGTTGGTCGGAGCGGTGACGACACGGCCGCCCGAGGCGTTCTCCTCGTTCACGGCCAATGCGTAAAGGGTGATCCAGTCCATGCCGCGCAGCGGGTCGTCGCTCGTGGCCTCCAGGCGCAGGCGGCGGGCCAGCTCGGGGGCGCGCCGCCGCACCCGCAGCCCGCCGGGCAGCACGCCCTCGGTGTCGATGCCGTTGCGCACGCACTCCTTCATCACGCGCCAGATCTCGAGCAGGCCGTCACGCACCTCCTGCTCGGTGCGCCACGAGAGCTCGTTCTCCAGCATGATCCGCGAGATCGACTTGCCGGTCTCCTTGCAGTGCGCCAGCAGCTCGTCACCCGTGCGGAACGGATGGGCGACCGGTGTCGAGTCGGCGACGATCTTCGTCTCGCCATCCGCGTCGCCTCCGACGACGAAGCCACCGCCGACGGAGTAGTAGGTGCGCTCCGCGAGCACCTGCCCGCCGGCGTCGAGCGCGGTGAACGTCATGCCGTTCGGGTGCACCGGCAGCGTCTTGCGCCGGTGCAGCACCAGGTCCTCGTCCTCGACGAACGCGATCTCGTGCACCCCCAACAGCGACACACGCTTGCTCGCCCGGATCTGCGCCAACCGGCCCTCGACCGCCCGCGGGTCACACGACTCGGGCCGCTCCCCCGTCAACCCGAGCAGCACCGCCTTGTCGCTGCCGTGCCCGTGCCCCGTCGCCCCCAACGACCCGAACAGCTGCGAGCGCACCCGAGCCACCCGCTCCAGCACGCCGTCCTCCCGCAGCCGCTGAGCGAACATCTCCGCCGCCCGCATCGGCCCCACGGTGTGCGAGCTCGACGGCCCGATACCGACCGAGAACAGATCGAAAACGCTGAGCGCCATGGTGTCCTGACTTCGTGTCGTCGCTGACGGCTGCCGCCCGGGGTGTGGACGACCTGTCGAGCGTACGACCAGCCCCGCTGGGCACGCACACAGCCCGCCGCCGAGCCCGTCGCCGGATGCCCCTCGCTCGACCGCCCGAGGGCCCGTCGCATGCTTCCGCGCGGGACTTCAGGCCCGGTGACATTCGAGTCATTTAGGTGGATAGCGACCCAATTCGCTTGTGCGGCAACGAAATTGCTTCACCCTAAGCCTCTATCGCGGACGCAACTGTGCTTATGGTCCAAGGACTCGGGGTCAGGGCGCTCGGGGGCAACGAGGCGCCACCACGAAGACAAGGGGAAAACACGACATGGCTGTGAGATCAGTGCTGCTTCCGCGCACGACGTTGACGTTCATCGCTGCATCAGGACTCGCGTTGTCGGGGGCTGTCGCCCTCGGCACGGGCTGGGCCGCATCCGCCACCCCGACCGACCCCCACAAGGTCTGGGTCTGCAAGTACGTGCAGAAGCCGCACCAGAACGAGGTGCTGAAGGCGGGCAAGAACCCGATCTACGTGGACTGGGCCTCCCTGACGGGCAAGGCGTCTGCGCCGCACGTGGGTGACAGGTTCTCCGATGCGCACGACAAGTCCGTCGTCATCAAGATCGGCGGCACCGACCCCGGCAAGAGCGCCTGCCCGGCCGGCACGCCGCCGACCACGACCCACACCAAGCCGCCCACCAAGACCCACACGACGCCTCCGACGAAGACCCACACGGTGCCACCTACCAAGACCCACACGCCGCCGCCGACCACGACGACGCACACCCAGCCTCCGACCACGACGCACACCGTGCCGCCCACGACGATGACGCACACCGTGCCGCCCACGACGATGACGAGCACGGTGCCGGCCACGACCACCACCACGACGCCTGCTGGTGGTGGCGGCGGCGGTGACAACGGCGGTGTCGTCGACAACGGCGGCTTCGTCGACAACGGCGGCAACGGGGGCACCCCCGGCCCGGTCCCGGGCCTCGGCGCACCGGACACCGGTGGTGACGGGGACGGCACGCCCATCGGCCTGCTCGTCGGACCCGGTCTGCTCGGCGCCGGCATCGCCGTCGCCCTAGCCGAGGCCGAGCGCCGCCGCCGGCAGCACGCGCGTGGCTGACGCACACCCACGAGTCCCGGCCGCCGACCAGCTCGGCGGCCGGGCACCAGGGAGGATGTCGAACCGGTGAGACGGGCCTGGCTGCGGTGGACGCTGGCGACCCTCCTGGTCGCGGCGGGGCTCGCGCTGCTGCTGCCGAGCCTCAGGGCGCAGCCCGAGCCCAGTACCGAGGCGGCCGCGCCCACGAGGCCCGCGCTCGTCGAACCGGCCCCCTCACCGTCGACGGCAACTCGCTCCTCGCCGCCCACGACCGCCCGGTCGTCGTGCCGCGTGGGCGAGCCCCGGCGCCTCGTCATGCCTGCGCTCGGTGTCGACGCGACCTTCGAACGGATCGGCCTGGACCAGAGCGCTCCGCGTGACGCCGCGGGGCGTCCGCCGCTGGGAAACCCCAGCAACCGCAAGAATGCCGGCTGGTACGCGGACGGCCCGAGACCCGGGTCGGGCCGCGGCACCGTGCTCACCAACGGGCACACCTACCGCAACGGCTCCGCGATCTTCCACGAGGACTTCTCCGAGCGCGTGCAGGTGGGCCAGCTCGTCCAGCTGCGCCAGGACAACGGCTCGGTCTGCTCCTACCGCATCGCGAAGGTGTGGCGTGAGGTCGAGTCGGCCCGCGGCTACCCCCGGCTGGTCGCCACGCAGCACCTCTACGACTTCGGCGGTCCCGAGCGGCTGCTGCTCGCGACGTGCAGCGGCTCGTGGAACGCGGCCTCGCAGGAGTACGACCACATCAGCGTCGTGCTGGCGGTCCCGGTCACACGCTCGTGAGAGCCGCCCCGGCGGGCGACGACACTGCAGCACCCCCGGGCGCGCCGAGGGTCGCGCCACCCTAGAGTCGAGCAATGCCACAACCACGCTGGGTCGACGCCGCCACGGTTCGCCGGTCGCTGACGCCCGACCGCGCCCGGCGGTTGGTGCGGCAGGCGCTGGCCGACGGCCTCGACCCCTCCGCCGACCCGCTGCGTCAGGCGGTGCCCGCAGGCGAGGGGCAGCTGCTCCTCATGCCGTCCGTCGGCCGCCGGTCGGCCGGGGTCAAGGTGCTGTCCGTCGCCCCCGGCAACCCGGCGCGCGACCTCGAGCGCATCCAGGCCCTCTACGTGCTGATGGACGCCGAGACCCTCACCCCGTCGGTGCTCATCGACGGCTCCGCCGTCACGACGCTGCGCACGCCGGCCGTCTCGGCGGTCGCGATGGACGCGCTGGCGCCGGCCGAGGTCGAGGCAGCCGTGGTCTTCGGCACGGGCCCGCAGGCCGTCGGTCACGTGGAGGCGTTGCTCGCCATCCGGCATACGGCCTCGGTGACGGTCGTGGGGCGGCGCTCCGAAGCCGCCCGGTCCACCGCCCAACGGGTCTCGAGCCTCAGGGGCAGCGCGCGGCTGGACGTGCGGGCCCTGACCGTCGACGACGCCGCGGTCGAGGACGCGGTGCGGCAGGCGCAGGTCGTCGTCACGGCAACGTCCGCCGCCACGCCGGTGCTCGGCGACGACTGGGTGGCCGACGGCGCGTGCGTCGTGGCGATCGGGTCGCACGAGGCGCACCGCCGCGAGCTGGGTTCCGGCCTGCTCGGACGCTCCCTCGTCGTCGTCGAGGACATCACCACCGCCCACCGCGAGGCCGGTGACGTCATCCTCGCGGCCGAGCAGGGCGCGATCGACTGGGACGACGTGAAGACCCTCCAGGAGGTCGTGCTCGGAAGGGTCAGCCGAGCCGGTGACCGGCCGAACGTCTTCAAGAGCGTCGGCATGGCGTGGCAGGACCTCGTCATCGCCGAGCACGTCGCCCGGCACTGACGAGGCGGATCCGGCGGGCCAGTCGGGTCAGGCACCGCCGACGACCTCGTCGATCGGCGACGGCCCGTCGTTGAAGGCGATGACGCGCCGCGACGTCGAGTCGGGGTGCGACACGACCGATCGGATCACGTGGGCGACGTTGTCGCGCGAGACCTGCCCGGCCGTGACGCCCTCGCCTGCGGCGATGTGTCCCGTCGCCGCGTCGAGCGTCAGGGCGCTCGGGCGCAGGATCGTCCAGGCGAGGTCGGTGCCCTCGAGGTACGCGTCCGCCGCGGTCTTCGCGTCCGCGTAGGCGTGGAACGGGTTGTCCTGCGGCACACCGTGATCCGGGCCCGCGCCGAAGTAGGACACCATGACGTAGCGGCTGACTCCGGCGGCGGCCGTCGCGTCCATCGAGCGGATGGCGGCGTCGCGGTCGACCGCATACGTACGCGCGGGGTTGCCGCCGCCCGCGCCGGCCGACCAGACGACGACGTCGCTGCCGCGGACGAGCTCGGTGAGCTGCTCGGTGGACGCCGACTCAACGTCGACCACTGCGGGGGTCGCGCCGGTCGCCCGGACGTCGGCGACGTGGTCGGGATTGCGCACGACGGAGGTGACGTCGTGGCCGTCGGCGACGAGGAGCGGGGCGGCGAGCAGCGCGACCTTGCCGTGGCCGCCGATGAGAAGGACTCGTGACATGACTCCACCATCGCAGAGGAGCGCCGCGAACGCTCCCGAGCGGGGTGGCGCACGCGACACTCTCCCGAGCGGCGCAGCGTGTTCGGGTCGTGTATGTTCTCCCTCGGCTGAGGCGCCAGGCGCCTCGCCACGGTTCGCCGGCCGCCCTCACGGTCACTGAGTTTCCTTGCGTCACAACACCCTCCACCTTCGCGGCTCGTGACCCGATCGGTCTGTGCCGCCCTGCCCGGAAGCGCACTCACTGATGCCCAGAACCACCCATGCCGGCGTGCCGTCGCGCGCCGCAGCCCTACTCGTCGCCACCACCTTCGCCGCCGCGGGCACGTGGAGCCTCGGCGCTCCGTCCGCCTCGGCGACCCCCGGCGACCCGCACAAGGTGTGGGTCTGCAAGTACGTGCACAAGCCCGGTGCGGACGAGGTGCTCAAGGGCGGCAAGAACCCGATCCACGTCGACGCCGCCTCGCTGACCAACGACCGCGGTGTGGCGCCCGCGCTCGGCGACACCTTCTCCGACGGCCAGTTCCTCTCTGTCGTGGTGTCGCTCGACGACGAGGCACCCGCCACCGAGTGCCCGACGACGCAGCAGCGCGAGGCGACCGGCACGTCCGCACGCCCTGGCACCGCCACCATCCCGACGCCGACCGCCACCGTGACCACCAGCCCGGCCCCGACCGCACCTGGCAGCGGCCCCGTCGTCGCCGGCGGCGCCACCGCCCCGAGGAGCACGCCGGCCATCGACCCGGCGCCGCCCGTCGTCGCGGACGCCGCCGTCGCCGAGGCGCCGGCGACCGTCGCGTTCGCGCCCGTCCCGGCCCTCGGTGAGGGTGCCCCCGACACCGGCGGCATGGGCCAGGTGGCGGACCGCACGAGCCCGCTCGACATCGTCATCGGTGTGGGCGCCCTGGCGCTCGCCGGCGGCGTGCTCGCCCTGCGGACCCGCCGTCGCCGGCGCGACACCGTCGAGGTCGACTGATCAGCGGCCGACACCGGGAGCACCGCCGTGCGTCTGTCGGACGCGCGGCGGTGCCCGTGCTCGTGACGCTGCTCGCGGGCGGCGGAGTCTGGTTCCTCGTCGACCGACCGCTGGCCAAGGCCGAAGCAGCCGCTCATCCGACAGCGAAAGCCCACCCGCCCGTCACCCCGGCCGAGGGGACGGCCTGCCGTCCGGGAGCGCCGCAGCGCGTCGTCTACCCCGCCCTCGGTGTGGATGCCGCCGTCGAGAGGATCGGCCTCGAGAGGGACCGTTCGAGCGGCGGCACCGGCGTGCACCGTCTCGGGAACCCGACCGACATCAGCCAGGTCGGGTGGTACGCCGAGGGTCCGCGACCCGGGAGCGGCGCGGGCACGGTGCTGCTCGACGGGCACACCTACCGCGACGGGTCGGCGGTCTTCGGTGAGGACTTCCCGACGCGGGCCACGGCCGGGCAGCTCATCCAGACCGTGCAGCCGGACGGCTCCGTCTGCTCGTACCGGGTGGCGAAGGTGTGGCCGGCCGTCGACGCCCAGCGGGACTACCCGCGCATCGTGGCCACCGCGCACCTCTACGACACCAGCGGCCCGGAGCGGCTCTTCCTCGCGACGTGCGGCGGACGGTGGGACGCGGCTCGCGAGGAGTACGACGACATCAGCGTCCTCGTCGCCACCCCGCTCCACCACCCCTGACCCCGAGCTCACGCCCGACTCTCGATCACGGAGTGGAGCCCCACCCCTCCAAACGAAAGAACGCTCCGTCACGCACAGGGGCGTGACGGAGCGTTCTCTCGATCGGGTTGGTCGGTCAGGTGTCGCGCGAGCCTCGGCCGATGAGGTAGCCGAGGACGACGCCGAAGGCGGCTGCTGCGGCGTAGCCGGCGTACCTCTGGATGAGCACGGGCATGACGGCCGACCCGAGGTCGAGCGGGGCGTCCTCCTCGACGTCGGACGTGACCCGACGCGGCGGCGGCGCCGCTCGGACCGCGGGCGTCGCCGCCTGCGGGCCCGTGTCGGCTGCCAGCGCGTCCGACCCGGTCTCGACGAATCCCGTTGCGGGAGAGTCGTCTGCGGCCGGCTCGGCCGCCGCAGTCGGCGCGGCCGGCGCGGCCGGCGCGGTAGCAGCCACCTCCTCGCCACCGCCGGCGCCGAGCTGCTTCTCGATGCAGGCGACGAAGGCCTGGAGCAGCTTGTCGGAGACGTCCTGCATGACGCCCCGGCCGAACTGCGCCGGCTTGCCGGTGACGGCGAGGTCGGTGGTGACGTCGGCCCGCGCGCCGTCACCGTCGGGCGACAGCTCGATCGAGACCGTCGCGCCGGCGGTGCCGTTGCCGCGCTTGTCCTTGCCCTTCGCCTCGATGACCGCGCGGTGCGTCGCGTCGTCGCGCTCGACGAACGAGCCCGAGCCGGAGTAGACGAGCGCGATCGGCCCGAGCTTGACCTTGACCGTGCCGGAGAAGCCGTCGTCGGTCACCTCCGTCACGGTCGCCCCTGGGAAGCAGCCGCCGACGCGCTCGAGGTCCATGAAGAGGGCCCACGCGTCGTCGACCGAGGTCGGCACGGTGAAGGAGTGCGTCAGCTCCATCCGGTGATCACGCTCCCGCCGCGGCGAGCACCGCACGCCGCGTCAGCACGGTGGCGAGGTGCTTGCGGTAGTCGGCGTCGCCGTTGAGGTCGGAGGGCGGGTTGGTGCCCTCCGCGACCGACGCAACAGCCTCGCGCACCGCCTCGTCGGTGGCCGGCTTGCCGACGAGCGCCTCCTCGACCGCCTTGGCGCGCAACGGGGTCGAGCCCATGTTCGTGAGCCCGACCCGAGCCTCGGCGATCGAGCCGCCCTCGCTGCGCACGGTCGCCGCGACGCCGACGATCGACCACTGGTGGCTGACGCGTACGAACTTCTCGTAGTGCGCCCCCCACCCGGTGTGCTTCGGGATGCGGATCTGCGTCAGCAGCTCGCCCTCGCCGACGGCCGTGGTGAAGAGGTCCTCGAAGAAGTCCTCGGCCGCGACCGTACGCGTGGAGCCGCCCGGGCCGGCGATGACGAGCTCGGCGCCCAGCGCGAGCGCCGGGGCGCCGACGTCGCCAGCGGGGTCGGCGTGCACGAGCGCGCCACCGACGGTGCCGCGGTGCCGGATCTGCGGGTCGGCCACGGTCGCGATCGCCTTGTTGAGCAGGGCGGCGTGCGTGGACACGGCCTCGGAGGCCAGCACGGCGGCATACGTGGTCATGGCACCGATGACGAGGTGGTCACCGTCCTCGCTCACGCCCTGGAGCTCGGGGATGCGCCCGAGGTCGATGACGACGCCGGGTGCGTTGAGGCGCATCCGGAGGATCGGCAGCAGCGACTGACCGCCGGCGAGCACCTTGGCATCGTCGCCGTGCTCGGCGAGCGCGGCGACGGCGTCGGCCACCGAGGTCGGTGCGACGTAGTCGAACTGTGCGGGGATCACTGGCCACTCCCTTCGCTCCCACCCGATGCCGGATCCTGGTTGGGCGCTCCCTCGTCGAAGTGCGGCGCCGCGTCGCGCTCACCCTCGGTGTTGACGGCGGCACCGGCCTGGATGGCCTTCCAGACCCGCTCGGGCGTGCACGGCATGACGATGTCGTTGACGCCGAGGTGACGCACCGCGTCGACGATGGCGTTGACCACGGCGGGGGTCGAGGCGATGGTGCCCGCCTCTCCGACTCCCTTGGTGCCCAACGTGTTGTAGGTCGACGGCGACGTCGTGTGGTCGGTGATGAAGCTGATCGTGTCGGCCGACGTGGGCAGCGTGTAGTCGACGAAGGAGCCCGTGACGAGCGTGCCCTGGTCGTCGTACTCGGCGCCCTCCCACAGAGCCTGCGCGATGCCCTGGACGAGACCGCCGTGCACCTGGCCCTCGACGATGAGCGGGTTGATGATGGTGCCGATGTCGTCGACGCAGACGTACTTGCGCATCTTCGTGGCACCGGTCTCGGTGTCGACCTCCATCGCGCACAGGTGGGTGCCGTGCGGGAACGAGAAGTTGTCGGGGTCGAAGGTCGCGTCGGCGTCGATGGTCGGCTCGATGCCGTCGGGCAGGTTGTGACCGGTCCACGTCGCGAGCGCAACCTCGGAGATCGTCACGCCCTTGTCGGTGCCCTTGACGCCGAACGTGCCGGCCTTGAACTCGACGTCGTCGACGCTGGCCTCGAGCAGGTGCGCGGCGATCGGCTTCGCCTTCTCGATGACCTTGTCGGCGGCGCGCAGGACGGCCTCACCGCCCACGACGAGCGAGCGGGAGCCGTAGGAGTCCATGCCCTTGGGCGCGATCTGGGTGTCGCCGTGGAGCACCTCGACGTTCTCGAACGGCACACCGAGGCGGTCGGCGACGATCTGGCTCCACGCCGTCTCGTGGCCCTGGCCGTGCGGCGACGTTCCGGTGACGACCTCGACGGTGCCGGTGGCGAGCATGCGGATGCTCGCCGACTCCCAGCCGCCGGCGCCGTAGCTGAGGGCGCCGAGGATGCGGGACGGCGCGAGGCCGCACATCTCGGTGAACGTCGAGACCCCGAGGCCGAGCTGGACCGGGTCGTTCGACTCGCGGCGCTGCTTCTGCTCGGCGCGCAGCTCGTCGTAGCCGAAGAGCTCCTTCGCCTTGGCGGTGGCCGCCTCGTAGTTGCCCGAGTCGTAGGTCATGCCGGCCACTGTGGTGAACGGGAACTCGTCGTGCTTGATCCAGTTCTTCTCGCGGATCTCGAGCGGGTCGACCCCGACCTCGACGGCGAGCTCGTCCATGAGCCGCTCGATGGCGTAGGTCGCCTCGGGGCGCCCGGCCCCGCGGTATGCGTCGACCCACGTCTTGTTCGTGTAGTAGTTCGTCGTGTTGAACTGGTAGGCGCCGAACTTGTAGATGGAGTTGAACATCCACGCGCCGAGCACCGGCACGCCGCCGCCGACGATGGCGGCGTAGGCACCGAGGTCGGCCATCAGCTCGACCTTCAGTCCGGTGACGGTGCCGTCCTTCTCGGCGGCCAGCGTCAGCTTCTGCCACTGGTCGCGGCCGTGGTGGCCGCTCACCATCGTCTCGGAGCGGGTCTCGGTGAACTTGCACGGCTTGCCGAGCTTGCGGGCGACCGCGAGCGTGGTGAACTCCTCGGGCGTCGTCTGCAGCTTGCCGCCGAAGCCACCGCCGACGTCGGGCGCGATGACGCGGATCTTCGACTCGGGCAGGCCCGTCGTCGCGGCGATGCAGAAGCGCAGGACGTGCGGCACCTGCGTGGCCGACCACATCGTCACCTGCTCGCCGGTCGGGTCGACGACGGTCGAGCGCGGCTCCATGAAGGCGGGGATGAGTCGCTGCTGGCGGTACTCGCGCTCGATGACGATGCCGCCGTCGCGGGCCTTGGCGATGGCCTCGTCGACGTCACCGCCCGAGCCCTGTCCGGCCGAGTCGAGCTGCCAGAAGGCGCTCTTGTTGGTGCCGAGGTCGGGGTGGGCGAGCACCTCGTCCTTGGCGGCCTCCTTGAGGTCGAGCACCGCGGGAAGCTCGTCGTAGTCGACGTCGACGAGCTCGGCGGCGTCGCGGGCCTCGGCCGACGAGCGCGCGGCGACGACCGCGACGATCTCACCGGCGTGGGCGACGTGCGAGACGGCGACGGGCAGGTGGTCGGGCGTCTTCTGGTCGGCGCTGATCGGCCAGGCCGTGATGTTGACGCCCTGGATGTCCTTGAGGTCCTCGCCGGTGAAGACGGCGATGACGCCCGGCGCCCCCTTGGCCTCGTCGACCGAGATCGCGCTGATCGTCGCGTGCGCGAAGGGGCTGCGCACCATGGCGAGGTGCAGCATGCCGGGCAGCTGGATGTTGTCGGTCCAGCGGGTGCGTCCGGTGATGAGGCGCTGGTCCTCCTTGCGGGTGCGCGCCTTGCCGATCTCGGCCGCCGGGGTCTCGGATGCCCGGTCCTCGGTGATCGTCATGAGCCCACCGCCTGTGAGCTGAGGTCCTTGGCGGCCTGCTGAACGGCCTTGACGATGTTGTGGTAGCCGGTGCAGCGGCAGAGGTTGCCCTCGAGCCCCTCGCGGATCTCCTGCTCGCTCGGGTCGGCGTTCTCCTTGAGGAGGTCGCAGGCCTGCATGATCATGCCGGGCGTGCAGTAGCCGCACTGGAGGGCGTGGGTCTCGTGGAAGGCCCGTTGAACTGGATGGAGCTCGCCATCCGTGGCGAGCCCCTCGATCGTCGTCACCTCGTGACCGTCCGCCTGGACGGCGAGGACGTTGCACGACTTCACGCTCGTTCCGTCGAGGTGCACGGTGCACGCACCGCAGTTGCTCGTGTCGCACCCCACGACGGTCCCGGTCTTGCCGAGTCCTTCGCGGAGGTACTGGACCAGAAGGGTCCTGGGCTCGACCTCGTCGGAGTAGCGCACCCCGTCGACGGTCACATTGATACGGGTCATTGCTGTTTGTCCTCCTGCCGCACTGCAGTTGACTTCCCCACGGTGAGTCTTGCTCGGCTTCCCCTACTGCACAAGGGCACCGGGAGAACCCGTCCCGCGGACCCGGCCGGGCGAGCGCTCTCGGCCCACCCGGCGGCATACGCAAGACTGTCGTGCATGACTCTCCACGCCGACGACTACCAGGCGCTCCGCAGCCGCTACGACTCGATGACCTACCGCCGCACGGGCCGCTCCGGCCTCGACCTGCCGGCCGTCTCGCTCGGCCTCTGGCACAACTTCGGCGACGACGTGCCGCTCGACCGCCAGCGCGCGACGCTGCGCCGGGCCTTCGACCTCGGGGTCACGCACTTCGACCTGGCCAACAACTACGGTCCGCCCTACGGCAGCGCCGAGCGCAACTTCGGCACGATCTACGCGCCGGACTTCAAGCGCTACCGCGACGAGCTCATCATCAGCAGCAAGGCCGGCTACGACATGTGGCCCGGCCCCTACGGCCAGGGTGGCGGCAGCCGCAAGTACGTCCTCGCCTCGCTCGACCAGTCGCTCGCGCGGATGGGCCTCGACTACGTCGACATCTTCTACTCCCACCGTTTCGACGAGACGACGCCGCTCGAGGAGACGATGGGCGCGCTCGACACCGCGGTGCGCTCGGGCCGCGCCCTGTATGCCGGCATCTCGAGCTACTCGGGTCCGCGCACCCGCGAGGCGATCGAGATCCTGCGCTCGATGGGCACCCCGCTGCTCATCCACCAGCCGAGCTACTCGATGCTCAACCGCTGGGTCGAGGAGGACCTGCTGGACGTGCTCGGCGAGGAGGGCGTCGGCTGCATCGCGTTCAGCCCGCTCGCCCAGGGCATGCTCACCGACAAGTACCTCGACGGTGTGCCCGAGGGGTCGCGCGCGTCGCAGGACAAGTCCCTGTCGACCGACCTGCTGACCGACCAGAACCTCACGCACATCCGCGCGCTCAACGAGATGGCGAAGCAGCGCGGACAGTCGCTCGCCCAGATGGCGCTCGCGTGGATCCTGCGCGACGAGCGCGTGACGTCGGTGCTCATCGGCGCCTCGTCGGTGGCCCAGCTCGAGAACAGTCTCGGCTCGCTCGACAACCTCGACTTCTCGCAGGAGGAGCTCGACACGATCGACCAGCACGCCGTCGAGGGCGGCATCAACCTCTGGAAGACCTCGAGCGCCCACTGACGCTCCCCCACCCCACGCACACCGAGGGCGTATGCCGTGTGGCCGGCCACACGGCATACGCACTCGGTCACGTGGTCAGCTCATGAAGCCGTTGATGAACGCGAGCACGTCGGGACGGTCGACGCGGAAGACGCCGCCGGTGCCGCCGCACGTCGGGTTGAGGCCGAACGAGGTGACGGCCGCGACGACGTTGGACGATCCCAGGAAGTTTGGGCCACCCGAGTCGCCGAAGCAGGTTCCGCCGGTGTTGGCGTTGTTCGAGAGCATCAGCGACTGCTGCCCGGTGAAGCCGGTGTTGATCTGCAGCAGGTGCGGGTGGGCGACCATGCGGATGCGCAGGGCCAGCTCCTTGAACGCCGCCGCGTCCGGGTAGGCCTGCTGCAGGCCGTAGCCCACCGACGTGAAGGTCGTCGAGCGACGCGGCTTGAGCGAGTCGAGCGAGTTGGCCGTCGGCAGGGCGCCGTAGGTCGACATCGCGAAGGGGTGGTCGAGGGTGACGACGCCGACGTCGTGGAGGAAGAAGGCGTTGGTGTCGAAGAGTGGGTGGGTGTGCGGGGTGCCGCCCACCTGACCGGTGAAGGGGTAGCCGTTGGCCGGACGGCCGTTCTCGACGTCGGACTGGAACCAGATCTCGATGTGCGCCGCCGGGGCCTCGGTGCAGTGGCCTGCGGTGAGGAAGACGGACTCACTGAGGAGCGTGCCCGAGCACCGCCAGAGCGGGGCGCCGTTCGCGTCCTGGGCGACCATGAGACCGACGTACGGGTGTGCGTTGCCGTCGAGGGCGCCGTCCGTGATGGCGCCGGAGGGAGCGGCCGCGCCGAGGACGAGCGCGAGGGACGCGACGAGCGCGAACCAGATCTTCTTCATGGGTGACCTTTCGAGGGGCTGGCGCGCCGGAGCGCGCGGCTCTTCCCCCGAGAGGCGAGACCCACGGTAGACCTGCCCCGCTCGTGCCGTCACGGTTTCGGACGTGCCGGCCCGACGGCACACGCTCAGGCGTTCGGCTGCCAGCCGGGGCCGCGGAGCACGAAGCCCCAGCGGTCGCGCCACGACCGGGCGGCCCTGACGTCGCGCCAGATCGAGGCGTACTCATGGGTGGCGACGACGAGCGGGTTGTAGGTGCGCAGCTGCTTCGTCAGGCCGTAGACGACGCGCTCACCTTCGGGCTCGAAGGAGCGGAAGAGTCGGTCCCAGACGATGAGGATGCCGCCGTAGTTGCGGTCGAGGTAGCCGTTGTTCATCCCGTGGTGGACGCGGTGGTGCGACGGCGTGTTCATGACGAGTTCGACTGGACGCCAGAGCCTTCCGATCCGCTCGGTGTGCAGGAAGAACTGGTAGAGCAGCGAGATCGACTGCTGGAGGAAGATCGCCCACGGCGGCACGCCGAGCAGCGCGAGGGGTGCCCAGAACGGGATGCCGCCGAACGGGGTCCAGGTCTGGCGCAGCGCCGTCGAGAAGTTGTAGCGCTGGCTCGAGTGGTGCACGACGTGGCTGGCCCAGAGGATGCGCACCTCGTGGTGGCTGCGGTGGTACCAGTAGTAGGCGAGGTCCTCGGCGAGGAAGATGACGACCCAGACCCACCAGAGCGAGGTGTCGAGGCGCAGCGGCGTGACGGCATACAGGGCGGCGTAGACGACGAGCTGCAGGGCCTTGTAGCCGATGCCGACGACGACGCTGCCGATGCCCATCGACAGGCTCGTGACGGTGTCGCGCACCTCGTAGCCGACCTCGTCGTCGTCGGGAGCGAGCCACAGCGAGAGGACCTCGATGACGATGAACGCGATGAAGAACGGGATCGCCGTGACGATGAGGTCGACCATCACGCGCCCTTGGTGAGGTGGTCGAGGGTGCGGCCGCCGTCGGTGAGGGTGGCCCACACGTCGATGGCCTGGGTGAGGATGGCGTCGGAGAGACGGGCGGCCGCGTCGGCGTCGCGTTCCGCGATGGCGGCGGCGAGGGGCGCGTGCGGGACGAGGTCGGCACGGTCGGCCGCGAGCAGCGCGTCGAGCGAGCCGGGGGCGCCGTCGATTGCGTGGGTGAGCGAGTTGAGGGCGAGCCGGAAGGCGAGGTTGCCGCTCGCCTCCACGACCTCGAGCCAGAAGGTGCGGTCGGCGTCGTCGATGTCGGGGCAGCCGTATGCCGTCGCGGCGGCGACGATGCGCTGGTGCCCTTCCGCGGTGCCTCGGGTCGCAGCCAGGCGCGCGGCGTCGACGCCGATGCAGCGGCGCATCTCGAGGCCGTCGCGCAGGATCGTGGGGTCGAGGCCCTCGCCGGAACGGGCGAGGTGGGCGAGCAGGTCGAGGCCGGCGCTGCTGCGCACGTCGAGCACGCGGGTGCCGCCGCCGTGGGTGACCTTGACGAAGCCGGCGACCTGGAGACGCTGGAGGGCCTCGCGGACGGCGTGCCGGTTGACGGCGAACGACGCCGCGAGCTCGCGCTCGGGTGGCAGGGCGTCGCCGGGGGTGAACCGGCCGGTGAGCACGGCGTCGCGCAGCTCGGAGAACACCTCGTCGGACACCGAGCGTCGCGCGACGGGGCCGAATCCACTCTGACTCATGGGGGCCACTGTGCCCGGCAAGGGGTCAACTCATCAAGAGGTTGGACCAATTCTGTGACGTAGTCCGCTGTGTAGGTTGTGCGCCATGGTGCAGACGACGGGGACGACGGACGGGCCGAGCATCCAGGAGCGCCTCTACCCCGACCTGCCCTGTTTCGGCTGCGGCCAGGCCAACGCCAAGGGGCTGCAGCTCAAGAGCTATGCCCTTGGCGGCACGGCTGCTGACGGGGTCACGGCCTCGTTCACGCCGTGGCCCGAGCACGACAACGGCCTCGGCTACCTCAACGGCGGCATCATCGGCACGGTGCTCGACTGCCACAGCGCCGCGGCGGTCATGCTCGAGGCCGAGCGCGGCGGGTGGCCGCCGCTGCCCGGCGCCGACCTCTCCTACGTGACGGCCGGGCTCGACGTGCGCTACCTGCGGCCCGCGCCGCTGCACGACACGGTCGAGCTGTTCGCAGCGGTCACGGCGGCTGACGAGCCGCAGATGACGGTCGAGGTCGAGCTGCGCTTCGACGGCAAGGTGCGCGCCCAGGCCACCGCCCTCTGGAAGCGCTGGCGCCCCCGCACCTGAGCCGCCGGCCCGTCACTCGACGCGGAGAGGGCGCGCGTACTCGGATCGTGCTCCCCGGAGCGGAGCACGATCGCCCTTCCAATCGAAAGAACACTCCGTCCACTTCGAGCGGGCCCGCGCGGGTCTCGAGTCGGCGACGGAGTGTTCTTTCGATTTTCCTCAGCCGACGAGCTGGGCGGCGAAGGCTGCCGCGATCTTCGTGTGGCCCGTCCGGTTCGGGTGCAGGCAGTCGGTGCCGCCGACGAGGTCCGTGCCGGCCAGGATGCCGAACGTGTCTGCCGTGCGCGCGCCGTGCTGCGCCGAGATCGCGGTGATGAGGTCGTTGAAGCCGGCCGGTAGCGTGCCGAGCCCGGGCAGGGTGCCGCCCTCGAGGAACCAGTCGGCGAAGGCGCCGGCCGCCGGGTTGCCCTGGCCGAGCACGCAGGAGCGCAGCGGGTTGTAGTACGTCATGGTCACGATGGGCGTGCCCGGACCGGCGGCCTCGCGCAGCTGACCCAGCACCGCGGCATATCTGCTGGAGACGGCGGCGAAGGCCGCCCCGATGGCGGCGGGGCACGTCGCCGGGGTGGGCCCGAGGCAGGCCGTCGTGATCGGGCCGAAGATGTCGTTGCCGCCGACGGTGAGCGTGACGACCTCGACGTCGTTGCGCGGGTTGGCGTCGTGGTTGCGAGCGCGCAGCAGGGCGGTCGCCTGCGGCAGCTGCTCGTCGATGACCGTCTGGGTGGTCACACCCGGCAGCGCGGGGTGGCCGTCCATCGCGGGCACCGCCGAGCGCGCCAGGTTGACGACCTGGAGGGCCGTGCAGCCGGAGCGTGCATCGGCGCTCCGCGCAGGCGAGCAGTCGAACCGGTCGCGCAGCGTGTCGGCGAGCTGGGCGACGTAGCCGTTCGCGCGCCAGCCGGCGACCGTCGTGGCGTAGTCGACGACACGCGGCGCCGACTCCTGGCCGTTCGCGACCGAGTCGCCGAGAGCGAGGTAGACGGGCAGCCCGGGGACGGGGTCGACGCCACCTTGATCTGCCTGTGCGGCCGAGGCGGTGGACGCCCCCAGCACCAGCACGGACAGCGCGACCAGCCACCTCGAACGCCTCATCACCATCTCCTCGTCACCTGGGGGTGCCTCACCGTACGGCCCGCAGCGGCCCGTGTGGGTCGCGAGCCGCTCGACAAATCCGCAGGGAGTGTCAACCTTTGAGGAAGACGAGCGACTTCTCCTCTGACACACGGTGTCCGTCGGAGGTGGGAAGTGGCCACGGGAGCGATCCGCATGGAGTCGACTGCAGCGCACGTCACGAAGGAGCAGGTGCTCACCGGCCTGTTCCGCTCGCACTGCGTCGAGCTGGTCCGCCTCGCGTACTGCCTGCTCGGTGACCGGGAGCGCGCCGAGGACGCGGTCCAGGAGGTCTACCTCTCGCTGTTCCGGCACTGGCCCCCGCGCGATGAGTCGTCGGCACTGGCCTACCTCCGCGCCGGTGTCATCAACCGCTGCCGCTCCGACCAACGGCGCCTCTACAGCGCTCGGCGGGGGCAGCCGCAGCTGCAGCTCAGCGCCGTCGGTGCCCAGGCGGGCGCCGACGCCGCGACCGACGTCGTGGCTCGTGACGAGGCGAGCCGGCTCGCGGACCAGGTGCGCGGGCTGCCGCGCCGTCAGCGGGAGGTCATCACCTGCCGCTACTACCTCCAGCTCACGGAGAGGGAGACCGCCGAGCTCCTCGAGATCGGTGTCGGCTCCGTCAAACGCCATGCGCACCGGGGCCTCGCCACCTTGCAGGCACGTCTGGAGGAATCACGATGAGCACGTTCGAGCGCCGCGTCAGCGAGCTGCTGCGCGGCTACGGAGAAGGACTCGAGATGACCACCCAGGACGTCAACCGACTCGAGCAGGAGCTCGAGCAGAAGCGGGCCGCGAAGCAGGCCCAGAGCAGAGGGCGGCGCAACAGGATCTTCCAAGCGGCCGTGGCTGCCTGTGCAGTGACGGGCGTGGTCCTCGGCGCCCTCGCCCTCCGCAGTGGACCGGAACCGACACCGGCACCTGCCGCGACGCCCACCGCCTCGTCCGACTTGGCGCCCACGCCGACCATGACCGACCTCGCCGGAATCTGGCGCGAGGAACCAAAGCCGGGCCAGGACCCGACCGGGTGGCTCTGGACGTTCCGCACCGGAGCCCTCGCCATAGATGGGGGGCCCAACGACCTCTTCCTGCCCTCGGCGACGCACCGGCTGAGTCTGGTTCCGGATGGCTTCACGACCATTGACACCGAGGCTCCCGAGTGCACCACACGCTTCTCGGCCGCTGTCACCGACGAGGGACGCATGCGGGCGACCGTCGTGACGAGCACGCCCACGCAGGGCCGGCTGTGCAACCTCGCCAAGGGTGACTTCTGGGATCTCACCCGGATCTCGCCGAAGTCTCCCGCCAGCGAAGTCCTGTCGTCGGTGTGGGCCGCTCGTGCGACCACTCCCGTCCAGGGCTTGGGCGACCTGGCGGGCACCTGGCTGCTCAAGGGCACGGGTCGGGTGCTCACCATCACGGCAGCGGGCGCGTACGAGGTGCGCGACCCTGCCGCCGCCGACCGGAACCGCAAGGGTCGGCTGTCGGTCGCCCCTGACGGCAGGGTGACCGCAACCGCCGCGGACGACCCGAAGTGCACTGCGGTCTACCGTCCGATCACCACGCCGTACAACGCCTTCGATGCCGTGCTCGTCGGTGGCGGCTGTGCCCGCCTGGGCCGCGCCGGCGACCAGTGGATCCGCCTCAACTGAGCAGAGACCGTTCAATCGAAAGAACACTCCGTCCCCGCGAGCGGGACCGCGCAGCCTCGCTGACGGGACGGAGTGTTCTTTCGATTGTCTGGGGGCGAGGTCAGTGCGACGGTTCCGGGTCGTGGGCGGGATGGTGGTGGTGGATCGGGCCCTCGGTCGAGGCGAGCCGCTCGCCCGCCCCGCCCCACCGCAGCGCGATGATCTCGGCGGCGATCGAGACGGCCGTCTCCTCGGGGGTGCGGGCGCCGAGGTCGAGACCGATGGGCGAGCTCATCCGGGCCAGCTCGTCGTCGGTGAGGCCGGCCTCGCGCAGCCGGGCAAGGCGGTCCTCGTGGGTGCGCCTCGAGCCCATGGCGCCGATGTAGGCGACCTCGGGCAGCCGCAGCGCGACCTCGAGCAGCGGCACGTCGAACTTCGGGTCGTGGGTGAGCACCGCGATGACGGTGCGCGAGTCGATGCGGCCCTCGTCGACCTCGTTCTGCAGGTAGTCGTGCGGCCACCTGACGACGACCTCGTCGGCACCGGGGAAGCGCGTCTTCGTCGCGAAGACGGGCCGGGCGTCGCAGACGGTGACGTAGTAGCCGAGGAAGCTTCCGACGCGCGCCACGGCGGCCGCGAAGTCGATGGCGCCGAAGACGAGCATCCGCGGCTTGGGCGCGTGGGCGGCGACGAAGACGCGCATGCCCTCGCCGCGACGCTCACCGTCGGGGCCGTAGGTGAGGATCGCCGAGCGTCCCTGTGCGAGAAGCCCTCTCGCGTCGTCGCGTACAGCGTCGTCTGCGCGGCCGCTGCCGAGCGAGCCGAGCACGGATGCCGTGTCGTCGCCTTCGTCAGGCCCCTCGGCCTCAGGGTGCACGACCACGCGCCGACCGACCCACGCCGGCTCGGGGTGCTCGATCACGGTGACGACGGCGACGGGTCGACCGGCGGCGATGTCGTCGGCGACCGCGCCGAGCTCGGGGAAGGTCTCGCGGTTCACCTTCTCGACGAAGACGTCGAGGATGCCCCCGCAGGTCAGCCCGACGGCATACGCGTCGTCGTCGCTGACGCCGTAGCGCTGGAGCACGGGCCGGCCGGTCTCGACGACCTCTTGGCCCAGCTCGTAGACGGCGCCCTCGACGCACCCGCCCGAGACGGAGCCGACGGCCTCGCCGCCGGGGCCGACGAGCATCGACGCGCCGGGTTGGCGCGGGGCGGAGCGCCAGGTGCCGACGACGGTGCCGACGCCGACGGTCTCGCCGGCCGACCACCACTGCATCAGCTCGTCCATCACCTCACGCACGGGAGACCACCTCGATCAGCTGCTCGAACGCCGCGAGCGAGTGGCCCGCGACGAAGTCGTCGATGTGCGGCAGGGCCGCGACGATGCCCTGCTGCACCGGCTCGTAGCCGGCCTTGCCGCGGTGCGGGTTGGCCCACACGACGCGGTGCGAGAGCGCGGCGAGGCGTCGCATCTGCTCACCGAGCACCTCCGGTCCGTCGCGTTCCCAGCCGTCGGAGAAGACAACGACGACGGAGCCACGGGCCATACCGCGCCGGCCCCAGCGGTCGAGGAAGGCGCCGATAGAGTCGCCGAGGCGGGTGCCGCCCGACCAGTCGGGCACGACGCGGCCCGCGGCGGCGAGCGCGCGGTCGGGGTCGCGCTCGGTCAGCGCGCGGGTCACGTGGGTCAGGCGCGTGCCCATGGTGAAGACCTCGACGTGGGGCACCGTGCGCACGAAGGCGTGGGCGAGGCGAAGGAGGCTGTCGGCATACGGGCTCATCGACCCGGAGACGTCGATGAGCAGGACGATGCGGCGCGGGCGTACGCCGCGGCGGCGGTGGTGGACGCGGCCGGGCTCGCCCATGCGGCGCAGCTGCTCGCGCAGGGTGGCGCGGCCGTCGACGGTGCCACTCGTTGCGCGGACGTGGCGGCGCGCCCTTCTCTGAGGGGCTCTCGGCGCGAGGGAGGCGAAGAGGCGGGCCGCGGCGGCACGGTCGGCAGCGTCGAGGGTGGCGACGTCGCGGTGGCGCAACACCTCCTGGGCGCTGGCGCGCGCCTCGAGGGTGTCGCTGTCGTCGGTGCTGCCTTCACCCTCGCCGCTGTCGAGGGGGGCCTGGCGCACCGGAGGGCGCACGATGTCGACGTTGCGGCCCTTGGGGATCGACTCGCCGCCGAACCAGCGCTCGAAGATCTCGTCGTAGGCCGGGAAGTCGGCGGGCGTGCTCGTCAGGGTGGAGCGGCCGGCCCAGTAGACGTGGGCGCGCTCGCCCATCCCGACGGTGGCGGCGGCGAGCAGGAAGGTGCGCTCGCGGTCGGCGGTGACGGCGAGGCCGGCGGCGCGCAGGGCGCGGGCGAAGCCGAGGAGCAGCTCGTCGGGCTCGAGGTCTTCGTGGGCGTCAGTGCTTGGCATGATGCGGTCGGGTGGGGCTCGTCAGGCGGTGAGCAGCTTGTCGAGGGAGGCGCGGATGCGCTCGGAGTCCTCGCGGTACTTCAGGGCGGCGCCGAGCGTGGCGGCGGCGACCTCGGGGTCCAGACGGGTGGCGCCCACGGTCTCGAGGGCGCGAGCCCAGTCGAGGGTCTCGGCGACGCCGGGAGGCTTGATGAGCTCGCCGCTCGTGCGCAGACGCTGGACGAGGGTGACGACCTGCTCGGCGAGGGCCTCGGAGACCTCGGGCAGACGCGTACGGACGATCTCGAGCTCGCGGGCCAGGCCGGGGTGGTCGATCCAGTGGTAGAGGCAGCGGCGCTTGAGGGCGTCGTGCAGCTCGCGGGTGCGGTTCGAGGTGAGCACGACGATCGGTGGGGTCTTGGCAGCGATGGTGCCGAGCTCGGGGATCGTCACCTGCCAGGTGGAGAGGACCTCGAGGAGGAAGGCCTCGAACTCGTCGTCGGCGCGGTCGATCTCGTCGATGAGCAGCACACAGGGGGCCTCACGCAGCGCCTGCAGGACGGGGCGCGCGAGGAGGAAGCGCTCGTCGAAGAGCTCGGCCTCGAGCTGCTTGGCGTCGTGGTGCTCGTCGCGGCTGAGCGCCTCGACGGTGCGCAGGTGCAGGATCTGGCGCGGGAAGTCCCAGTCGTAGAGGGCCTGCGTCGCGTCGATGCCCTCGTAGCACTGGAGGCGGATGAGCTTGAGGTCGAGGGACTCGGCGAGGGCCTCGGCGAGGGCGGTCTTGCCGGTGCCTGGCTCGCCCTCGAGCAGGATCGGGCGGTTCAGCCGCGTCGCGAGGAAGGTGACGGTCGCGAGCGCCTCGTCGGCGAGGTAGCCGGTGCCGCCGAGTGCGGTCGTGACGGCGCTTGGGCTCGCGAAGAGGGGGTCCATGACCTGAGCATTGCTGATGATCGTTGCTCGCGGAAGCGTGGGGCGTTCAGCGCAACGTGTTCAGCGCATCGGGCGTGTCGGCGTCGCGGCCCGTAGCGAGGTCGCCGCACTCGACGAGCTCGTGGTCGTGGGTGCGGAAGTAGGTGCGGGCGCCCTGGTCTCCGGTGGCTGTCGCGGCGATCTCCTCCCAGTGGTCGCGACCGATGAGCGCGGGGTGGCCTGGCACGCCGCCGTATGCCGCTCGCTTGAGCTGCGCGCGAAGCTCGGGGTCGCTCGTGGCGCGGAGGTCAAGCGCGTGTTGGGCTGCGTCTGGTTGCTCGGCCTCGTCGACGTGGTCGCTGTGGGCGTTGTCGACATGGGCGGGCACGTCCAGAACGCGCGCCACGACCTCGGGTGTCAGGTCGGGAAGGTCGACGAGGGTGACCAGCACCGCGTCGACACACCCCTCGCCCTCGTGGGTCGACCGGGCCAGCGCGGTGAGACCGGCTCGGAGCGAGGCGCCCATGCCTTCATCCCAGTCCGGGCACGTGACGACGTCGATGTCTCGGCCGAGGGCCTTCACGATGTCCGTCACCTCAGTGGCGGCGGCACCCACGACGACGGTGACCCCGGCACACCCGCCGGCGTGGAGTAGGTGGACGGCCGACTCGACGAGGGTCGGCTCGTCCGGGCTGCGGCGCACAAGGGCCTTCGGTCCGCCCATCCGGCGCCCAGCTCCAGCGGCCAGCACAAGCCCACGCACATGGGCAGCCCGCCCGTACACGGCGGCCGCGTGGGGGGCACCTTGGACGTCACTCACGTCGTGAACCTACCCGCGGGGGGTGGAAACCCGCCTGAGAACTGCCGTCGCAACCCGCGTCACCGCGCCCACAAAGACGCAGTCAGGACGCGAGAAGCTTGGCTCGAAATGCGCACTGCGGAATGCGCTCCATTCCGCACCGACTAACGACCGACTGTTGTCGTTAGTAGTCGCGGATGCCGCGGACGGCTGCCCGTCGCGCATTGACGAGTGCTTCTTTGAGCAATGGCTCGTAGATCTCGATGCCGCGTCGGCCCAGGCGGGCAATGTCCTCGTCGTCAGAGTTGGCGAGGTCTCGAAGGTTGTCGAGTTTGGCTGCGTACCGTTCGTGGTCCTCGCCCGAGAACGATCCAACTTCGAGGGTGTGGAGCAGGTCGTCGGGTTCTGGGCTGAGCGCGCGGAGCATGGTGGCGAGTGTGTCGAGAGGGTAGCGGTGTCCGACCTGGAACTGGAGCGCGCCAAGGAGTTCACGGACAGAGATGTTGAAGGTGGGTTCGCTGACCGTTTCGGTGATCCATTCAATGTCCTTGCCTGCGATGACCCAGAAGAGTTCGCGCGCTAGCTCGGTGTCTCTGATTTGCTGCCAGAGCTTGCTCCGTTCGGCGGGGGTGAGGAGCCGGACTGGCTCTTCCCATTCGTCGAGGTCTCGCCAGCTGCTGCGCAACGTGGTCGTGGCGTGCTTTGTGAAGAGTTCGATGAATCCTTCGGGTGACGCTTTTGCGAGTGCATTGAGCGCTTGGGTGTGGACGTGATCGTGTCTGCTGTTCTCAGGGACGGTGTAGGACTTCATGGCGTTGAGCCAGTCGGGGTCATCCGGCATGGGGTCGTTGTCGTAGGTCCATTCGGCGGCCCAGAGTGCTGCCGCGGTTCCGCGGACCTGATCGTCAGGGTGTGTGAACAGCGCGTGCCTGGTTGGCTCGGGTGCGTGTCTTAGGACGAACGCTGACTCGAGTTCTTGGACGTCACCGGAGGTGAGTTGGTCGACGACTCTTTGGACAAGGGCCGAGTTCGTCGATTGGCCGATGACGGCGCTGATGATGCCGCGTCGGCCGTTCGGGTCCGAGAGTAGTCCGTCGGCGATCGCGGGGGTGAGTTGGTCGGTGCGGGCGCATACGTCGATGAGCGCTGAAGCTGATCCTGCAAAGCCGTGGGCGATGGCCGCGGTGAGCCATTTCGCTGGTTCTCGGTCGGCCTGGTAGGCGAGGCGCGCGAACACTTGCCATGTGCCGGTGGCCGTTTGGCCGACGGTCGCGAGCTCGGGCTCATGGGTCTTCAACCACTCCATGAGAACTTCGGGTGCCTGCTGCTGGAATGGTGCGAGAGCTTTGTCGAGCGCGGATTCTTTGCGGCGCCTGCTTTCGTCGTAGGCGGTCAGGCGCTCGCGTTCGTGCGTAAGGGTAGCGAACAACTTGTCTGGTTCATCGAGCCGGATATTTAGGGTGCTTGTCGCGTTGTTGAACCGGGCTCGGACGCCGGGGGCGGTGATGACTGGGGCGAGGGTGTTCGCGATGTTCTTCGCGATCCGCTTGCCCGCGCGTACTTGGGCCTTGTTGGTCTTGCCGCCGAATGGGAGGTCCCATCCGTTCGCGATCCGCACCCATTTGTCGAGCAGGTCGATCAGTGCGAGTTGGAGGGTGGGCGTTAGTCCGGGGGCACGAGTTGCGAGTGCGGGCTGAATGGCGTCGTAGAGGGTTTCCATATGGGTAGCGGCCCAGGTGAACGACTGCAGGATGAACTGGTGGAGGACCTCGGGGTTCATGTAGTTGCCGTCGTACGTCGGGGCGAGGATCTCGAAGGCGAGCGCTGCCCAGACGGTGTCGGTGAGGTCGGCGTCGGGCACGGTCTGGAGTGCTTGGACGAGTTTCATGAGATCGGCGAGCTGGGGTTGGTCGCCGCTGCGCGCGTCGCGAACTTCTTCCACGAGTTCCTTGGCCGCCGGTTTGATGTCGCGGCCTGCGCCTTCGAGAAAGGTAAGCGCTTTGACGAAGGTGGCAACGACGCCGGGGACGTTGCCTTCCACTGCGTCTGCGACGCGTGCGGCCAAGAGCTTCGCTTCGCTCTCGGCAATCGTGGGATCACTGGCGTTAAGCGCTGTGGTGACGCGTGCTAGGTGGATGTCCACGACGGCTTGCGCTTGTTTGGGGCCGAGTTGGCCGAAGCTTCGTAGGAGTTCGACGGCCTTCTTGGCGTCGGGCAGCACAGAGATGAGTTCGGCGGTGGTCGGCACTCTTGGGTGCGTTGCGCCGAGGATTTTCGTGTAGATCTGGATCTGCATGATGTCGGCAGCCATTTCAGGAAACTTGTCTCGGACGTCGCGCAGTCGGACGGGTGAGGCGGTGCCGGAGAAGTACACCTCGGATGCGACGCTGGCGGCGATGATGTGCGGCTGGACGCGGTAGGTCTGGGTGTGCTCGACCTGCTGGGTCTCGCGGTCGAAGCGCTTGTGGTCCTGGACATCGACGAGGCCGGCGATCGCGATAGATCGGATGAGTCGGACCAGTTCGGGTTGCCGGATCTGGAGGAGGTCGGCTAGGCGTCGTAACTGGTCGTCGTTGACTTGGCCGAGGAGCGCCAGGGTGCCGAGCACATCGACTGCATCTTCCGGTGCGTTGGATATGCGTAGGAAGGCGAAGATCCGGTCTCGCAGCGCGTTGCCGGTCCATACGGACTTCCAGTCACCCTCTTGAATGAGGAGGTCGGCAAGGTTCAGCGCCCAGGCGGGGCGGCCGTCGGCTTGTGTGAGGAGGTGCACGATTACTGAAAGCCGGGTGATGCCGCGTTCGCGGAGTATTGCTCCGAGCTCTTCGCGGGTGAGGAGGTCGACCTCGAGCTGGACCGCATTCGGGAGGTGGTCTGCGATCCGTTCCGTCTCGTGCGGCCAGCACGTTGCGACGATGCGGTAGTCGAGCTTCTCCGCGTCCCGCAGTTGTATTAGAAGGTCGACGTCTTGGAGTCGTGCGCCCGCGTCGTCGACCACGACCAGGGCGGGCCTGCTTTCGATGAGGTCATCGAGAAGTCGTTCGGGCGTGGGGTGCCGTTCGAGGAAAAGGGCGCCGTCTAGTCTGCTGGCTACGTGGCTCTTCCCGACGCCTGGTACTCCGAACAAGGTCATGTCGGAGTCGGACTGGTTCACTTCGGCGATGAGGGCGTCGCGTCCGATGGTTGATAGTTGTTGTTCGTCGGGGCGTGCTCCGCGCGGTTGGCGCGAGAAGCTGAACGGTCCACCTTCGATGTCGAGGATCTTGCGCCGCCAGTCGGGGTTTTCTCGGAACTGGTTCGCGAACCATGCTCGGTCGTAGACCTGCACGAGTTCGCAATCGAACTCCTTCGCGATGTCTCTGAGCTTCTCGCGCTTCGACCTGTTCGCTTCGGCGAGGTTGACCACGACGACACGCTGGACGGGGACTTGGTTCTTCCGTATCGACCGCAGGCTGTCTCGCAGGCTTCGCCTCGCGCCGTCCCAACTCCGCGAGGACGTGATGATGAGACCGGTGATCCGGGAGTCTTCGGTGATCTCTGCGTCAAGGCCGAAGTCGGAGCCTCCGGTGATCGGTACGAGCCCGGGGTGGATGGGACTGAGCAATGAGGTCGCACAGTCTTCGAAATCGTGCGGATTGATCCGCGCACGCGTGTCGGAGAGGCGTTGGTCGATGCGGTCGAGCAAGTTCACTTCAACCACCTTGGCGCTGACCTACATCCGAACTTGTTGACGCGTCCCATGGAGCGAATGTATCCGCGTATGGCGACATCGCTTGGCGGCTCGATGAACGACAAGGTGGCCCGCGGGGGTGTCAGTAGGTGAACTGGTTCAATTCGAAGCCGTGGAAGGCTGCGACGTGTGCCTATCGCAAGACGGTGAGACCCGCGGCGAGGGAGGTGTGTCCCTTCGCCGCCTATGTCTCCCACGCTGCGGTCCGAAGCTGTTGCGAACGCCGGCAGCGTCGCTTCACCCGCACTGCGCAGCGGTTGCTGTGGCAGCCGTCCCCACTCCCTCTGGCGACGCACCGAGCCCCTTGGCACCTGGTGGGCTGAGGAGTCACTAGCCTCTCGGGCAAGGAGACTTCGACAGGGGACAATATGGGCTTGCTGGACAACCTGCTGGCGGGCGGCGCTGTCGCCGCGATAGGCGCAACCATCGTGCGGAGCTACCGAGAGTCTCAGGAGACAAGTAGGCGGAGGAACTCACCTCCGTGCTTCTCCGAGAGTTACTCTCAGGTGGAGTTCAGTCAGTTGGTAAATGACGTGGCGAAGTCAACGCCGAGAGTGACGAATGTTGTTGTAACCGGAATGACAGCCGTCATTTATGTGAAGTCCAACAGTGGACTTTCGACATGGAAGGCGGAGATTGATTTCAACGACTATGGCACGCTTACGGGTAAGTACTGGATCGATACGGACAACTCCAATTCGATCATTCCGGAGCACTTTGCGCAGGGCGTCAGTGCCAAGTTGAGGCTAGCGTTGGCGCGGAGGGCCAAATGAGTTCGCTCCCCCTGCCACGAGACAGTACCTGCGAGTTCCATAGGTACGAGCTGTCCAGGCGTCCCGTACAGCGGTGTCGATGACGATCCAGTGGGGGCGCGACAGTTGCAGTGGGTGTCCTCGAAATCCTGCGTGCCAATGCCTCGCAAGCATAGCGAATACACAAGATTGGCGAGACGATGTCGAATGTCCGCGGTCGCGCCACTCGCCTCCAGCAGACTGATATCGGCGCCGACTCGGAGCACGGCCAACCCGCCAAGCGCGTCGTCACCTAAACCACCTTGCAAGCCACCGGCACGTAGCAAATGGGATTGGCCCCATCCAGCCGTCGGGCGCGCGATCGAGGACAGCTTGCTTGCGGCGGGCCCCACCGAGCGTGATGCGCCCGTCAGGTCGCGCCAGAGGCGCGGGACTGTGTGCTCGCCGACGGGGACGGCACACCCATCGATGTGCGTGGAAGGCGGCTCACCGGTGACCCTGGGGCGCCGTCGGCTCGCACGCGCCTCACCCCGCCCCGCTTCCGTGGCGATCCCAAGGGGCCACACCGAGACACCCGATCGCGCTAGGGAGAGGAGCACATTCAATGTCGAGTAGACACCGAGAA